>NZ_JCALCL010000004.1:0-518781 GCF_059812325.1 Mycobacterium sp. NGS61
CCTACCACCACCCCGAAAAACTCCTCAACCCCGAACACGACGACGAACCCGCTTGACGACTTGACCCGTCGCTACCCGGACAACTCCCGGCGGATCACCTTGCCTGCGGGATTACGCGGGATGCTGTCGACGATATTGATGTCCCGAGGCTGCTCGAAGCGGGAAACCTTGCCCTTCAGGAACTCTCGCAGGGCGGACTCGTCTACGTCTGCGTCCGGCCGCAGTACAACGAACGCTGCCAGGCGCTTGCCGAACTGCTCGTCGGGAACACCGACCACCGCGTTCTCGGCGATGTCGGGATGGCCGGCGAGCGCGTTTTCCAGCGCACGCGGATAGACGTTCTCACCGCCGGAGACGATCATGTCGTCTTCACGGCCCACGATGTACAGCCGGCCGGCTTCGTCGAGGTAGCCCATGTCCCCGGTGCCGGCCATCCGGTCGATCACCGTCTTGGCTCCGCCGCCGATGTAGCCTTCCGAATTCAGTTCGCCACCAACGAATATCCGCCCGGTAACCCTCGGCCCGACCGGCCTGCCGCTGCGGTTGTAGATGCGGACGGGGCATCCCGCGACGGGCCTGCCCACGGTCTCCGGGAAGCGCCGCAGCTCGGCCGGTGTCGCCAGAGATCCGATTCCGACCTCGGTGGAGCCGTACAAGTTGTAGACCACATCGCCGTATTCATCCATGAAACGCCGGGCGAGTCCGGGATCGAGCCGGTCGCCGCTGGACACCACTACTCGCAAGCAGGGCAACGGGTTTCGCGCCCGAACTCGTTCCGGCAGGTCCAGGATGCGGGCCAGCATGATGGGCACCGCACTCAAAGCGTCGGCCCGGTGCAGCGATGCCTGCGCCAGAGTTGCTTCAGCGTCGAAGCGCCGATGGGTCAGGACAGTTCCGCCCAGGCTGACAGTCAGCGTCAGCATGCCGAAACCCAGACCGTGAAACATCGGTGTTGCCATGGCCATTCGGGTGCCGATGTGCAGCCCGGTGCGCTCGAGAACCGTGACGCCGACACCCAGTCCGGAGCTGACCTTCGGGGTGCGCGGCACCCCCTTGGGAACGCCGGTGGTTCCCGACGTCAGCAGAATGATCCGGCCCGACCGCGCGACCTTGGGCCGCGGACCGCCCCGCGGCTCGACCTGCTGCGGGTCGATTGCTGTGATGGACTCGGCGGTTTGGTGTATCTGGTGCAGAAACTCGTTGTCGCAGCACATCGTCAGGATCTGATGTGCGTCCAATGCGCCGGCCAGCGCGTCAGTACGGAATTCGGTGTTCACCAGCACCACGTCCCCGCCCACCAGGCCGGTGGCGAACACCGCCGCGAGGAAGTTGCGTCCGTTGCGGCACATGACCCCAACCGGCTGGCCAGTCCGGAGGCCGGCGTCGCACAACGCACGCGCCAGCGATTCGGTCATCGCCTGCAGCTCGCGGTAACTCAACGCACCGTCGTCATCGATGATCGCGGTGCGGTCAGGCCACCGCGCCGCCGAAACCGCCAGCAGCGTGAAGAGGTTGGTGCCACCCCGGGCGACCTCGCGCACCAGCCGCAGCGCCGTCAGCGGCCCGGGCGGGGCGAGCAGACCCGACGACAGCACCGCACGAGCTGCCGTGCCCAGCACGCTGTCTGTCACGATCGTCACGCTAGCCCGGGACGGGGCTGTGCAGTAAACCGGCGGTGCCACAATCGGGCCGCGGTTTCGGCCGGCCCGGCCAGCAGTACCGAGGCGAGTTCGGCGGGCCACACCCACGGTGGTTCGCTGGTGCGGGGCCGTTCGATGATGGCCTTTGCGATTGCATCGGCCGCCTCATCAGGAGTCAGCGCCGGGAGCCGGCCCAGCAGCGGAGTGGGCTCGATCATCCGGGTGCGCACCAGCGCGAAGTAGATCGTCGACACGCGGACGCCGTCACCGTGCAGTTCGGGCGCCACGCTGCGCAGCCAGCGGTCGAAGGCTCCCTTGGACGCCTGGTAGGCGCCCCAGTGTGGTCCGGGAACCACCCGTACGCCGACACTGGAGACGTTGACGACGTGCCCGCCGCCCGCCTCGCGCATCGCCGGCAGCAGTCCCAGCAGCAGCCAGATCGGCCCGAGGTAGTTGATGTCGATCGTGCGTTGAAAGTCGTGCGGCCGGTCGTACTGGTCCTGCAGCGACCTGCGCAGCGACTTGCCCGCGTTGCTCACCACGATGTCCAGTGGTCCGTGAGTCTCGTTGATCTGCTTGGTCAGCACGCTGACGGCGGTCTCGTCACTGAGATCAGTCGGGTAGGCGACCGCCCGTCCGCCCCCGGCGTTGATCGCGGCGGCGAGGTCGTCGAGTCGCTCCGCGGACCGGGCCACGATCAACACCGTCGCTCCGGCCGCGGCCAGTTTGCGGGCAGTGGCTTCGCCGATGCCGTATGAAGCACCGGTCACCAGCACGGTCAGGCCGGCCACCACGTTGCGCAACTTGTCGGGATCCGATGTGCGCGCCGGATTGGCAAGGCGGTCGACGCCCGTCTGCAGAGCCGCCTGTACCAGATTCATGGCTGCGTCTCCCGGTTGCGTTCGACCTGTGCCCTCCCATTGTGACCCATGGTCACCACGGAAATTCAAGTCCTCGATCCAGTCCCGCACGACGCCTGGCTGGTCAGCGGATCGAAATCCAGCTCTCACGAGTGCGCAACCAGAACCGGCTGCCGGTCTCCTCGCCGAAGTGCCAGGCGATGGCGGCACGCAGATATGCGTCGGGGTCCGGCACCGGTTCCCGCCTCGGTACGTCCAACAACGAAAAGTCGGCCACGCAAACCACTCTGAAACATCAGGGTGGCAGCTGTCGCGTTCCGGGGCGACCCGCCACCAGGGATTCAGCGGTTATTGATCTTGCGGGGGTCGATCCCCACCCGCTCCCACGCGTCCGCCGCCCAGGACGCATAGACCACGCGCAGCGGTAATCGGTTGAACAGCGGATTGAGCGCTCGCATCACGGCGGCGAACCGCTGAAATCGCTTTTCCTTCTTGGCGTTCCAGTCCAGCTGACAAACTTCGCGCATTTGCGGCGGGCAGGTTCCGGCGACGATCAGCCGGGTATATGCGTTCAGCGGCGCGGACAGCACCTTCCAGATCGGCCGCGGAATCCGGCGCGGTCCCGGGATCCCTTTGCGGATGTAACCGGTGCCGTACAGCACCGTCTTGTGCGGCACGAATCGCTCGAGCATGCCGTCCCAGTAGGCGACGAACTCGTCATAGGTCTGCGGTTGGCCCCGGTCACTGACACCGTAGAGGCTGAACCAGACCTTGCTTTCCTCGAAGATCTGTTCCTTCTCGGCGCGCGACAATCGCCGGATGAAAGTGTCGGTGTTGTAGAGCACCTGGTCGACGAACGTGGCGTGCGCCCAATAGAACAACTCCGGATTGAGCGCGTGATACCGGGAGCCGTCGCTGATGGTGCCCTTGATCGGCTTGTGGAAGTCCCGCACGGTGCGGCCCCACGCGTGTGGATCCTCGGAATAGACGGTTTTCATCAACGGCGGCGCGGTGCGTTTCGCCCGGCCCAGGGTGTCGCTGAAGATCACCGAATGGTCCAGCACACCCTGGCCGAGTTGCTCGATGCAATTCTCGGTACCGGCGACCCGCTGGAATCCGAAGAGTTGGGTGCGGTGGTCTCCGTAGAACTTCCAGATCAGCGAGTCCGGACCGAGCACCGCGGTGTCGTCGACGTCGTCGATCACCATGGGCGTCGCTTCGCGCACGCCGGTATCGAAGCCAAACCCGAGTTCAGCAGTCATCAGGACCCCCCAGTCCAGTTGTGAAGCACAGACACAAAACTGTACCTTTGTTTCAAAGGTACCCCAGGACAGCGGCGTAGGTCGACTGCTGTGGTGACCGCCACAGCCAACCCGGTGCGGAAGGGAGGAGGCACAGCCATGCCTGCCAAGTCCACAGAGACCGACCTCGACCGCAACATCCTGGACACCGCTCGGGCGGTGTTCGAAACCTACGGGGTTCGCCGCGCCAACATCGAAGACATCGCAGCCCGGGCCGGTGTCAGCCGGAGCACCATCTACCGGCGATTTCCCAGCAAAGACGACCTGTTCGAAGCCGTGGTGCGGCGCGAGGGCAAGTCATTCTTCACCACGCTGGACCAGGCCACTACCGGTCGCAACCCCCAGGAGGCGGTGATCGAGGCTTTCGGCCTGGGGGTGCGCCTCATCCGGGACTCACCCCTGTATTCGCGCATCGTGGAAAGTGAGCCCGAGCTGTTGGGCATGTTCTCCCGATCGCAGGCCTTCCCGATCAACCAGTTCGCCGACGGGATCGCGCTCACGCTGCGCCGATGTGGCGCTGAGATGCCTGACGCCGACCTGGCCAACATCGCCGACATTCTGTTGCGGGTCGCCGTCGGGATCATCGTGTTCCCCACCGACCGCCTCGACACCGAGGATCCCGCGGCGGTGCGCGAATATGCGGCGCGTTACCTGGTGCCGATCATCAGCCGGTAGCCGCTGTACTGACCCGTGCGCAGGTGGCCGGCATGCCCTGACCCGCTTGTACCCTGGCGTGGTGACTCCTGTTGTGCAGGGCTCCGACCTGGCGCAGCGGGTCCAGCTCGACGTCTCCGGCATGTCGTGTGCGGCGTGCGCAGCGCGGGTGGAGGCCAAGCTCAACAAGATGGCCGGCGTGCGCGCATCGGTGAACTTCGCCACCCGGGTCGCCACCATCGACGCCGTCGAGGTCCCGGTCGACGAGCTGTGCGAGGCCGTGGCGAGGGCCGGCTACCAAGCCGCACCGCACGACGAGACGACAGCCCGCCACCAGGACGGCCCCGACCCCGACGCCGCCCACGCCCGCAGCCTGCTGCGGCGACTGCTGATCGCCGCCGTGCTCTTCGTTCCGCTGGCCGACCTGTCCAGCATGTTCGCCATCGTGCCCGGCGCCAGGTTCCCCGGCTGGGGATTCGTGCTGGTGGCGCTGGCGACGCCGATCGTCACGTGGGCCGCGTGGCCGTTCCACTCGGTCGCGCTGCGCAACGCCCGCCACCGGACGGCGTCCATGGAGACCCTCATCTCGGTCGGCATCGCCGCCGCCACGGTCTGGTCGTTCGCGACGGTCTTCCGTCCCACCCCGCCCCGGGACACGCACGGTATATGGCAGGCGATCCTGCACAGCGACGCGATCTACCTGGAGGTCGCCGCGGGCGTCACGGTGTTCGTGCTGGCGGGCCGATACTTCGAAGCCCGCGCCAAATCGAAGGCCGGCGGCGCGCTGCGTGCCCTGGCAGCCTTGGGCGCCAAGAACGTGACGGTCCTGCTGCCCGACGGCGCCGAGTTGGTGATTCCCGCCGGCGAACTCAAGAAGCGCCAGCGTTTCGTCGTCCGACCCGGTGAGACCATCGCCGCCGACGGCGTCGTCGTCGAAGGCACCGCAGCCGTCGACACCAGCGCCATGACCGGCGAAGCCGAACCCGTCCGCGCCTCTCCGCGGTCCGACGTGGTGGGCGGCACCGTCGTGCTCGACGGGCGCCTGATCGTCGAGGCGACCGCCGTCGGTGCCGACACCCAGTTCGCCGCGATGGTCCGCCTCGTCGAAGAGGCGCAGGCGCAGAAGGCTCGGGCGCAACGCCTTGCCGACCGCATTTCGGCCGTGTTCGTTCCGGTGGTGTTCGCCATCGCGCTGGTCGCCGGGGCCGGGTGGCTGGTGGCCGGCGCCGGTGCCGATCGCGCCTTTTCGGTGACGCTCGGCGTGCTGGTGATCGCGTGTCCCTGCGCGCTGGGACTCGCGACGCCGACGGCGATGATGGTGGCCTCGGGGCGCGGCGCGCAACTCGGGATCTTCATCAAGGGTTACCGGGCGCTGGAGACCGTCCGCAGCGTCGACACGGTGGTGTTCGACAAGACGGGCACCTTGACGGTCGGGCAACTCACGGTCAGTTCGGTGACGACCGCCGACGGGCACGACCGCGATGAAGTCCTGTCGCTGGCCGCGGCCGTGGAAGCGGCGTCCGAGCATGCGGTCGCCGCCGCGATCGTGGCCGCCTCTCCAGACCCGTTGCCCGTCAACGATTTCGTCGTGGTAGCGGGTTGTGGGGTATCGGGGGTCGTGGACGGCCGCCATGTCGAGGTGGGCAAGCCGACGTGGGTCACCCGCACAGCGCCGGGAGCCGCCCTGCTGGAGTCCGCCCGCGCCGACGGTGAAACACGCGGCGAGACAGTGGTGTTCGTCGCGGTGGACGGCACGGCGCGCGCGGCGATCGCGATCGCCGACACCGTCAAGGACTCAGCGGCCGACGCGATCGCCGCACTGCACCAGCGCGGGCTGCAGACGGTGCTGCTCACCGGCGACAACAAGGCGGCGGCCGACTCGATCGCCGCTCAGGTGGGCATCGACACAGTCGTCGCCGACGTGCTGCCGCAGGGCAAAGTCGATGTGATCCAAGGACTGCGCGAGCAGGGCAGGACCGTCGCGATGGTCGGCGACGGGATCAACGACGGCCCCGCCTTGGCTTGCGCCGATTTGGGATTGGCGATCGGGCGGGGCACCGACGTCGCTATCGGCGCTGCCGACATCATCCTGGTTCGCGACGATCTCGACATCGTGCCGCAGTCGCTGGATCTGGCGCGCGCCACCATGCGCACGATCCGGATGAACATGGTCTGGGCGTTCGGCTACAACGTCGCCGCGATCCCGGTGGCCGCCGCCGGACTGCTCAATCCGCTGATCGCCGGTGCCGCAATGGCGTTCTCGTCCTTCTTCGTGGTGTCGAATAGCCTGCGGCTGCGTAACTTTGGACACAGATATGAGGTAAACCATGGCTGAACAAGTATTTTCGGTAGCCGGACTGCACTGCCAGGGCTGCGTCGCCACCATCACCACCGCACTCACGTCGCTGCGGCCCGTCAATGCGGTCAGCGTGGAGTTGAATGCCGAAGGCACCTCCGCAGTGCGTGTTTCGACCAATGTCGAACTCACCCGAGAGCAGGTCCAAGCGGCGTTGGCGGGCGAGGGCAACTTCACCGTCGTCGAGTGAGCCCCGCCTTGTGACATCAGCGGCGCATCCGCGCCAATTCGCGCAGCATGGCGTTGTAGGCCTCCAGGTCGTCGTCGGCGTAGTCGCTGTCGGCGTGCCGGTCACTGCGTGAGGCTACTTTGCGGTCCTGGCGGGCCCACTGCGTCACCAACGCCACGATGACGATGATCACCGGCAATTCCGTGAGGCTCCAGGCAATTCCACCGCCAAGATGCTGGTCGGCCACGATGTCGTGCAGCCACGGCAGGTTGACCGAGCGGTAGAACGTGCTGCCGACCGGCGTGGCCATCGTCATCAGTGCGATTCCGAAGAACGCGTGAAACGGCATGACAGCGAACAGCAACCCGATACGCCCGGGGTAGGGCAGGCGCCGCGGGCCGGGATCGATGCCGATGATCGCCCAGTAGAAAAGGTAACCGACCAGCAGAAAATGGATCGCCATGAACTCGTGGCCCCAGTGGTAGCGGACCAGCGTGTCGAACAGCGGGGTGAAGTACACCACGAAAGGCGAACCGACGAACAGGACGAACGCCACCACCGGATGCGAGACGAACTTCGTCACTTTGGAGTGCAACAGCCAGGTCAGCCATTCCCGTGGGCCCGGCGCCTCGCCCTCTGCGGCGGCCGGCAGCACCCGCAGCGCCAGCGTCACCGGTCCGCCCAGCACCAGCAACACCGGGATGAACATGTTGAGGATCATGTGTTCGGCCATGTGCATGCTGAACATCGCCGATCCGTAGGCCCGCAGTCCCGAGCTACTGGCGAAAACCAGTGCGGCGCAACCGCTGAGCCAGGCGATCAACCGGCCGACCGGCCACGTGTTGCCGTTGCGCCGCAGCCGCAGGAAGCCGACCGCATACGCGATCGCCAAGACCAGACCGGCCGTTCCGATCAGTCCGTCGAAACGCCAGAAGCTCAGCACCCCGAGGACGGTCGGCGGTCGCGACAGTTCGTAACCCAGGAACACGTCCCAGCCGGTGAAGTGGTGCGTGAGCAGGCGCGGCCCGGTCTGCACCGCCATGGCGGCGATCGCCGCCGTGGCCGCCGTCATGGCCAGCGCGACAAGCGTGCCAACGCCCGCGGAGTTCTGCGGCCGGACGTATCCGCAGCAGTCAGCCAGCAGCACCAACGCGGTCAGGCCGCCCACCACGAGTCCGAGGCGGGCAAAGGTCGAGCCCAGCGTCCAGCCCGGGATCAGCAGGTACAGCAGCACCGCCCCGTAGGTGATGACGAGCCCACCGCAGATCACCCGCAGGCCGCGCACGAAGGGGGTCGGCATTGCCCCGGTCAACGCTGCAACCACCGTCAGCCCGGTCAGTACCGAGACCGCGGCGGCGACGACGAGCACGGTGCTGGTCGAATAGTCGTGATCGGGGCCCTGCCCCGCGTTACCGGTCACCGCGGTAGCGACGACCGCGATCAGCGCGGGAACCAACAGCACCACATGGCTGAGCCAACGGGTGCTGATCCGCAGCGTCACCGCGATCGGCAGGGCGCAGACCAGCACGACGATCCAGGCCCGCGCTGTCTCGGACAACTCGACGGCGTCCATCAGCGCCCCGCTGCCCAGCAGCGCAACCGCATCCACCCCGGTGTCGTGGGCGGCCTGGATGACCACCATCAGCGCGGCCGTGATCGGCCAGAAAAGCGAAACACGCTCTGCCACAAGATGGATGCGGAAGGCAGCGGGATCGAGTAGGCCGTCCGCCTCCGGCCGCGAGATCACTACGACCAGGATCAGTGCGCCCAGGCACAGCGCACCCAGCATCGACGCGACGAAGTAGCCGACCGGTTCGGCGACGCTGACAAAACCGCCGGGGAACGGGTTGCGGCCTTCGGCGTAGCGGCCTGGCCCGGAGATCCATCCGTAGCCGGCGAGGGCGATTGCGACAACCGCGAACCCGACGGCCAATGCCACCCTTTGCACGACCGGCGACCGGGCAGGCGGCGTCGTCGCTGCGCTCGGCTCGGTCTGCACCCTTGCAGCTTACGGGCGCACATACAGCCGGTTCGTCGGTGCAACCGCATAGTCTTCGGTGAATGATCGAGGACCTGCCGCTGCGTTGGGCTGTCACCGCCCTTTTCCTGCTCAGCGGTATCGGCTTCGCGCTCGTCCTGGACCGTCGGTCCTGGACGTCGGCGATCAGTCACGTACTACACCTCACGATGGTGATCGCGATGGCAGTGATGGCGTGGCCGCAGGGTCGCCGGTTGCCCGCCACACCGGCTGAGGTCTTTTTCCTGGCTGCGGCGGTGTGGTTCGTGATGACGGCGGTCCTCGCCGCCCGCGTGATCGCGTCCCGGCTCGCGCGGGGTTATCACGCGGTGAAGATGCTGGCGATGGCGTGGATGTACGCCGTGATGGGCGGGCACCTGACGCCCGGGAGTGCCCACGCGGCGCCGGACATGTCGATGCCGGGCATGGAGATGGCCGAGGCCCAGGAATCCACGAGCGAGGCGGCCCACAACTGGATCGGCACCGGCAACTGGGCGTGGGTCGTGGTCTTCTCGGTCGCGGCTCTGGTGTGGGGATACCGGTTCCTCAAGCTGCCACGGCGGCGCGGCAGGCGGTGCTGGCGCAAGCGGTTGGGCAGTGCGGTCCAGGTGATGACGGCTGTCGGCATGGCGATCATGTTCGCCGTGCTTGCCACGGACTGATCCGTTCCGGCTGCGACGAGATCTCACCCCGCCCACGCGTGCGCCAACAGATCCGGGATCGACTGCACCGGCGCGGTGAGTTCGGCAACGGATTCGAGGCCGAGTGCAATGGTCGGGTAGTCCGCCAGATGCTCGGCGTAAGACCGCCCGCCCAATGTCATGCCGAGGGTCAGCCAGCCGTCGACCACCGACCATCTGCGCGGATTCGTCTTCGCCCAATCGCTGCCGTCGAGCCGATACTTCCACGCTGCAACGTCGAGTTCGTCAAGCGCAAATCCGTTGAGCAGCTTGGCATAATCCGTCGCTTCGCCGCGCAACACGGTGATGCCGCGCCCTAACCCGGTGGGCGCTGCCGAGACGCGTCGCAGGATCGCGGACGCCGCGGCGCGTCCGGTGGTGATCTCTTCGGTGAGCGTGAGCGAAGGGTAGGCCTGCACCGCGTGACACGCGTCGGCGACCGAGACCAGGACATCGGCGGAGTCGCGCACCTGATAGTCCTCGCCGAGCACCCGGGGCAACCGAACAACGGTGAAGTCGAGCGTCTCCGGCGCGGCGGCGACGATCAGTTCCGCCAGGGACTTGGCCGCCGCGTACGGATACGGCGCTGTGCGGGGATCGGTGACCCGCGGCGCCGTGACATCCGCGTCAACGACGAAGGTAGACAAGTGCACCAGTTTGGTGTTGCGCTCGGCGCACACCCCGACCAGTGCGGAGACCAAATCGACGTTGGCCGTGCGTAGTTCGCGATAGGGCACCAGCACATTGGTATTGCCGATGCAATTGATGACGGTCCCGGCATCGCTGTCGCGCAACAGCGCGTCCAGTTCCGCCGCACCGAAGTTCGGCGGGAGTTGTTGTATCCGTACCCCGTCCAGGGTCCGCAGCGCACCCCAGGGACCGGCTGCGGGGAGGTCCGACCTGGCGGCCAAAACTATGTCGGGACAGTGCACTCCGGACTTCTTGAGGTCCAGGATTGCGCCGGCGAATCCGGTTCCGAGGATGCCCGATGCGCCCAGTACGACGAGGGCCGCACCGGAGCCGGTCCCCGCGCGCACCGGGTTCACCGGTCGCGTCAGCACGGCGAGATCGTGCTCGATCTCGGCGGCCGTGTCGGCGTCCATCCAGGACCCGACCGGGGCTGTGTCGGCAACCAGGTTGGCGGCGGTATCGGCACTGATCAGATCGAATATGGAGACCTGTCGGCCCAGGAACTGCCGGCTGTCCGGCAGGATCCGGATCAGGTCCAACGATCCGATGCCCTCGTCGAGCAACGACGAGTCCGCCTGAATGACAGTCCCGAGCCGCCGGCTCCAGACCTGCGCCAGGGCGGTGGCTCTGTCGTCGGCCTCGGCATCGTCGCGCGCCGCACCCGCGAATTGTGGCAGTGCGCGCAGGTGGTCGCTGTCCACCTTGCCGTTCGGCTTGCGTGGGATCGTCGGCACGCCGACAACGAAGAACGAGGAGACCCCCGCGTTCAGCAGGATCAGCCGGATGCGCGCCGCCGCGGCGGCGTCTTCCGCCGCCTCGCGGGTTCGCAAGGTTTCGAACCACACCCCGAGACTGCCGTCGTGCAGCTCGACGGCGACATCGGAGACCGCGGGGTCTTCGGCGATGCGCCTGGTCACGTCCGCGATGTCGACCCGCTTGCCCGCGATTTTGACGACGGCGTCCTTGCGGCCGGCGAACAGCGGAAAGCCGTCACCGTCCAGGGTCACCCGGTCGGCGGTGGCGAACGCCCGAAGTTGCGTGCCGTCGTCGGTGGTCACGGTGCCGAAGCTGCGATCCGCTGTCCCGAGATAACCGGCGGAGACCAGGTCGCCGACGACGACGATTTCACCGAACCCGACGACGACGGTGTTCGGCACCATCGGCCGGCCCACCCTGAGCCGGGCACCGCCCGGCACGTCGGCAGCATCCGGCAGATAGGTCACCACCACGGTGGTCTCGGTCGGCCCATAGGTCGATACCAGCGAAATCCGTTGTGCTGTACCCGAATCGATCCACTTGTCGACGGCGACGGGTCGGACGGCTTCACCGCCGATGACAATTTGGCGCAGGCCTGAATCACGCATCGCGTCAAGTGCGTCGCGATCCTCACACAACAGATGCCAGACGGCAGTCGGCAGGTCGACGACGGTCGCCGCCCGGTCCACGAAATCTCTTGTGAGCGCTGGGAAATCGCCGGTCTTCATCGCTGTGGTGCGGACCAGCCGCGCTCCGCAGCGGACCGCACCGAAGATCTCCTCGACGCTGATGTCCGACGTCAACGGTGCGCATTGCAGCACCGTGTCCGACCGCCCCCACCCGTAAGCACGCGTGACGGCATCACAGAACAACGCCAGCGAGCCGTGGTCGACCCGGACGAGCTTGGGTTGGCCGGTGGATCCCGATGTCGGCATGATGTATGCCGGTTTCGTGGCGAGTGAATTGTCCTGGACCACGTGTGCAATGCGTTCATCAGCCCGCGCGCGCACTGACTCACTTACGACTTCGGGAAAACTGATATCGGACACGTCCAGGGCATGGGCGGCCAGACCAGCACCGTGCTCGGCGATCGCGCCGGCGCGCAGCCCGACCTGGTCCGCGGAGTCGCAGACGCTGTAGGCGTAACCGGCGAGGTGGCAGGCGATCAACAGATCGATCGTCTGGTCGGTGTCGTCGTCGGTGAACACCATGACGTCGCCGGGTCTACCGATGTGCTGCGTCAACCACGCCACCCAGCGGTACACCGTTGGGCGTCTGTCGAGCAGGTCTCGAACATCGACACCTGCGAACCACGCCGGTGTCGACGGTCGCGGCATCTGGGCCGAATCACTGTGGCGCAGTGCGCCGTCCGGGCCGGCCACCAGCCATTCGCCGACCGTCGTGGCCAGGGGCTGTTCCCACCGGGTCGGCATCGCCGCCAGTGCCGCACCGATCCGTTCTGCGATGCCCGTCTTCGACTCCGGCAGATCGGCCCTGTCCCAGATCGCCAAGTGCAGGGTGCGCTGTTGCTCGTCCAGCACGCTCGCCACCGTCATGCCCTCGACTGGGCCGATGTCCGTCGCTACGGGAGCCTCCAGCAGGAACGGCCGCAACTCGGGCGCGCACGTCTCGCGGATGAAGTTCAGCGTCAGCGCCTCGATGTGGGACGTGCGGTTGATCGCCAGATACATTCGGCGGTAATGCTCTTCCCGAAGCCAGCGGCGCCGCACAGCTTTGACATAGCCTCGGTCCAGGGTTCGGACCACGTCGTGCACCGACGCGAAGGGGGAGAAGCGGGCGGAATGTGCGACCGAATTGACCAGACACGTCGCGACATTCAGCGTCGGGTCGCCGAATCGGTTGTCGACGGCGTGGACCAGCAGACACTCGGTACTTTGCCGAATGCTGGCATCCACTGCCACCGCCGCCGCGGACACCAGCACGTTCAGCGGTATCTGCTGGTCCTCGGACAGGGCGAGGATTGCGTCAAACGCGCTGCCGGACAACGTCACCGATTCGCGTAGGACACCTTTGGCGGCCGTCGCGGGCGCCGTCCCCGCACCCTGTCCGTGCGCACCCAGCCGCGCTTCGTCGGCGAGCTCGCGCTGCACCCCGGCGGCAGTCCGCTGCAACGACTCTTCGACTTTGGCTCGCTCCCGCCGGTGAGCCTCGACCAGTTTCGCCAAGCCCGCAGAAACACCGGGCTTTTCGATGATGTCCACGGCGGTGAGATGGCGCGCCAGGGCAGCTTCGATCAGCCCGGTTCCGCCACCATCGACCACGATGTGATGGCTGCACACCGACATTCCGGTGATCGAACCGTCCTCATCGGTCCACACGGTGTAACGGATCAGCGGCACACCGAGGATGCCGGAGGACCAACTGCCCACCAGCTCGTCGTCCGGCGGGCCCGGGGCACCCGGGCGCACCCGGACGATGTCGTCGAATGCCAAGCGCAGTACGAGTTGCGGATAATCTTGGTCGGTCGCAGCCGGTTCGAGCACGCAGAGCTGCACCGGGTTCTCCAGCACCGAGGCCTCCAGTGCGCTGAGAAACCGGGACAGATCCAGCGGGCGGAACCGGTACTTCTTACCGATCAGGTACAGCTCCGGGTCGTTGTCCTGCAGCACCCCGTGGTAGAGGTTCTGTTGCGACCGGCTCAGTGGAACCGGTTCAGACGGACTCACTCGCGCACTCCAGTTCGCGCACCCAGGCCGCGATCGACAGATTGTCCGCCAGCCGGGACGGCATGTCGGATTCCCGGTCCACCCCAAGCTGTTTCATCAACAGGACGAACCGGACGGAGTCCAATCCCAGGTCCCGGAGATCGGTGGCGTCGCCGTCGGTCAGGTCTTCCTCGTCGATGTACAGCACGTCGCAGACAGCCGCCAGGACCGTGTCCCGCAGATTCTCAGCCACCGGTACCCACTCCCCCCACCGTTCCCGCCAGCGAGGCCCGCATGACCTTGCCGGACTGGGTGCGCGGAATCTCCGCGACGATCACGATCGACGACGGTCGCGCCGCCGACTCGGACTCGCCCCGGAAATGCGCCGCGACCGCCTGCTTGAGCTTGCGGGCCTCGGCGTCGTCAAGACGCTTCGACGGGACGACGGCCAAACCGACCAGTGCCCCGAATTCGGGGTCCGGGATTTCATAGCACGCGGCCTCGCGCACACCCGGCACGCGTTCGGCGATTCGATCCACCTCGTCCGGCGCGATGTTCACGCCGCCGGAGATGAACATCTCCGACGATCTGCCTTTGATATAGAAGAAGCCGTCGTCGTGCCGCTCCAGCAGGTCGCCGGTGTTGACCCAGCCGTCGACCAGTACCTCCTGGGTACGGACGGGATTGTTCCAGTACCCCAACATGTTTGCCGGTGACTTGATCCACAGCGTCCCGAACGAGGCAGACGGTGCCGCGTCCGGGTCCGTGGGGGCGCCGCCGTCCGGGCCGGCGAGGTAGAACTCGACACCGGGGTAGGGACGTCCCACCGCGCCCGCCTCGATCTTGGCAATCGAATTCTCATCGGTCGGCAAACACAAAGCGGTGCAGCCTGTTTCACTCAATCCGTAGACCTGGGCGGTGCGCACTCCGGTCGCTTCGATGAAGCGCACATCAGCCGCGATCGCCCGCGACCCGCCATATCCGACCAGCCGCAGCGACGGAACCTTCCCGTCACTGGATTTCAGTTCAGCAACCAGTTTCGAGAGGAGGGTCGGCACCAGGCAGGTCGTCGCGACCTCGTTGGTGTTCAGAATCTCCATCAGAGAGGTCGTGTTCTCACCGCCGGTGATGCAGGTTCCACCGCGCATCAGGCAGGTGAAGATCCACCACAGTCCACCGATGTGTGTCGCCGGCAGCGGTGAATAGGTGGTTTCGCCGTCCACCCAGGTGACCCAGTTCAACCCCGTTTCCCGCAGGATGTCCGGGATGGCGAAAAAGGTGCGGTTGGCCAGCAGGACGGCTTTCGGCTCGCCCGTCGTGCCGCTGGTGAAGATCATCGCCAACGGAGTCTGCGCGCCCTGCCGGTCAGGCTTGGCATCGTCGACGTTGTCGATGCTCTGACCCGTAGCCGCGAAATCGACGGCGATCGCCGGTATCGAAGCCGGCAGGGCGGCCGATCCGATCCTGCTGGCGGGCGCGACGAGAATCGCCTCCGGGCTGGTGATCTCGGCGAACCGCGCGATGGTTGCCGGCGGCAGGTTGCCGTCGGCCATGACCGCGATCGCCCCGAGCCGGGCGCAGGCCAGCACCGACAGATAGGTCTCGGGACCGTTGTCGGAGATGACGAGCACCCGGGAGCCCTGCGTCACCGCATGCGCTCGCAACCCTGCGGCGAGCCGCTCTACTTCCCTGACGAGTTCCCCATACCGCAGCGCGCTGCCGCCGTCGCAGCGGCGCAGGGCAACTGCCTCGGGCCGCTGCTGCGCTTGGGCAACCACGCGCTCCAGCACGGTGGGTGGTAAGTGCGACATGACTGTGCAGCTTTTCCTTCCAGCGGGTTCAGGGGATGTTGAGCGCGGCCAGTTCGACCTCCGCGGTCGCGGCTCCGCCGAACTCGTCCCAGAACTCGATGGTGCAGGGAACCGAAAGATAGCGCATCGATCGTTCCATGACCTGGAAGTTCTGGCACAGCAATCGCGCGGAGAACTTCTGCGCGTGGATCATCCGCTTGAACCGCGACGAGGTGTTCTTGATCAGCATGCTGGGCAGCTGCAGGCTCAAGAAATCCGCGATCGACCAACCCCGCAGTGGCGGAATTTGCTCATGCAACACTGCCGGCGCGAAAGCGCTGTATGCGAGCTGATTGAAGCAGATGATGAGTTCGACCGCGTTGAAATGCCCCGTGCTGCGAATGTACGCCGGGTCGCTGATGCTGAAATTTCCGTACGCCAGAACCGAATCTTCGGTCGCCTTGTAGCTGGCGTCGATCAAATAGCGGCACCCTTTGTAGGCATACGGCTCGAGCACTTGCTCAAGCAATTTCTCGTCAATCGGTTCCGTATCGCTGATGTCGGTGAATTCAGTCGTCCGGGTGTACGGGGACAAAGTGATGGTGGTCATGCTGGATATCCTGGTGTGATAAGGCCGTCCAACATGGTCAGACGGTGAGTGGTCAGATGTCCCGCGGCGGTACCGTGTTTCGCCCGGTGCATGAGCACGCGGTTGTCCCACAAAATGATGTCGCCGACTTCGTAATGCTGGGTGTGGATGAATGGCGATTCGTATTCGGCGTCGAGCTGCCCCGTCGCCTCCATGAGTTCCTGCAGCACCGCCGGGTCGAGGACATTCCCCTCTGTGTCCTCGATCTTGGTGGTGCCGGTCGCGCAGATGTACAGAATCTCCTGGCCGGTGTGCGGGTGCCTGATCACCGTCGGCCACTTGATCGGCGGCGTGGTGCGGTTGATCTCGTCCCAGACTTCGCCGATCGGCTTGTAGACGTCGCTGGGACGAATCTTGATGTGGCGCCTGGGATCGTGCGTGCTGAGTGTGCCGCGGACCGCGTCCTGCTTGGTGGCCGGCAGCGACTCCCAAACTCGGTTGAGATCGATGAAATAGGTTCCGCGATCGTGCCCGGGCACCGTCAGCGGCAGCACCATCGAAAAGGCGAACGGCTCCGGCATGAACATGTAGTCGATGTGCCAGAACGCGCCGGTTTTCGGGACCCCTTGGCCTTGCTCCGTGGACGACACAAAGATCTCGTGGTGGTCCTTGTGGTGGTAGACCGGCTCGTAATAGGGAACGATTTCTCCGATCAGCCGGCCGAGGTTGATGAATTCTTCCGGTGTCGGGTGCACATCTTTCAGAACGACGAGCTTGTTCGTGTAGACGATATTGCGGAGTTCTTCGGTGGTGATATGGTCCAGATTCGAGGGATCCAGTCCGGTGACTTGCGCACCGAGCCCCTCACCTTTGACGTTGAGCGTCATTGACGATTTTCCTTTGTCGATTTCGGTTTGGCTGTGTCGTGTCGGGGCCGGCAGCGCGCCTGAACACGTATTGCGCTAATTTGGACCAGCGTGCACCAACCTCCTTGGCTTCGATGTGATTTCTCGAGAATGCCAGTGCGCGCTCCGCGTATTCTCAAAGCATTCTTGGCGGATTCTTGGAGTTGGGGTCGGCATTATCGGCGTCCCGCCGCGCTGTAGGTGTCGTCCGGCCACGTGGTGGGCAGCAACGGGACGCCGGTGTTGTCGAGTGCTTGTCGCACCAGTCCGGCCGGGCTGGTGGCGGCCGTCGGCAACGTGCCGGTGAAGCCGAGCGGACCCGCCCCCTGCCCACTGGTGCTTGATTCCGGTTCAGCGTCGTCGGCGACTTCCAGGTCGGCAGTGAGGAATTCGTCCCGGTATCCGCGTACTCCGGTCTTGCTGCGTCGGTGCCGACTGATTCGCCCGGTGGCGGGGGCCGGTCGAGTTGGCGCTGCGGCCCCGACGCTGTCGGCCATGTCGTCGGGGGATTTGGCACCGGCTTTGGGCCCTGAACTCACCCCGGGCGGCGCCGACGCCGCGACGGCGTAACCGATGCCGGCGGCCGGCGGTGCACTGCCGGCCGGAGCGGACGTGGGTGCACTGGATACCGGACTGCTGGCCGGTGCGCTAGCGCCGGCGACGGCCGCGCCGACCGGTGCAACAGCAGCCGGCAGGTCTGCGGCGACGTGCTGGCCGACGCTGGGCACCGCGGGAACAGCAGACAACCCGGCCGCCGGCCACCCGTTGAGCCACTGCGCCAACACATTCAGGGCCCCCAGCGCACTGAGCGCCGGGGTGAAGAAGGGCAGCAGCAATAGCGCATAGGACGCGTAGTACGGGTACCAGAGGATGTCGTACAACAGCAGGGCGATGACAGCCAGCACGACGGTAGCCCCCGGACTGAACCCGAACTGCTGGAAGAAGTTCAAGAAATAGGTGTACGGGTCGGCCATCAAATCTGCCAGCTCGCTGAAGAACTGGGAGATCGAGCCCAACCCGTCCCACGGCGCGCCGAGCGCTTCCGCGCCGCTGGTGCGAATGGGCGGTGCCGGTGCGGTGGTGGGGGTCGCGGCCATCGCGGTTTCGGTGATGGTCTGGTAGACCGCCATGGTGTCGGCAGCCTGAATCCACATCCGGACGTAATCGGCTTCGTTGACGGCGATGGGAATGGTGTTGATACCGAAGAAGTTGGTGGCCAGCAGCACGCCGTGCACCGTGTGGTTGGCGGCCAGTTCCACCAGGGTGGGCATGGTGGCCAGGGCGCTGCTGTAGGCCGCGGCCGCTGCGTCGTGTTGCGTGGCGAACGCCGCACTGTCGGCCGCGGCTTGCTCCAACCAGGCGAGGTAGGGGCCGTGTGCGGCCACATATGTGGCCGCACTACTGCCCTGCCAGCTGCCCTGGACCTCGGCGAGCAGCTGGCTCAACTCGGCTGCGGTATTGCTGTACTGGATGCTGAGCCCCTGCCACTGGGCTGCGGCGGCCAGCAGCGACCCCGGGCCCGGCCCGGCGCTCAACAGGGCCGCATGCACCTCCGGAGGCATCGCCATCCATATCGGGCCGGTCAGGCGTCCACCTCCTTCTCGCGCGTGTCGGAGGTGTAGTCGTTGCGGGCCGGCGGAAAGTTCCCGCGGCGCTCAATTGGAGCAGGACCCTCGTGCGCAGGCCAGTACAGTCAGATCCATGCCAGTCGTCGACGGCCGTCACCTCGACGGGATCTCCGAGACCGCACTCATCACGCTGCATCAGCGAGCGAGCGAGGCCGCCCGGTCCGACGGCATCATCGACGACCCGATGGCGATCGAGCTGCGGGACAGCATCGACTACGACTACGAGAACTTCGGCCGTACCCATCAAGCCACTGCGTTGCGCGCCTTGGCATTCGACGATGTTTCACGCCAATTCCTGGCCGCGCATCCGCGCGCCACCGTCGTCGCACTGGCAGAGGGACTGCAAACGAGCTTCTGGCGTCTCGACAACGGCGAACTCAACTGGATCTCGGTGGACCTGAAGCCGATCGTGCAGTTGCGCCGGCAACTGCTGCCCGCCTGCGACCGGCTGCGGTACTGTGCTCAGTCCGCGCTCGACCACTCCTGGATGGATCAGGTCGACGACACCGACGGTGTGCTGATCACCGCCGAGGGATTGTTCCAGTATCTCGACCGCGACGCGGTGTTTGCCCTGATTGCGGCGTGCGCCCACCGTTTTCCCGGTGGCCGGCTGGTTTTCGACAGCATCCCGTGGTTGCTGAGCGTGTACTCGCGGCGGCGGGGGTTCAAGCTCAGCAAGTACTACACGGCGCCGCCGATGCCGTTCTGGTTCACTGCCGACAACTACGACGACTTGCGCGCGGTGGCCGGTGTCCGCTCGGTGCGTGAGTTGCCGGCGCCCCCGGGGCGGGGCAGGCTGCTGCGGAGCGTCGTCCCGCTGGCTTACCGGCTGTCTGCGCTGCGCCGCTTGCGGGCTCCGACCACGCTCGTCGAATTCGGTTGACCGGTTTGACTACCGGCGGAAAAGTACGGGTGCACCGGGAATTATTCGCCGCCGTTGCGCGACTATAGAGACATGGATTGCGAGGTGGCCCGCGAAGCCTTGTCGGCTCGCATCGACGGGGAGCGGGAGCCGGTACCTTCGGCGCGCGTCGACGAGCACCTGGGCGAGTGCGCTGCCTGTCGAGCCTGGTACGAGCAGGCAGGCGACCAGGCCGAACTGCTGCGGCGCCTGGTCCAGTCCCGGCCGGTGATCACACCACTGGGCCCGTTCGGGCCCGACCGCATCCCCCGGCCCCGACGGGCCCGAATGGCTTGGCAGCGTTGGGCTTTGCTCGGTGTCGGCCTGGTTCAGCTGATCCTGGCCGTCGCACAGGCCCTGGGCCTGAGTGTCGGATTGGGTCACGATCACGGTGGCAACCCGGGCAGCCACCTGGTCAACGAGTCGACGTCGTGGTCGGTCGCACTTGCGGTTTCGATGATGGGTGCGGCGTTGTGGCCGCGTGCCGCTGCCGGTCTCGCCGGCGTGCTGACGGTGTTCGTCGGTGTGCTGACCGGCTATGTGGTGGCCGACGCCCTGTCCGGTGCCGTCACCGCCGCGCGGATGCTGACCCACGGTCCGGTGCTGCTTGGCGCCGTCCTCGCGATCATGGTGTGGCGAAGCCACCAGACTCCCCGGCCGGCGCCGTCAGATATCGCAACAGAGCCGGAGATTGTGTTGCCCGACAACGCATCTCGCGGCCGCCGGCGCGGTCACCTGTGGCCGACGGACGGGGCGGCCTAGCCTTTCGGTCGGCGGCCCACGCCGAAGTTGCGCAGCCGCAGGCTGTTTGACACCACGAAGAACGACGAGAACGCCATCGCTCCCCCGGCGATCAGCGGGTTGAGCAGCCCGGCCGCGGCGATCGGGATCGCGGCGATGTTGTAGCCGAACGCCCAGATCATGTTGACTCTGATGGTGCGCATCGTCGCCGCAGCCAGATCCAGCGCCAAGGGCACCACTTCGAGGTCGTCGCGCACCAAGATGACGTCAGCCGCACCGATCGCGACGTCGGTGCCACGTCCCATCGCCATACCCAGATCGGCGCACGCCAGTGCCGGTCCGTCGTTGATGCCGTCGCCCACCATGGCCACCACGTGCCCGCGCTCGCGCAGCTGCTCGATCACGTCGACCTTGCCTTCGGGCAGGATGTCGGCGATCACCTCGTCCAGGCCGACGCGAGCGGCCACCGCGGCCGCTGCTGCCGGGTTGTCTCCGGTCAACAACACCGTCCGATAGCCCCGCTCGTGCAGGGTGGCGACCGCGCCGGCCGCCGAGTCCTTGACGGTGTCACCCACCGCGATGACACCGCAGGGCGCACCGTCGACTTCGACGAGAACCGCTGTCTCGCCCCGTGATTCGGCGCTGCGCCGAGCCGCGGTGAGGACGGTTTCCGGTCCCGGGGCGCCGATCCACGACGGTTTGCCGACTCGCACTTTGCGGCCGGCCACACTGCCGCTGACGCCACGACCGGGCGCCGCACGGAAGTCGCTGACCGGTTGGTGTTGGGCTGCCGATGCCGCGATCGCCAGCCCGACCGCGTGTTCGGACGCTGCCTCCACTGCCGCCGCCAGCTCGCGTACCTCGTCGGCGTCCCAGCCCGGCGCCACGGTCACCGCGCCGACCGTCAAGTGGCCCGTCGTCAACGTGCCGGTCTTGTCGAATACGACTGTGTCGACAGCGCGGCTGGCCTCCAACGACTGGTGGCCCTTGATGAAGATGCCGAGTTGGGCGCCACGACCGGACGCCACCATCATCGCTGTCGGGGTGGCCAGGCCCAGCGCACACGGGCAGGCGATGACCAGCACGGCCAGGGTGGCTGAGAAAGCCTGATCAAGCCGTCCGCCAGTGATCAGCCAACCAGCGGCGGTCAGGGCCGCGATCGCGAACACGCACGGCACGAACACCGAGGCGATCCGGTCGGCGAGTCGTTGCGCCTCGGCCTTCTGCGCCTGCGCCTGTTCGACCAACCGGACCATGCCGGCGAACTGGGTGTCGGCGCCCACCGCTGCCGCCTCCACGATCAGCCTTCCGTCGAGCACCGTCGTGCCGCCGACGACCTGCGATCCGGGACGCGCCCGCACCGGTTTGGCCTCGCCGGTCATCGCGCTGATGTCCACCGCGGCGGACCCTTCGACGACGAGTCCGTCGGCGGCGATCGTCTGACCGGGGCGGACAACGAAGCGCTGCTGCTCTTGCAGCTCGTCTGCGGGAATGACCGATTCCGACCCGTCAGCCTGCAGCACCGCTACATCCTTGGCGCTGAGCGCGGCCAGCGCCCGCAGAGCGCCGCCGGCCCGCGACTTCGCCCGGGCTTCGAAGTAGCGGCCCGCCAATACAAACACCGTCACGCCTGCGGCGACTTCGAAGTAGATCGCGTCACTGCCCAGCAGTGCCTGCCAGACACCCCGCCGCTCGGTGGTCGGGTGGACGCTGAAGACGGTATAGAACGACCAGATGGTGGCGGCCGTGATGCCCACGGAGATCAACGTCTCCATCGACGCGCCGCCGTGCATCGCGTTGCGCAGCGCGATGCGGTGGAACGGCCACGCCGCCCACAGCACCACCGGCAGGGCCAGCCCGGTCAGCACCCACTCCCAGCCGGTGAAACGGGAGCTGGGCAGTACCGCGAACAACACCGACAGGTGCGCCAGCGGGACAAAGCACACGGCGGCGACCGCCAACCGGATGAACAGATATCGCGCACGGTCGGCGTCGGGGTCGCTGCCGAGGTCACCGCCGCGGCGCACCTCGGCGTCATACCCCGCAGCGCGGACCGCCTCGCACAGCTGGTCAGCCGTGACGTTCTCACCGGATTCGACGGTCGCGACCCGGGTCGCGAAGTTGACCGAGGCACGCACGCCGGGCAGTTTGTTCAGAGTCGATTTCACCCGGTGAGCGCAGGCGACGCACGACATCCCGGTGATGTCGAGTCGGACGACCTCGAGCTCTGGGTGCGCCTCAGTGGGGGCGGTCGTCGCCGTCATCGTGGGTCCTCATCTCGTGAAAATCCGTTCCGACTAGATCAGTCGTAGCAACCAGCCCGCTAGTTCCCACCTCGTCGTGGAAGTTATGCCCTATTCTCAACATCCGTGGCGACAGGTGGCGACGACGACCAGATCACCCAGCTCGCCAAGTGCGCCGGACGAGGCGACCAGGCCGCGCTCACGCAGTTCATCCAGGCCACCCAGCGCGACGTGTGGCGGATGGTCGCTTATCTCACCGATCCCGCCAGCGCCGACGATCTGACGCAGGAGACGTTCCTGCGGGCGATCGGCGCGCTGCCGCGCTTCGCCGGGCGTTCCACCGCCCGCACCTGGTTGCTGTCGATCGCGCGTCGCGTCGTGGTCGATCAGATCCGGCACAACACGAGCCGGCCGCGCACCACTCACGTGGTCGATCTCGACACGGCGCTCGCCGCCGGCCAGGCGGTGGGCCCGCGCGGCAACCGGATCGAGAACATGGTGGAGATCCGGATATTGATCGACGGACTCGACCCCAAACGGCGCGAGGCCCTGGTGCTGACCCAGATCCTCGGGCTGTCCTACGACGAAGCAGCCGAGGTGGCCGGGTGTCCGGTCGGTACCGTCCGCTCCCGGGTGGCCCGGGCGCGCGACGATCTGCTGCGCGCCGCCAGCGAGAGCGACCGCACCGGCTAGTTCAGCGCTTGAGCGCAGGATGACTGCGGGTGAGCAGCGGCAGCATCCACTCCGGTGGTGCGATCCGGAACAGTCCGGACGAGATCCGGTTGACCAGACCCGGTACGACGACGGCCTTGCCGGCGGCCAGCCCGTCGATTCCGGCCTGCGCCACCTTATCGGCCGGGACCCACATCACCCGAGGTAACGCCGCGTCGGCCTCTTCCTTGGAGAATCCGGCCGCTTCGCCGAAGCCGGTGTCCACCGGGCCGGGGCACAGCGCCGTCACCGAGACGCCGGTGCCCGTCAATTCACCCCGCAGGCTGTGGGAGTAGGACAGCACGAACGCCTTGGCCGCGCCGTAGGCTGCTTGCCCCGGCAGCGGCCCGAACGCGGCCACCGAGGCAACGTTGAGGATGGCGCCGCGATGGCGGTCCACCATGCCCCGCAGGAACCGGCTGCACAGGTCGACGACAGCGGCGACGTCGACCTCGACCAGGTTGAGTTCCTGCTCGGGGTCGGATTTCGCGACGACGCCCGTGGTGGACAGCCCGGCGTTGTTGATCAGGATGTCAGGGGTCAGGCCGAGGGCAGTGACGCGGTCCAGCAGGCTAGCCCGGTCGGTGCGATCGGACAGGTCGGCGGGCAGTGGATGCGCCGATGCGCCCAATCGGGCGGCGATCTCTTCGAGGCGGTCGGCGCTGCGCGCCACCAACACCACCTGATAGCCGCGTTTCGACAGGATCTGGGCGAGCTGCTCGCCGATACCCGACGAGGCACCGGTGACGATCGCGGCGCGGTCCTTACCGGCTGGTGGGAGGGCCATCTGCTGACCGTACCCGGTATCTCAGCAGCGCTCGGCGCCCCGCTCCATCAAGCGGAAAGCGCTGGCCGACCGGCTCGGTTGGCTGCGCCGCACGGCGTGCCACGCGTGGCAGGCCCGCGCCTTGATGGGTGCGACGATGTCAGCGCCACTGGGGCCCGGATTCATCCAGTTGTGTAGTGCTGTCACGGCAGTGGTCCCTCGTCAGTGCGACTCGTGTTGTCCTCGGCGAGTGCCGGGTCGGTGCGGCGGATGAGTCACTTGTTGAATTGCAGTCTGTCCCCTTTACATCATGGCCGCCCTCAGGTGAACAACGAGAGAACCGGCTGTGTGGGATCCGGCACAACTGCGTGGGGCAGGCCGCGACGTCACACCATGCGGCTTCCGCGCTTCGCAATGCGCACTGTCGTGTCAGCCAACGAAACGTCGTGACCCGCTGTACACCGGACGTGCGGTGCCACGGCCGCACCGCAGCCGTCGTGGACGAGCTCCATCGCACCGGCCTCGCCCTGCAGCAGTCTGCCGAATTCGATCAGGCTGACGAGCACCGGGAACAGGGCGCGGCCACGCTCGGTAAGCACGTATTCGTAACGGGTGCGCTGGCCCGGCCGTTGATAGGGCCGCTTTTCCAGCAGGCCCGCGTCGACGAGTTGGCGCAGCCGTTTGGCCGCGATCTGTTCGGTCACCCCGGCGCGGCGCGCCAGATCGTCGAAGCGCCGTTCACCGAAGAACGCCTCCCGTAGCAACACCATCGCTGAACGGGTGCCGATCAGCTGCAGCGCGTGTTCCATCGGGCACCAGTCCGCCGCCGCCCAACGGTCCCGATCAGCTAGCTGGCCCGCTAAGTTCATGTCTGTCCTGTTGTGCTGCAATCGATTACGGATGGATGATCAGACAGTTGCTGGTCGCCGTGGCCAACAGCTTGCCGGTGCCGCTGGTCAGCACCGCTTCGGCGAGCGCGGTACGGCGGCCGAGGTGTTTGACGGTTCCGGTGGCGCGCACCGGTCCGGTGTCGACGCTGATGGCGCCGATGAAGCGCACCGACAGATCGAGGCTGGTGTAGGCGACGCCGGCCGGCAGCATGCTGTGGACCGCACAGGCGGCGGCCGAGTCCAGCAGCGTGCAATACATGCCACCGTGGACGGAACCGATCGGGTTGTAGTGGAATTCGGCCGGCGTCATGGTGAAGACGGCGGTCCCTTCCGAGACAGCCTCCAGTCGCGCACCGATCGTCGTCATCACCGGCGGCGGCGCCACTTCGCCGTCGACCATGGCCTTGAGGAAGTCCAGCCCGCTGCGGTTGCGCGCCGCGTTGGCCGGCTCCAGCGGATCGGCCCATTCGATGGTCCGGGTTCGCCCGGCTCGTCGGGTATCGCAGGTTGTCTCGGTCACAGCGACCATCCTCACCGCTGACTAAACTCGAGTCAAGTCAGTGTCGTCTTGGTCACTCGGCGGTATTCAGGAAGCGGTCATCGCAGCACGTTCGAGGTCCAACAACTGCTCGCCGTGCAATTCCTCGTCGTAGGCGCGGCGCCCGCCCCGCGCCCCGAACAAGCGCTTGGAGATCACCAGGTACAGGACGGCGGCAATGTTGATGGTCAGGGTGGCCACCCTGGTGGTGGTCACTCCCTTGAGCAGGTCGTGAATCTCCAGCGGCAGAAAGACAGACGTAGCCACCACCGCGAAGTACTCGCCCCAACGTTTGAGCAACCAGAGGCCGATGCCTTCCACGATCTGCAGCACGGCGTATGCGGCGAGCAGGCAGGTTATCAGCGCCAGCGTGGAAGGCTTTGCCGCCAAGGCCTTTTCCAGCTCGTGGATGGCCGACATCTGATCGACCTTGAAGCCGGCGGCGCGAAAGATCGGCAAGTCGCGATCGAGGGTGGCCTGAATGGCTCCGCGCGATCCGCGAAACGTCCAGACCGCCCACGCAGCCAGACCCAGAATCACAGCGCGCCCGAGTCTTTCGACGGCCAGTGCACGGATGATGATGGCTTGACGCAGGGCCTTGCCGCGCATGATCAACGGCGCGTCCTCCGGGCGCCCGCGACCGTGCGGCTCGCCGAGCGCGAAATCACCACAGCGTAGGCAGCGCCACACGTCGCCAAGGTTGGTCTTGGCATGCAGCCGGTCGGCCAGCGCCTCGTCGTCGGGGGCGTAGGTGGCGTGGCCGGCGAACGCGCAGGTGATCAACTCCCACCGGTTCAGGGCACGGTTCCTGGCTTTGGTCACGCGCGCTCCTTCGGGGCCGGTGTGCGACCGGTCCGACGCCGGCATGCGCAGATCATTCAATGTGGGTAGCAGACAACGCAAGCGGATCCGTGCCGCGGCTTTACGTCCTTGCGACACCACCGGCTCCTCGGCATCGAACCACTCGACGGCAAGAACCCCCGTTCCATAGAGTGAGTCCTTGAACATTCGGGGCTGTATCTCGAATGTTCGAAAATTCAGGAAGAGGGTCTGTGGCGATGCGGGCAGTGGTATTGCGTGGCGGCAAGTTGGAAGTGCGCGATACCGCCGACCCCCGGCCCGGCCGCGGGGAGCTGTTGTTGCGGACGCTCAGTACCGCGATCTGCGCCTCCGACGTGCACTTCATGGATCACCCGGAATTGGGCGTCAACGACCCCACCGGCCGATCGCTTTACGACGCCGACCGGGACGTGGTGCTCGGTCACGAGTTCGTCGGCGAAGTAATCGAGCTCGGACCCGACTGTTCGGATCAGTGTGCGCTCGGCACCCGCGTAACGGCCATGCCGGTCCGCCTGGTGGACGGCGGTGCCGGAGGCATGCGCATCATCGGCCAGCATCCTGAAGCGCAGGGCAGCTTCGGTGAACTGCTGGTGGTCTCCGAGGCAGCTGCCAAACCTGTCGACAGTGAAATCTCCAGTGACGCAATCGCGCTCACCGATGCCTTCGCCGTCGGCGAATTCTATGTGCGATCGGCGGCCGTCGCGCCCGGTGAAGTCCCGATCGTCGTCGGTGCCGGCGCGGTCGGGTTGTCTGCCGTTGCCGCCCTGGCGAGTCGCGGCCTAGAGCCGATCGTCGTGTCCGACTTCAAGGCCGAACGACGCGAACTGGCCCGGAACGGATTCGGTGCCCACGTTGTGGTCGACCCCGCCGAGCAGTCGGCGTTCGACGCATTCCGCGAGATTCGCAGTCAGCGCGGATTGCCCGGGCCGGCAGTCATTTTCGAGTGTGTCGGCGCCCCCGGCCTGATCCAGCGGCTCGTCGAAGACGCCGAATTCGGCACCCGGATCTATTGCGCCGGCGGCTGGTACACCGGCGACACCCTGGACATCACCACTGCCACCCGGCAAGGCGTCACCATTCAATTCGGTGGCGGCCCACATCCGCAGGACTGGTACGGCACGCTCGAGGCGATCGTCTCGGGACGACTCGACCCATTACCCAGCGTGGGCAAGGTCATCACCCTCGACGAAGTGCCCGACGCGCTCGACCTCGCCCGCCGATCCGATGGTCCGCCCCGGATCGTGGTTCATCCCAACGGAGCCGTCAAATGACTGAACGCGAAGACCGCCAGGATATTTCGGAGCTGTTGGTGCGTTATGCCACGGCCATCGACCGGCGCCAATGGCAGCTACTCGGCACGGTTTTCGCCGCCGAGTGCGACGTGGACTACGGCGAGATCGGCACCTGGACGAGCGCTTCCGCGGTCGCGGAGTTCATGGAACTGGCGCACGCGATGGCCGGATACACGTTGCACCGGCTGAGCAACATCGCGATCACCGTCGAGGGTGACCGCGCCGAGGCCCGCACCTACATCGACGGCCTGATCATGGCGGCCGACAACCAGGGTGGTGTCAACGCGGTCGGCTTCTACGACGATGTGCTCGTCCGCACGAACGAAGGCTGGCGCATATCGAAGCGCCAATTCACGTCGGTGCGCATCACCGCGGTGAGCTAGGAGTGCCGATGAACTTCGCCGCGAAGTACGGCCCGTGGGCATTGGTCGCGGGCGCATCCGACGGCGTGGGTGCCGCGTTCGCCATGGGCCTGGCACAACGCGGGGTCAACGTCGTGCTGCTGGCGCGGCGCCGGGACGTGCTGGATCAGGTTGCCGCACAGATTAATTCGGCGACTCACGCGCAAACGCGGACTCTGGCAGTCGATCTCGCGCAACCGCACGCGGCGACCATCATCGCCGAAGCCACCAGTGATCTGGAGATCGGCTTCCTGGTGTACTGCGCGGGCGCCGACCCGAATTTCGAGCCGTTCCTGGCCAACTCGGTCGAGGCCGCGGAGTCGATGGTGCGCCGCAACTGCATGGTGCCGATGCAGCTGTGCCACCACTTCGCTCCGGCGATGGTCGAGCGGGGGCGCGGCGGCATCGTCCTCTTCGGATCGGGCGCCGGATTCGCCGGCGCACCCAACATGGTCGCCTACGGCGCCTCCAAGGCATTCGACATGGTCTTCGCCGAGGCGTTATGGGCTGAACTGCACGGCAAAGGCATCGACGTCCTGGGTCTCATCCTGGGTAAGACCGACACCCCCGCACTGCGCGAACTCGAATACCGCCGCGGTCAGATCACATCGGCCGACGACATGCCACCCGGCGCGGCCCCTGTCGACGAGGTGATCAGCGAAGCGTTCGACAACCTGACGAACGGTCCGACCTGGATCGTCGGTGCAGACATGCGCGCGGCGATGCAGATGCTCGGATCGCTGACGCGCAACCAGGCGGTCAACCTGATGGCGCAGGCCAGCGCTGCGGCGATGGGCACACCTCCGCACTAGCCTGCCAGCTGATCAGCACCCGTCCGTAGAGCAGCCGGCGGACGCGGGCTCCGGGGAGCACCGCGCGAACGTGCGTGCGCAGCTGCGAAAACGTATCCGGCGGAGGCCATTTGATCGGCGCGGTGTGCTCCCATTTTCCCTTGACCTGGTTGACGACCGCGCAGGCCACCCAGCTGGTCAGGTGCCACAAACTTTCTCGCAGGGCAGGTTTGACGAAGCTGACCACGGCCAGCGTTCCGCCGGGTCGCACCAGGCTCGCCAATCTTGCCAGCGCGGCTCGGGTGTCGTCGATGTGGTGCAGGGCGGCGTTGGACACCACGGCGTCGAACCCGGGCAGATCGGCCGTCATGACGTCTGCATGTGTCCAGCGGACCGAAGTACCGGCAAAGCGAGCCCGGGCACGCCCCAGTACGGGAGCGTCGATGTCGATCGCGGTGACCTCGGGTATTCGAGCGGCCAGGCGGGCGGCCAGAAAGCCGTCACCGCACCCGACGTCGAGCACCTCGCGCGCGGTGGGCGGGACGGTCGCATCGACCAAAGAGTCGTAGTGGATGTTGATGTTCCACGGTCGTTCCGCCGACACGCAGCCAACCTAACCGCTCGACCACCCTATTCTTCGCCTGGGGACGTTTTAGTCAGGACGTGCGCAGAGGAGATGCAATGAGTCAGTACCGGGAAGTGCTGGTCGTGGTCGGCGTGGGCGGCATGGGTCAGGCCATCGCCCGGCGGCTCGGTCCGGGCAAGACGGTACTGCTGGCCGATAACAACGACGCCACCCTGAGCTCGGTGACCGACGCGCTGGTCGCGGATGGGTACGAGGTGCAGAGCCAACGCGTCGACGTGTCGGCCGCGGAGTCAGTGCACGCACTCGCCGACTTCGCCGCCTCCCTCGGCACCGTTACCCAGTTGGCGCACACCGCCGGCCTGTCCCCGGCACAGGCTTCGGCACAGGCGGTGATGGCCGTCGATCTGCTCGGTGTCGCCCTGGTGCTGCAGGAATTCGGCGAAGTGATCGCGCCGGGCGGGGCCGGCGTGGTGATCGCCAGCATGGCCGGCCACCTCTTCCCGCCGTTGACCGCAGACCAGGAAAAGGCGTTGGCGCACAATCCGCCCGCGGAGTTGCTGGACCTCGAATTCATCAGCAGCGTCACCGAATCCACGTTTGCCTATCCGATCGCCAAGCAGGCCAACCTCATTCGGGTCCGAGCTGCCAGCGCACAATGGGGCGAACGCGGTGCGCGGATCAACTCGATCAGCCCGGGCATCATCTCCACTCCCATGGGTCAGGAAGAGTTGGCATCCGCGGTCGGTGACGGTATGCGGGCGATGACCGCGATGTCGGGCACCGGCCGCATCGGCACTCCCGACGACATCGCGGCCGCGGCCGCATTTCTGCTCGGCCCCCAGGCATCTTTCATCACCGGCGCCGACCTGCTGGTCGACGGCGGGGTAGTCGCTGCCCTCAAGGCCGGGAACCGCTGACAGCCCAGCGAACCTGACTACCGTTCGTGGTATTCGTGCAGAGTTTGACCGGCATACTCGCTGATGGTCACGTATCCCCGTCCATCGGGGTGGAATGCGATCGCCTCACCCTGCCGTTCGGCCGCGACCGGCCCCTCCACCGGTTGCTCGCTGAACGGTGACCAGGAGCTGCTGCCGGTGCTGCGGTCCCATAACAGCACGTCGTCGTAGGTGCGCACCGCCAACTGCGACCCGTCCGGCGAGAAGTCAGCGCTGGTGACGAGTTGTTCGTCAGCCGCCGAAAGGTTCAGTGTGGCAACGTGTGTCAGTGTCCTGGTGGCCGGGTTGGCGCCAGCGGTGCTCCACCCGCTGTCCGGTGTCGAATACACCCGGGAGACGTCTCCGTCAGTCTTCTCGATGAGCAACATGTTGTGGTGGACCGGATCGACCGCCAGCGCTTCGGAATTGAGCTTCAGCCCGTTCGGGTAAACCAGTTTCTGCTGCTGGACGCCGGTCAGCGTCGTGTTCGTCGGGTTGTTCGCGGTGCCGGTGACGATCGGCTCCTCGACACGGTAAATGGTTACGCTGCTTCGTGATTGACCGTTATCGCCGATGTCGCCGACATAGATGTAGGACTTGCCGTCCGGCCCCTTGGCCACCTCGATGTCCTCCCAGTCGTTGGCGGTTGCTCCACTGAGTTGGTAGGTGGCCAGCGTCTGGCCGGTCTTGGCGTCGATCGCGAAGATGCGCGCGGTGTCCCCGGAATCGTTGTGCACCCAGTAGACGTCCGGGTTGTTGATGCCCGCATCGATGCCGGAGATCTCGGTCAGATTGGCGTCGGTGACGGTTCCGCCGTTCGACGAAACCAGGTCACCGTCGCGGGCCGCCGCCACGGCATTCGGCCGCGGTGGTTCGCTCGGGGTGCCGGGATCGGTCGGGGATCCAGGGTTCGTCGCTGTGGCTCCCGACGCCCCGGCGGCACCGTCAGCACCCAGCAACCCACCGGACCCGCCAGCGCCACCCGCGCCCGGAATCTGGCCGGTGCCGCCGCGGCCACCGACGCCACCGTCACCGGAAAGCCAACCGCCGTCACCGCCGCGACCACCGGCAGGAGCCGCAGCCATGGCATCGACAGCCGCGCCACCCTGACCACCGGCGCCACCGCGTCCGATCAATCCGGCGCTGCCACCGCGGCCGCCCGCGTGACCGGCGGCGCCCGAGCCACCGTCGCCGCCGTCGCCGTACAGCAGTCCGCCCGCGCCGCCGTCCTGTCCAGTGCCGGGCAGGCCATCCGTGCCGGTGCCGACCAACGGGCGACCCAGCAGAGTTCGGGTGGGTACGTTGACCAGGTCCAATGCCAGTGCGGCCGCGTTGTTTGTCTCGGCCGTTGCGTACGCGCCCGCCCCCGAACCCAGCAACTCGACGAACCGGGTATGGAACGCTCCGACCTGCGCGCTCAGGAGTTGATACTCGCGACCATGCTCGGCGAACAGGGCGGCCACCGTGGTCGACACCTCATCGTTGGCCGCGGCCGGTATCCCGGCAGTTGGTAGCGCCGCGGCGGCGTTCGCCACTGCGAGGGCCAACCCGACGCGCCCTAGTTGAGTTGCTGCCGCCGACAACAACTCCGGTGCCGTTACCACGTACGACATGGCCGCCTCCGTCCACCGCTCATATAATCAATCGATTGATCGTAAATGGAACGCGTCGTTCAGGGGCCGGAAACAGGAAACCAATTGATCAGTCGATCACTTCAGGCGGCGTGAATCTCGGGCAATAGGTTCGGCCCCGCTCCAGGATTCGCCCGACGCTGCAATCAATCAGTTGATCGCATCAGAGCTGCTGCTGCCGAAGAGTGCCCCGGCGACCAGGACCTTGGACGCGCCGAGCGCATCGTGGAAATCCGCCGGCGCCAGGGTGGCTGCCAGTTCGGTCAACCCGTAGATCAGCGCGTAGACAGCCTCCAGCACGGCCTGCGGATCGGGGTCCGGCCCGAGCTCTCCGTTCTGGTGTGCATCGCCGACGATGTCGGCGAGAATTTCGCGGACCGACTCGAACCCCGGGCGCGTGTCACCGGAGGCGCCATCGCTGCCGATGTTCTCGGCCCGAATCGCCCACTCGAAAGCAGCCAGGTCGGGGTAGTCCCGCAGTAGCTCTCCACACTCCTCGAGCACTGCTGTAATGCGGTCGACGACGGTGCCCGCGGCTGCGGCGGCGCGGCGTAACCGTGGCATCGCGGTTTCGGACCGGGTCGCGATGGTCGCCCTGATCAAGTCCGATTTGTTCGGAAAATAGTTGTACAGGCTGGCACTTGTCACGTGCGCCAACTGTGCGATCTGGCGGATCGTCGCCCGGGAGTATCCCACCTCGGCCACACACTTCATCGTTGCCAGGATGACCCGCTGCCGAGTCTGTTCGCCGCTGGCGCCGGCCGGACGCCCCAGCTGCGTGCGGGCCATGCGTCTCGTGTCCTCACCGGCCCGATCGGCCACTCGCAGGTGCTGCACCGAACGCGGCACATCGGTCGAATATATTCGACCGATCAATTATTTCCGGTGTCCGCGGCGGTACCTGGCGTGACCGGCGGCTCTTCCCCACTCGGTCGGCCGGTCGGCGCCAGCGGCGAGCAGACCCGTCGGCGAATCATCCACGCGACGATGAAGTGTGTGGCCACGACCGGCTACTCCCAGGCATCCATTCGCGAGATCGCCCGCGCCGCCAACATGACCAGCGGCAGCCTCTATCACTACTTCCCCAATAAGGCCGAACTGATCCGAGCGACCGGGGAAGAGATCGAGCAGATCGTCCTGCCGCGGCTGCGCGACGCCGCTGCCCGGTCCGACGAGATCGTCGACCGACTCGAGGCGGTACTGGACGAGTCCAAGGCTCTGATGCGCGACTACCCCGCCTTGGCCGGATTTCTGCAGGCCACCCGTGCGCAGGGCACCACGCAGTCGCGTCCCGAAGGCCCGCAGTACCCGGGATCCAGGGCACTGCGCGACGTCGTCACCGAGATCATCGACGACGCCCGAAGCCGCGGCACGCTGTCTCCGAGCACCAGCACGACCGCCGCGACCGAAGCCGTGTGCGCGCTCACCCGAGGCCTGTCCGAGCAGGCCGCGCGGCTGTCGCCGCAGGCATACGACGCCACCCTGGAGTCGATCAAACAATTGCTCAAAGGCACTCTCTTTGGCATCCCGACCGAACGGTGACCAGAGTCTGCCGGCTACGCGACACAGCATTACCGCAGGTGCAGGCACACCCCACCGGCTCGCTAGGTACCGGTCGAGCCGCTAAAATTTCTCGTCGTCGTTACGCTTGCATTGGTTTGGGATGCGGTGAGGAGGGAAAAATAATGCCCATGATTTCGCGTGTTCTGGGGTCCGCGGCTGCCGTAGCCGCAGGGGTGAGTTCGGCAATATTCATGCCCGTCATACCGTCCGCGTCGGCGGCGCCGCCGTGCCCGGATGTGCAGGTGGTGTACGCCAGGGGTACCGGGGAAGACGGTTTGGGCGCCACGGGTCAGGCGTTCGTGGATTCTCTGCGGCCCCGGATCGGTGCGCAGTCGATGGACGTGTACTCGGTCAACTACCCCGCCAGCGACGAATGGGCCACCGGGATCGATGGCGTCCGGGATGCCGGTGCGCACGTCAACTCGATGGCAGGTGCGTGCCCGAAGACCAAGATGGTGCTCTCCGGCTTCTCCCAGGGCGCGGCCGTGATGGGCTTCGTCACGTCGGCCCGGGTGCCCGACGGGGTCGACCCCGCCACGGTGCCCAAACCGCTGGACCCCGGGGTGGCTGATCACGTCGCCGCGGTGGTGTTGTTCGGGACGCCGAATGCGCGGGCCATGGAGTTCCTCGGTCAGCCGCAGGTGGCGATCGGACCGCTGTACCAGGCCAAGACGCTGAAGATCTGCGCCATCGACGACCCGGTTTGCTCCGAAGGCGTCAACTTCGCCGCCCACAACTCCTACGCCGACGATGCGGCGGCGATCGATCAGGGTGCCGCGTTCGCGGCCAGTCGGGTCGGCGCGCCGGGTCCGGCGCCGGCGCCGCCTCCGGCCGGGTTCGGGGAATAGTCGCTGCGACCAGGGACCGGCCGCCCATCTCACACCATGGCGCGTCGCCCCGGGCAGGTGTCGTGAGACGCACACTCGGTGCTGCGGCGATCAGGCGTAGCGGTCGCGCAGCTTGGTGAGCGTTGCCTCGATACCGGTCGCGTTAGATTTCGCGAAGCCCATCCGCTCGTAGTACTTCAGCTTGTTCTTCAGCGTTCCGGCGCTGTGGTAGTCGAAAGTCTCGGTGACCCGGGTCAGCGTCGGGGAGAGTGCCTCGAACTCCCAACGCCACCGGTGCCCCAGCGGATGACGCCATTCGACCACCTTGTCCGGTTCCAGCACGGTCACCGTGCTGGTGATGCGGTATGGCACGCCCAGCATCTTCATATGGGTCGAAAACTTAGATCCCTCAACAAGATTGGCCGGCGTCTTGATGTTGTCGCGAACCGTGCCGGATCCGTCGAGTTCACTGTGACGCCGGGGATCGGCTGCCATCTCGAACAGTTCGGTCGCCGGGGCGGCAACCTCCACCGATCGACTGACCCGCCGTGGTCCGGCATCGACGACGTTGATGGTCATCGTGTCTCCCTTTCTCTCAATTGTTGCGGCTCTGCGAAATTCGGATCCCAGGCCGCGGACGGCACGACGCGCGCCGGCCAGCGGCCGGATTTGACCAGTCGCGTGACCTCGTCGCGCAGTAGCACCCCGACCTTCGCGGCGAACTCGCGGGGCACCTCGAGCGCAGCAGTGGCCGCGACACCGAGCTGATGACTGATCTCCGGTTCGCAGATCGGTGCATACCGCAGCAGGCCGGCCCTCACCTCCGCGTCGCAGGCCGACAGCGGCAACACCGCATGCGCCAGCCCCGCCCCGACCAATGACTTCGCCACGTCGGGCGAGTCCGTCGAAAAGCGGGCTGTCACAGTGACTTTGAGACGCAACGCGGTGTTCTCCAAGGTGTTGCGGATCCCGGTGGGCGCACCGGGCAACACCAGCGGCATAGTGGCCAGTTCGGTGAACCGGACCGGGACGTCCGGTGCCAACCCGGATGCGGGACCGCCCACCAGCACCAGCTCTTCGACCAGCAGTGGACGGAAGAACAGCCGGTCGTCGGGCACCGGATTGATCACCGCGAGGTCGATCGCGCCATGGAGCATCCGCTGCACCAGATCGTCGGTGTCGGCGACCGCCAGGTGGATGTGGACGTTGGGAAACGCCGCGGCAAGACCGCCCGACAGCGGAGCCGCCAGCACGCCGGCGGCGGTAGGCACCACGCCGAGCAGCAGGCCACGCTCGATCCGCGCCAGCGGGGACCCGGCGTACTGCACGGCGAGTTCCAACTGACGCAGCGGCGCGGCGGTCGACGCCCGCAGCCGCTCGCCCTCCTCGGTCAGCACCACACCTCGCCGCGTCCGCTGGAACAGCGTGATGCCGAGATCTTCTTCGAGCAGCCGGACCTGGCGACTCAGGGCCGGCTGCGCGATGCCCAGGGCGGTGGCGGCACGTGTGATCGAACCTTCTTCGGCTATCCGCAGGAAGTACTTGAGCCGATGAGTGTCCATCACCTCCACATCTACCAGCCATACAAATCGAGCATGACTGGTTTTCTGAATCGGTATTACCTGAGCTGCGCATTTCGGTCATATCGTCGGCGTGAGCCGCCCGGTGTTGCCGGCCCGGTGCAGCTGTCTGGTCGAGTGGAACGTGGGGTCTGAATGCCGCAGGACGTCGAGACCGATTGGGTGCAGCTACTCGGATTGGACCAACTGCCGGAGCACGTCGTCGGTAAACGGGTTACCGACCTGATGGACCTGTCCGGCAAGAAGGCGTTCGTCACCGGCGCTGGTGGTGACGGGCTGGGCCAGGCCATTGCCCACCGCCTCGGCGGTCTCGGCGCAGATGTGGCACTGATCGGTCGCACCTTCGAGAAGGTCCAGCGGCGCGCGCAGGAGGTCGAACAGCGCTGGGGTGTCCGCGCCGTCCCGGTCAAGGCCGACATGTCGCAGTGGGACCAGGTGCACCAGGCTGTCGATCAGGCCTACGGCGAGCTCGGTGGGCTGGACATCATGGTGAATAACCCGGTGATGGTGGCTGCCGGTCCCTTTGAGAAGCAGACCCAGCAGGAGATCGACTACACCGTGCTGGGCAGCTTGACCATGATGATGTACGGCGCGCACGCCGCGCTGCAGCACCTGCTGCCGCAACAGTCGGGCAAGATCATCAACATCGGAGCCGTGGGCGGCCGCATCCAGCAGCGCGGTCTGGTGGTCTACAACTCCTGCAAGGCGGGCGTCATCGGGTTCACCCGCAACCTGGCCCACGAGGTGGCTCCGCGGGGAGTCAACGTGTTGGGCGTGGCGCCGGGAATCATGATCAAGGCGGAGATGCGCCAGTATCTGCTGGACCCGCAGGATGACCGGCAGCGCGCCGGCCGCGACGCGATTCGCGAGGCGATCACCCACCAGGTCCAGCTCGGCCGGGCTTCATTGCCCGAGGAAGCCGCCAACGTCGTCGCGTTCCTGGCGTCCGAGGCCGCCGACTACATGTGCGGGCAGACCATCGATGTCGCCGGCGGGCAGTGGATGGGATGAGCGACCCCATGGCTCGACCACTTTCGGGACGCGTGGCGTTGATCACCGGCGCGGCACGGGGGCAGGGCCGTGCACATGCGGTACGGCTCAGCGCCGACGGCGCCGACGTCATTGCGGTGGATCTGGCCGGACCCTTGCCGGCCAGCGTGCCGTACGACTCGCCGACGCCGGCCGACCTCGCCGAGACCGCACGGCTGGTACAGGACAACGGCCGGAAGGTCATCACTGCCGAGGTGGACGTACGCGATCTGGACGCGCTGCGCGGAGCGGTCGACTCCGCCGTGCGCGAACTCGGCCGATTGGAGATCATCGTCGCCAACGCCGGGATCTGCAGCCCCGCGCCCTGGGATCAGATCAGCGCGCAGGCATTCCGCGACACCATCGACACCAACGTGATCGGCACCTGGAACACCGTGATGGCCGGGGCCCAGCACCTCATCGACGCCGGCCGTGGCGGATCGATCATCCTGATCGGTTCCGCCGCGGGGATAAAGATGCAGTCGTTCATGATCCACTACACGGCCAGCAAGCACGCCGTCGTCGGCATGGCGCGCGGATTCGCCGCCGAGCTGGGCCGGTACAACATCCGCGTCAACAGTCTGAACCCGGGAGCGGTCGCCACGCCGATGGGCACCGGCCGGATGCGGGAGGCGCTGCAATCGGCGGCCGACACCTACCCACACCTGCGCGGCATGCACAAACCGTTGTTGCCCGACGGCATCGCGCAACCAGAAGACATCTCCGACGCGGTCGCCTGGCTGGCCTCCGATCAATCCAAATTCGTGACGGGAAGCCAACTTTCGGTCGACATCGGGGTTGGTTACTGCTGATGCGCGGACTACGGGGCAAGACTTTCTGCATCGCCGGCGGTGCTACCGGGATAGGGGCGGCCACCGCCAAACGGTTGGCCGACGAAGGCGCGCGGGTTGCGATCGGCGATATCAACGTCGACGCGGCCACAGCCACCGCCGAACAGATCACCGAGGCGGGCGGCGCGGCCATCGTCGTCGAATTCGACCTCGCCGATGAGAGGTCGGCCCGCCACTTCGTCGAGCGGACCCTCGCGGAATTCGGCGCGGTGCACGGTCTGCACAATGTCGGCGCCGACCTGTCCGAGGACAACCTGGGACGCGACACCACGATCCTGGACACCGACCTCGACGTGTGGCACCGGACATTGGAGGTCAACCTGCTGGGCTACGTCCGCACGATCCGAGCGGTTCTACCGCATCTGCTCGAAGCCGGCGGCGGCAGCATCGTCAACACATCCTCGGGTGCGGCATTGGGCAGCGACCCGATGCACGTCGCCTACGGCGCGTCCAAGGCCGCGGTGAATCACCTCACCCGCCACGTAGCGGTCAACTGGGGCCGGCACAACATCAGGAGCAACGGGGTCATGCCCGGCCTCGTGATGGGCGAGACCCAGGAGCGGCAGAACGACCAGCAACTTCAGCAGGCCTTCCTGACCTTCGGCAAGACCACCCGCCTGGGCAGACCCGACGACCTCGCCGGCGTGGTCAGCTTCCTGTTGTCCGACGAAGCGGAATGGATCACCGGCCAGGTCTGGTACATCGGCGGCGGTTCACACCTGCGGCAGTGACCCACTGCTGTGACTGCCACAACACTCGGGCGGCACACCGGCGTTTCCGGCCGAGTCGGCCGCCCCGGCCGTGGTACGGTTCGCTGCTGTGGTGTCGTCGCTGGTCAGCCTAGGTCGCAGCCCGAGTGGGGGCGTGCCCGGATCACGCGATCGATTGCGGCCGGGAAATGTCTGAGCTGAACCGACGCCGATTTCTCGGGTCGCTCGCCGTCTCCGCAGTGGCCAGCGTGGGTCTGGCCCGCTGCATGGTCGACCCGCAACCGCGAACGTTCGCCCAGACGCCGGCAGCTGCCATGCCACTGCCCGCCGGTCCGACTGTCGCCGGCCTGCTGCCGCCGCCGCCCCCCAGTGCGCGCATCCGACTCCCCGGCGGAGGTGCGCTCAGCCAGCTGCCCGGGACCGGTGATCTGCTCGCCCTGACGGTCGACGACGGCACCAACAGCGAAGTGGTGCGTGCCTACACGCAGTTCGCCAAGGACACCGGTATCCGGATGACGTTCTTCGTCAACGGCATATACGACTCGTGGACCGACAACGTGGCGATGTTGCGGCCGCTGGTCGAATCCGGTCAGATCGAGCTCGGCAACCACACCTGGTCGCACCCCGACTGCACCTCGATCCCCCCGGGCGAGATCACCAAGCAGCTCAGCCGCAACGACGAATTCCTTCGCAAGACGTATGGCGTTGGCGCCAAACCCTATTGGCGCCCGCCGTACGCCAAGCACAACGCGGCTGTCGACGCCGTGGCGGCAGACCTCGGATACACCGTGCCGGTGCTGTGGTCGGGTTCGCTGTCGGATTCCACGTTGATCACCGAGGAATACATCGTGAAGATGGCCGACCAGTACTTCACCCCGCAGTCGATTGTGATCGGACACCTCAATCACCTGCCGGTCACCCACGTCTACCCGCAGCTGGTCGACATCATCCGCGAGCGAAAACTACGCACCGTCACCTTCAACGACATTTTCCTGAAGACGCCGTAGCCTTTCCTGTCCACCCTCCCGCACACGGTCGCGGGGACAATTTCATGTCCATTGTCCTCGTCAGCCTCAGCACATGTGCGTATGCCGGTCAGCGGCGGATGCTACAACATCGTCTGATCGATCAACAACACGTGGGGCCGCACTGCAGAAGGCTGGGGCCGGCATCTTGCTGCCCAAACACGCTAGCCCGCAACGCATTCGCAAAGCCGTAGCGGCAACGCTGCACGACCCTCGCTACGAGCAAGCCGCCCGCAGTCTCGGGGTGGCGATCCGGCGCCGCGACGGAGCGCAGTTGGCAGCGGACGCGATCACCCAGTTCGCAGTGACATCGATGTCTCCCTGATCGGATCTCCAAATAGCTTGTCGGACAACAGCACCGTCACTGCGGGCTGATTAAGTTGTGCGAAGGGCACGCTCATGGGCGACCGAATCAAAAAGCCCACGACTCGGTGTTGAGTCGCGTCATCGACAAGAATGGCAAGAATGCCCGCTGCGACCCGGCTCACCACCCGAACTCTCGTCCACGAGTCGAATGAAAAGCGCCGGCAATAGATGGCTGAGAATGTGTTTCGACATCGACGCGCCGTAGGTTCGCTCGTCCTGGCTGGTCTGGTTGGCGCGACATCCCTGCTGGTCAGTTGCCAGGACCACCCGCCGGGACCAGGGGGCCAGCAGTCATCGCCGTCGCGCACCACGAAGCAGGCCGTGCACGGACCGGCCTTCCCGGAATGCGGTGGCGTCAGCGATCAGACCGTCGCGCAACTCACCAACGTGTCCGGCCTGGTCGTCACCGCTCGCAACCCGATGGGCTGTCAGTGGTTGCTGCACGGCAGCATCGACGGGCCGTGGTTCTCCTTCAGCTGGTTTCGCGGCAGCCCGATCGGGCGTGAACGCAAGAACGAGGACCTCACCCGCTCCACCGTCAGCGACGTCACCATCGACGGACACAGCGGCTACATCGCGGCAGGCACCGACCGGCTCGGCACCCGGTTGTGCGACGTTGCCGTCCAGTTCGGCGACGACTTCTTCGAATGGTCGATCCAGTTCACCAGGAAGCCGTTTCCCGATCCGTGCGAGATCGCCACTGAGCTGTCCCGCCGGACCATCGCGGCGGTGAAGTGACGGCGGCCGCCCGGGACCGTCAGCCCTCGAGCATCCCATCGATGATCAGACGCAGCACCTGGCTGATCTCCTCGCGCGCCCGCTTCTGGTCGGCCGCCGTGGCGATCGCCATGGCGGCTTCGTCGAGTGCGCCGATCAACACGGTGGCCATCGGACGAACCGGTAGCGGTTGCAATTGGCCGGCATCGATGGCCGCCGTGATCAACTGCTCGGTCATACCCAGGCTGTAACGCTGGGCAACGTCACGGAAGCCGGCCCAACCCAGCACAGCCGGCGCGTCCAGCAGGATCAACTGGCGCGCCTCCGGGTCCCCGGAGACCTCGAGCCAGGCGTCGACCGCGGCGCGGATCGTGTCGGCGGGCGTGGTGGCACCCGATGCAGCAACCAGCGTGGCCATCCGATTCATCAGATCCTGCTCCACCGCTTCGACGACGTCGCGGAAAAGCGCTGCCTTGTCGGCGAATTGGTGATACATCGCGCCTCGGGTCACGCCTGCTTCGCCGGCGATCTCCGGCGTACCGACGTCGGCGTAACCCCGCGATCCCCACAGCTTGCGGGCAGCCGAGACCAGCGCCGCGCGGGTTGCCGCGGAACGCTGTTCCTGAGTGCGCTTCTTGATTTCCATACACCCTGTTGGTAACTTACGAACAGACAGCCTGTTTGTAACATATTGCGAGTAGGAGCTTGCCATGCCGACGATCGACATTAACGCCGGAACCATCCATTACGAAGCAACCGGACCCGCAGCCGGGCGTCCCGTCGTGTTCGTGCACGGATACCTGATGGGCGGCGAACTCTGGCGCGACGTCAGCACCCGCCTCGCCGAACAAGGACTGCGCTGCATTGCCCCCACCTGGCCGCTCGGTGCCCACACCCAAGCCCTGCGCGCCGGTGCCGACGCCACCATCACCGGCGTCGCCAGGATCGTCGCCGACACGCTGGCGGCGCTCGACCTCGACGACGTGGTCCTGGTCGGCAATGACACCGGCGGGGTGGTCACCCAGTTGGTGGCGGTGCACCATCCCGAACGGCTGGGGGCGCTCGTCCTCACGAGTTGCGATGCGTTCGAACACTTTCCGCCGCCGATCCTCAAGCCGGTGATCCTTGCCGCCAGGTCCAGGTCGTTGTTCCGCACCGCCATTCAGACCATGCGAGCGCCCGTCGCGCGCCGGCGCGCCTATGCGGGTTTGGCCCACAACGACATTGACGATCTCACCGCGGTGTGGGTGCGCCCAGCACTGTCCGACCTCGCGATCGCGGAGAACCTGCGCCAGCTCTCGCTGTCGCTGCGCCCCGAGATCACCACCGGGGTCGCCGCACGGTTACCCGAATTCGGCAAACCTGCCCTCATCGCATGGTCGGGCGACGACAAGTTCTTCGACCTCGAAGACGGCCGACGACTCGCCTCGACGATTCCGAATGCCCGGCTCGAGGTCATCGAAGGGGCCCGCACCTATTCGATGGTCGATCAACCCGCGCGTCTCGCCGAGCTGTTGGCTACGGTCGCGGTGCCTGCGTAGCACGAGCGGTCCAGCCACGCTGGGCGCTCACCCGGCCGGGCCATGCGGCGACGGAGCTGATCGTCAGTGGCGGCCAGCACCCCAGCACCAGGTAGGCGGTGATCGGCAGGCCGTTGGCGGTGCGAGCGGGACTCACGGCGATCCGGTGAAGTACGGCAGCGTGACCTCGGAGTCGACCGCGTGGAATTGCACACGCACCCGCATCCCGATCCGCAGTGCGTCGGCGGCCACGCCGACGATGTTGGTCAGCAGCTGATAACCCTCGTCCAAGGTGACAATTGCCGGCGCATAAGGCGGTTCGAATTCCGCGGTGACCGGCCTGTGCACGACGGTCCAACTGTAGATTTCGCCGACGCCACCGCCCCGTGTCCACCGCAGCTCGGCCGACAGGCAATGGCGACAGTGCTCGGTCGGTGGGAAGTTGGCCAGGCCACACTGTCCGCAGCGTTGGTAGCACAGTTCGTGACGACGGCATCCCGCCCAGAACGGCACGCTGAGGTGACTGCCGGCGTGCGGCAACGGGCCGGTCTGCGGCAATAGATTCATCGCGGTTCGTCCCCCAGTAGCAGCACTGTGGTGAACATCGCACCCGCTCCCCCGTTGCTGCACAACGCAATACGCGCGTCCGGCACCTGCAGTTCACCCGCCTCGCCGCGCAGTTGCTGCACGGCCCGCACGGCGCGCTGCATCATCTGCGGGTTGGCTCCCGCGTGACTGAACGACATGGTTCCTCCGTCCGTGGTGATCGGGTGACTGCCGCCGATCGCGATGTGACCGTCGGTGACGAACGGCCCGCCTTCACCGGGTGGGCAGAACCCGAACGCCTCCAACTGGCGGATGATCTCGAACGAGAACGGGTCGTAGAGCTCCAGCACGTCGACGTCGTCGCGGCGCAGACCCGCGTGCGCGAAGGCACGGTCGGCAGCCCGCCGGCCCACCACGCCGTTGACGTGATCGCCGCGGCGGCCGACCAGGTCCCACGCCGGCGGATGCTGATAGGACGGCCCGTGAAAGTCTGCGCCACTGCCCAAGATGTAGACCGCACGGTTGCGCGGGTCGACCTTGGCGAGGTTCGCCAGTACCAGCGCACAGCCACCCTCGGACGTGGTGGCGCAATCGAGAAGGTGGAAGGGATCGGCGATCAGCCTGGACGCGGTGATGTCGTCCGGGGTGAACGGACCACGTTGGTGATACACGGCTTTCGGGTTGCGCGATCCGTTGTTGCGGATGGTGGCCGCCACGATGGACAGCTGCTCGCGGGTGGTGCCGTAGACGTGCATGTGCCGACGCGCGATCAGCGCGAATTCCGCGGCCGTGAACATGCCCCACGGCGCTACGAATTCGTTCTCCGGTCGCGTCCAGGGCGCGGTGGCTTCGTGGTCGCGATACTCACCGGCCTGGGCGGCGACCAGCACCACCACGTCGGCCATGCCGTGTTCGATAGCAGTGGCCGCCTCGGTGATCATGCCGACCCCGAAGCCCAAGCCTTGCCACGCCGGTCCGAGCCGCAGGTCATAGATCAGTGCGGTGGACTGTGGACCCGCGCTGATGCCGTCCACGTCGTGCAGGCTCAGACCGGCGTCGGCGAGGGCTCCTCGGATCGCAGTAATGGCCAGACTTCGTGAGGTCTCACCTTCCAGCCGGCGGCCCTGCGCGGTGTTGAACACCCCGACGATGGCCGCGGTGCGGTGTGCGCTCAATCCCACTCCACTCTGATGCCGTCAGTTTTCATCAGCGACGACTCTCGACGCCGGTAATGCGATGGCGCGCAGTCAATTCCATCACCACCGAATCCTGCCGCAGCAGGAACCGCACCGGTGCGCACAAGTCACCGCAGCGAGGCGGCACACCCAGGGTGACGGCCATGCCACAGCCCTGCCGGTCCTGTGGCGCTGACGCCCGACCGGGAGAGATCCAGCAACTTCTCTGGGGTGCAATGCAATACATCCCGCAGCACTTCCTCCATGTGCTGGCCGTAGAGCGGTGACACCCTGCCGATCCAGCGTCTCGGCTTGGCGGCGAAAAACCAGGTCAGCTGGCAAGTTCTAGGGTCATTCCTCTCACCAGGTCGCTCGGACGGACACGCTCGATTCTGATGCTATTAGTCTGCCAACAGACCGGATATCCGCGGGAGGGTGCGCTGGCGTGGACACCCCGTGCCACCATGTGGCAGGAGCAGCCCGGGAAGGTGACGCGTGAGCACGGACAAAAGTGTGCGACCCACCACCGCTGACGTGGCTCGGCTGGCGGACGTGTCGACCGCGACGGTCAGTTATGTGCTCAACAACGCCGAGGGCCGCCGAATATCGGCCCAGACCCGGGACGCGGTCAATCGGGCCGCCAAACTACTCGGCTACCGGCCCAATCTGGCCGCGCGCAATCTTGCCCGCGGCAAGAGCGGAGTGGTGCTGTATGTGGTGCCACACGTGGCGGTGGGCGACATGCCGATGCAGGCCGGCAGCCGGATGACCACCGAGCTCGCGCGACTGGGTCTGTTGCAAGTGCAGATCTTCGAGACCGAAGACGACCACCACGTCGTCGATGCGATCGCCAATCTCGATCCGGTCGCGGTGACCAGCCTGTTCCCTCTCAGCGAAGCCGCCGCCGGGGCGGTGAGCGAGGCGGCCATTCCGCTGGTCGAAATCGGGACCCTGCCGGCGCTGGGTGATCCCCACCTCGCGGTCGGCGAGATGCGGGTCGCCCATCTGGTGTCGCGGGGCCACCGACAGATCGCGTTCGCCAATACGGGAATCGCGAAGTGGCGGGCGCTGGGCGAGTACTGGCTCGAAGGTGTCGTCCGCGCGACACAGGTACGCGACCTCCCGCCGGTGCCCGTCGCCGAAATTACCGTCGCCAACGCCGCCGACGTCGTCACCACGTGGGTGCGCGACGGCGTCACCGCGGTGTGCGCGCAGAGCGACGAAGTCGCCTGCCTGGTGCTGTACGGGATACACCTGGCGGGTATGCGCTGCCCCGGGGACCTGGCCGTGATGGGCGTGGACGCCAGCACCATGGGCATGGTGAGCACCCCGCCGCTGACCACCGTGCAGTTCGACCCGAACGCGGTTGCCGACGCCGCGATCGCCGCGGTTTACGAACGGCTGGGCTACCCGCCGCCGCCGTCGCCGGATATCACCGACATCGCGCGTCTGATCGTGCGCTCCTCGACCTGACGTGCCCGCCTGCTGACCGAACGTCCGTGGTTAAGCGCATCACTCGCGATGACGTGCGGCTGATACCCGAGGAGGAGTACCGATCGCGCTCAGGCAGGTTCGTAGCGCAACATGGTCACGTCGTGCTCGGGATAGTCGAAGAACACCGGACGCACCCGCATTCCGATTTCGAGGTCACCCGGCTCGACGTTGACCATCTCGGTGGAAAACCTTGGGCCCTCGTCCCATTCGACGATGGCCAGCAGTTGTGGCACCGCGTCGGCGAAGTGCGGGCCGGCGCGCCACCGTGAACGAGTACAGCGTGCCCATACCGGAGATCTCGCGCCATTCCAGGTCGTCGGCCAGGGTGCGGGGCGCGCGCACCCGCGGGTAGAACACATAGGCCTGCGACGACGGCGAGTACTGGATCACCACCCGGTGTTCGGCCAGCGCATCCCAGAACGGCGCGGTGGTGGGCGTCTTGACCGGCATCGGTCGGTCGAAGCTGATCGCCATGAATCCTCCTGCTGCTCAATCGCCTTCGAGGACCAGCGCGGTCTGTTCGGACAGGATTCCGCCGTTCCCCGACACGAAGGCCCGGTTGCAGTCGCTGACCTGCGCCGCACCCGCACGCCCCATGATCTGCCGGGTGGCGTCGCAGACATGATGCATGCCCCCGGCCAATCCGGCCTGACCGAACCCGAGTTGGCCGCCGGCGGTGTTCAGCGGGAAGTCACCGCGGAAGGTCAGGTCGTGGCCGGCAACGAATTCCAGGCCCTTGCCCTTCGGGCAGAAGCCCGCGTCCTCCAGGGACAGCATCACGGTGATGGTGTAGCAGTCGTAGATCGAGACCATGTCCATCTGGTCCCGGGTCAAGCCGGTCATTCCGAATGCAGTGTCGGCGGCCTCGAGCATCGGTGTCTGCAGCAGATCCTCGGCATAGGTGGGTGTCTTGAACGGCACGTTCTCACCGAACCCCCTGACCCACACCGGACGGTTACGGGCCCGCTTCGCGATGTCGGCGTTGGCGACGACGACGGCAGCGCCGCCGACGCAGGGCATCACGATCTCGAGCATGTGCAGCGGGTCGGCGATGACCGGACTGGCCAGCACATCGTCGACCGACAGTAATTTGTCTTTCCAGATCGCACCGTCGGTGTGGTTGGCGTTGACCCGCTGGTCGACCACGATCTTGGCCATAGCGCGCTCGTCGTAGCCGTAGACCGCGGCGTAGCGTTGCGCTACCTGGCCGTACGGGCCATTCTGACCCAGGTTGCCGTAGGGAATCTCGAATTCGGCTTGCGGAGAACCGTATTGGTTGCTCGACGAGCCGAAGAACATGGCATCCACCAGCGGCCTGGGCTTCTGCTTCGACGACGGCGTGATGTAGCGGGCCGGCAGGGCACACAGCACCGCGTCACAGATTCCGAGCTCGATCGCCGCGGCGGCCCGCCACACCATGGCGGCGGCGCTGGCTCCGCCGAGATCCACCAGTTCGGCGAATCGGGCCGGCATTCCGAGGTATTCGGCGATGGTGGACGGGACGAAGATCTGTGACTCGGCAAGGTGGGACGTCACGATGCCGTTGACTACATCACCGGACAATCCCGCGTCCTCGAGTGCTGCCGCGGCCAGTTCTGCCCACTGCTCGATGACGAACGGCGCCGGTGCCGCTTTGTTGAGGCGCTCGGGTGGCAGCTCGACGTAGCCGACTATTGCGGCTTCTCCGCGTAATCCCATGTGCGTTCCCTTATTTCCGCGGCAGTCCGAGAATCATTTGAGCGATGATGTTGAGCTGAATCTCACGGGTGCCGCCGCCGATCAACTCCGCCGGCAACCGCAGGTACGGCTCCACTACAGCAGGTTGCGCAGCGGGATCGGGGTCGGCCACCATTGCCAGCCGTCCGGTCAGTTGCAGTGTGGCCGCAAAGGTGCGGCGCAGCAACACATTCATCGCGACCTTGGCGATGCTGGACGCCGGACCCGACGGCTGCCCGTCAAGCAAGCGGATGGTCTCCCGCACACCCAGCGCTTTGATCGCATTGGTGTATGCGTCGAGTTCGCCGAGCGCGCGCAGCGCGTCCGCACGGTCCGGGCCGTCCTCCGACGCCAACCGGCGCAGTGCGGCAGCGCGGTCGAATTTGACGTAACCGCTGATGGCCGAACGCTCTTCGGCCATGGTCGCGATCGCCAGATTCCAACCGCCGACCGGGTCACCGAGCAGCATCGCGTCGGGCACGAAGACATCGGTGAGGAACACCTCGTTGAAATGCGCCTCGCCGGTGGCGGTCTTGATCGGCTGGATCTCGATGCCCGGGGATCGCATGTCCAGGATGAAATAGCCGATGCCGCGGTGCTTTGCGGCGTCGGGATCGGTGCGGGCCAGCAGCGCCCCGAAGTCGGCGCGGTGGGCCACCGATGTCCAGATCTTGTGTCCGTTGATCTGCCAGCCGCCGTCCACTTTGGTGGCGCGGGTGGTCAAAGCGGCCAGGTCGGACCCTGCTCCCGGCTCACTGAACAGCTGGCACCAGGCGATCTCGCCGCGTTGGGTCGGCGGGATCAGTTTGTCCTGCAGCTCTTTCGGCGCAGCACGTAGCACCGAGGGCAGGATCCATTCGGCAATGCCGAGCGACGGGCGCACCAGGTCGGGCCGCTTGGCGAACTCGTCGTCGATGATGAGCTGGCGTAGTGGCCCGGCGTCGAGTCCCCACGGCGGCGGCCAATGCGGCGCGATCAAGCCGGCTTCGGCGATCAGGGTGCGTTGCGGACCGGTCTTGAAGTCGTCGTAGTCACCTTGACGGCCGGGTTGGTCGTTGCTCAATTGCCGTGCCGCGTCCAGGGTCTGGGCCACCTGCGACCGGAACTCGGCATCCGCGTCGCCCAGGTCCACCGACATGTCACGCTGCTGGGTGCAGGTGAGCCGGCCCAGCCGCCGGGCCCAGCGATTCGCCGGACCGATCGATGCGGCCAGGCTGATTGCGCGCCGCCAGTACAGGTGTACGTCATGCTCCCAGGTGAATCCGATGGCGCCGAACATCGTGAGCGCATCCAGCACGAGATCGGGCACCGGCGACACCGCGATCAACGCGGCTCCGGCCGCGGCGATGCGGTGCTGATCGAGTGGCTCATCCACCGCCCGCACCGCGTCCCACGCCGCCGACGTCGCCAATTCGCTGCTGACCAACAGCATCGCCGCGTTGTGCTGCAGGGCCTGGAAGGTGCCGATCACTTTGCCGAACTGTTCCCGGATGCGCAGGTGCGCGGTGACCGCATCCACGCACCACTGCGTGATGCCGGCGGTTGTCGCGGCCACCAGTGCCAACACCACGCATTCGGCGCGTTCCGGCTCGATGCCGGTCAGCACGTCGGCCGCAGCGTAGTCGGTCAAACGCAGGATTCCGGCATCGGTCACCAGATCGGTGCCGTCTGCCGAATCGATTGCTGCCGCGGGGTTTTCGGTATCGACCGGAATCCATACCACGCCACCGTCCGCGGTCCGCACACCGACCAGGACCAGCCGCGCCGAGCACACCCCAGCGGTAACCTCCGAGGTCCCGGTCACCCGCCATCCCTGGCCGACCCGATCGACGCAAAATTCGCCGTCGCCCGGCAGGATGACCGCTGCCGGCGCACCGGCGGCAAGCTCACGCAGCAGCGACTCCGCCATCGGGGTCCGATCTGCCGACAGCGCGACCGCGCCGGTGGCGACCGTCGGCAGCAACGGCCCGGCCAACAACGCTGTGGCCGCGGCCTCGAGCACACATGCGCCGTCGACCAGCCGACCACCCTGGCCGCCGACCTCCTCCGGCAGGTGAACGGCGTGAAAGCCGTTGTCGACCAATGCTTCCCACCAGTCGGGCATCTTCCCGGCGGCGAGCGCGTCCAGGCTGTCCCGGGTGGCGGCAACCGGAGCGTGCCGTGCGGCGAATTGTCCGACAGCGGCGCACAACTCCTGCTGCTCGGCGGTCAGTCCCACGCTCACGACGGCGACCCAGCCGTGGCAGCTGCGCTCGACAAACTCCACATGGGCGGCACCGGCTGCTATCCTCTCGCTTTACAAGACGAACCGTCTCGTCTTGCAGAGACTAACAAGGCGGACGCCGGAAAGTCGAACAGGACCACCTGACATGTCGACCGATCTCACGCCGCGCCGCCGCAGCGAAAAATCACGTACCGCAATCGTGACAGCAACGCGCGAGTTGCTCCTGGAACGCGGCTTCGATGCGCTGACCATCGAGGCGGTGGCCGCCCGGGCCGGGGTGGGCAAGCAGACCATCTACCGCTGGTGGCGCAGCAGGCCCGAGCTCGTCGCCGACGTCATGCTCGAGGACGCCGACAAGATCCTCGCCGCGATGAACCACACCGACGATCTGGCCGCCGATCTGGTCGAGTGGGTGGGCAAGCTCGCCGCGAGCCTGACCACCGCCCGCGGCTCGGCAATGCTGCGCACCCTGACCGTTGCCGGCATGGAACACCAGGACACCGCGGCCAAACTGCGCGACGGATTCAGTACGCCGCTGCACGACAGCGTCCGCACCCGGCTGCTCGCCGCGGGGATCGATCCGGCGACCGCGGACTCGGCGGCCGATGCCGTCGTCGGCGGCGTCGTGTATCCGATTCTGTCTGCCGGACAGGCGTATCCACGACGGCGCGCCGAGCTCACCACCCGGCTCATCGTCGACGCGCTGACACTCAACCGCTAGGAGATCGAAGCTATGACTCGGGTCGACGCACCCCAGGCGGTCGGCGCCTGGAAGTTCTTCCAGCAGATGCTGGCCGACGTCACCACCATCGTCACCCAGGACGCCGAAACCGAACGCGAACTCCTCGAAGGGCTGCGGGTGATCGCCCGGGTGTCGTCGCTGTGTTCGCAGATGGCCGTCGAAGCCGACCTGAGCCGGCCGGTGTTCTTCGACATGTGCTCGCCGAACCGGATGGTCGGCGGCCCGAACCCGGACGGCAACTACTACCTGGCCATGATCCGCGGTGACCGTCGCTATCGGATCACCGGCGCCCGGGGTACGTCGGCCTACCTCGGGATGCAGATCCTGGCCGGCACCGGTCTGACCCCGCGACGCATGTCCGGCTATCTCAGTGACACCGAATTGGACTTGTGCTCAGAACAATTCGCGATCGTGCTGGCCGCACAGCAACCGGCGGACCTCGACGGGGCGCAGTGGTTGCCGATCCCTGGGGACGCGTCGTCGGTGGTGGTGCGGGAGTACATCGGTGACCGCGCCCGCGAGGAACTGGCCACCCTGCACATCGAGGCTCTGGACCCCGACCCGGTGACTGCGCTGACCGACGACGCGCTGGCCGAGCAGTTCACCGCGATGGCGTGGTCGCTGATGAAGCTCGCAACCCTGCACCGCACCATCAAGCCCGAGCTGCTCGATCAGCCCAACGCGCTGTTGACCGCCGAGGCCGCCGACCTGGGCGCGGCGGACACCACGCCGGACAACCTGTACATGATCGGCACCTACCGCCTGGAGCCGGGCCAGGCACTCGTGCTCGACATCGAGCCGCCCGACACCAGGTATTGGAACGTCACCCTGGAAAACATCTGGCACGAGTGTCTGGAACCGCGGCGACGGCACAGCTCGGTGACCAACCGCGGCGTGCAACCCGGCCCGGACGGGCGGGTGCGCATCGCGATCGGTGACCGGGATCGCGGGCTGGGCCACTGGCTCGACACCGGTGGCCGTCACCGCGGGTTCATCGTGCTGCGCTGGCTCGACAACCCGAACCCGCCCCGCGTCGAGGTGTCGGTACAGCGATGACGCCGCAGGAGCGTTTCCAGCCCGCACGTTTGATCGCCACGGCCTGCGCGGAAACCGGGCACGACGACTTCGGAGATGCCGCCCCGGGCTGGGAAGCCGGACTCGAACGGGTGGTGGACGGCCTGCTCAACGAGGCCCGGCTGTCGGCCATCGGAGTCGAGATCGCCTATCTGGATCTGATGCGTGCCCTGAAGAACCGGCTGGACGTGATCGACTGGCGCAATCGCAACCCGCAGATAGCGACCGAGCCGGTCGAGGCGCCGATCTTCATCGTCGGGCAACCCCGCACCGGAACCACCATCCTGTACGACCTGCTGGCCCAGGATCCCGCCCTGCGCGCGCCGCTGACCTGGGAAGTGGATGCGCCCTGCCCGGTTCCGCAACCGCAGACCTATCACGACGACCCGCGGATCGCCCTCACGCAGGCCAGCCTGGAGATGGCCGAGCAGATCATCCCCGGTTTCCTGAAGTACCACCCGATGGGCGCGCTGGTCGGGCAGGAGTGCGTCCGCATCACTGCCAGTTCCTTCGTCAGCATGATCTTCTCGGTGCAGTACCGCCTGCCCACCTACTACCGCTGGCTGCTCTACGACGCCGACCACGCCGCGGCCTACCGGTTCCACCGGATCTTCCTGCAGCACCTGCAGTCGGGCGTGCCCGGGCAGTGGCTACTGAAGTCGCCGGCGCACCTGTGGCAGCTCGATGCGCTGCTCGCCGAGTATCCCGACGCGCTGATCGTGCAGACGCACCGCGACCCGCTCAACGTCATCTCGTCGATCGCCGCCCTCACCCATCATCTGCGCCGGATGGGCAGCGACGAATCCGATATCGGTGAGTGCGCGGCCCAGTCCTACGAGGAGATTGTGGTCGGTCTCGAGCGGGAGATGGCGCTGCGTGACAGCGGCAAGATCGCCGCCGACCGCATCATCGACGTCCACTACGCCGATTTCATTGCCGACCCTTGGACCACCATCGACGGCATCTACCGAAAGCTGGGCCGCGAACTGCGGCCGCAGGCGAAGCAACGCATGCGCGACTTTCTGGCCGCTCACCCGGGAGACGGCGGACGGGGCCGCTACACCTGGTCGGACACCGGTCTGAACGCCGACGAGGTGCGCGACCGGGTCCGCAGCTACCAGCAGCGCTACGCGGTGCCGACCGAGCAGCTGCGCTGAGGCCGCGAATCCGCGAAAAATGCGGGACGGATCTGTCCCCAAAATGTGATGAAGGACATAGACTTCCCGCTTGTGACGACCCCGTCGAACCCCTGGGGCGACGAACGACAGCGACTCGCGCAGCAACTGCAGCTACGCGGCCAGGTTCTCGGCCGCAGGCAGGCACGACGACTGAGCCGGCGCTTCGCAGCCGTCGGAGTGCATATCCCGGCGACCCGCCTCCGCCAGTTGTTCACCGGCTCCCCGGTGGCCGAACGGGAGATGACCAACGTCAATTTCGCGTTGATCGCCACGGAACTCAACCGCGAGAAACAGTCCGCCCGAGTCACGCGGCTGCAGCGGCGCTGCAGGCACGCGCTGGTGTGCGCCGGGCTGGTCCTCATCTCCCTGAACTTCTTGTTCTGCCTCGCCTACGTCTTCTTCACCCTGGCCCACCAGGCCTAGTCAGTGGTAGGACTACCCGCCCGGAACGAGTAGTCCTACGCAGGTGCCGGCCCGCACCCACCAGCAATGCTGCAGGAATGACAACTTCCCCGGGCTTGCTGCGCTTTCCGAGCGCCCCTGAACTGGCCGCCACCACGCCGGTCGACCGCGACCGCGCCATCGACGTCATCCGCATCACCGCACTGGTCGGCGTGGTGATCGGCCACACCGTGATGGCGATCAGCACCATCCGCGACGGCGTGTTCATCTGGGACAACCTGCTCACCACTTCGACCGTGTTCCAGGCTTTGACCTGGATTTTCCAGATCATGCCGCTGTTCTTCTTCGCGGGCGCCGCGGCGTGCGTCTCGTCCTGGGGACCGGAGGTCAACTGGGGGGGTTGGCTGTTGAAGCGGTGCACCCGGTTGTTCCGGCCGGTCTTCTACTACCTGGCCTTCTGGGCCGTCGCGTTGGTAATGCTGTATCCCTTCCTGCCCCAACATGTGTACGAACCGGTCGCAGGCATCAGCATTCAGCTGCTGTGGTTTCTCGGCGTGTATGTGCTGGTGCTCGCGGCGATGCCGGCCTTGTGGCGGATCACCACGGCGACCCGCCTGGTCGGCGGCGTCGCCGCCGTCTACGCGATGGTCGCGGTCGTCGACGTGCTTCGGTTGCATTGGCCGGCACTGGCGCCGATCGGCTATCTCAACCTCGCGGCCTGGCTCATCCCCGGCATGTTCGGCGTCGCCTACCGCCGCCAGTTGCTCAGCGGTCGTGTCGCGTTGAGTGTCGCGGCGGCAGTGTTCACGGTCAACATCGCGCTGCTGCAGTGGGGTCCCTACGAGCTGAGTCTGGTCGGTATTGAGGGCCAGCAGCTGCCTAACATGAGCCCCCCCTCGCTGCTGCTCGCCGGACACGCGATCGTGCTCAGCGCCCTGGCGATCGCGGCCGCACCGGCGATCAACCGCTGGGCGCAACGGCCGCGGGTGTGGTGGTTCACGGCGATCGGCAACTCCGGCGCAATGACGCTGTACCTGTGGCACATGCCGGCGCTGCTGGGCGTGCACCTGCTGTTCGACGCCTTCGGCCACCCGCGCTTCCCGGGTCAGCCCGACTTCCTGGCGATCGGCGTTGCGCAACTCGTCCTGATGATCGCCGTGGTGGCGGTGCTGTTCGTGGCGCTGCGGGTGCTGGAGAACACTCCGCTGCCCGGGTGGGACGGCGCCCCCGCCATTACGTCGGCGTGGCGTGGCGTCAGCGTCGGCGTGTTGCTGTGCGTGGCCGGGGCGGCGATCCTGGCCGCGGTGAAGTGGGGTCTCAAGGACGACGGGCTGGTCTGCGTCTCGGTGATGCTGGCGGCGTTGCTGGGCGCCCGGGGGGTGGCCGCCGTGCGGCTGCCGAAGCGGGAAACGGCTGCCCGGGCGCGCCGGGCGCTCGGGCGCGCACTCGGTGTACGTGCGATGCGCTGACGTCTGCTCGGCGACTCAGTCCGACGCGGCCAGCCCCCGGACGCCACCGACACCATCTGGCGGTTCTTCGCCCAGCACCACTCGTAGCGGATCAGTCGCTGCTGAGCTCGCGGTGTCCGATCAGGTCGCGCGGGCCGCCTGCGCCGAGACGCTCCCGGAAGGCCTGGGCGGTGTACCCCATCACCTTCGCATCGGTGCGCGCCCGCGCGGTCGCCGAGCGTGGCATGTGGAACAGCACGCCCATCTCCCCGAAGTAGTCACCCGGCCCGACCACCTTGATCAATTCCTCACCGCCGTCGGCCAATTCATGTACCAGATCGAATTCGCCCTCGATCACCACGTAGATCAACTCACCCATGGTGCTCTGCTCGAACAACACCACTCCGGCCTTCAGTTCGAACAGCTCCGGCGACCTGTTGGTGTCGGCGAAATCCGGAGTCAGTTCGACGACCCGGTCCGCCATCGGCAGCATGCGGCTGTCGTGGGTTGCCACCACCACCACCCGGTCACCGTCGGCCAGTTCACGGATCAGCCGCAGCACCTCTTCGACTTGGATGAAATCCAGGTGTGCGGTCGGCTCGTCGGCCAGGATCAGCGGCGGATCCAGCGCGATCGCCCGAGCGACCGCCACGCGCTGCTGCTGACCGCCGCTCAGATCGCCGGGCCGGTGCTTGATCCGGTCGCCGAGGTTGACCCGTTCGAGCAACTCGGTGGCGCGCTTGCGCGAGGCCGCGCGTGACATCCCGGCGGCCCGCAACGGAATCATCACGTTCTCGAGGGCGGTCAGGCTGGGGACGAGATTGAAGGCCTGGAACACGATGCCGACCTTGTCGCGCCGGTACTGCGCCATCGCCTTGCCGTCCAGTGCCGTGATGTCGACGTCGTCGAATTTGATGGTGCCGGACTTGGGCCGCAGGATGCCGCCGAGACAGGACAGCAATGTCGTCTTCCCGCAACCGCTCGGTCCCAACAGGATCACCAGGGATCCGGACGCCACATCGAGATTCAGTCCGTTGATCGGGCGCAGTGCATAGCCGCCGCTGTAGTACTCGACGACCAGATTCTGGATGCTCAGATCGCCCATGATCAGGGACCTCCGAACGCGAGCGCTGGGTCGATGGCGACCACCCGCCGCAACCCGGCCAGGCTGGCCAGCAGGCCGATCCCGGTGGCCACTACCGGTAACAGCACATAGGCGACGGACGGGACCGCGACGACCATCGGGAACAGCGGCGCCAGCAGCTTGGACAGGATCACCCCCACCCCCGCGGCCAGCAGGGAGACGACCAGCGCCTGCAGCGCCAGGCCGGCGAGGATCGAGCGCGTCGGGGTCCCGATCGCCTTGAACACCGCGAAGTCGCGGACCCGTTCCAACGCGGACAGGTACACCACCGAGCCGATGATCAGCACCGCCACCACCCACAGCAACAGCGCAACGATGGTGATGGAGTTCACCGCGACCTTCAACGGCCGGATCAGGTCGGCCACGGCACCGTCCCGGTCATAGGTCCGGTAGCCGTTCGGCAGCGCCCGGGGGGTGCCGTCGATGCCGATCGAGGTGACCATCGGCTGCCCGTTGTACGCCAGTTGCTGCAAACCCTCGGTGGTCAGAAAAATGTTGGGGATCTTGGCGAGTGCGGTCGAATTGGGCACGATGCCTACGATCCGCAGCGTATGGGCGCCCACCTGCAGGGTGTCGCCCAGCCGGCGCCCCAGCGTGCTTGACGCCGCCACCTCGTCGGGCTTCGACGGGGCCCGGCCCTGCGAAACGGACGGCATGCCGGGACCACGCTCAGGTGCCCCGAACGCAGTGACGTTCCGGGTCGAGTTGCCGTCCCTCATGATCGTCCCCACACAGCCCAGCGGTGCCGCGGCGGAGACACCCGGTTCGGCGCGCACCCGCGCCAGGTCGACGTCGGGAAATGGCGTCGACCCCAGAAAAGGTCCCGCCGCGCCGTCCTTGACCACAAATGCGTCGACCCCCATGGAATCCACGGTCTGCCGGGCTTCGACGCGAAACCCGTAGGCAAGTCCGCTCATCACGAGCGTCATCCCGAAGATCAGCCCGGTGCTGACGATGGCAATAACCAGGCGACGTTTTCGCCATTGCATATCGCGCAGCGCAGCAAAGAGCATTCGTAGACGCTATCAACCCCGCACAAGGCCTTGACCCCGTTGTGCACCACTGTCGGCGCACGCGGCGCAGGCCGGCCGGAAAAGCGATCGGCCGCCCGCGGTGGCAGAATGTTTACCCGGCGGAACGGTACCCGGCGGGTGTTTCGCGCGATGGCCTAGGATTGGCTTTCGTTGGCTGCCGCGGCGCTGCATTCGGCAAGCAAGTTCGTGGCGGTTTTCCGGCGGGTTGAATCCACAGCCCCGGCATGGCGTGGTTTTCTGAGCACTATTGTTGTCCCCCCGAGGACGGATTTGAGATAAAGCATGGTCGATCAACCCGGCGATCCAATCAACCGAACGGCTTTCGAAGTCGAGCAGTACCAGGCGGACGGTGCCGTGGTACTGGCCGTCTCGGGCGAAGTAGACATGCTGAGTGCTCCTCAATTGGCGGATGCGATGCACACGGCGCTGGCCGGCAAACCCCCGGCGCTCATCGTCGATCTGACGAAAGTGGAATTCCTCGCGTCTGCCGGGATGAGCGTGCTGGTCAACGGGCAAGCCGAATTGGCGCCGCCGACACGGTTGGCCGTGGTTGCCGACGGCCCGGCCACCAGCCGTCCACTCAAACTGATGGGTATCGACAGCGTGCTCTCGCTGCACCGCACCTTGGATAGCGCGCTGAACTGGATCACCGGTGCGTAGCACGGCATCGCCGGGGGTCGGCCAGACACTCTGATTCGGCACCCCGTGACATCCCAGAGCAACGATTGCCCGCGCTTCGTCCGAACGCAGATTGCCGCCGACGCATCGAATGCCACGCGGATTCGGGTCGAGTTTCGCAATTGGCTGAGTCGTCATTTCGCGCTCGACGCCGAGCAGTTCAGTGACCTGGTGCTGGCTGTCAGCGAGGCGCTGGCGAATGTCGCCGAATTCGCCTACCCCGATGAGTGCGGGACCATGGATGTGCGCGCCGCCTACGACCCCGGTTCGGACACCCTCGCGGTGAACATCATCGACCGCGGTCGGTGGCGCCAGCAGCCCAGCGCAGCGAATCTGGCCCGCGGGCGCGGCATCCCGTTGATGCGTGCCCTCGCCGACGAAGCGAGCATCGACGGAACCCCGCACGGCACCGCGGTGAAGTTGACCTGGAATCGCCTGACCGCATCCTGACCCGCCCGTCCGCGCGTCATTGACTCAAGCCACCGGGACGCCTACCGTCGATACATACGCTACTCACCGTAGCGAAATGATCGCACAGCCCTGATTCGCTGCCCTGGAGGCATCCATGTTCGACCTGAAAATCGTCGGTGGGACCGTCGTGGACGGCACCGGCGCGCCACGCTACCGCGCCGACATCGGCATCAAGGACGGCAAAATCGTCGACGTGGTCCGCCGCGGCGCGGATTCTCCGGAGCTTGCCGGCGAAGCCGCCGAGACCATCGACGCGACCGGACATGTGGTGGCGCCCGGGTTCGTCGACATCCACACCCACTACGACGGGCAGGTCAGCTGGGACAGTTCGCTGGAACCGTCCAGCGGTCATGGAGTCACCACGGTGGTCACCGGCAACTGCGGCGTCGGCTTCGCGCCGGTGCGGCCCGGGACCGAGGACTGGCTGATCAGCCTGATGGAAGGCGTCGAGGACATTCCCGGCACCGCCCTGACCGAGGGCATCACCTGGGGCTGGGAGACCTACCCCGAGTACCTCGACGCCATCGGTAAGCAGAAGTTCTCGATCGACGTGGGCAGCCAGGTCGCGCACGGCGCGATCCGCGCCTACGCAATGGGCGAACGCGGTGCCCGCAACGAACCGGCCACCGCCGACGACATCAAAGCGATGGGCCGCCTGGTCACCGAGGCCGTCGAAGCGGGCGCACTCGGATTCTCCACGTCGCGCACGATGGGTCACCGCGCGATGGACGGCGAACCGGTGCCTGGCACCTTCGCCGCCGAGGACGAGTTGTTCGGCCTCGGACGGGCCATGGCCGCCGGCGGTCAGGCAGTCTTCGAACTGGCCCCGCAGGGTTCAGCGGGTGAGGACATCATCGCGCCCAAGAAGGAACTCGAGTGGATGCGCCGACTGGGCGCTGAGATCGACCGTCCGGTGTCCTTCGCGCTCATCCAGGTGGACGCCGACCCGGGACTGTGGCGCGAGATGCTGGATCTCTCCGCGGCCGCTCACTCCGACGGCAGTCGGCTGTACCCGCAGATCGCCGCCCGCCCGTTCGGCATGATGATCGGATTCCAGGGCCATCACGGGTTCAGCCACCGGCCCACCTACCGCCGGTTGAAGGCCGAATGCGGCCGCGAAGAACTCGCGCAACGCCTGGCCGATCCCGCCGTCAAGGCCGCGATCCTGGCCGAGGACGACCTGCCGGTGGATCCGTCGTTGTTGTTCGACGGCATGTTCGCGCTGGTGCAGCATTCGCTGCACCGCCTCTACGCACTGGGCAACCCGCCGGACTACGAGCCCACCCCGGACCGCACCGTGCAGGCGATCGCGCAGGCGCGCGGCGAGGACCCGCTGTCGACCCTCTATGACCTGATGCTGGAACGGGACGCCAGCGCCATGCTGATGCTGCCGCTGTTCAATTACGCCGAGGGCAACCACGACGCAATTCGCGAGATGCTGCTGCACCCGGCCGGTGTGCTGGGCCTGTCCGACGGTGGCGCACACTGCGGAATGATCTGCGACGCTTCGTATCCCACGTTCCTGCTGACCCACTGGGCGCGGGACCGGCACCGCGGTGACAAACTCTCGCTGGAATATGTGATCCGCAAGCAGGCGCGGGACACCGCGCACCTGTTCGGTCTCACCGACCGCGGCACCATCGAACCGGGCAAGAAAGCCGACATCAACGTCATCGACCTGAACGCGCTGACGCTGCACCCAGCCGCGATGGCCTGGGACCTGCCCGCCGGCGGAAACCGGATCCTGCAGGGCGCCAGCGGATACGCGGCCACCATCGTCAGCGGCACGGTGACCCGGCGCCACGACGTCGATACCGGCGCACGGCCGGGCCGGTTGGTGCGCGGCGCGCGTTAGGCCGCGCCGGTGCAGACGGCCGCGGGTAACCCCGCCCGGACCCGTGCCGAGGACGCGATCGGGGTCCCGCCCGCGTCCCCGACCCTGGTGCCCGCCGAGCGCTACTACTCGCCGGCGTTCGCCGCCCTCGAGATCCAGCGGATGTGGCCGAAGGTGTGGCAGCTTGCCTGCCTGGTCGATCACGTCTCCCACCCGGGCGACTACTTCGAATACCGTTGTGGCCCATACGGAGTCCTGATTGTCTGCGATGACGACGGCGTGCTGCGTGCCTTTCAGAACGCCTGCCGGCATCGGGGGAATTCGCTGTGCGTAGGCAGCGGTTCGGGGTTGCGCGAACTCAAGTGCGGCTACCACGGCTGGACCTGGGACCTCGCCGGGGTGCTGAAGCGGGTCCCCAACCGCAAGGGCTTCGGATCGCTGAAGATGTCGGACTTTCCGTTGGTGCCGGCCGCTGTCGACGTTTGGGCGGGGATGGTGTTCGTCAATCTCGACCTCAGCGCGATGCCACTGATCTCCTATCTGGATGGCATCCCCGAGGACATCGCCTGGTGCGACATCGGCGACTTCCGTTGCTACGCAACGCTGACCGTCGACGTCGAAGCCAACTGGAAGACCATTGCCGACGGCTACAGCGAGACCTATCATATCCAAACGTTGCACCCCGAATTGCTGCGCTGCGTCGATGATATCCATGCGCCGCAACAGATCTGGGTGCACGCAGGTAAGTCCGACCAACCGTACGGGGTGCCCAGTCCGCGTTTCGAGGGCACCCTGAGTGACAAAGAAGTCTGGGACGCTTACGTTTACACCCAGGGTGCGCTGATGGGTGCGGCCGAGGGCACACCCTTTCCCGATGACGGCCAGTCGGTGCCGGACCTGATCGCGGCGCGCACCCGGGAGTTCGCCGCGGGACGCGGGGTGAACCTGGACTGGGCCGACACCGACCGGATCACCCGACTGCACCAGTACAACGTGTTCCCGAACATGACGTTCCTGGTCAACGCCGACCACTTGACGATCATGACGTCGCGGCCCGGCCCGGATCCGGACCACGGTGAGCTGACCATGTTCCTGATGACCCGGATGCCGCCCGGCGCCGACCGCAACAAGCCCGCCGACATGCGCATGTCGGCCGCGGATGCCGAACCGGGAATCGTGCTGACCCAGGACATCCGGATCCTGCCCGGCCTGCAACGCGGCCTGCACCAGCCCGGCTTGACGCATCTGGTGCTCTCCAATGAAGAACGTCGGGTGATCAACATGCACCGCAACCTGGAGCGCTACCTCGACCTACCGGAGTCCGAACGGATGACCGGCGGCGCTAGTGCTGCTTTTCTGGCGCGAGCAGACGCAGAATCGCACTAACACCGTCATTTTCATGCGATTCTGTGTCTGCTCGCCACCGATTTCAGGCGTGGCGGGCGGCTTCCTGGGCCAGTTGGACGCGCGAGGCCAAGCCCAGCTTCGTGTAGACGTGCGTCAGATGTGCCTCGACGGTGCGCGGCGAGATGAAAAGCCGGGCGGCGATGTCTTTATTCCCCAGCCCATCGCTGACCAGGCGGACGACGTCGAGTTCGGCGGGGGTGAGCGAAGCCCAGCCGGACGCCGGGCGTTTGCGTTCGCCCCGACCTCGCTGGGCATAAGCGATCGCTTCGGCAGTGGATAGCGCTGCCCCCTCGGCCCAGGCGGAGTCGAAGTCATTTTGGCCCATCGCATCTCGGAGCGTCGCCACCGAATTCTCATAGGCGGCCTGATGGATCAGGTATCGCACCTCCCCGGTGCGTTGCCGGATTGCCTCTGCGGCACCGAAGAGCCTAGCCGCCTCGGGATAACTCGCGGCTAGCACGGCCAGCCCAGCGAGAAAGTCGACGACGTCCGGCACTCCCAGCTGTGCCCCGGTATCGGCGGCACGCGTCAGCGCTTCGTGAGCGTCACGCTCGGCCGACTCCGCGTTCCCCTCAGCGAGCGCCACGCGGGCACGGGTGTTCAATGCGAACGTGCCGAAATAACCAGCGGTCGCCGGAACTCCGCGATCGGCCCAGCGGCGGGCCGCCACGACATCGCCTTCCGCGAGCTCGGTTTCGGCTCTCCACATCAAGTTGGTCGACGAAAAGCCGGCGTTCGGTATCTGGCCATAAGCTGTCGTGAGAGCGTCGCGCGCGCCTGCGACGTCTCCCACGGCCAGCCGTGACCAACCCAGTGCGAGATAGCCGAGCCCCTCGATCGCAGCACCTAGCTCAGCGGCGAACTCGACCGCCGTCTCGGCCGCGGCAAGCGCTGCAGTCGTGTTGCCGTGCCTCCCCAGTACAAAGCTCTGCGCCATCAGGGCGTTGAATCTCGTGAGCAGGTCGCCGGCTGCATCGGCCTCTGCGAGCAGATCCCCCAATTCATCCGCGGCGCCCTGGAGCTCACCGCGCATCGCCCGTCCCCCAGCGATACCCCATAACCGGCACTGGCCCGACGCCACCCGGTCGCCGACCGAGTCGGCGAGGTCGCGACCTTCGGCCGCCGCGTGCTCGGTGATCGAGCTGCCGGCCATCACAGCGGCGTATGCGCGGAAGCCGAGCAGCTGGCTCAGTCTCCACTTGTCGCCCAGGGCGCGCGCCAGCTCGATCGCCTCGGCGAAGTACGTTGCCGCTTGTTCGGGATCGAAGGCGGCCGTGCCAATGCAGCCGGTGAGAGCACGAACCAGCAGGACGGGGTCGTCCAGTTGGCGAGCAATGGTCAGCGCTTCGGTGGCTTGCTCCCCGCGCTCCGGCATGCCGACCCAGCCGTCGAGGAGTGCCGCGTCGGCCAGCGCCCGCGCCACCACCGCCGGTGCCACCTCGCCGTCCACGGCGTCCAGATCGGTCAGCGCCTCATCGATCCAGCTCATTCCTTCGCGCAGGCGGCCGCGCGTGAGCCACAGTGGCTGCAGCGACGACGCCAGCTGCAATGCCACTTCCGTGTCACACCTCTCGCGGCTCCAGGCGAACGCCGCGCGCAGGTTGTCGAGTTCGGTTTCGGTTTGCTCAACCCGCCGCTGGTGTCCGGTGGCGGCTGGCGCGTCGAGCGCGGCCGCCATTGCGGCGTAGTAGTCGCGGTGGCGTGCACGAACCGTGTCCACCTCACCGGATTCGTCAAGTTTTTCCGCGGCGTACTGCCGAACGGTCTCCAGCAGCCGATAACGCGTTCGCCCTACTGTGTTATCCGCCACCACCAGCGACTTGTCCACCAGTAGCGTGAGCTGGTCCAACACCTGGAAGCGCTCCACCTCTGTGCCCCCGGCCACGGCACGCGCGGCGGCGAGATCGAAGCCGCCGACGAATGCCGCCAGCCGCCGGAATAGGGCGCGTTCGGAATCGGTCAGCAGCGCATGCGACCAGTCGACCGACGCCCGTAACGTTTGCTGGCGGCGCACCGCAGTGCGCCCGCCCCCGGTCAACAACCGGAAGCGGTCATGCAGACTGCTCACGATTTCGTCGAGCGAGAGCGCCCGTACCCGGGCGGCCGCCAACTCGATCGCCAGGGGCATGCCGTCGAGCCGACGGCAGATCTCCTTGACCGTCTCGCTGTCGTCGTCGGCGATGTGCAGATCGGTGCGCGCTCGCCGGGCCCGGTCCAGGAACAGCGCAACGGCGTCGTCCTCCAACGACAGGGACGGCACCCGCCAGGTCACCTCGCCGGGTACGTCGATGGGTTCGCGACTGGTCGCCAGCACCGTCAACCCGGGGCAGGCCGTCAGTAGCGCGGCGGTGAGCGCGGCGATCGCGTCGAGGAGGTGCTCGCAGTTGTCCAGTACGACCAGCATCTGACGGTGACCCACGAACCGGATCAACGTCTCGGTGGTGGAGCGGCCGGGCTGGTCGGTGAGCCCCAGTGCGCCGGCCGTCGCGACCGGCACCAGATCGGGGTCGGTGAGCGGCGCCAGGTCGACGTACCAGGCGCCGTCACCGAACTCGGCGGCCTGCTGGCCCGCGACCTGAATGGCCAGCCGGGTCTTGCCCACCCCGCCGGCACCGGTCAGGGTGACCAGCCGGTTGGCGGCCAGGATGCGCCGTACGCCGTCGATCTCGGCGCCGCGGCCGACAAAACTGGTCAGTTGCGTCGGTAAGTGCTCGGCAGCAACGGTTTTCGATGTCCTCAGCGGCGGAAAGTCGTTGGCGACGTCCGGGTGGCAGAGCTGTACCACCCGCTCGGGACGAGCAATTCCGCGAAGTTCGTGGCGGCCGAGGTCGGTCAGCCACGCATCATCCGGGAGCGCGTCGACCACAATGTCCTCGGTGGTGCCCGACAGCACCGTCTGACCGCCGTGCGCGAGGTCGCGCAGGCGCGCCGTGCGATTGATCGTGGAACCGACGTAGTTGCACCCGTCGCGCAGTTGCACCTCGCCGGTGTGCAGACCGATGCGTAACCGGATCGGGGCCAGCGGCGCTCGTTGCAGGGCCAGGGCACACGCCACCGCGGCGCTAGCGCGCGGGAACGCGACCACGAAGCTGTCGCCTTCGCCTTGCTCGACCGGACGCACCCCGCCATGGGCGGCAAGCAGGTCGCTGAGAGTGCGGTCCAGGCGCGCGAACGCGGCAGTCATCGCGTCGGCTTCGGTCTCCCACAACCGCGTCGAACCCTCGACATCGGCGAGCAACAGCGTCACCGTTCCGGTTGGCAGCTCGCTCACGTCCAACTCAATCCGTCGATCGGTTTTGGTCATGCTAGCCAGGATCTCGGTGCGCGGAGCCGCGAACATCGGGGAAATCCCGTATTCGGACGCGCGGCGCGGCGTTGACCCTGCGGTGGGGGTGGGATTCTCCCGCTTCTTGCCGCCATAGCCGCAGAGTGAATTCCGAGTACTCCCCGATGATCTGGCCTGCGCGATTCAGCAGAGTCGATCCCATGACCACCACACTCAGCAACTGCCCCAGCGTCTTCGAGGCCGGGCTACCGGCGATTGACTACGCCGACGCCCAACACCCCGATGATGCGCACGCGATCATCAGCCGGGCCCGTGTGAGGGCACCGATCGCGATCGGACCCTACGGGCCCGAGCTGCTGAGCTATGACCTGGTGCACACCGCGTTGCGCGACCCCCGCTTCCGCGTGCCGCAGGGCATGTTCCTTGCGGCACAGGGCATTACGTCCGGCCCGCTCTGGGACCGCGTGGCCGCACTCATCATCTGCATCGACGGCGAGCAACACCACCGGCTGAGACGGCTGGTCAGCAAGGCCTTCAGCCCCAAGTCGACCGCGCGGCTGCGCACGACGATCGTCGACATCATCACCGGTTTGGTCGACGGCGTCACTGCGGACGGTCGCTGCGACGTGGTCACCGACATTGCCCGCCAATTCCCCATCCGGGTGATCTGCGCGCTGGTCGGCGCACCGCCGGAGGACTGGGAATTGATCTCGGACTGGACCGACCACATCATGGAGGCCTTCGGCTGGGACGCCGCGAGCCAGACACCCATGATCCTGCAGGCCTGGGAAGCTCTAGACGCCTATATCGACGAGATGATCGCGCGGCGCCGCCACACCCTGACCGACGACCTCCTCTCGGAGCTGATCCGCGCCGAAGACCCCGGCTCTCCAGGCGACCGCCTCAGCGGGGACGAGCTGCGCAGTATGGTCGCCTCGCTGCTCATGGCCGGCACCGACACCACTCGTCTTCAGCTGTCCGCCGCGGTGCAGGTGCTGTGCGAGCACCCCGACCAGTGGGAACTGCTCGGCCGGCAACCGGAGCTGGCCGTCAACGCCGTCCACGAGCTCATCCGCCACTCACCGATGACGTTCGTCACGCTGCGCATCGCCGGCCAGGACGTCGAACTCGCCGGAGTACGAATTCCCGCCGGCACGATAGTCATCGTCAACACCGGCGCAGCCAACCGGGATCCCGCCGCCTGCGACGACCCGGACCGTCTCGACATCCGCCGGGCAGGCGCCCCGCCGATTCAGACTTTCGGCGGCGGTATGCACTACTGTCTCGGCGCCAATCTCGCCCGGCTCGAGTTGACCGAAGCCCTGTCGGTCATGACCCGACGCATGCCCAACGCCCGCCGCACCGGTCCCGCTCCTTGGAAACCGGTGAACGCGCTGGGGGGACCCATCGCCCTGCCCATCGAATTCGACAGGGGGCGTGCGACGTAGACGACGAACCCGGTATCGTGCTGAGCCAGTATCCCGGGGGCTGTCCGAGAAGGAGCGGTGCATGACTCAAAGGCATCGCAACGGCGCCCAGTGACGGCGATCCAGCACGCGGGTCTCAGTGATATCGGCCGGCTGCGCGGCACCAATCAGGACCACTGGGGAGCCGACCCGGATCAGTCCCTGTTCATGGTTGCCGACGGTGTGGCGTGCAGCAGCGACGGCGCGCTGGCCGCGCACCTGATCGTCGAGTTGTTGCCCACCTACGTCGCCCGGCACCTGAAGCCGGCCGATGATGCCACGGCGGAGTCACTGGGCAGCGCAGTAACCGACTACTGCAACGACTTTCGCGCATTCGCAGCCACCGACCCTCGTGCCGTCGGAGCCAACACGACGGTAGTGGCCGTGGTGATCGCGGGGTCCCGCGCGCTACTCGTCCACCTCGGGGACAGCCGGGCCTACCTGTTCCGCGACCAGCAGATACAACAACTGACGCACGACCACAGCGTGATCCAGGATCTGATCGACGCGGGCAAGGTATCGGTCGAGGACGCCGAGCACCACCCCTCCCGTGCGACGCTGACCCGGCATGTGGCGATGCTGCCGCGCCCGTTGCCCGAGACCTCCGAGGTGGATCTGCGGCCCGGCGACCGGATCCTGTTGTCCAGCGACGGGTTACACAGTGTCCTCGCTGACGCGTCGCTGCGCCAGATCCTGGCATCGCACCCCGAACCCGCCGACGCGTGTGCGGCAATGATCGATGCCGCCAACCAAGCGGGCGGGCCGGACAACATCACCGCGTTAGTTGTCAATATTCCGGACGACGATCAATAGCGTTGCCCACGGAGTCCGGCCGGGGAAGGGGACACGAATGGCCAGCAAAGATCGTTTCGCGGTCATCGCCGTTGTAGCCGCACTGGCCGCGGCCTTCAGCGGCTGCTCAACACCGGACCGGCCAACTCCCACCACCACCACCACGACCACCACGTCAGCCACTACGACCACTCAGGCCACCACGTCGGCCCCCGACGGTCCCGGGCGGCACGGAACAGCGGACGGCCTGTCCATAACCCTTGCGCCGCAAGCAGGTACAACCGTCACGCCGGGCGGACCGCCGCTGTCCTTCAACCTCGCGCTGCTCAACACGACACCGACTGATATGACTCAGGTCGGGTTGGTGGTGTCACTGGGTCACTGCGGGTGTGGCTCACCCGAACAGCACATGATGCCACTCGGGTCGCTGCGCATGCTGGACCCGAACACCAAGCAATGGGTCGCGGCCCCGTACAACCGGGAAGCGGGCGGGATGGACTTCATCCTGCAGACATTCGCCCCGCCGTTCGGGATCAAGGCCGGGCAGATCATCAACTATCAGTTCGAGTTGCAGCTCGACGCGCAGCAGGACTTCACCGTCGGCAAGGGTGACGGCGCTGTCCACGTCACTAGGACCGACGCCGCCCACAACGCGATCGGCCCCAGTCCCGCAGCGGCCCTTCGGATTACAGTCGAACCCAGGTAACCCAGACATAACCGGGATGGCAGCAATGGCTGATGACGAGCGGTTCGTTGATTCCGCTGACGTCGTAGTGGTCGGTTTCGGTGCGGCAGGAACGTGCGCAGCCATCGCCGCCCGCGAACAGGGCGCCGAAGTCGTCGCCGTCGACCGTGCCAACGGCGGCGGCTCGACCGCGATGTCAGGGGGCATCATCTATGCCGGCGGCGAGACCTGGGTCCAGCAGCAGGCCGGGGTCAGCGACACCTTCGAGCAGATGCTGACCTACCTGCGCCTCGAAGTCGGCGACGCGGTCAGCCCGCAGACCCTGGAATCATTCGTCCACGGCAGCCCCGAAATGATCCAGTGGCTGACCGATTACGGCGTGCCGTTCGACTCCACGTTATGCCCGTACAAGACCTCTTACCCGAACAACCACTACTACCTGTATCACTCGGGCAGTGAGAACGCCGGTGCGTTCCGCCGGGTAACCCCACCCGTGCAGCGCGGGCACCGCGTCAAGGGCAACGGCACCTCCGGCAAGAAAATGTATGGCCCGTTAGCCAAATCGGCACTGGCACTCGGTGTTCGATTCCACCCGCAGACCAGGGTGACGAAGCTGGTGCAGAACTCCGCTGGTCGGGTCACCGGGGTGGAAGCGATGACGATGCATTACGCGCCGCCCCGCGTCCGCCGGTTGTATGCCCAACTGGCGGATCTGTCGACCAAACCCGGGGTGTACTACCCGCCGCTACGGACCGCAATGGAACGACGGCTGCGCAAGCTCGAACGACGTTATGCCAGAACAGTTCTGATCGAAGCTCGGCGCGGCGTGATCCTCTGCGCGGGCGGCTACATGGCTAACCGAGACTGGGTGCAGCGGTTCGCGCCGCAGTACCTGTGTGGACTGCAGCTAGGCACCAGCGGTGACGACGGCAGCGGGATCGCGCTGGCCCAGAGCGTCGGAGCGGTGACCGAACGGATGGACAACATCTCGGCGTGGCGATTCATCACGCCGCCAAGCGCTTTCCTCAGTGCCATCATCGTCGACGAACACGGGCGGCGAATCATCGACGAGAGCCGCTACGGCGCGGCGTTGGGTCGCGCCATGGTGCGAGACCACAATGCCAAGGGCTGGATCCTGGTCGACGCGGCGCTGATGAAAGAGGCGCGGCGCCAGATGATCAAGCAGCCGCTGTGGTTTCAGCGCGGTCAGTCCGCGGCGCTGATGCTGTTCGACTCGGTCAAGGGCGCCTCGTTGCGCGAGGTCGCGCACGCGGCCGGGATCGATGCCGACGGGCTGGTGGCCACCGTCGCCGCGCACAACGATGCCATCGACGCCGGCCGAGAAGACCCAGCCGGGAAGCATTCCGACTTTGTGCGCCGCATCGGTGAGCCGCCCTACCGGCTGCTGAATATCTCCATCCGGCCCAACCTGCTCAACCCCACTCCGATGCTCACCCTCGGCGGCATCCGCATCGACGAGGGCACCGGCGCGGTACTCGACGGGACAGGCGCGGCGATTCCCGGGCTGTACAGCGCGGGACGCACAGCGACCGGCGTCTGCTCGAATTCCTACGTCAGCGGCTTGTCGTTGGCCGACTGCGTGTTCGGTGGCCGTCGCGCCGGTTCCCACGCCGCCACTCAGCGGTTGGTGGCCGACCGCTGAATCGCCAGCTCGATACCGGCCGCAACCAAATCCGGCTGGTGGATCTGAACGAAGTGGTCACTTCCCGTCGCCACCAGGTGCGGCGTCTGTGGTCGCAGCGCGATCAATGTCGACGTGGCGTCCCGCCAGGCCTGTTCGAGCTTGGCTGCTTTGTCCCCGGCGAGGTCCGGCGGTATCAGAAACGGCTCGGTCCGGGTCAACACCACGACCGGGATGGCCGGGAAACCGGGAGCGGCGGCGACCTGCGCGACGCTGGCGTCGATGTCGATCTCCTCGAAGTTCGTGGCATCCCGCAGTTGCGCGGGTGGCGTGTCCAACTCCCGCCGGTAATCGGGCCAGTCCGACCCCATCAGGTCGGGTATCTCCACCCCGAACGCGTCGACGAACACCACCGCCCGCACCTGCTCCGGGTAGGTCTGGGCGTACAGCCGCGCGAACACACCGCCCAGCGAATGCCCGGCGAGCACGTACGGGCCCGGCACGTGCGCCGCGTCGAGCAGCACGTGCAGGTCGGTGACCACGTCGCGCGCGGTGCGCGGCATCGGGAGCGGCGAACTGCTGTCGCCGACGACGGGGGGATCGGCATAGCGCAGCGTGCCGGGCCGGTCGTAGGCGCAGACGCGATGTTCGCGGGCTACGGTGGGCAGCACGGCCGGGCCGGTCGCCGGTGCGGTGGCGTCGGATTTGCTCCACGGGTCGGACGAATTGTGGTATCCGGATTCCAGAATCACCGTCGGCGTGCCCTGACCGCGGCACTCTAGATACAGATGTCGCCCATTGCCGATGTCGACCGGGCCGGCGATGTCGCCGGGCGCCAGCGGCGGCATCGTCGGGCGACTGGTATGTGAGCAGCCGGCGAGCAGGGCGGCGACCGCCGAGATCACCGCGAGGCGCGCAATTCCCGGCCTGGTCTGCGATATGCGCATCGAAACATTGTGTCGCGCCGGTGGGTGATACGGCCGCCCGGATCAGTTGAATCGTGCCGGCCGACCCGCCTGCCAGGTCCGCAACGCGGCGTCGATCGTGTCTTGACGGCCGGACAAGGTCCCGTCGCTGATGTCGAGCCAGTGCACGCGGGGATCCCGCCGGAACCAGGACCGCTGTCGGCGCACATGTCGACGAGTGGCCAGGGATGTTCTGCGCTGGGCCTCCTGTAACGCGCTGGCATCGCCGCCCTCACGCAAGGTAGCGATGATCTGGGCGTAACCCAAGGCACGTGAGGCGGTGACACTTTTGCCCAATCCGCGCCGCAGCAGCGAAACCACCTCTTCGACCAGACCTTGGTCGAACATCTGCTTGGTGCGCAAGGCCAGCCGCTCATCCAGATTCCGGGTGTCACAGTCCAATCCGATGATGACCGTGTCCCAGCGGGGCTTACCGATGCGCGGCGCGTGGGCCGAGAACGGCTTGCCGGTCAGTTCGATCACTTCCAGCGCGCGTACCGTGCGACGCGTGTCGGCAATCGGAATCGCGGCCGCTGCGGCAGGGTCGCGGCGTTCCAACTCCAGGTGCAATTCGGCGGGTCCCACCTCGGACAACCGCTGCTCCCAGCGGGTGCGAACCGCTTGGTCGGTATCGGGAAACTTCCAATCATCAAGCAGCGCTTGGACGTACAGCATCGACCCGCCGACAAGTATCGGCAGCGCACCCCGGGCGAGGATCGCTTCGACATCGGCCTTGGCGGCCTGCTGATACCTCTCGACACTGGCGGCTTCGGTGATATCGAGGACGTCCATCTGGTGATGCGGAATGTTCCGGCGCTGGGCATACGGCAACTTCCCGGTTCCGATGTCCATGCCCCGATACAGCCGGGGTGCCTCCGCGTTCACCACCTCCACAGCACACTTGCCACCGAGTCTTTCGGCGATGTGCAGAGCGAATTCGGACTTGCCAGTCCCTGTGGGTCCGATGATCGCCATCGGCCTCATGCTCGCTCCATCCCGTCGGGACTTTCGCTCCTTCGCACCGGCATTCCAGTGGCCTTCCTGCGACGACAGCTATTCCGTGCAGCGCACACACGCCAAATGAGAAAAGGATCGGATGGGTCGTATCGCCAGGCCGTCTCGCAAAAGATCAGGTCCTCGCGCTACCGGAAATCCGGACCCCTTACCCTCTCCAAACGGGTTGCGATGTCAGATGACCCACGACTCACCGAGCAGGTGGTAGTCGTCTATTTCGTCGTCTGCGGCGACCGCGTGCACATACTTTTCGGGCTCGTCGGAATAGATCTCGACGATCGAGATCGCGGGCTCCCTGAAGCCGAAGTCGCCGTCGATGTCGGTGTGCAGTATCTGGAACGTTATTTCGATCATGCACATTTTCTCGACCCCGGCAGGGGTGTTATGCAGGAGGACCATCTGGGAGACCCGCCCGCTGGGATGTTTGGGCGGCTGACGACCGTTGGCGAACTCGTCTTCGATGTCGTAATAGCCGGGGAACCAGGTGTTGGTGTAGATGCCCATTTTGAGCAGGAGGTTCATCATGGGTATCCCGACGTATCGCGCGGCGAATTCGTAGGGCGCATGGGGCAGGCGCTTGCGGTGGGTGTAGGTATAGCGGTCGTCGGCCCAGAGAAAGTCATGGTATTCACTGCAATAGGTGAAGTATTTACTGTTCCGGAAGTCTGCCAGGCCCTTCTTGAGTGCAGCGCGCAGCTGTGCTTCCAGCTCGACGTAAAACGGGGCTTTGTTCACAAATCACCTTTCTTGACCGCACCGAACAACCCGTTGCCGGTGAGCAGTTGATCGGGATCGTATTCACGTTTGAGCTGCGCGAGCCGGGTGTAGTTGGACGCGTAGACGGCGCGCGGATCCGTGCTGCCATAGTTCTGGTAGAGCGATTTGCCCAGCATGTGACCCGACATCGCCTGCCAGCAGTCGTCGGCGTAGCTGACATGTTCCTCGGGCGGCTGCCGCTCCTCCCAGGCCGAGCAGATCAGCAGGTTGTAGGTCGCGCTGCGGTGCGGGAATGCGGTGTCGCTGGGAGCGTGGTGGTTGATCCGACCACCTACGTGTTCCACCGAGACCAGGCTGCGCGGTGAGGTGATGGTGTCCACCTGATCCAGCAGTGTTGCGGCGGCCTCAGCGGTCAGCGATCCCGCGCCCAGATATCCGGCCCGCCAGTAGTAGTGCTTGCCGTGGGGCACATGCGCATCGAGCATGCTCTGCAACTCGGAGTAGCGGATCTTGCCGATCTCGTCGCGCAGGGGTGTGCCCAGTGCGCGCACGCGTGCGACCAGCCGTGCATGGTCGGTGGCAGGCAGGTAGGACAGCAGCGACAGGACGCAGACGCGTTGATCGTCGACCTGCATGAAAGTGAGATACATGGTGACATCGTCACTGCACTGGTCAGTGAACTCGCGGTAGAAGTCGAAGACGGCCTTCGCGTCGGCGATCCCGAAAGTTATTGAGCCACCTGATACTTCGGGACCGACCTCGTGCAATCGGTAATGGAAGGAGGTGGCGATCCCGAAGTTACCGCCACCGCCGCGCAGGGCCCAGAAGAGATCGGGATGGTTCTCGCGGTCAGCGCGTAGGTATTCACCACGGGCCGTCACGACGTCGACGGCCAGGAGGTTGTCCGAGGCCAGACCGTGGCGCCGGGACAGCCAACCATAACCGCCCCCCAGCGTGAGTCCTGATATCCCGGTGTGCGACACGGTGCCCAGTGGTGTGGCCAGCCCGAATTGCTGAGTCTCGTGGTCGAATTCGCTGCCGAGCAGACCAGCCTGGGCCCAGGCGGTCTTGTCCTCGCGATGGACGACAATCCCTTTCAGAGCGGACAGGTCGATGACGATGCCGTCGTCGATCATCGCGTGTCCGGCGACGCCGTGGCCGCCCGCGCGGACGGCAACCGGCGTTGACCGAGCGTTGGCAAACCGCACCGTCTCGACGATGTCAGACACGCCGCGGCACTGGACGATCATTGCGGGATGTCTGTCGACACGGCCGTTCCACAGGCGCCGCGCCGAGGGGTAGTCGTCATCCCCCTTGACCAGAAGTCGGCCACGGAGATTGCTGCGCAACCGGTCAACACCGGTCATACTCAGGCCTGCTCTGCCGGAGGGCGCCGAACCGAATTTGTGCGTACCGCGTCAGATCGTCGATATGGTCGGGCGCGGTTTTGCCGACGGCGACGGCGCCCTCGAAGTACGCCTCCCGCAATATGTCGCAGAGGTGCAGGGTCAGCATCCGGCCGTAATCTTCGTAGGTGGCAACGCAGGTGGACAGTCGGTCCGCCCAGTTCGCCACACCGGTTGGCTCCGACAGGCAGTCCTTGACGAAGGCAATCATGTTCTTGTGGTGAGAGCTGCACAGGTTTTCCAGAACGTGTTGCTGCGGAGTGTCGATTCCAAGACATTGCGCCAGTTCTTGGCCCCACATCGTCGCTTCGGGCCAGAGCTGAAGTGCGCTCAACAGACCACACGCCTGCACATAGCTGTCGGTCTCGTTGTTCCGGAGAACCTCGGTCTGGGTGACGACAAATGCATTGGTGTACCGGACCACTTTGTAGAGAAAGGCGGTCAGCGGTTGCAGTGACTCGGGCATGGGCGCCACTGCGCCTTCGACGAACACGTCGGGCATGCCGAGCGTCTTGGCTGCCGAGCCGTGCGCAATCTCGAATTCTTTGGTGATGTCGGTCCCGGCCAGCATCGACAAGATGGTGTCACCGCCGATATGGATGGCCAGAAACCCGGTGATGTCGAGGACATTGTTTCGACAGATGACCCGCACCCGGCAACGCGGGTCCGTTGCGGTGGCGACATCCCACGGATACAGGCGGGCCGCCACGGCCGGCCGCGCGCCCGTGGCCGGCTGCACACAAAAATGGAGTCGCCGCTGTTCGCGTAGACGTCGGAACGCGTCGTCCACCAGAGCGGAATGCATGGCGATCGCCGTACGCAATGCGGTGTGAATGCGCCGCACGAACACCGCGTCGCCCAACACGTAGAGGTGCGCCGGGCCGTCGAGTAACTGAAACAACTCGCCCGCGCGCTGCTGCACGAGACCAACCAGGTTCGGATGCGATACCAAGGTCATGTCCCCGTCCACCAGAGCACGCAGCTCAGCGGGGACGTTCGCCCCTTCCAGCCATACTGCGGCGGCGCGGGCATTCTGGTGTTGTCCGAGCGCTATCCCCATGCCAAGGCAGTCGACATCGGAGAAGATGACGACGGGTGAAGGTTGTTTCGGTGGCCGGCAGAACGCACCTGGTTCGCGCTCTACGAAGCGAATCGACGCGATGTCGTCGACCACAGGAGCCCAGAAGATCGTTTCGTTGCCGCCCGGGTCCCGGCGCACAAAATTCGCCAGAAGCGTTGCGCGCGTTCCATCCCGGTGCTCGATACCGATGGCCGCGCGGTCGCCGGGCAGCCAGCCCAGATCGCGTACCGGCAACCTCCACAATCGCGAGGTGCAGCCACCGGTCTGCACCGGAAGCACATGGGCATGAGCACGCCGCGAGCCGCTGAGTCGTTCGGCCGCACTCACCCGCAAGTGGCGGTTCGCCAGTTCCCACCCCGGTGTCGAGGCATTTCCTTCGATCCCCCCGTTGCTTCTCTCCCGACCACTGAGAATCGCCTGGTAGGAATAGGCGAACACTTTCCGGTGGTGCAACTGGAAGAAATACCCGTAGCTCTCGCACAGGAAGTGGTAGGCCTCGTCGAGTTCGGGGCAGCGCCCGCGATGCGTCGCGACGTACTCGGACACGGGCATATCACCTACGGCGGCAATCAATTCCCGCCACGCGGGCGGCAGCATTGCACGTGTTCTCGTCATGATCTGTCCGAGAAACGAGGTGTACTTGGTGCGCCCGATCAGCTGGTCCATGACGTGCCAGGCGGGCGCGAACAGCCCCGAAAAGCCCTCCTCGCCTTCGGACATCGCGGCTGTCCACCGTGCGGTGGTATTTCCCCACTCGACCGCGCTGACCCGGGTGTCGGCCGAGGCCAGCACTTCCTCGACCAGCGTTTGCCAGATCCGCGCAAGTCGGACTAGTTGTCCTGCCACACCCGCATGATCTTCGGCTTGCATAGCGCGTTGAATCGCCAAGGGAGCACTGACACCGGGGAAACGGGAGCAGATTTCGATGACGGAAAACCAGAACTGGTGTTCGGTCCTCGATAAAAAGAATGGCGCGAGCAACCGGCAGCTGTCGCCTCTGACGCGTTCGGGTGTGTAGCGTTCATCCCCGCCCCACACGAAGTTGGCGACAAACAAGTCACTTTCCACGCAGGACCGATGCCGTCCCATTCGCCGCCACACTGCCTGCCAAGGCTGCATCACCTGCGCTTGCACAGGCGCCAGCACACTGTCGCCGACGGTAGGCACCAGGGTGCCCGCATGGAGACGCTGACTGCCTTCGTCCATCTCCTGCCAGCAGTATTTGAACCCGAGGGCAAGGACGCCCAGGACCATGTTCGCCCGAACCAGATACTTGTCCGGCAGCCCAGTGGGATCCAGCGCGGGCAGGCTCATCAAATTCCGGCACACCTGACCGGCGCGATACCAGGAAGGAATTTCAGCCAGGAATTCGTCCCAAACCCGCCATTGGGCAGGCAGACATCGCGGTAGCGGTTCCCGGGGCAGAAACTCGTAGTCCTGGCTGATAAATCCACGGTGGCCGTAAACATCGGTCGCGCTGTCTTTCAACAATGATTCGACAGGGGTCAAGGGCGGCACAATAACACCTCTCAGTGGAGACCAGCGGGTGTAAAAACTGCTCGATATCGGTGCTTGCCAAACGCGAGGTCAGGCACTATTTCTGCGCGTGTTGCTACCCAGTTCTGCTGCGGGACCGCATATCTCGTCTCGCTGTCGGTTGCCGGGCGAAACTCTTCATTGGGTGCCGCATTGCTCGAGTATCCAGTACTTAGTGGCGCAAAGTTCTGTCGTCCCGCGAACACTCATAGATTCTTCATATCTGACGCAGCGTTTCCTATCGCCACGCCCGCCGGACCTGCGGAGTTATTTGTTTTCTGGACAAGGGCCGAATAACCTCACTTTCCACGAATAGCAAGTTTTCGGGACACCTGTCCCCCGGAGAGAGGCAGGAAATTCGCGAAGAAATCCCGGGCCTCCTTTTCAGGGAGGGCCGAGTACGCGCAATTCGACTGTCGGCCCTCGTTGAGAGCGGTTACCGACGCCGACGCTGCAGCTGGGATCGGCCTTCCTACGGGGAATGCCGACGTGTCTCGATCTCCTTTAGAGGGAGATTCGAGCGAGGGGTGGCCCCGGCTCAGGTGCTGAATCTGAGCGGGACGGACGGAACTATAAACATGTGGTCCACATCACCGCAACCGGATCTCGTGAATTGCCTGAATGTTTCGCGATCTGGACAGCTGCGCCGACCAGGCCGGCGCACTTCACCAAAAGAGCTGGCGCCACCGTCTTTTGGGCAATGCACCAGCGTTCCAGGTGGGCCCGCCCGGCCCCAGTCCGGCCCGCGGCGCGAGCGGATGCACCTGCCATTGCTGCCGCGGGCTCGATACACCGCCGCGAAGTTCATCGGTGGCCGCTTAGAGTCCCCTGTCGGGGTCGGACCCGGAAGTCGCCCGTACGTTAGGGTCGGTTACGTGGCTGACGATGAACTGAGCCTTTCACAATCTGTCCGACACTGACGCCGGGAGAACACGCATGAGCGCCGAGCAGCCGACCATCATCTACACGCTGACCGACGAGGCGCCTCTGCTGGCGACCTACGCCTTCCTGCCGATCGTGCGTGCGTTCGCCGAGCCGGCCGGCATCACGATCAAGACCAGTGACATCTCGCTGGCGGCCCGCATCCTCGCCCAGTTCCCCGACGAACTCGACGAAGACCAGCGCGTTCCGGACAACTTGGCCGAGCTGGGCAAGCTGACCCAGCATCCCGACACCAACATCATCAAGCTGCCCAACATCAGTGCCTCGGTGCCGCAGCTGGTTAAAGCGGTCAAGGAGCTGCAGAGCAAGGGCTACAAGATTCCGGACTTCCCGCAGAACCCGAAGACCGACGAGGAAAAGGAGATCCGCGCCAAGTACGCCAACTGCCTGGGTAGCGCGGTGAACCCCGTTCTGCGGGAGGGTAATTCCGACCGTCGCGCACCCAAGGCGGTCAAGGAATACGCGCGCAAGCATCCGCACAGCATGGGCGAGTGGTCGATGGCCTCGCGCACACATGTCGCGACGATGAAGCACGGCGACTTCTACCACGGCGAGAAGTCCATGACGGTGGACCACGCATGCGACGTGAAGATGGTGCTGGAGACCAAGAGTGGCGAGACCATCGAACTCAAGCCCAAGGTGTCGCTGAAGGACGGCGACGTGATCGACAGCATGTTCATGAGCAAGAAGGCGCTGTGCGAGTTCTACGAAGAACAGATGGAGGACGCGCACAAAACAGGCGTGATGTTCTCCCTGCACGTCAAAGCGACGATGATGAAAGTCAGCCACCCGATCGTGTTCGGGCATGCGGTGCGCATCTTTTATAAGGACGCCTTCGCCAAACACCAGGAGCTGTTCGACGAACTGGGCGTCAACGTCAACAACGGACTGGTCGACCTCTACGACAAGATCGAGTCGCTGCCCGCGTCCCAGCACGACGAGATCATCCGGGATCTGCACGCCTGCCACGAACACCGGCCGGAGCTGGCGATGGTCGACTCGGCCAAGGGCATCTCCAACTTCCATTCCCCCAGCGACGTGATCGTCGACGCGTCAATGCCGGCGATGATCCGCGCCGGGGGCAAGATGTACGGCGCCGACGGGCGGCAGAAGGACACCAAAGCGGTCAACCCCGAGTCCACCTTCTCCCGCATTTACCAGGAGATCATCAACTTCTGCAAGACCAACGGACAGTTCGATCCGGTCACCATGGGCACTGTCCCCAACGTGGGGCTGATGGCTCAGCAGGCTGAGGAGTACGGCTCGCACGACAAGACGTTCGAGATTCCCGAGGACGGGGTCGCCAACATCGTCGACCTCGAAACGGGCGAGGTGCTGCTCAGCCAGAACGTCGAAGAAGGCGACATCTGGCGCATGCCGATCGTGCGGGACGAGCCGATTCGCGACTGGGTCAAGCTCGCGGTCAACCGGGCACGTAACTCCGGCATGCCGGTGCTGTTCTGGCTGGACCCCTACCGTCCGCATGAGAACGAGTTGATCAAGAAGGTCAACACCTATCTGAAGGATCACGACACCGAAGGTCTGGACATCCAGATCATGTCCCAGGTGCGATCCATGCGATACACGCTCGAGCGCCTGATCAGAGGCTTGGACACCATCGCTGCCACCGGCAACATCCTGCGCGACTACCTCACCGACCTGTTCCCGATCCTCGAGCTGGGCACCAGCGCCAAGATGCTGTCGATCGTGCCGCTGATGAAGGGCGGTGGGTTGTACGAAACCGGCGCGGGCGGCTCGGCACCCAAACACGTCCACCAGTTGACGGAGGAGAACCACCTGCGCTGGGACTCACTGGGTGAATTCCTGGCGCTGGGGGCGTGTTTCGAGGACATCGGGATCAAGACCGACAACGAGCGGGCCAAGATCCTGGGCAAGACCCTGGACGCCGCGATCGGCAAGCTGTTGGAGAACAACAAGGGCCCGTCGCGCAAGACCGGTGAACTCGACAACCGGGGCAGCCAGTTCTACCTCGCGATGTACTGGGCGCAGGAGCTCGCCGATCAGGACGACGACGAGGACCTGAAGAAGCACTTCGGCAAACTCGCGGAGGTCTTCGCCAAGAACGAGGACAAGATCGTGTCCGAGCTGAACGAAGCTCAGGGTAAAGAGGCCGACATCGGTGGCTATTACTACCCGGATGCGGAGAAGACCGCAGCGATCATGCGGCCGAGCAAGACGCTCAACGACGCGTTGTCCGACGCCCGGGAGTAACCGCCGGCCTGCCGCCCGGAGCGATGGAGTTCCGGGCGTCAGCGCGGCGGGTGCGTCTCGTCGGTCCACGTGGTGGGCAGCAGCGGCTGCGGCGGCCCGTTGCCGAATGAGTCGGCGGCCAGTTCGGTCATTCCGGCGGGCTCGATAGCCCCGGACGTATGGTGCGTGCCGGTGAAGCCGAACTCCCTACCGGCACCCCGGTCCGAAGCGGTTGCACCGAGCTCTGTCGGTTCCGGGCCAGCCGGCGTCGCTTCATCGGAATCCAGAAATTCATAGACGTATCCGCGGTCCTTGACGTCGGCCGCGCGACGGCGGCGGGCCTTGCGCCGCTGCGCTGCGGTCGAGACCGCCGTCGCGGATGCCACGGCCGCATGATCCGCAGCGGGTGCCTTTGCCGCCGTGTGGTCGGTCAGGGTCGGGCCGACGCCCTGGTCGGGGTCCATACCGCCGACCGCATAGGGCACTGCCGCCGGCGGCCCCGGCAGCGGTGCCGCGCTGGGACCACCGACACCGGTCAGACCGGTCGGGGTAGTCGCGGGTGCCGCGATACCGGTGATCGGCGCGATCGACGCCATCGGGAACGGATTGGATGCGGACTGGTGCGGCAGCGAATCGCCCGCGGCATCGGGCAGCACCGATGCGGGTTCCGGCACCGCCAGGGCGGCCAGGCCGCTGAGTCCGGCCAGCCCGACCGCGGCGGCCATCAGCAGCGGCGACGCCAGGAGCATCCCGTAGAGCGTCCACCACAGCGGCCAACCCCAGAAGTTGTAGCTGATCACAAAAATTATCGGGCCCCAGGTCGTCAGTGCCACAACCGGATTGGCGGCGAAGTCGACCAGGAACGCCTGAATCAGATTGAGTGGGTTGCGCAAGAAATCCAGGGTTTCCTGCCCAGCCGGAAAGGTCAGGATGGTGGGCGCCAACGCGTCGAGGATGTCGTTCCAGATTTGCGCCAAGGACTGCGCTTCGGCTGCGGCGATCACCGGCGGGGCCGGCGAGTCGGCCGGTATTGCCGCCACCGCGGTCTGGGTCACCGCCTGGTAGGTACTCATTGTGGTGGCGGCTTGGATCCACATTCTCGCGTAGTCCGCCTCGTTGAGTGCGATGGGAATTGTGTTGATGCCGAAGAAGTTCGTGGCCACCAACACGCCGTGCACCGCATGGTTGGCCGCCAGCTCGGCCGGTGTCGGCATGGTGGCCAGCGCCACGGTGTAGGCAGCAGCCGCGACCTCGTGCTGGGCAGCGGTGTTGGCGCTGTTGCTGCTCTGCGCGGCCAGCCAGGCCAGATACGGCGCGTGTGCGGCGAGATATCGCTCGGCGGTCGATCCCTGCCAGGACGAGCCCCCCACCACCTCCAGCAAGGTGCTCAATTCTGTTGCAGCGCCCAGATACTCGCGTGCCAGCGCGGTCCAGGCGGCAGCCGCGGCGAGTATCGCGCCGGGCCCGGGCCCGCTGAACAGCAGCACCGAGTGCACCTCGGGCGGCACAGCCGCCCATAGCGGCGCAGTCATCGCCGCGATCCGACGAGGAGTCTGCCGGCGACCGCGGAAACATAGAGCCACAGCACGAGGCTGCCGACCCATGTTGGCACGTAATCGAATTCGTCGGCCCGAGCCGAAGCGTTGACACCCAGATAGGCGCAGACCGCGAGCACCGAGATCCCCACCAGTGCCGACAGCGCGGCCCACCGGTGATCACCGGCCCCGGCAAAGTACCGGGCGAAGGCGAAACATGCCACGGTGACCGCGAGAAATCCGATCATGCCGCCGATGCCGTGGATCCTGGCGGACGTGCTCAACGCGTCGTAACCGGGGAACCCGCCGGACGTTCCCGGCGGGAAGCCGAAGGCGGGCTCCGGCGGACATAGACCGACGATGAGGCCGGCGCCCAGACCGTAACCCACCAGCCCGGCCGCGGCCACCACCCCGGAGCGCTGCGGCCACGCGGACCATCCGACACCCACTCCGAAGGCGACCAGCAGCACACCGTAGACCAATATGTCGATGGTCTGCACCCACCCCCAATCACCCAGCACCAGAAGGCTGTTGGGGTGGCGGCGGATGTCGAATCCAGGCCGCACGGCAGCCAACAGGCACGATGTCACGGTCATGCAGACGCCGGCGACCACGCCGGCCCACAACAGGGTCGCGGCCAGGCGCGGGGCGCGGACGGCCACCTCAGCCTGCAACGTCATCGCGGTACCCTCTCGGAATACTTGGTTAGCCAAACCTAACCGAACATAACATGAATGATGTTCATGTTCGACCCTGTGCAACGATATTCCGGTGGCCACCCACAATGCGTTGCGTCGGCGTCAGCCGGTGCAGGAACGGAGCAGAAAGCGCGTCGCGCGGATGCTGGCTGCCGCGCTGGAGTTGCTCGAATCCGGCGGCGAGGAAGCGGTCACCACCCGCGCGATCGCCGAGCGCGCCGGGATCCCGGTCGCCACCGTCTACCAGTTCTTCCCGAACCGGGACGCGATGTTGCAGGAGATCCTCACCGACCTGCTGGACCGCCGCGACGCCGAAGGCAGCATGGTGTTGTCCGCGTTGGCGCCGGCCAGTCTGGGGGAAGTGATCCATGCGCTGTTCGAATTTCACCGCGAGTACCTGGACACCCACCCGCAGCTGGCTAATCTGTTCTACCTCAGTCGTTCCCGGGGATTGATCGCCGACCCGCAGCAACGCCGGGCACGCTTCGCCGAAGCGCTGCACGCCGCCCTCATCGAATGGCGGCTACTGCGCGCCGACACCGACCTCCTGGTGACCACCATGGCCGTCGAACTCGGTGATCACGTCTTGGAGTTGTCGCACCGCGCCGGCCCCGGCCGGGCTCGCGCGGTGTTCGCCGAGGGCGAGCGCGCGCTGACGAAATACCTGGAGCTCTACGCAATCCCCGACGAGACACCGGCTAACTAGCTGGGCAGCGCTTGACATCGGCTACCGACTGCCGACCAGGTACCAGGTGTGCATCACGCCTTTGCCTTTGACGTCGACGTCGCCGCGCTCCTCGAACAGAAACGTGCCGTTGAGCCGCTCGTGGACATCCTGGGGCACCTGAATTCGTCCCTCGACGCCGGTGGTTTCCATCCGCGAAGCCACGTTGACCGCGTCCCCCCACACGTCATAGAAGAACTTTCGCGCCCCCACCACACCGGCCACCACCGGCCCCGCCGCCAAGCCGATGCGCAATGGCACCGCCCTGCCGCGCATGTCGGTCAGATCCGCGACCGCGGCCGCCATGTCCAGCGCCAGGCGGGCCAGCGCCTGCAGATGATCGGGTCGCGGTTCCGGTACACCGCTGACGATCATGTAGGAGTCACCACTGGTCTTGATCTTTTCCAGGCCGTGGCGATCCACGAGTCCATCCAATTGGGTGTACAGGCGGTCCAGGAAGCCGACCAGTTCGGTGGGCGCAGTGTCGCTGGCCTGCCGGGTGAAACCGGCGATGTCAGCGAACAGCACCGAGGCGTCGTCGTATTTGTCGGCGATCACCGGCCGGGACGGATCTTTGAGCCGCTGGGCGATCTGCGCCGGCAGGATGTTGGCCAGCAGCGCCTCCGACCGTTCGTATTCGGCCTCGATGGCCTGCTCGGCACGGGTGACCTCACGTACCGCATACCAGATGGTCGCGACCACCATGACCCACGAGGAGATCACGGTGATGACGAATCCGAAGGTGTAGGCCCAATCCGGTTGTACGCCGGTTCTTTCCGGCACCAAGAGTTCGGTTGCGACGGTCAGGACCGCGCCCAGCGCCGCCATCAGCACGGCCAGTCTCAGATGGTCGACGGCGAGCACCAACACGATCAACGTCGCCGCCACCAGGAAGTAGAACTGCATCCCTGATCCGGTGCCGACACGCAAGGTCACGATGAGGATCAGCAGGTAACCCACCATGAGAAAGGTCAGCGGGGCGACCAGCGTACCGAACCGGTACAGCAACGGGATCGACAGATAGAGCGCGGTGCCGATCGCGCTGACGACGCCGATCCACAACCCACCGTGACCGATGAAGATCGACAGCACACTGAAGAAGCCGCTGACCATCGCACCGATCCGGGTCGCCACGGTCAGCACCCGCTCTTGTCGGGCAATACGTTTCGACGAGGGCGCAACATCCGGCGGCGTACCGTGCTGCCGGCCCAGACCAGGCACGACCAGCGATCGCGGTCCGACCGTCATGGTGGCAGCGTAACGCCGTCGACACGGTGGAGACCTTCGATTCAGCGGGTCCACGGTGTTGCCGGTCAGCCCTGCACCACCTCGGCCGCAGCAGGATCCGAAGACTGGCGCACAATGCAATCACCGGCACTTCGTGAGGAGTTCTCATGTCCCTGTTCGATATCTCCGAACGCGCCCAGCAGTACCAGGCCGATCTGCGCGAGTTCATGGATTCCCACGTCTACCCGGCGGAGACGATCTATGACGAGCAGATGCGGGAGGCCGGTGACCCGCACTTCCACCCGCCCGTCCTGGAGGATCTCAAGTCCGAAGCGCGAAAACGGGGATTGTGGAACCTGTTTCACCCGCACCCCGAGTGGGGACCGGGGCTGACGAACCTCGAGTACGCGCCGTTGGCCGAGATCATGGGCCGCAGTCATCTGGCGTCCGAGGCGTGCAACTGCAGCGCCCCGGACACCGGGAATATGGAGGTGCTCACGCTGTTCGGCACCGACGAGCACCGGGAGCGTTACCTCAAACCGCTGCTGGACGGCAAGATCCGGTCGGCGTTCGCGATGACCGAGCCGGCGGTGGCGAGTTCGGACGCCACCAATGTCGAAATGTCGATGGTCCGCGACGGTGACGGCTATGTGCTCAACGGCCGGAAGTGGTTTGCTTCCAACGGAATGCACCGTAACTGCAAGGTGCTGATCGTGATGGGTAAGACGGATCCGGACGCCGCCCCGCACCGGCAGCAGTCGATGATGGTGATGCCGATTGACGCGCCGGGCATCACGGTGCGACGCAACTTGTCCGTCTTCGGTTACCAGGATCGTGAGGGACATGCCGAGATCGACTTCGACGATGTGCGGGTGCCGGCCACCGATGTGCTCAAGGGGGAGGGCGAGGGTTTCGCGATCAGCCAGGCCCGGCTGGGCCCCGGCCGCATCCACCACTGCATGCGGGCCATCGGCATGGCCGAGCGCGCGCTGGAGCTGATGTGCCGGCGCGCCCAGTCTCGCGTCACCTTCGGAAAACCGATCAGCGACAACGCCAATATCCGGGACTGGATCGCCGAGGCGCGTATCGACATCGAAATGATCCGTCTGCTCACGCTCAAAGCCGCGCATCTGATGGACACCGTCGGCAATAAGGAGGCGCGCACCGAGATCGCGGCCATCAAGGTTGCCGCCCCCAACATCGCGTTGAAGATCGTCGACCGCGCCATCCAGGTGCACGGCGGTGGCGGTGTCACCGACGACTTCCCACTGGCGATGGCGTGGGCGCATCTGCGCACACTGCGACTGGCCGACGGCCCGGACGAAGTGCACAAGCGGGCCATCGCAAGTCAGGAATTGCGCAAGTACCGCAACGATGTCTGAGGACATCCCGGGCGTCGACGCCGCGGCGGTGTCGCGCTGGCTGGTGACCCTGGGCATCGACGCCACCGGTCCGCTGCGCTTTCAGCGGATCGGACTCGGGCAGTCGAACCTGACCTATCGCGTCAGCGATGCCGACGGGCAGGCCTGGGTGCTGCGCCGCCCGCCGCTGGGTCACCTGCTGGCCTCGGCCCACGATGTGGTGCGCGAGGCGCGGATCATGGCGGCGCTGGCCGACACCGACGTGCCGGTCCCCCGAATACTGGGCGTGACAACCGATCCGGAGTTCACCACCGCACCGTGGGTGTTGATGGAGTTCGTCGACGGTTTGGTGGTGGACACGATGGCGGTCGCGGCGGCGCTGACACCGCAGCAGCGCCGCCAGATCGCGCTGTCCCTGCCGCGCACCCTGGCCAAGGTCCACGCCGTCGACCTCGCGGCGGTGGGCCTACAGGATCTGGCCAGCCACAAGCCGTATGCGCAGCGCCAGCTCAAGCGCTGGGCCGGACAGTGGGAGCTGTCGAAGACGCGCGACATCCCCGAACTCGACGATCTCACCGCCCGTCTCTCGGCCTGCATTCCCGAGCAACGCGAAGTCAGCCTGGTGCATGGTGATTACCATCTGCGCAACCTGATCACCTCGCCGCAGACCGGGGCCGTGATCGCGACTCTGGACTGGGAGTTGTCCACGCTGGGTGATCCGCTCGCGGACATGGGCAGCCTGCTCACCTACTGGCTGGAGCCCGGGGAAACGACCAAAAACGACTTCGAGCCGACCACACTGCCGGGTTTTCCCGATCGCGCGGAGATGACCCGGCTCTACATCGACGAGACCGGCCGCGACCCCGCCGCGGTGCAGTACTGGCACGCGCTGGGACTGTGGAAGCTGGCGATCATCGCCGAAGGCGTCATGCGCCGGGGCATCGACGAGCCGCAGAACAGGGCCGCCTCCGGAGCACCGACCACCGACCGGATCGACGCGACCGTGCGCATGGCATGTGAAATCGCCGCTGCGGCAGGGATCTTCGGGCGCTGACTACCGGCCTGAAGTCTGCGCAGCCGGACGACCGGCGTGCTGCCCGTCGCACCACTGGTCGGGAGGCACCGACTGGCGTACCTCCGCCACATGCTCCCCACACCCCTCCCACGTGGTCTTTCCACAGACCGGGCATTGCACCGCACGACACATAGAATCTCCTTGAAACGCGTTGGCGCCACCGCTACTCGATAGACTAATGCGCCCTACTGGCGCTGCTGCGTGCCGTTCAGTTAATCGACGAGGTCACGCAGCGTCTCGATCAGCTTGACCCGCTCGGCGGGCGTGCCGGCCAACGGCATCACGTTCAGCGTGGTCACCCCCGCGGCGCGATACGCGGCCACCCGTTCCTTCACGAATTCCTTTGTGCCGATCAGGTTTACGTTGCGCACCAACTCGTCGGGAACGGCTTTGGCGGCCGCGTCCTTCTCCCCGGCCAGGTAAAGCTGTTGAATCCGATCGGCTTGCGGGCCGTAGCCGTACCTGGTGGCCAGGGTGTGGTAGAAGTTCTTGCCCTTGGCCCCCATGCCGCCGATGTAGAGCGCCAGGTGCGGTTTGACGAATTCGAGCATCGGCTCGACGTTCTCACCGATCGCCAGCGCCGGTCCGGCGTACACCTCGAGTGCGCCGAGTGCCGGATCGCGCTTCGCCTGCCCGGCGGCCAGGGCCTGGCCCCACACGTCAGCCGCCTTCTCCGGCAGATAGAAGATGGGTTGCCAGCCCTCGGTCAGCTCGGCGGCCAATTCGACGTTCTTCGGGCCCAGCGCCGCGATCAGGATCGGAATGCGTTCCCGGACCGGATGATTGATCAACTTCAGCGGCTTGCCGAGTCCGGTCCCCTGTCCGGCGGGCAACGGGACGGTGTAGTGATTGCCCCGGTACTGCACGGTCTCGCGGCGCCACACCTGGCGGCATATCTCGATGATCTCGCGGGTGCGGGCAATCGGGGCGTTATAGGGCACCCCGTGAAAACCCTCGACCACCTGCGGACCGGACGCACCCAGCCCCAGGACGAACCGACCGCCGGAGACGTAGTCGAGGCCCGCCGCGGTCATTGCGGTCAGGGTGGGCGTGCGGGTGTAGAGCTGCAAAATGCCCGATGCCAGTTCCACCCGTTCGGTGCTGGCCGCCAGATAACCCAGCGCACTCACCGCATCGAACGAATACGCCTCGGGCACGAATACGATGTCCAGCCCCGCGTGTTCGAGGTCGGCCACCTCGGCAGCCACTTCCTTGAAGCCGCCGGCGTAGTTGATGCCCAGTCCGATGCGCACGATCAGCCGTTCTGGGCGCCGGCGAACTCGACGGCCTCCTGCTGGATGCGGTCGAACTGGGCGCCCATCGCCTCCGACAGCGCCTGCGCGCCGGACAGCGGCCGCACCATCACGGTGAAGTCGTCGATCAGGCCGTCCTCGTTGAAGTGCAGGAAGTCGCAGCCGGTGATCTTCTTTCCGGACACCACGGTTTCGAACACGAACGCGTGGTCCCGCCCGTTTTCGTCGTGAATTTCCCGGATGTAGCGAAAGTCCTGGAAAACCCGCAGCACACCGCGCAGGATGGCGGCGGTGATCGGTTTTCCGACATACGGCTTGAAGGCCACCGGGCTGGTGAACACCACGTCGTCGGCCAGTAACGCCTGGATGGCCGCTTCGTCGTGGTCTTCGACCGCTTTCCGGAACGGATGCATGAGAACCTCGCAATAGTCAATTTGTTGAGTAGACCCGATCGACGCTAGAGCGTCCCTGCCCCGCCTGTCTATAGGTAACTAATAACCTTGTTGAATAGGTGCTTCGTTGTACGATGCGTCGATGTCGCTGCGTGACGCCGTGCTGACGGCACTTCTCGACGGTGAGTCCTCCGGCTACGACCTGGCCAAGGAGTTCGACGCGTCGGTGGCCAACTTCTGGATGGCCACCCCGCAACAGTTGTATCGCGAACTCGAGCGACTGGCCGAGCAGGGTCTGATCCAGGCGCGCGTCGTGCACCAGGAACGGCGACCGAACAAGCGGATGTACTCACTGACCGACGCGGGCCACGAGTCGATTCGGCACTTCACCGCACGGGCGCCCAAGCCGGCGGCGATCCGCGACGAATTGATGATCAAGGTGGCGGCCGCCGATGCCGGCGACACATCAGCCGTCCGTGCCGCGATCGCCGAACGGCGGGATTGGGCGACGGCCAAACTCGAACGCTACGAACGGCTGCGCGCCCGCCTGCTGGCGGGACGCACCGAGGAGGAGTACGTCGCCCACGCCGAACGGGTGGGCCCCTATCTGACTCTGCTACGCGGAATTTCGTTCGAGGAAGAGAATATTCGCTGGGCCGATCATGCGCTGACCGTCATCGGCCGTCGTCTTCCGGCGCGCGCATGAACCGCGGTCCCCGGGTGGTGATCATCGGAGCTGGGCTCGCCGGAATCACTGCGCTGCACACCTTTACCCAACGCGGGTTCTCCGATGTCACGGTGTTCGAGAAGGGCGGTGCCGTCGGCGGTGTGTGGCACTGGAACCGGTATCCCGGTCTCACCTGTGACGTGCCCTCCCAGCTCTACCAATTCGGGTTCGCGCCGAAATCCGACTGGTCGCACATCTGGGCCGACGGGGCTGAGATACAGCGTTATCACGATGACGTGGTGGCCTCACTCGGCCTCGGCGAGCATATCCGGTTGAACACCGAAGTCGTTGCGGCACAGTGGGATGAAGAAACCTCCAGCTGGACGTTACGCACCGCCGCCGACGAGCAGATCGTCGCCGACGTCGTGGTGTGCGCCACCGGCGTGCTGCATCATCCGGCCGTACCCGACATCACCGGACTCGACGAGTTCCGCGGGCCTGTGGTGCACACTGCCCGCTGGGACGACGCCGTCGACACGCACGCCAAGAACATCGCGGTCATCGGCACCGGCTCGACGGGCGTGCAGATCATCTCCGCGCTGCAACCCGCTGCGACCGCGATCACGCATTATGTGCGCTCCCCGCAGTGGATACTGTGGGCGCCGATGTCGTTGCGGCAGAGCGCGGTTGTCACCGCGACGTTGCAGCGCTCTCCGCGCGTCCAGCACGGGTTGTACCGAATGATGTTGTGGGCGTCCGGGATTCTCGCCGACATCACCACCCGCCCGTCCTGGCGCCGGCGCGCGGTGCAGAACTATGCGCGCCTGTGCCTGCGCCTGCAGGTCCGCGACACCGCGCTACGGGTCAAGCTCACCCCGGACTACCAGCCGTTGTGCAAACGCCAGGTGGTGTCCGGAACCTATTACCGCGCAATCCAAGCCGACAATGCCGAGTTGGTGACCGACGGCATCGACGAGGTGACGCCCACCGGGATACGGACCGCCGACGGCCGGCACCGGCCGGCCGACGTGATCGTGCTGGCCACCGGCTTCCATTCGCACAACTACATGCGGCCGATGGAGATCACCGGCCGCGACGGCCTGACCATCGACAAAGCGTGGGCCGGCGGACCGCGGGCCTACCGGATGACCGCTATCCCGGGTTTTCCCAACCTGTTCACAGTGCTGGGGCCCAACTCTCCGACGGGGTCCATCTCCCTGCAGTATTCCGCCGAGCGGACCGCCCGCTACATCGCGCACTTCCTGGAGATGCTGCGTACCGGCGCGGCGACCTCGATCGAGGTCACCCAGGACGCGACCGACGAGTTCAACGCCGATGTGGCAGCGGCCATGGCGCCGACCGTCTGGAACACCGGCTGCAACTCGTGGTACCGCACCGACGACAACACGATCGATCTGTGGCCGTACGACCGGGCGACCCTGACGTCGATGCTGGCCGCCCCGGAACCGGCGCACTTCGACATCCGTTAAGGCACGGCCCCGGTCAGGTAGTGCGCAAGTACCGGCCGGAGCCATTCGGTGAGGGTCGCGTCGTCCATCTCCACCAGCGCTGGGATACGCAGCACGTAGCGGGCCGTTGCCAGACCGAGCACCTGCGATCCCACCAGTGCGGCACGCTCGGCGGCACGGTCGGGAACGGCTGCGGCCAGGGCCGGGGCGACCCGGTCGACGAACACCTCGAGCAACGCTTCGGCGGCCGCCTGGTTCGTCGCGGCCGCGCGCAGCAACGGCAGGAACGGCCCCTGTGATCCCCAGATCGCGACGAACATCGGCAACAGCACGTCGGCGAGTTGGTCAGCGGCCACTCCGGACAGGTCGGGGAAATCGATATCCAGGCGGGACGCCGCGGCGAACAGTTCGGCTTTGCTGCCGAAGTAGTGCATGACCAGCGCCGGATCGACGCCGACGGCCGATGCCACCGAGCGGATGGTGGTGCGTTCAAAGCCATGGTTGCCGAACTGTGATCGCGCGGTCGCCAGGATCGCGGCTCGGGTGGCTTCCCCATCGCGTGTCTTCCGCGGCATGGTCGACAGTGTATTTCAACAACTGTTGACAGTGCTACCGGCTCGGACTACCGTCCATTTCAACGGTTGTTGAAATCTGCGAGGAAGGTTGTCGCCATGACCATCACCGCCATCCAGATCGGTCTCGACCCCGACGTGATCGACTACTCGTCGCCGGAGTTCGCCCGGTTTCCGGGGCTCAGCAGAAGAACGCTGCGGGCGGCCAACGACGACAATGTCGCGGCACTGCGGGCGGCCGGCTACCGCGTCGACAACTGCCTGATCGACTTCGGCGACGCCGGCCTGCAACAGGCCCGAAAATGGCTGGAAGCCAACCGATATGACGCCGTGCTGATCGGGGCGGGCGTGCGGCTGGTCGCGAGCAACACCCTGCTGTTCGAGGCGATCGTCAACGTCGCACACACCACCCAGCCCGGCTGCCGATTCGTCTTCAATCACGCAGCGACGTCGTCCCCGGACGACATTCGTCGCTGGTTCCCGCATCCGGGGGCGGTGCGGGCATGAACACCCACGACTGCGACGTTCTGATCGTCGGCGCCGGTCCCACCGGACTCACCGCCGCGGGTGACCTGGCCCGGGCGGGTCACTCGGTGTGCGTGCTGGAACGCCGGCCATCGGTGAACCCGTCCAGCCGGGCGTTCGCCACCATGGCGCGCACCCTCGAGGTCCTCGACGCGCGCGGACTCGCCGAGGACCTGCTCAGCCGGGCACACCGGGCGCCGGGCGTCACGATCTTGCGCGGCGCACGCATCGACCTCACTCACCTCGATTCGCCCTATCGCTTCGTGATGGTGACGCCGCAGACCAACGTCGATGCGGCGCTGCATGATTACGCTGTCGCACAGGGGGCCGACGTCCGGCGCGGCGTCGAAGTCGTCGGCCTGCAGCAGGATGATGCCGGCGTCACTGTGCAGACCGCAGACGGCGACCGGTGGCATGCCCGTTACCTGATCGGCGCCGACGGAGCGCACAGCGCGGTCCGCACGCTGATCGGCGCGGATTTCCCGGGCGAGACGATCTTGTCCTCGGTCGTGCTCGCCGATGTCAAACTGGCGCAGGCGCCCACCGGCGACGGCCTGCGGGTCGGCAGTACCCGAAACAGGTTCGCATTCCTGGCCCCCTACCAGCGGCGCGACGGTGACGGCTCGTGGTACCGCGCCATGACCTGGGACCGCGGTTACCAGGTGTCCGATCACGTGCCGGTGACCGACGACGAGATCGTCAACGTGCTCGACACCGCCATGGGCGCCGAATTGACCGTGCAGGAAGTGCGCTGGAAGTCCCGGTTCCACTGCGAGGAAAGGCAAGTCACCAGGTATCGGCACGGGCGCGTGTTCCTGGCCGGCGACGCCGCCCACGTGCACTCGCCGATGGGCGGCCAAGGCATGAACACCGGGATCCAGGACGCAGCGAACCTGGCTTGGAAGATCGGCGCGGTGCTCGCCGGTGCCGACGACGCGGTGCTCGACACCTACCACGACGAGCGCCACCCGATAGCCAAGCGGGTGCTGTTCCAGTCCGGGCTGTTGGCCCGCGGCGTGACACTGCACCCCCGGGTGGCCCGGGGTTTGCGAAACATATTGGTACCCAACCTGCTTCGCGTCCCGCGGGTACGCGATGCGATCGCCGGCAGCTTCGCCGGGACGACGTTGCGGTATGCGCGGCACCGCGGTGAGCATCCGTTGGTGGGTACCCGTGCGACACAGGTGCCGTTGACGGCGGGCCGGCTGACCGAACTGCACCGCAGGTCACCCGGCTTCGTGCTGATTCGGGAGCCCGATGCCGCCCCGGCCACTGCGGTCGCTCTGCAGCAGGCGCAACGCACCGACGCCGGCCCGGCGGTCCTGGTGCGGCCGGACGGCTACGTCGCCTGGGCCGGGGACTCCGCGGACCGGGCGGGGTGGGTTGCCACCCTTACCCGATGGGTTGGACCTCGAGCGACATCGCTGCCGGCTACCGCGTGAGTCAGGTCTGGAGGGGATACCGGGGATCCGGGGCGTTTGCCGGCATTGCTGACCGGCCGCTGCGGCGCACGGGTTCGCCGGCGCCCGGCATGATGGCCGGGTGACCACCGAGATCCGCGTGCTCGACGACGAGGGTGACCTGCTGGCGGCGTCGAACGTGTTCCGCGCCGCCATGGTCGGGTTCCCACCGCTGAACCTGGCGCCCGGCCGGATCACCAGAATGCTCGAGCCGGGCCGGACCATCGGGGCATTCGTCGACAACCGGCTGGTCGGCACCGCCGACGCCGTCACCAGCCGGCTGACCCTGCCCGGTGGCGCGCTCGTCGGACACGCAGCGGTTACCCACATCGGGGTGCTGCCGTCCTTCACCCGGCGTGGGGTGGCGACTGAGCTGGTGCGCCATCAGCTGCAGGACATCGCCGCTCGCGGCGAGGTGGTGGCGACGCTGCGTGCTTCGGAGGCGACGATTTATGGCCGGTACGGGTACGGGGTGGCGAGTTCGGTGCAGAGCGTGGAGGTGCACACGGCGCGGGCGGCACTGCGGCCGGGCGTCCCGTCCGGCGGGCCGGTGCGGTTGCTCGACCCGGCCGACGCGTGGGAGCTGCTGCCGTTCGTCTACTCCGAGCATCGGCCGGCGCGTCCGGGCAGCATCGACCGCCCCCCGGTGTGGTGGGAAAGTTTGCGGTCGCGCAGTGAATCGGCGCCGGGCGCTTCGTATGTGGCGGTGCACGGCGACCCCGGATCCGAGTCCGGGTTCGCCCGCTACCGCCCGATCGACACCGACCGGTGGTTCGTCAGCGATCAGCGCACCATCGTGGTGGAGGACTTCTTCGCGCCCACCCCCGATGCCTACCTGGGACTGCTGCGCTTCCTGTTCGGACTGGACCTGGTCGATCGGGTGATCTTCTGGATGTTGCCCGTCGACGATCCGCTGCCCTTGCTGCTGCAGGATCGGCGCGCGGCGAAGATCACCGCTCGCTACGACGAAACCTGGTTGCGGATCATCGACGTTCGGCAGGCGCTCACCGCCCGAAGCTACGCCGGTGCCGAATCGGTCAGCATCTCGGTGAAAGACCCTCTGTTGACGGACAATTCGGGTGTTTTTCGGATCAGCGGCGATGGTGCTGCGCCGGTCGAGGAGAGTGCGCAGTTACACGTTGACGCGGAGGGCCTGGCCACCGTCCTGCTGGGCGGTGCGACATGGCACAGCCTGGCCCTCGCCGGACTGGCCCGCGCCGACGATCCCGCGGCGCTCGCCGCCGCCGATCAGCTCTTCAGCGTGCCCGAAGCCCCTTACGCCGGCTTCTACTTCTAGCGATGATCGTCGTCGTCGGCGCCGGCATCTGCGGGCTGGCAGCTGCGCACGAACTATCGCGCCGTGGCGAACGGGTGATCGTGGTGGAGCGGGGCGAGCCGTTCGCCGAGCAATCGGTGGGACTGGCCCGGATATTCCGCATCGCGCACCGACGACCGCAGTTGTGCCGGCTGGCGCTGCACGCCCGGAAGGGTTGGCAGCGCTGGGAATCCGAGTTCGGTGCCGGGCGACTACTGGGCACCGAGGGGTTCATCGCCGCAGGCGCGGACGCTGAGGTTGCCGCGGCAATGTCGCACGCGGGTGCTGCATTCTCCCGGTTGGATCCCGACGAGATCGCGGCCCTCCTGCCATTCGCTGACGTGCCTTGGGAGACAGCGGTTCTCGATCCGCTCGGTGGCAGCCTGCGGATTCGCCGCGCATTGTCCGCCCTGGCGAAGCGCGTGAATATTCAGCGCGCGCGGGTTATTTCGGTCAACGACGACGGTTCGGTCCACTTGGCCGACGGCGCCGTGCTACCCGCCGACCGGGTGCTGATCTGCGCAGGGGTGCAGACCCAGGCGCTGTTCGGCCCGCTCGGAATCGAGTTCGGCCCGCACACCCGGTTCACCTACCAGGGTGCTGACGCCCACGGCGCCGCCTGTCTGTCTTCCCCCGAAGGTTACGGATTGCCGATCGGCAGCACCGGCCGCTGGGCCTTCGGGCAGGACGTGCCGGACCCGGCGACGGTACGCGCGTTGTTCCCGTCGTTGGCAGCGGTCAGTCGGGTCGATTGTGTGACTGCGCGCGCAGCCTGGCTCGACGAGGGCGGGGACGGCTGGCAGGTGGCCCGGCGCGGCAACGTGATCGGGTTCGTCGGCAGCAACCTGATGAAATTCGGCCCGCTGCTCGGCGAACTGCTCGCCGACGCCGTGCTCAGCGAACATCTTCCCGCTGCGCTGGTCCTCGAGTAGGCGCGACGGGGCCGACCAGGCAGTTTGGCGGCGATCGGGGTGAGTGAGTACTCTCTCACCTATGGTCGCCTCGGGACGCGATCGGCTGTTGGCCGAAGCGTTGAAGCTGTTCGCCGCCAAGGGTTACGCGGCGACCTCGGTGGCCGATATTCAGCGGGCGTCCGGTCTGGCGCCGGGATCGGGCGCGCTCTACAAGCACTTCGGTTCCAAACGCGAGCTGTTGGAGGCCGCTGTCGCGCACCGCATCGACAGCATTGTCGCCGCCCGCGAACAGTACGACGCCAAAGAGCCGCACAGCGTCGAACATGCGGTACGCACCGCGGGGCAGTTGATCTGGAGCAGCTTCAAGCAGAGCGAGGACCTGCTGCAGGTCATGCTGCGCGAGCCCGACGAGCTCGGCGACCTGGACGAGAAGACCTGGCAGGTCATCACCGACAACGCCTATCAGCGCTTCGCCGACGAGCTCGCCGCGTCCAACCGTAGCGGTCGCACGCAGATCCCCGACCCGGATGCCGCGGCGGCGGTGGCGATCGGCTCGTTGTCCTACGCCGCGACGCTGCAGGCTCTCACCGGTCGGCTGCCCGGCAACATCGACGAAGAGCGTTACTTCGAGGCGTGGGTGAACCAGACACGCGCCGTGCTAGCCCAGTACCGAACCCCAAAAAATTAGTAATAACAACATATTTCAGGAGTGGATCCGTGACATTTTCCATGCAGCTCAGCGACGACGTGATCGAGGTGCGCGACTGGGTGCACAAGTTCGCCGCCGACGTCATCCGGCCGGCCGCGGCCGAATGGGACGAACGCGAGGAAACCCCGTGGCCGGTGATCCAGGAAGCCGCCAAGGTCGGCCTGTACTCCCCTGACTTCTTCGCCCAGCAGGCGGCCGAAGAGACCGGCCTGGGCATGTTGACGGCCTTCGAGGAGATGTTCTGGGGCGACGCCGGCATCGCGCTGTCCATCATGGGCACCGGTCTGGCCGCAGCGGCGTTGGCGGGCAACGGAACTCCCGAACAGCTGGGTCAATGGCTACCGGCGATGTTCGGTACCGCCGAGGAACCCAAACTGGGCGCGTTCTGCTCGTCCGAACCCGACGCGGGATCCGACGTCGGTGGCATCCGGACCCGGGCACGCTACGACGAGGCGGCCGGTGAGTGGGTGCTCAACGGCACCAAGACCTGGGCCACCAACGGCGGAATCGCCAACGTGCACATTGTGGTGGCGTCGGTCTATCCCGAGCTGGGCACCCGCGGCCAGGCCAGCTTCATCATCGGACCGGACACCAAAGGTCTCTCGCAGGGTCAGAAGTTCAAGAAGCAGGGCATCCGCGCGTCCCACACCGCCGAGGTGGTGCTGGACAACGTCCGGTTGCCCGAGGACGCGATCCTCGGCGGTCGGGAGAAGTTCGAGGCGCGCGTCGCCCGGGTCAAGTCCGGGGCTTCCGCGCGTGGCCAGGCGGCGATGAAGACGTTCGAACGTACCCGGCCGACCGTCGGGGCGATGGCGGTCGGCGTGGCCCGGGCCGCTTACGAGTACGCGCTCGACTACGCCTGCCAGCGTGAACAATTCGGCCGCAAGATCGGCGAGTTCCAGGCCGTGGCGTTCAAGCTGGCCGACATGAAGAGCCGGATCGACGCGGCGCGGCTGCTGGTGTGGCGGGCCGGCTGGATGGCGCGCAACAACCAGAACTTCGAAGCGGCGGAGGGTTCGATGGCCAAGCTGGTGGCGAGCGAAACCGCCGTCTACGTCACCGACGAAGCCATCCAGATCCTCGGTGGTAACGGTTACACCCGCGATTACCCCGTGGAGCGGATGCACCGAGACGCCAAGATCTTCACCATCTTCGAGGGCACCAGCGAGATCCAACGGCTGGTGATCTCGCGCGCCCTGACCGGACTGGCCATCCGCTGACGCCGGGCCGACACGGCGTGCGTGAGCGGCTCGCAGCTTCAGCTTCGGTGGCGCGGCTGACATGATGTCACCCATGGCGACTGCGTTGGATTCGGTGCTTGCCGCCGACAGTGAATCGACCGCTGGTTCGATCGCGGTCCGTGGCAGCATCGCAGTTGCCGGATCGACCGCGATCGCAGGCAGCGTCGCCGTTGCCGGATCGACGACGGCGGCGGCCAGCGTCGCAGTCGCCGGGTCGGTCGCGACGGCGGGCGGCATCGCGGTCGCCGGATCGGCCGGAACGGCCGGCGGAGTCGGGGTGATCACCAGCCTGCTCACGGTGATCTGTATCGGCGTTCGGGAATGCGTGGCATGCCTGGCATGTATCGCCTGCGCCCGGTGCGTCGGTTGCATCGCGTGTGTCCGATGCACCGATTGCGTCGGTTGCATCGGCTGTGTGAACTGTTCTGGGCTGCGAAATGTGGTCGGCGCCAGGAATATTCACCTGCCGGTTGCGGCGTGACACGTCCCGCGAATCGGTAGCCCGGGTTTGATCGCGAGGTGTGGAGCCGTCCTCTGGATCGTGGGCCCGGTTGGGTACCTGCTCCTCGAAGCGGTCGCGGCGGCAGCCTTCCGCGATTACAGCTATGCGAACAACTACATCAGCGACCTCGGACTGACCGGCCCGCGAACGCGGCTGATGCAGCTGGCCTTCTGCATGCAGGGCACTTCCTTCCTGTTCGGCGCCCTACTCATCACCGGATCTGCGCGCAGCGGTAGGCACCGGCTGTTCCTCGGCCTGGCCGTCGCGAACGCACTCGGCAACTGCCTGGTCGGCACCGTGCACCGGGGTGGGCTGCACGTCGTCGGCGCCGTGCTGGCCATCCTGGGCGGCAATGCCGCCGTGCTGGTCGGTCGGGCGGTGGTCAGCTCGTCCGCGTGGTACCGCCAGACCGCCAAAGCAATTGCGGCAGTGGGATTTGTAAGCTTCGGCGGGTTTGCTGCCGGGACGTTCGGCGTCGACCTGGGCCCGAAGGGGATATGGGAGCGCGGCAGCGTGTACACGATCCTGCTGTGGCAGCTGCTCACCGCGTTCCTGGTGCTACGCGGGCACCGCGCGGCCACCCCGGATCATTGACCCGGTTGTTGATTGGTCGGGCGGAAGCCGGACTGCGCCACCGCAACCGAGACACCGTTGCCGATCGGCCCCCGGTGATCGACGAGGACGGCCGATCCGGTCGCCACGCCGTCGTCGCTGTAATGCGTCATGGCGGCCAGGCCGAGCTGGGGACCGTCGGGCAGCCGGCTCAGCGTGAGCGTGTAGTCGACGTTGATGAACTGCAAACCCTTGCTGCCCCAGTTCGCGATCGACGCGGTGATGTCACCGGCCATCGCGGCGCGGGTGAAGGGCGTCAGCTCCTCCCCGCCGATCAGCGGACGGGTCTCCTGCAACCAGGTGTACTTCGGCCCCTGCCGGTCTGCCCAGTCGGGATCGGGATTCTGCAGTTCACCGCCCCACCCGTAGGTCCTGATGAAAAGCGACTCGACACCTTCCTGATCGACCGGCAGGGGCGGCAACTGCACCGGGGGTGACCACACCTGTCCGTCGGGCTGGTCCCCCCGCCGCACGAACAGGGCGCTCGCGTGTGCGACCACATGGCCGTCCTGGACGAGTGCGGTCTCGACAAGTCGCAGCCGCCGCCGGTCCTGCTGGATGCGGGTGCGCACCTCGAGCGGCTTCGGCGCCGTCGGCCGGGGCAGGTCGACTGTCAGGCGGGCGGGCTGGAACTGCGGATCGCCGCTCGCGCGCTCGGCCGCCCAGCCCAGCAGGCCGCCGACGACGTGGCCACTGAGCGATGGCCCCCAGCCACCCCGAGCCATAGTCGTTGGCACATAATGGTTTTCGTCGCGGACGAAATACGGCAGCGGATCCGCCGGGTCGCCGGCCGGGGAATTGCGGTGCACATCGTGTTTCTACAGCAATGGGCCGGCGGCGTTGCGCCGGGTTACGACAACCGCGCCAGCGCGGTCCTGATCTCGGCGACGCGGGCCGCATCGATACCCCAGGGTCGCTCGACGCCGACCTGCTCGTCGAGATCCCAGAGCACGCACTGTTCGTCCGGTTCAGCGACCAACTGCCAGGCGATCACCGTTCTGCGAAGCTGCTCGTCGGCCGATTCGCTGGCGGCCCGGTTACCCGGCAGCGCACCGCCGTCCGGGTGGTGGTGCAGGAACCGACCGTATGCCGCGTCGCAGAAGACGGCATACCGCGCGGTGCACAAGATCAGACCGTGCCACGCCTCGTCCACCGCATGCGACGGCATTCCGATCACCTGCTTGTCCCGTAGCGCGGGCGCACAACACCGAAGCCACTGCCGCAGACCGGTCTCGACGAGCGTTCGCGGTTGCCATGGACACGTCTTGAACACGGCCGGGGGCAGTTCCAGTGCCGCCACCGCACGGTGGGCGCGGTCGTGTCGATCCAGCCGTCGGCGTAGCACGAAATCACTGTAAACGGCGTCCGCGAACGTCCGCAGTCCTTGGGATTAACGTGGGTGCATGACCGTGACTGAACTGAGCATCATGACGGGCGTGATGGGGTTGTTCATCGCGGGCTGGCTTCAGAGCCGGCGTGGCCGGGGCCGCGGCGACTTCGGCGACGGCGACATCTGGTCGTCTGGACTGGGATCCCACGGCGGCACGGACGGCGGGGGTGGCTGCGGCGGCGGGTCGAGCGGGTGCGGCGGCGGGTGCGGCGGCGGCGATTAGCTATTTCCAGGCGAACAACGGTTGCTCGAGTTCATCCACCGGATCGTGCCGGCCTTCCAGACACCACCACCGAAGCTGCAAAAGCACGGCGCCGGTGGGAGCGTGGATCAGATCGTTGCCCAGCGGAATCTGGACGACCGGACGCGGGCTTTCCGGGATGGTGATGAAGCGGGGCGAATCGTCGCGTTGCAATTGGTGCAAGCCCACCCGGTAGACGGCCACCACCTCGTCGGGGGCCGGACGCAGATCGCCTCGGCCGCCGCCCCAGATCACCACCGGGGTGATCACGTACCCCGACCGGGTCGGGTAGTCGTCCAACATCCCCAGCACCGCCGACGGCGGCAACCGGACGCCGACCTCCTCGTCGAGTTCCCGCAACGCCGCGTCGATCACGGTCTCACCCGGATCCAGCCGGCCACCCGGCAATGCCCACTGCGCAGCATGGGAGGACAGCCGAGAGGTCCTGCGGCACAACAGAAAAGCCGCGCCGCCGGCCACGTCGACCATATGTCCGTCCAGGTCGCCCGGCATCGGCCGGTCGGCGATCCAGTCGTCCACCGGCGCCGGATCCACCCTGTCCTCGCCGACTTCGGAGTCGACGAGAACGACCGCCACCGCCGCGTGCCTCTTGGTGGGGTCGGTCACCGCACGCCGGTCGCACTCGGCCAGGCGAGCCCTAATCTGATCCCGCAGCGCGTCGTCGTAGGTGATAGTCACCGCTTGACCATAGGCGGCGGGACGGACTCCGACGCGGCACACGGGTACGTCGACCGACTCCCCAAGGACCACCGGTACCTGCGTGACGTCTACTGAGGGTGTGACCGAGCGAACATAGTTAGTGCCCTAACTAATCAGTACGATGGACACAGACGGCATCGGTCGCGGTGCCCGATCAATGCATCCCGATCAGGAGCGAACATGGCCTCCGCTCGCCCGAACCTGTGGCAGTACATCACCTATTCGTACGGGCGACGCCTGCCCGCCGCGATGCAGGAGTGGGTCGCCAATGACCTCGCGGGCCCGGGCGCGATCCGCCGCCACATGGTCCGGCTCTCGATCCCGCCGCTGCTGGTCCTGGCACCATTCTGGCTGTTGCCGGCGTCGGTGTACGTGCACACCGAGATGACCTTGCCGATCTACCTCTGGACCCTGGTGATGGCGTTTGCCCTGAACAAGGTGTGGCGCCGGCACCGGTTGGCCCAGCACGGTCTGGACCCCAATCTCGTCGACGTGCTCAACCGGGAAAAGAACGCGCGCCTGCACGAGGACTACGCACGCCGCTACGGGCCGCGCCCGCAATCGGCCGAGTGGCAGGCGAACAGCAGCCCGTTCTGAGCCGAGGAGGCAGCGCGATGGCCCGCGAACCGGCCACTGTCGCGGAGGTCGATCCGCTGTCCCTGGAGAGCCAGGTGTGTTTCGCGCTGGCCGTCACCAACCGCGCCGTGCTGGCCGTATATCGGCCCTTGCTGGAACCGCTCGGCCTGACCCATCCGCAGTATCTGGTCATGCTGGCGCTGTGGGACACCAGCAAAAAAGAGCGAAAACCGCTGTCGGTCAAAGATATTGCCACGCTGCTGCAGATGGATTCCGCCACCCTGTCGCCGATGCTCAAACGTCTGGCTGCACAGGGCCTGATCACGCGCACCCGCAGCACCACCGACGAGCGAACCACCCATGTCGAGTTGACCCCGAAGGGTCGCGACCTGCGCCGGGCGGCGTTGCAGGTACCCCCGGCCGTAGTGGAACGCCTCGGCGTGCAGCTTTCCGAACTCGATCAGCTACGTGAGCTGCTGACCGGGATCAATACCGCCGCGCGGGCTACCGCCCCGCTCGACCCGTAGCGGTCGGCCAAAATACTGTAAGGCATACAGTACGATTCCTGGGATGGCTGGCCGTGTCGTCCACACACCCACCTTCTGCCGCATCTGTGAGCCGTTGTGCGGCATGGTGGCCACCGTCGAGGACGGCAAGCTGGTCGCGCTGCGTCCCGACAAGGATCATCCGCTGTCCGCCGGTTTCGCCTGCCAGAAAGGCATCGCGTTCACCGAAGTAGTCAACGACCCCGACCGCATTCAGACACCCTTGCGCCGCACCGCTGACGGCTTCGAGCCCGTCTCGTGGGACGAGGCGCTCGACGACATCGCGGTCCGGGTTGCCGCGATCCACCGCAAGCACGGCTCGGGAGCGTTCGGCTGGTACCTGGGCAACCCGGCGGCGTTCAGTTACTCCCACCTGTTCGGGGCGATGTCGTTCATCAAGGGCATCGGCCGGCACAGCCACTTCTTCACGTCGTCTTCACAGGACACAAGCAGTCGGCTCATCGCCAGTCAATTGCTGTACGGATCGCCGATGTCGGTGCCGATCCCGGACCTGATGCGCACCGACCTGCTCGTCATGATGGGCGCCAATCCGGTTGTCTCCCATGGCAGCTTCCTGACGGCGCCGCGGATCAAGGACCGCATGCACGACATCGTCAAGCGCGGTGGTCGTGTGATCGTGGTCGACCCGCGCCGCTCTGAAACCGCCGCGCAGTTCGAATGGCTGGGCATCACGCCGGATGCCGACGCCTACCTGTTGCTGTCGCTGCTGCAGGTGCTGTTCGCCGAGGGCCTGGCCCACGATGTCGGCGCGCATGCCGACGGAGTGCGCTGGCTGGAAAAGCAGTGTGCGCCTTTCACTCCCGAACGCACCGAACGCCACACCGGGGTCGAGCCGGCAGTGGTGCGCTCGCTGGCCAGAACCTTATCTGACACCCCGCGCGCCGCGGTGTACGGGCGGCTGGGCACGTGTGTGGGCAGACACGGCACCCTGACCACCTATCTGATCGATGCGGTCAATCTGATCGCGGGCAACCTGGACCGCCCAGGCGGCAGCGTCTTCAGCACCTTGGGTATGCCCGGACAGAAGTGGGGACTGAAGTTGATGGGGTGGTCGTTGCGGCGCACCTACCGGCGCAACCGAACCCGCATCGGTGGCTTCGGCGCCGCCATCGGTGCCGAACCCGCGGCGCTGATGGCCAAGGAGATCACCACCGTCGGCGATCGGCAGATCAAGGCGCTGTTCGTCGGGGCCGGCAACCCGGTGCTTTCGGTCCCCAACGGCGACGAACTGGAACAGGCCGTCTCCCAATTGGACCTGATGGTCGGGCTGGACCTGTACGTCAACGAGACGACCGCCCACTGCGACTACGTGCTGCCCGTCACCACGATGTACGAACGCGATGACTTCGCAGTCACCTTCCAGACGTTCCAGGCCACCCCGTTTCGTCAGGTCACCGAAGCAGTGGTGGAGCCGGTGGGTCAGGCGCGCACGGAATGGGACATCATCACCGAGTTGATTGCGCGGACCACGGCTCGGACGCCCGCCTTCGTCGCCCTGACGGGTCTGCGTCGCGTGTCGGTCTCGAGGGGCAGACGGCTGCAACCGCGACCTCTGGTCGACCTGATGATCCGATTGTCCGAGGGTGGCGACCTGTTCGGAATGCGGCGCCACGGGCTGACTTTCGCCCGGTTGGCCGGGAAGCACCCGCACGGTGTAGTGCTGAGTCCACATCTGCGCACCGGCGTGCTGAACGAGGTGGTGGCCTACCTCAACGGTCGAATCCGGCTGCAGCACAATGACATCTACGCCGAGATCAGTGCGCTGACCCGGCGCCGCAGTCCGGATGACTACCCGCTGCGGTTGATCGGTATGCGTGAGCCGCGGTCGGAGAATTCGTGGTTGCACAACTCGCCATTGCTGATGCGCGGCAACCGCTCTCACCACGCGGTGATGCACGCCGACGACGCCGCGCAACGCCACATCGCCGCCGGCGACACCGTGATGGTCCGTTCGCCGTTCGGGCAGATCAGGATTGCGGTGACCCTGACCACCGACCTGGTCCGCGGCACCATCGCCGTGCCCCACGGGTGGGGCCACAAAGGCACCGGGAGATGGCAATTGGCCAACCGGGCCGGCGGTGCGAACGTGAACCAACTGACATCGAGCCACCCCGATGACCTCGAGGCGCTGGCCGGCATGTCCTGGTTGACCGGTGTGCCGGTCGAGGTCGACGCCGTCGCGAGGTGAGCTGGTCGTCACCCCCGCGGGTCCGGGGTGCCCAACTGCTCGGCGAGCCAGGGCAGGGTCAACGCGAAGGCAGTGGCGGCCGACGGCCAGTCATGTCTGCCGGGCAGCGCGACCACCTGGCACGAAATGCCCTGCTCCGTACCGACTTTGCACAGGTGCTCGGCGGCGTCCTGGCCCACCCCTCTGCGGTGATCGGTTGAGCCGGGAACCGCGAAGAGACCGGACAGGTCGGCATAACCACCGTGGCGGTTCATTGCCGTGGCCGGGTCGAACCGCCGGTATGCGTCGATGTCGCCGTCGAAAAGCCGGTCGATAGTCTGCGCAGGGGTCCCGGCGTTCGGACCGCTGTCGCCGCCGATGTCGACGAAAGCGCTGAAGATCTCCGGGTGTGTCACCGCGAGTCCGACCGCGCAGGTGCCGCCCGAGGAGAATCCGACGATGCCCCATCTGGTCTCGGCACCGAGGGCGAACAAGTCGCCGATCTCCGGGACCACCTCTGCGGTCAGGTGATCCGCGGAGTTGCCGCGTGACCCGTTGACGCATTCGGTGTCGACGGTGAATCCGCCGGTGGCGTCGGCGAATACGGCCACGGGCGCCTGACCGCCATGTGCTGCCGCGAGACTGTCCAGCGCGGCGGTGGCCCTGCCGACGCGAACCCAGTCCGCCGGCGTGTTGAACTCACCGCCGATCATCATGATGGCGGGCAGGGGCCTGCCCGAGAACCATGCCGGCGGCAGGTACACCCACTCGCGCCGGTGAGCGAAACCCGACTTGCCCGTGCTCGTGGTCACCGCCACCACCGCACCGTGTCGTGGGGTGACATGATCGCGCCGCATCGCTCGCGCGGTGTCCAAATCGAGCTCATTCGGCAATGGCCGGTTGGCCAATTGGCTCCATGCGGCATGCACGGTGGGGTAGTAACCCAGCCACCCGTTGATCGTCAGACCGATGCTGAGCAGACAGAACGACGCCGCGAACACCGACGCGTTGCGCCGCCACCCCCCGGCGCTCGCCCAGCCGGCCACAGCGACGGCGATGGCCAGGCCGGCCAGTGACACCCACAACCACAGCTGCCACGGCGCCGGCTCGCTGGCCAGCCCGAGCGTGCCGTAGTACCAGTGCACCGCCACCCCGGTGCTGACGCCCACCAGCACCGTCAGGGCGAACCAGCGCGTGCGCCACCGGCGCCCGACGGCATAGAGCAGCGCAGCGACGGTCACCACCTGCACCGCCGCTGGGATCGGTCCATGCATCAGCGAGCCGTGCCACACGGTTGTTCCTTCGATCAACAGCCTGGGAGTTTTACCCGAAGCTGCGCCCGGGAAACCCGCGGCGCCAGCACTTACTTCTGCTGCCTCAGCTGGGCCCTGGCTTCCTGCAGCGCGTTCGCGGCGTCACGGCCGTCCCGGCGCGCCTTTTCGTACCTGCTTCCGGCGCTGGCCAGGGCACGCTCGGCCTTGCTGAGGTCTGCGGCGGCCTGGTCCCGACGGGTCCGGGCGGCGTCTCGTTCGGCACGCCGGGCGGAAAGCACGCTGTCGGCCTGCGCGGCCGTCCGTTCCGCGGCGGCTACCGCTGCCGTCAACTTTTCGCGCCGGGCGGCCTCGACTTTTTGGTCGCGCTGCGACGTCTTGGCCGGCCGGGACGGTTTGTCCGCCGGCGCGGTCCGTTGGGTGGCCGCTGACACCGCCGCGCTGTCGCCGAAGTCGCCGAAGCCCGACCAACGTTCCGCCTTGACCAGGCGCCCGAGCCGCGCCCGCACGTCGGGGTCGGCGATCGCAGCTTGCAGGGTGCCCGCAACGTCGTCGCGCACCGCCGCCGACGGGTTTCTCACCTCGGCGGCATCGAATGCGGCGTCGGTGAGTTCGGTGACCAGGTGGTGTTGGCGGGCCGAAAGCTCCCGGATCTGCACGCCGTCCAGCGCGGCGTGCGCAGTGCGCAGACTCTCACCCAGCTCGGCCAGGCTGGCCCGTGCCTGACGACGCCCGAGCACCAATCGATTGACGATCCACGCCGCTGTGGTGGGTTTGCGGGCCGCTGAAATCCGTTTGGCCGCATCGGTATCGCCGCGTTGTTTGGCCGCCGCGGATAGCTTCCTCCGCTCGGCAGTGAACTGATCCGGCGGAATCCAGTACAGGGCATCGAGCTCGTCGTCGGCCATGACGTCATAGTCTCTCGCGGTGGGGTGAGCTATCCAACGGTTTGAAGCCACCGTCGGCGGCTACGTAGTTCGGTGATGAAAGCCAACAATCTCGCCCACCGACGGCGCCACATCGTGCTGGCCGTGCTCGTCGTCCTCGGGCTGCTCGGCGCCGCGGCGTGCCACTCGCCCGGCGGCGCATCCACTGCGACCGGTCCGGCGCGGGTGACAGTCACGCCGAGTCCGGACGCACGTGATGTCCAGCCGACGGCCCCGGTGCAGGTCAAAGCTGACACCGGGACCCTGGTCGAGGTGCGTATGGTCAACGACGCCGGCAAACCGATCGACGGCGTCCTGACACCGGACAGCACGGTGTGGAAACCGACCGGTCCGCTGGGCTACGCCCACACCTACACCCTCGACGTCACCAGCCGCGGAACCAATGGGGTTGAGAGTAAGCAGGTTTCGTCGTTCGCCACGGTGCGCCCGTCCAACCAGACCAAGGTGTCGTTCACCATGACGTCGGAGGCGGCGTTGCGCGAAGGCGGCACCTATGGAGTCGGAACGGTGGTCGTCGCGCACTTCGACGAGCAGATCACCGATCGGGCCGCCGCCGAACGCCAACTGGTTGTCACCACCGATCCCGCCGTGCCGGGATCCTGGTATTGGGTCGACGCCCACAACGCGCACTGGCGCCCGGAGCATTACTACGCGCCGGGCACCACCGTGACCGCCGAAGCCAGGATTTACGGTATTGCGCTGGGCGGCGGCATGTTCGGGCAAGAGGACAGCCGAGTGTCCTTTCGCATCGGCGATGCGCACGTCTCCATCGCCGACGACGCGACCAAGCTCATCAGCGTCTTCGACAACGGGAAACTGGTCCGGACCATGCCCACCTCCATGGGTATGGGCGGCACCGAGACCGTCGGCGGACGGACCTTGACCTTCTGGACACCGCCGGGTGTCTACACCGTGCTCGACCGGGGAAACCCGGTGGTGATGGATTCGTCGACCTTCGGGTTGCCGAAGAATTCCCGGCTCGGTTACCGCGAGATCATCAACTACGCCACCCGAATCAGCATCGACGGCATTTATCTGCATCAGCTCGATTCGACGGTATGGGCCCAGGGCCATACCGATACCTCGCACGGCTGCTTGAATCTCAACGGCGAGAACGCCAAATGGTTTTACGACTTCTCCGTGCCGGGTGACGTCGTCGAGGTGCACAACACCGGCGGTGCGGCGCTGAAGATCGAGCAGAACGGCGATTGGACGCTCAGCTGGGAGGAGTGGCGCAAAGGTAGCGCGCTGCCGCGCTCCTAGCCCGTTCGGGGCCGTTCACCGGATGTGCACGTGCACGTCCAGCGGCTCCGGCAACTCGTAGGCGCCCAGCATCTGTTCACGGACGTATCCGGCCAGCGTGTCGCGTTCGCCGTCGGCCACCTCGAAGAGCAGATCGTCGCCGATCTGCAACACCATTCGCGACGTCAGCCGGGCAGCAGTGAGCACCTGGTCAATGCCGATCATCGCCAGCTTGAGGATCTCGGCCGCGCTGCCCTCCACAGCCATGGCGACCGCGTCCCGCTCCGCCGCGCGGCGCAGCCGGTTGTTTCCGCTGTCCAGGTCGGGCAGGTAGCGCCGGCGTCCCAGCAGGGTGGACGCATATCCCACGCGCCGGGCGTCTGCGACGAGTTCGCGTTCGCCACCTCCGCCGCTGAGGTACGCCGACAGCCGCGTCTCGAGCTGACTGTAGCTCGCGGTCATCACCTGGTAGCCGTCAGCCGCCACCACCGCAGCGCGCAACTGCGCACCGATCGCATCGTCGTGCAGATTCGGTTTCGACGACGACAGCCGGCCGGTGACGGTGCCGGTCTGCTGCAGGGTGGCGTGGGTGCGTCCGTCCGGCGCATGCGATTTCAGCAGGTCGGTACCGGCGAGCAGGGCGTGGTCCAGCGCGATGCCCGTCGACTCCAGCCGTGCCAGCACCCGGGCCACCGGTAGCTCCACCCGGCCCAGTAGTGACGACGCGTCGATACGGGCCAGTTCCTCGTCCAGCACGTCGGCGAGGTCGAGGACCGCGCAGGTCCGCAGCATCAGCGCCTGGATCGCGGACTGGTCCTCGGCAGCTGAAAGTAATTGCCAGTCAATAGCTTCCGCCGGCAGTGCGCACCGCATATGGCACACCAGCAAGTCGTTGAGATCCAACCGCCGCTGCTCGGGACGCGCTAGATGAGCCGCCAACAATGTATCCGAGGTCACCCCGCGCAGTGTCCAGCCGCAACCGGCCAGCGCATGCAACGTCGACTTCATGTCGTGCACCGCCTTGGGTGGGCCCGGGTCGGCCAGCCACGACGCCAGCGCCGCCTCGTCGTCCGGGTTCAGCGCGGCAATGTCGATATGCCGGCCGTCGCCGTCGGCCGCCACCACCGCCAGGGCGGTCGCGGGGCCGGCAGCACCGTTTGCGCCGACGACGGCCAGGCCGAACCGATTGCCCAGGCTGTGCTCAGCCAGCCACGGGGCGAGTTCACCGGCACGCAGTGCCCGCCCGCGAACGTCGAAACCACTCGGCACGTTCACTCCCCGGTCCAGGTCTGTTCGGCGACCCGGTAGAAGTTGCCGCCCAGCACGGCAGCGATGTCGGCGTCGGGCCAGCCGCGATCGCTCAGATGCTGACCGAGGGTGAGCAGGGTTTCCGGCGGCATCCACTGGATCGGTCCCCAGCGGGTGTAGCTGTCGTCGAAAAGGGCTGGATTGCGCCGTATTTCGTCGACGAAGTCGTCGTGGTCGAACGAGAAGTCGCTGCTGACACCGACGTGATCGACGCCGATCAGATCGACGGCGTATTCGAGATGGCGGGTCATGGCTTCCAGCGTTGGAGTGTTGGGCCCCAGGAAAATTCCCACGCCGGTGATGCCGACGACACCTCCGGTGACGGCGCAGGCACGGGCCTGTTCATCGGTGATGTTGCGGGGATGGTCCCACACCGCGCGCAGGCACGAATGGCTGTACACCACCGGCCGGGTGGAAACCTCGCACATGTCCAGACCGGTACGGCTGCTGCAGTGTGATCCGTCGGCCACGATGCCGACGCGGTTCATTTCGGCGACGATGTCGGCGCCCCACCGGGTCAGGCCGGTGTCGTCGGCGTCCAGACATCCGCTGCCTGCCCGGTTGGCGTGGTTGTAGGTCGGCAACAGCGTGCGGAGCCCCAGTTCGGCGAGGGTGGCCAGGTTGCTCAAGTCGTCGTCCAACGGCGCGGAGTCTTCCAGGTCGAACACCACGGCAATCTGGCCGGACCCGGTGATCGCGGCGACATCGTCAGTGCCCGTGGCCAATTGCAGCTCCGGGTGGTCCCGGACCGCGGCTCGAAAGTGCTTCAGCAGCGCCATGGTGTCGGCGAAGGACTGCGGTGAATAGCCCACATTGACCGACAAAAGGGCCCCGCTCTCCCGCCGATAGCGGGTCAGCGGCTCAATGTCGGCGGTGAGTAGCAGGGGCAGACATGTGTGTTGATCCCACAGCACGGTCGCCATGACACCCATGGTGCACGATCAGGCCCAGCGCATCGGTGTCACCGACCGGGTCGCCCGACCCGCCAGCTGCTCGAAATCATGGATCAGCAGGCTCTTGCTCTCGATGGAGACCCACCCGTAATCGGCGAATTCCAATAGGACCTTGTTGGCCGTCTCGCGGGACGTCCCGGCGAGCTGGGCGATCTCCTCCTGGGACAGGCCGTGATCGACCCGCCACGCCGTACCCGCGCGGACACCGAATCGCTTTGTCAGCAAGACCAACTGCTGGGCGACCCGGCCGGGGACGTCGTTGAAGACCAGTTCCGAGACGATGTCGTTGGTACGACGAATCCGGCGCGCCAACAACCGCAGCAGTTGGTCGGCGACCTCCGGGCGCTCGTCGACCCAGGCCCGCAGGATGTCGCCGTCCATGACCGCTGCCCGGACCCGGGTGAGGGCCACCGCGGTGGATGAGCGCGGCGCCGGATCGAAAACCGAGAGTTCGCCAAGCATGTCGGACGGGCCCAGCAGGGTGATCAGCGTCTCGCGGCCGTCGCGGCCCCTACAGCCGATCTTCACCTTGCCTTCGGCGATGATGTACAGGCAGTCACCTGCCTGTCCCTCGACGAAGATCGTCTGCCTGCGCGCGAACGTCACCCACCGCAGCGATTTGGTGACTTCGGCAAGCAATCCGCGGGCGACACCGTGGAAGACTCCGGCGCGCGCCACCACGTCGTCCAGGCCCAGCTCGTTCACCAGACTCAGCCCCTCGCGCCTCGATACGCGTCGATATCTACCACGCGATGCGCACCAAATCCTACATCACGACTAGACGATCTGTCTGATTTGTCCAATCTGGTGTGCCCGACACGCATTTCGATTGCACCCCAACGGGTATGGATTTTCCTACCACCGCCGTCGGGACCGGTTGTCGTTCCCGGCACCGGAGATCCGTAGGCTGCATGCAGGCTTTGCCAGGGACACGACGGAGGTTGCATGGCCGATTCGAAGGCTGGACAGATCCCCATCGTCGACTATCTGGTGCTCGACGACGGCGAACCCCACCTCGTCGCGCGGGAATGCGCCAACTGCGGCGCCCGCTTCTTCGACCGGCGCAACGCGTGCGCGGGTTGTTTCCGGACGGACTTCACCACCGTCCCGGTGGCGACCGAAGGCACCGTGCGCACCTTCACCATCGTCACGTTCGCCGCACCCGGGATACCCACCCCGTTCGTCGCCGCGGTCGTCGACTGCGACGGCACTCAGGTCCGGGCCAATCTCATCAATGTCGAACCTGATCCCGAGCACGTGCGCGACGGGATGAAGGTGCGGCTGACCACCTACCCGCTGGGTACCGACTCGGAAGGCACCGAGGCGATCGGCTTCGGGTTCGAGCCGGCCGCCTGACCTGATCACCGAAGAAGGAGCAGCGACGATGGCCGCCAGCGACGACATCTGGATCCTCGGGATCACGATGACCAAGTTCGGCAAGCACCCGGATCTGGACACCGTCGACCTGGCCGCCGAAGCGGCCACCGGAGCGCTCGCCGACGCCGGGCTGACCATGGCCGACATCGGTGTCATCGCCGCGGGCAACCTGATGGCGGCCAACGCCGGGATCGGTCAGCAGTTGCAGAAACAGATCGGCCAGACCGGCATCCCGGTGTACAACGTGGCCAATGCGTGCGCGACCGGCGCCACCGCGCTGCGCACCGCGATCATGGCTGTCAAAGCCGGCGAGGTCACCTACGGCATGGCCGTCGGCGTGGAGAAACTGTCCGGCGCGGGGCTGCTCGGCGGGGGCGGCACGAAGAAGTCCGACGCCGACGTGTGGGCGCCCAAGGGGCGTTACGGTGCGGTCGCGCCGGTCGACGGACGGATCGGCACCGAGGCTATGCCCGGTGTCTTCGCCCAGATCGGCACCGAATACGGCCACAAGTACGGCGGCACCAGCTTTGAATTGTTCGCCAAGATCAGCGAGAAGAACCACGCGCACTCGACGCTGAACCCACTGGCCGCCTACCAGAAACGGTTCACCCTCGAGCAGATCATGAACGACGTGATGATCGCCTATCCGAATACGCGGGCGATGTGCTCGGCAAACTGCGACGGCGCCGCGGCCGCCATCGTGTGCAACGGCACGACACTGAAAACACTGTCCCTGGAACAGCGCCGCCGGGCGGTGAAGGTGTCGGCATCGGTGCTGACCACCGACCCGTTCGAAGAGGGGTGCCAGGTGCTCCCGAACGTCAACACGCTGACCCGCAACGCCGCGGCCACCGCCTACGACGAGGCGGGCATCGGCCCGGCCGATCTGGACCTGGTCGAGTTGCACGACTGCTTCGCCACCGCCGAGCTGGTGCACTACGACAATCTGATGTTGTGCGAAGAGGGCGGCGCCGCCGACTTCTTCAACAGCGGCGCCACCTGGCGTGACGGCGCGACGCCGGTCAATGTGTCGGGCGGACTGCAGTCCAAGGGCCACCCCATCGCCGCGACCGGCATCGCCAACATCTGGGAGGTCTGCCACCACCTGCGCGGCGAGGCCGGCGACCGTCAGATCGACAACGCCAAGGTGGGGCTCGCCCACGTGATCGGCCTGGGCTCCGCGTGCGGCGTCCATGTGTTGGAGAAGTCGGCGGTCTGAAACATCATCCCGACGCCAGTTGGGTAACCAGATATCGCGACACGCGTGTGTCCCGACGCTCAATTCCGTACCGACGACGAAAGACGCGAAAACATGCAGGCAGCGGTGACCCCCGAAGCGGAGCACGCGATCACCGAGATCGCCCAGCGTCACGGCCTTTCCCGCGAAGCGGTGCTGGCCATGCTGTTCGCCATCCACACCGGGGGTGGCACGATGGCCCAGTTCTCCATCCCCGAACTCGGCGGCTCCGGCCAATGGATGCGGGGTGGGATGACGATGGTGGGCAACATGTTCGACGACGCGCTCAAAGCCCGGGTCGACGCGCTGTGCAACGAATTGTCCCAGCTGATCACCACGACCACCGTGTTCCGCGGGTCGGGTTCGCAATCCCAGTCGCAATCCCAGGGCGCCGGGTTCCAGACCGGCTTCACCTCGTCCAATTGGTGGCCCGCGGACCTGGGGGTACCGAGTTCGACCGGCGGGCAGAACGACGCGCGCTACGCCGTCTTTCCCAACACCCGCCGGCTGGCGATGCAGATCAACGGTGTGACAAAGGTTTTCGACACCGGTGAGCACCAGATCAACGGGGTGCAACAACAGCAGGGCGGTGGATACGGTTCGGTGAACTTCACCAGCCAGTTCGGCACCTTCGACGTGTCGAGTCTGCGTGAGCTCGGTGCGCAGCAGGTGGCAGAAACCCCCGCCGCTGCCCCCGCCCCGCAGTCCCAACCCCCGGCGGCGCCACCATCACCGGCGCACGCCGCGCCCGGGGGTTCCGACGATTCCGCGAGCATTGTCGCCGCCATCGAGTCGCTGGCCGGGCTGCATCAGCGCGGGATCCTGTCCGACGAGGAGTTCGCGGCGAAGAAAGCCGAGCTGCTCGGACGCCTTTGAGCAGCGCGGCCAGCACGCCGAGCGCCGGAATAGGCCGGGCGGGAGGCCGCGTTTGAACCCGCATGAAGAAGTTCTCCGAGACCGAGCGTCAGCAATTCCTCGCCGACAAGCATGTCGCTGTGCTGTCCGTCGACGCCGCCGACGGCCGCCCGCCCGCCAGCGCCCCGATCTGGTATGACTACACCCCCGGAGGAGACATCCGGATCACCACCGGCCCCACGACTCGCAAAGCCAGATTGATCGAGCGAACCGGTGCGGTGACGCTGGTGGTGCAGCGCGAGGAGCCGCCGTACCAGTACGTGGTGGTGGAAGGCACCGTCGTGGACACCACCTCGCCCGCCCCGGCAGCGGCGCAGCTGGAGATCGCTGTCCGCTACCTGGGCGAGGAAGGTGGGCGTGCCTTCGCTCGTTCCCTGGAAGGTGAAGAGACCGTGCTGTTCACCATCCGGCCTGACCGCTGGCTCACCGCCGATTTCTCCGACGAGCAGTAACCGCCGGATCTGCCTCGCGCGCAATACAGTTCGGCCCCCGTCGGTGTGAGAAGACGGCGCCCGGGTATACCAGCGCCGTGAACGCATCCGCGCGGGCGAGCGCCGGCCACGACGCATGAGTGGACGTCCCGAGCCTGTTCCCGACGACCTGCGCCGCGTGGCGGACGCGCACGGCGTGGCCACCAGTTACCGCAACGAGCGCCGCGAACCCGTCGACGTCGACGCCGACGTCGTCATCCGGGTGTTGGGGCTGCTGGACATCGAGGCCGGAACCGCAGCCGACCGGCGGCGCGAATTGGCCAGGCTCGCCGCACTCGACGAGCGGGGCGCGCCGGCGCCCACCATCGCGGTGCGTCTCACCGGCCGGTCGCATCCGCTGCCCGGCGCGGTATTGCTGGAAGCCGAAGACGGTGCGCAGACCGCGGTGCGCGACGAACTGCCCGCCGAGCTGCAGCCGGGCTGGTATCGGCTGCGCACCCGGGACGGCCAGCAGGTGACCCTGGTGGCAGCACCTCCCGAGGTGCCCGCGGCCCCGGCCACCTGGGGATGGATGCTGCAGCTCTACGGGCTGCGCTCGGCTCGCTCGTGGGGCATCGGAGATCTCGCGGACCTGCGGGAGTTCCTCCGGTGGACCGCCACCGAACACGGTGCCGGCGCCGTGCTGCTCAACCCGCTGCACGCGCCGGGCCCGACACACCCGGTGCAGCCCTCCCCGTACACCCCGTCGAGCCGCCGGTTCGCCAACCCGCTGGCGCTGTGCATCGAGGATCTCGGCGCGTACCGACGCGCTGACCCGGACACCCGTGCGGAGGTGGACGCGCTGCGGGTGTCGGCGAGCATCCCGCGGATCGACCACGATCTGGTGTGGGCGGCCAAACGGGCTGCGCTGGAGTTGTTGTGGCGTTCCGAAGGACGGCCGGCTCCGCGCCAGGACACACCGCCGGGCCTGATCGACTGGGCCACCTACTGTGCGTTGGCCGAACGGCACGGCGGCCGGTGGAGCCGGTGGCCCGCGCCGCTGCGGGACGTTCGAAGCCAGGCGGTCAGCGCGACGCGCCGGGAGCTGGCGCCGCGGGTCGCCTTTCACACCTGGGTGCAGCAGCGATGTGCGGAGCAACTGACCGCGGTGCGGCAGTCGGCCCGCGAGGCGGGCATGGCGCTGGGTGTGCTGCACGACCTCGCGGTGGGCGTCGACCCCGAAGGCGCCGATGCGTGGGCGCTGGCCAATGTCCTGGCCACCGGGGTGAGCGTCGGCGCGCCACCGGACAATTTCACCCCCCGCGGCCAGGACTGGGGGTTGCCCCCGTGGCGACCCGACCGGCTGGCCGCTACCGGTTACCAACCGATGCGGGAGATGGTGCGCGCTGTGCTCGCCCATGCTGACGGGCTGCGGATCGACCACGTGGCCGGGCTGTGGCGACTGTGGTGGATCCCGCCCGGCGACAGCCCCGACCGCGGCACCTACGTGCATTACGACGCCGACGTGATGCTGGCCGTGCTGGCTCTGGAAGCGCACCGCGCCGGGGCCACCGTGGTGGGCGAGGACCTGGGCACCGTCGAACCCGAGGTCACCGAAGCGCTGGCCGCCAACGGGATGTTGGGCTGTGCGGTGTCCTGGTTCACCCGTGACCAGTCCGCGCCGGACGAGCCGTTGCTGCCGGCGGCGCGCTGGCCGACGCGGGCGGCCGCCACCATCTCCACGCACGACCTGCCGACAGCGGCCGGTTTCCTCAGCGCCGAGCATGTGCGGGCGCGCGCTGATCTGGGTCTGCTCGACGACGTCCCCGCCGAGCAGGCCAACGCCGCGAAGGAACGCGCCGAATGGTTGGCGCTGCTGCGTTCCGAAGGGCTGCTCGACGACGCGACCGAGCCGGACGAGAACGCGATCATCGTGGCGATGCACCGCTTCCTGGCCTCGACCCCGAGCCGGTTGAAGTTGATCTCGCCCTACGACGTCCTGGGCGAGACCCGCCAGCCCAACCTGCCGGGCACTGTCGATGAGTATCCGAACTGGCGGCTACCGCTGCCGCAGACCTTGGAGCAGTTGCGTGACGACGGACGGGTCGCCGAAACGACGGCCCTGTTCGGCGCGGGCCGCACTCAGGCGTGACGTAACACCAGCAACTCGCCGGTCAGGGTCCCGTCGCCGAGCAGCCGGCCAATTCTGGAACTCTGGCGTTCGGCCAGTTCCCAGGCCTCGGTGTGGCCGTAGCGTTCGGCGAGCGTGTCGGTGACGATGTCCACCTGCTCGTTCCACGTCTCCGGGATCGGCGGCAACTCTGCGGTCCCCAGCCGTTGCTGCACGCGTAGCGCGGACCGGTGCACCAGGTCGTCGAGCTCGTCGACAGTCGGAAAATGGTTGCCGGCAAGGTAATCCGGCGGCAGCGTGTCGTGAGCGAGGAAGACGAGCAACCCGACGCGGCCGGGTGGCCGGACGATGCGACGCAGTTCGGTGAGCAACCCCAGCTGATCGGACATGGTGCACAACACCCCCAGCGACCAGGCGGCGTCGAAACTGGCGTCCACTATCGGCAACTTGTCGCCGGCGGCACACAGCACCGGGTGGCTGAACAACAGCTTCGCCGCGCGGCACGCGCCCGCCTCCGGCTCGACCAGAACGGGCTGCACCGAGCGTGCTTGTGCCGCATAGGCGGCGGGGCCTCCGACGCCGGCTCCCGAGTCCAGCAACCGAGTACCCGAGGTCAGCCCCATCTGCTCGATCAGCCAGTCCAGGGCCGCCGGACTGCCACTACCCCGACATCCCGCCGGCACGTAGTGGTCCGGTCCCAAGTCGAGGGCCACTTGTGCCGTCCACTCCGCGATCGTGTCGAATTCGGCCTCCATCGCCTCGGTCACCGGACACCCTCCCGAATCCGCCGTCCAACTTCGGCCTTGATCTGCGCACCGACGCGGGCCCCGGACGATGACGCCAGCCCCGACACGTTCACGCCCTCGACACCCTCGATAGCCAGCAGCGCGTGCGCTTCGTCGACCGCCGCGGAAATGCCCGCGGCCACCGGGTCCGGCGCGTCCAGCACCTGTCTGGCCACAACCGGGTCGAGTTCGAGGCCGGGCAACCCCTCCAGGACGGCCGCCGACACACTGTCGGTGAACACCGCGACGGCGGCAATGACCGGGATCGACAACCCCGCTGCCCGCGCCGCCGCCATGAACTCGGCGATCATGTCCGGGGCGGGCACATGGTTGAGCACCGCCAGGCTGGCTCCGGCACGTTGCTTCTCGACCAGCCGTCGGGGCCGGGCGGCCACCGGCGGGGCCGTCGGCGTTTCCGGCACTGCCGCGACCATTCCGACCGAGGCGGCCAGGGCGACCAGGCGCGGCCCGTCGAGATCGAAGGTCTGGGTGACGTCCGGGCGCACGTCGTAACCGCGTCCGTCACCGGTTACGCAGAGCACGGTGTCGACACCGACGCTGCGCAGCCCCCGGAGTTCCTGCTCGAGAACCACGCGGTTGCGATCCCGGCAGGACAGGGTGATCAGCGGCACGACGCCGGCGTCGAGCAGCATCGCCCCCATCAACGTGGGGGGGAAATCCGGTTTGTTCTGGTGCTCGCCGACCAGGACGGCGTCACAGGCGGGTCCCAGGATCGCGGCCGTGGCGGCGATGTCGTCGCGATCGAACGGTGTAGCGCTGAAATCGGTCAGCACCAGCGGAACGCGCGCAGCAACTGCGCTGGGCGAGGGCCCAGCCCAGGGCACCACATCGTCGAACGCGCAGGCTCCGGCGCGCATCTCGCACTGGCCGTCCGGCCGCACGCCCCCGCAGGGCCCGAACGTCATCCGTTTCGGACATCCGGCGAACGTCGACATCGTCGGCCCTTTCGGCGGCAAGCAGTGATCGGTGAACGCAGGGGCGGATACCCCGTGACCCGCCGGGGCAAGCACCGCGTCAGCCGCGGGCGGGCGGTCTCAATTGCGGCGTCAGTACCGGCGTCACCAGTTCGCCGGTGTCCAGGAAGCTCTCGAGGTTACGGATCGCCAGCAGCGCCATGGCCGTGCGGGTGCGCGCCGTGGCGCTGCCAATGTGGGGAAACAACACCACGTTGTCCAGGTCGAGCAACGCGGCGGGCACGGTGGGCTCGTCGGTGAAAACATCCAACCCGGCTCCGGCCACACCGCCGACGGTGATCAGCTCCACCAACGCATCCTGGTCGACCACGCTGCCCCGGGCGATGTTGACCAGGTACCCCTCGGGACCGAGCGCCTCGAGGACGTTGCGGTCCACCAGCTTTCGCGTATTGCGGCCACCTGTCGTGGCAACGACCAGGACATCGACCGACCGGGCCAGTTCCACCGGCGACTCGGCATATCGATACGGCGACCCCTCGATCCGGTGCCGGTTGTGATAGGCGATCACGCAGTCGAATCCGCGCAACCGGGCCGCGATGGCCGCACCGATGCGGCCCAGCCCCAGGATGCCGACCTGCAGCCCGGTGACATCCCTGGCATAGGGGAACTGACGTCCGTCGGCCCACCGGCCCGCCCGCACGAACCGGTCGGCGGCGCCGAACCGGCGCAGTGACATCAAAATCAGTCCCACCGCCGTATCGGCGACCGTATCGGACAGCACATCAGGGGTGTTGCTGACGCCGACACCCAGCCGCTGCGCCGCGTCCAGATCGATGGAGTCCACCCCTGCGCCGTTGTTCACGATGGCCTGCAGGCGAGGCAACGCCGCCATGGTGTCTGCGTCCACGCCCGGGGGCCCGGAGGTCACCACGACGCGGAACTCGGGGCCGTGCTCGGCCAGGTATGTGGCGCGGTGCGGTCCCGCCGGCAACCTGGACAGCTGGTAACGGCAATCCAACTCGTCCTGGAAGGTCGGCTCCAGTCCGCCGATCTGCAGGACCTCGCCCAACTTGCGCACTGTCACCGATCAGCGGTGTGCGCGCAACTGATACAACCCGCGGGTGGTGGCAACCACCGTGCCGGCGGCGTCGGTGACGACCGCTTCCAGCGTGTAGTCGGCCTTGCCCTGCGCGGCAGCCTCGGCTTCCACCCGCGCGATGGTCTCATCGTCCATGGTTGCCTCGGCGCGGAGCTCGCTGGTAGCCCGACCGACGAAAGCGATGTCGACGTTTTTCACCAGCGGGTAGAACCTGCCGGCATCGAACGTCGCCAACGCGATGATGCCGCCCAGGATTTCGGCGACAGTGAACTGGACACCGGCGTAGACGACACCGAAATGGTTTCCGTTGCCCTCGGCCGGCACCGCGGCCGCGGCAAAGCCGCGCCGGGCCTCCAGCACGCGCACCCCCATCCGGGCGGCGATCGGGATGGTCGATTCCATTCCGGCGTTCATCATTTCGACGACGGTGTCAGCCATGCCGTCGATCGTCGCACATCCTGCGGCTGGGCCGATCAACACAGCTGATGATGATGACACCGGTTGCCGCCGAGGCGCTTGGCCTGATACATCGCGGCGTCCGAGGCAGAGATCAGCCGCTCGAGCAGCGCTTGGTGGTCGCCCGGAGCGGTGTGGTCCAACAGGGCACACGCCGTGCCGATGCTGGCGGTGACCCCGGCCGTCGATCCACCGATGGCCTTGCACAGCTGGGCGGCCAGCGTCTCGGCGTTGCACTGGGCCGCAGTTCCGGCGACCAGGAATTCCTCGCCGCCGCTGCGCGCCACCACCGCCTGGTCTTCGGCGGCGGCCAGCAACACCTGGGCAACCTGGACCAGCGCATTGTCACCGGCGGCGTGACCGCGCCGGTCGTTGAGGCTCTTGAAGTTATCGAGGTCGATCAGCAGCACCACCAGATGTTCATCGATGCCCCGACGGGCCAACATCATGCCCAGGGCGTTGTGCTGGAACGCACGGCGGTTGAGCAGGCCGGTCAGCGGGTCACGGTCGGCGCGCAGCAAGTCACCCGCCAGAGCGCGCACCAGGATGCCGATGGCCAGCGGCAACGCGATATTGACCTCCAGCACCAGCCACAGATCGACCCCGGCCAGAGAAGGATGCCCCGACCCGGCCAGCCGCGCCGCTTCGTATACCCCCACCCCCGCCGCGACCACGAAGTTGTACAACACGAACGCCGTGGTGTGGAAGAACGCGATGTAGGCACCGAACGTGGCGAAGGCAATGCAGCCGATCAGCGCCGGCAGCGGATTGGGGTGGGCGAGGCATGCCAGCGCGACCGCGGTATTGCAGGTCACCGCAAACGCGATCGACAGGATCCGGGTCGGCCAACGCCAGATCCACAACAGTGCCCCGGCCACCCCACCGATCACCGCGATCCAGGTCATGGCGACCGGCCCGGCTCCGCGCGGACCGTCCGGGCCCCATAACAGGGCGAACAGGCACAGCACCATCGACGACGCGATGAACGCCATCAGGGCGCGGGTCGCACCACTGAGTCCGCGCACCGCCAAGTAGCCGGATAACCAGTCGAACTGATCGCCGCGACGCCATCTGCTGGACGTCGCAGTCCCCGTTGAACCCTTAATCGCTTCCACCGAAATCGAAGTTGATCCGCGGCCCCCAACTGACGCCGCCGAAAAGATTACCGCGATTCCCGCGGCGATCGGGTGAGTACGAATCGGACGCTGCGGCGGTAGGGACTACGCGTCGTGGTGCGGACGGGCGAGGTAATCCAGGCACACCGTGGTGCCTTCGGGACGAATCTTGATGGTGCACTGCTCGGTCAGGGCGTGCATCAAGATGATGCCGCGCGACGCCCGAGCGTCGTTGCGTGGCCGCAGCGTGGGCTTGCGCCACGTGCCGTGGTCGCTGACGCAAATGCGCAGGGAGCGTGCGGCTCGGTCGTAACTGACCTGCAGTTTCATCGGACCCACCGCATCATGGGCGCGGTAGGCGTGCTCGACGCAGTTGGCCAGGGCTTCGTTCACGCTCAGCACGATGTCGTCGACTTCTGCCGGTTCGTCAACCAGGTCCTGCAACCATCTCTGCAAATCGCGGCGCAGCCTGCCTGCGGTGGTCGCATCGGCGGCACCGGCAGAACTCATTTCAATGACCTGGCGGGGATCCGCCGCTACCAATGAGTTCATAAGGGGGACATACCCGCTCGGTCGCGAGCCTGAAACCCCGCGGCGAGTATCGCGTCGGCCACAAAAAGGTGTCCTTACAGCGGGGCGATGCGATCACACCACGGGTTCGCCTGCTCCAGCTGGGCGGCCAGCCTGATCAGCAGCGACTCCCCGCCCAGCGGCGCCACGAACTGCACCCCCAGCGGCAGGCCGCCGGAAGTCCAGTGCAGCGGCAGCGAAATAGCCGGTCGGCCAGTGAGATTCGCCAGCTGGGTGTAGGGGACCCAGCCGAGATTCTTGTCCACCATGTCGTCGACGATGTTGGTGTATCGAAGCAGACGTGCGACACGGGTCTTGATCAGGCCGTCGGCGGCGTGCTGCAACGCGACGGGCAGGTCGAACTCCCCGATCGTCGGGGGTGGGGTCGCCAGCGTGGGCGTCAGCAACAGGTCGTACGACTCGAAGTAGGTGCTCAGCCGGCGGGTGTGCTGGTGGCGGCGTTCGATCGCGTCGACGTAATCGACGCTTTTGGTGGCCCGGCCGAGCGCGGCCATGATCAGGGTGTCGCGCTCGAACGAGGCATCGCCGGCACCGGTGTGGCGCTTGGCCTGGTCGACGTCCCAGGCCAGGTGGACGAACCAGGCCAGCAGGAAGTCGCGGGCCAGGGCGGCGTCGTCGTACGGCGCTGCGGACAGTTCGTCGACATGGTGTCCGAGGTCGGTGAGGCTACGCACGGTGGCCTCCACCGCCGCGAAGGCTTCCCGGTGCGGTTCGGGATTGATCGCCGACGGCACCCGCACCCCGATCCGTAGTGCGCCGGGGTCCTGTCCCACGGCAGACAAGTACGGCGAATCGGGTACCGCGGGCAGATACGGACCCGACGATTCGCCCCCGCAGATGACGTCCAGCATGGCCGCGGTGTCGCGCACCGTCCGGGACACGACGCCTTGCACGGCGGCGCCGTGCTGGGCCTCACCCGTCGCCGGGCCCATCGGCGTCAACCCGCGGCCCGGTTTCAGGCCCACCAAGCCACAGCAGGCGGCCGGGATTCGCGTCGACCCGCCGCCGTCGTTGGCGCCTGCGCAGGGCACGATGCCCGCTGCGACCGCGGCGGCCGACCCGCCCGAGGAACCGCCCGGCGTGTGATGCAGGTTCCACGGGTTTCGCGCCGGCCCCCACGCCTGCGATTCGGTGATCGCCTTCGCGCCGAACTCCGGCAGGTTGGTCTTGCCGAAGATGACCAACCCCGCGTCGATCCAGCGCTGGACGACGGTTGCGTGTTCGGCCGCCGGCGTCGACATCCAGGCGCGGGATCCCTGGGACGTCGGCAACCCGGCGTAGTCCTGCGCGATGTCCTTGATCAGGAACGGGACGCCGGCGAACGCGCCCCCGGCATCGTCGACGGGTTGCGCCGGCACATCCCGCACGATCGCGTTGATCCGCGGGTTGACCGCGGCGGCGCGCTCCCTGGCCAGGGTCAACAGCTCGGAAGCGGTCACCTGTTTGTCGGCGACGAGCTTCGCCAGGCCGGTGGCGTCATAGCTGCGGTACTCGTCGAAGTTCATGGTTCGACCGTAAATGTGGCGCCCGTCGCTACTTCCTGCGGGTTTCGCCGAGTCGGTTTCGGGCGATCCTGCCGGCAAGCATGTGCCGGCACCTAGGAGGTTTCGCGTGGATCAGCACCCCGACGACCACTCAGCACCGGTGCCGAAGGACGCCAGGGAGTCCACCGAAGAACAACGTGAAGTGGAAGAGCAACTGGAGCATGCGGGCGACGACCCCGACGCCCCGGGTGCGCAGCAGTCCGCGGATCAGCTCGCTGACGAGAGCAGGCGCTGACCGGACTCGCCGGCGGAACTACGCCTGCGTCAGCTCCGCATACCGGGCGATGTGTTGGTCGGTGGTGCCGAATTCGTACTGAATTGCGGTGAGCCGCTTGAAGTAGTGGCCGATCGCCAGCTCTTCGGTCATCCCCATGCCGCCGTGCAGCTGCACGGCCTGCTGGCCGATGAACCGCGCAGCGCGGCCGATGGTCGCCTTGGCCGCCGATACCGCACGGGCGCGGATCGCCTCGTCTTCGTCGAGTTTGAGGATCGCCAGGTATACCGCGGCGACGGATTGCTCGAGTTCCATGTGCATGTCGACCATGCGGTGTTGCAGCACCTGGAAACTGCCGATCGGCTGACCGAACTGCTGACGTTGCTTGGAATATTCGACGGTGTCCGCCAACACTTTTCGCATACAGCCGACCGCCTCGGCGCAGATTGCCGCCGCTCCTTCATCGCGCGCCCGGCTCAGCGATGACCACGCCTGGCCCGGTTCGCCGAGCAGCGCCTCCGGCCCCAGCCGCACCTTGTCGAACGCGATGTCGGCGGCGCGGCGGTCGTCGATGGTGCGATAGGGATGCACTTCGATACCGGACGCGTCGACCTCGGTGACAAACAGCGAGAGCCCGTTGGCGTTTGGCGTGCCGGCGGTGACCAGCAGGTGCGTGGCCAGCGGCGCTCCCACGACCATCAGTTTGCGGCCGCTCAACACCCAGCCGTCGCCGTCGGGTTCGGCCGTGGTCGACACGTCCTGCCATCGATCGCCGGACGCCGGTTCGGCGGCCGCCAACGCCACCACGGCCTTGCCGTCGGAGATCTTTTCCAGCAGCGCACGGGCCAGCGGTCCGCCGGCGCGGTGCAACAGCCCGCCGGCCACGACGACGGTGTCGACGTAAGGTTCGACGACCAGCGCCTGACCGAGTTGCTCGGCGATGATCATGAGTTCCACTGGGCCGCCGCCGATCCCGCCGACGTCTTCGGGCAGCGTCGCGCCCAGGATGCCCAACTCTGTGGCGAAGCCTCGCCAGATGTCCGGCTGCCAGCCGACGCCGGTCTTGGCCGCGGCGCGACTCTTGTCGAGGTCGTAACGGACGGAAAGGAACTTCGCCAGGCCGTCGCGCAGCAGCTCTTGTTCTTCGGTCAAATTGAAGTCCATCTATAACCCCAATGCCGCTTTGGCCAGAATATTTCGCTGGATTTCGTTGCTGCCGGCGTAAATTGAGCCGGCCCGGTCATTGAAGTAACGCAACGGCGCCACCGCCTGCCACGGCTCGCCCGAGGCGTATCCGTCGGCGGGCGCCGTGAATTCCGCGACCCGCCCCCCGGGTGCGGTCACGTGTGGCTGATAGGCCCGTCCCCACGGCCCGGCCGCCTCCAACGCGAGTTCGGTCAGGGTCTGGCTGAGTTCGGTACCCAGGATCTTCAGCATCGACGACGCCGCGCCCGGATTGCGCCCCTGCGCCACCGCGGCGAGTACCCGATATTCGAGAATCTCCAGGACCTCAGCGCGGATTCGGGCGTCGGCCAACTTCCGGGTGAAACCCGGATCGCCGGCCAGCGTTCCGCCACCCGGACCGGGTTGGCTCTTGGCCGCCGCGCCGATCTCCTCGGCCATCACTTGCAGGCCCGGCGCCACCGCGCCGCCACCCCGCTCGAATTCCAGCAGATACTTGGCCACCGTCCAGCCCTGGTCGATCTCGCCGAGGACGTTGGCCTTGGGCACCCGCACCTCGTCGAAGAACACCTGGTTCTGCACTTCTTCACCCGAGGTCATCACCAGCGGCCGGATCTCGATGCCCGGTGCGGTCATCTCGATCAGCACAAACGTGATGCCCTGCTGCTTCTTCTGCGCACGCGAAGTGCGCACCAGGGCGAACATCCAATTCGCCTCGCTGGCATGGGTGGTCCAGATCTTGCTGCCGGTGCACACCAGGTCGTCACCGTCGGGCACGGCCGCCATCGACAGCGCCGCCAGGTCCGACCCGGCCTCCGGCTCGGAGTACCCCTGGCAGAAGAACACCTCGCCGGTCAGGATCCGCGGGAGGAAATAGTCTTTCTGCGCGTCGGTGCCGTACCGGATGATCGCGTGCGCCACCATCCGGATGCCCATCGGCGACAGCGAGGGCGCACCGGCCAGCATCGATTCCCGGGTGAAGATGTAGTGCTGGGTCAGGCTCCAATCACAGCCGCCGTACTGCACCGGCCAGGCCGGCGCCGCCCAGCCGCGTTCGTGCAGGATCGCCTGCCAGGCCATGCTGGCCTCGTGATCGGCATAGACGCTGGTCATGAGCTGCCCGGCGCGTCGCAATTCGGGAGTGAGCTTCTCGTGGAGGAACTGCCGGACCTCGTCCTGGAAGTCCAGCTCGTCCTGTGACCACTGCAAATCCATCAGTACCGGCCTCGGCGTCGTGTCGGCGAATCGTCGGCGCGAGTCTAGCCTCAGCCGGCGCCCTTACCGTTGTCGACCCGGTAGACCGCACCGTGGATGACCGCGGCGTCGTCGCTGGCCAGGAAGGCGATCACGGAGGCGACGTCGCGGGGTCCCCGAGGATCTTTCGTCGTTCGCGGCTGCGGCAAACCGTTTCGTCAGACCTGTCGTGGCGTGACGAACGGAACCAGCACCTCGTCGACCAGTTGGACGATCAACTGCTCGTCGATGGGATCGCCGGTAACCAGCAGCCGGTGCCACAGCACGCTCTGCCCGAGTTCGCGGGCGATCTCGATCGGCACATCAGCGCGCACGTCGCCGCGAGCGATCCCTCGGGCCAGCAGCTCGGCCATTTCCTGCTTGCGCCAACCGATCACGTCGGTGCGGAATGTTTCGGCGAGTACAGGATCGTGAGCTGCGGCAGCGATCCCGGCCCGGATGACGTCCGCCTGCGGCCCGGTGAACAGCTGCGCCCAGCCGCGCAGGACCGCCAGCATGTCCTGCCGGTAGCTGCCGGTGTCCCGGTGCGGAATCGCGGTGACGGCGACGCGCATCAAGGTGTCGCGCACCAACGCACGGCTGTCGGGCCAGCGCCGGTAGAGCACCGGTTTACTCGTTCCTGCGGCAGTGGCGACGGCCTCCATGGTGACGCCGGCGGCTCCGTGCAAACCGATGAGACGCAGGACTGCGTCCCTGATTGCCGCGTCGAGTTCTGCACCGTGCCGTCGACGCATCACACTCCCTCAGAAAGAAACGGTTGCGTTTCTCAGCATGGCCTCGTACCGTAATTTGAGAAACGATACCGTATCTTGGAGGCCGTCATGCTGAGTCGCCCCGTCCGCTACCCGTTGCGCCCGGTCGACACAGCGACGGTGCGCTGCACCACCGCCGCACACCATCGCCGCCGCGTCACCATCGACCATCGAGTGCTGACCGGCATCACCCCGGCGATGCTGCTCGATTGGTTCACCCACCTGGACGGGACGATGCGCTACGCAGGCGAAGTCATCGACCGCTACCTCGCCTGGCACCCGATTGACCACATCCGCTGGGAATTGGCGAAGCCCGCACCGGGTGGCGGCGCCGGCGAAGGCGCTCGCTTCCGGATCGTCGAAGCCTTCGGCGCGCGGCCGGAATACAAAGTAGACGTGACCGATCGGGTGGAGAAGCTGGACGAGACAGGTATCCGCCTGGTCACGCGCATCGCCGGCGTCATCGTCATCCAACTGGAGCACACCTGGTCGGCCGGTTCTGACGGTGCACACTACGTCACGGTCCTCGACCTCGGAGCGCGCAACGCGTTGTTCGCGCCGGTCAACCGCATGCTGCACCGGCGTTTTCCCGACCATATGGTCCAGGCCTGGATCAGACACAACATCGAAGAGGTCGGGCAGCTGGAATACCTGCTGCCGCAACTGGACTCGGTGCCGGCGGGATAGCCGCAGCCGTGGACGACGTGCTGTCCTGCGGCGACGACCGTCACCGCCGGCGCGGCGTCGGCGCGAAAGTGACCGGCATCGATTCCAGCCCGCTGACGAAATTGGCCGGCCGCAGCGGAAGTTCGGCGCCGTCGGCCAGGGTCAGGTCCGGGAGCCGGCGCAACACCGTGCCCACCATGGTGGTCAATTCCAGCCGCGCCAGCTGGTTGCCCAGGCAGAAGTGGGTACCGAAGCCGAATGCCAGGTGGTTGTTCGGATTTCGGCGAATGTCGAAGTCGTCAGGGTCGGCGAACACCGTCTCGTCGAAGTTGGCCGACTCGAACATCAGCAGGATCTTCTCCCCGGCATACAACTGCGTTCCGTGAAACACGTTGTCAGCGGTGACCAGGCGGCACATGTTCTTCACCGGCGAGGTCCAGCGCAGCATTTCTTCGATCGCTGTTCCGAGCAGACCCGGATCGGCGCGCAGCGCGTCCCACTGCCGTGGCCGCGCCACGAGCGCCGCGACTCCACCAGACAGGGTGTGCCGGGTGGTCTCGTCGCCGCCGATGAGAATGAGCAGGGTCTCGGCGGCGATCTCGTCGTCGGACAGGCGGCGCCCGTCGATCTCAGCCTCCACCAGAACGCTGACCAGGTCGTCACCCGGATCGCGGCGCCGCCGCCCGATCAACTCGTGCATGTGCGCGTGGTACGCAGTCAGCGACGCCACGGAGCGCGCGAGCAACTCCGGTGTGGCCGTCGAACTCAGCGCGACGACCATGTCGTCAGACCACGCCAGGAACATGTCGCGCTCGTGCGGCAGCACGCCCAGCATGTCGCCGATCACCGCCATCGGCAGAGGCGCGGCGATATCGGTCACGAAGTCGCATCCGCCGGTTTCGCAGACCGCGTCGATCAGGGCGTCGCACAGCGACTGAATCGAATCTGTATGGGCGGCAACGCGTTTGCGGGTGAAGCCGGTGTTGACGAGTTTGCGGCGCAGCAGGTGCGCCGGGTCGTCCATGTCGATCATGTGCAGCAGCGGCGGCGTCGCCGGTCGGATACCACCGGCATTGGAGAACAGGCCCGGATCGCGTTCGGCCTCGAGCACCGCGCGGTAACTCGCGGCGGCCGCAAGGCCATTGCGGTCCCGAAAGACCGGGCGATGGGTACGCATCCAGCGGTAAACGGCGCGAGCTTCACCACTCGCGTAGAACCGCCCGTCGGTGAGGTCGACGTCGGGGGCGGCGTCCTTATTGACCGGCGTTTTGGCCCAGCTCAATTGCGTACGAGCTGACGAACCGTCCGGCCGACGGCCCGCCGTTGCACGATCCGTCGGACTCCCCGGGCCGTTTGATCCATAGATAGGCGTCGGCGTGCCCACCGGCGGTGGCCGTCGTGGGCGGGGTGCCCAACGCCCGCCCGCTGGGGTTGCACCAGCTGAGCGCAGAATCCGGTGCAGGTCCCGCACCATTGCGGCCGGTGTCGATCACGTAGTGCGCTCCGCCCGTCATCCCGGAAATCGCCTCGCCGTAGCCGGTCTCCTCATCGGTGGTGAAGAAGTTCGACACGTTCAGACTGAACCCGCGCGCGTGGCCGACGCCGGCGGCATTGAGCCGGTTGGCCATTTCCTCCGCGCTCACCCAGCGCGAGTGTCCACCGTCGACGTACACCGCGGCGTTCGGATCGCGGGTCAAGGTGTCGACGGCGTACCGCACCAGGCTGTAACGCTCCTGACGCTGGTCGCCGGACAAGCAATCGGCCATGGCAAGCGCGTCGGGTTCGACGATGATCGCCACCGGCGAGGCGCCGAGCCCAGCGGAGATCGAATCGATCCACCCGCTGTAGTCCGCGCCAGATCCGAAGCCGCCGGACGCGTAGCTGCCGCAGTCGCGATGCGGGATGGCATAGAGGGTGATGATCGGCATGCTGCCGGCCGCCTGCGCCGCGCCGACGTAGCTGGCGACCCGGCCACCGACCGAACCGGCGGGAAAAGCCTGGTCGAGCCAGTACGACTGCGGCGTGTTGGCGATCGCGGTGAGCTGCGCGCTGGGCGGATTGGCGCCGCGCGCGGCGTTCATCGCGGCCGACGACGGGTCGACATAGAAGGGTTGTCCGGCCAGCGGGTTGCCCGAATCGGTCAGACGTATCGCCGGGGTGGACGTGACCGGCGCGGTCAGGCCTGCGGCGACAACGGCCACGGCTGCCAGGAAAGGGACCATCCATCGTGCGGCTGCGCGCGCAGCTGAGATCATCACGAAAGCAAAATAGTGCCGAATCGTGATAATCGCCAGCCGATGCGGGCGCGGACGCAGCGATGAGACCGGCCCAGCGCCGCAGCGCAGTGGTGAAGCTACGCCGGATTCAGGAAGCGACGAGGTCGTCGATCTGATTGATCGCCTCCGTGCTGCCCTCGACCACGCCCATGTCCAGCACCTGCTGCAGCGCCGCAGCGGATTCGTAGGTGCTGACGAACGTGGCGCGGGTGTGGCCGTCGTGCTCGGCGAAGGTGTAGACGTTCTTGGAAACCGGCATTTCGGCGTTCGGCGTGAAGTCCTCGTCCGCGAAGCCGTCGTCGAAGGAGAAGCTCGTCGGCTCCTCGACGGCGGTGATCTGCCAGTACCCGGCGTACTTCTCCCCGTGCGGGCCGGTCATGTAGTACGTCATGCGACCGCCGGGCGACAGATCGTGGTCGACGAAGGTCGCCGGGTACTCCGGTGGCCCCCACACCTTCTCCAGCTGACGCGGGTCGGCGTAGACCTGCCAGATCCGCTGCACCGGCGCGGCAAAGTCGGCGGTGATGGTCAGCGTCAGATTGTCGAGGTCCTGCTGGACGTCGGTCACGGGCATGTTCAGTCCTCCTTCGGGTCCGATGAGATGAGTTCGTCGATGCTCGCCACCCGGTGACGCCACAGGGATTCCAGCTCCGCGAGCATCGATGCCACCGATCGCACCGCTGCCACGTCGCCACTGGCCAACTGCTCGCGACCGGTACGTCGCTTGGTGAGCAGGCCGGCTCGTTCCAGCACCGCGACGTGCTTTTGCACCGCCGCGAAACTCATCTCGTATTTCACTGCGAGCGCGGAAACCGAATGCTCGCCCGTCAACACCCGACGCATGATGTCGCGCCGGGTCCGGTCGGCGAGCGCATGGAACAGAGCGTCAGCCCGGTCCTCGAGATCCACGGTCACCGCACTAACATACAACCAATTGGTTGTATGTTGTCAAGAGGTCGCCGAGCCGCTGCAGGAAGTCGTTCAGCGCGGGTACAGACACACCGGTGTCCTGTCCGTCGATCCGTCAGGAGTTCTGGTGTGCGCAGCCCTGCGTATCGCACTGCTCGCGCACAATCACTTCCCGATCCGCGAGCCGTTTGCCGGTGGGCTGGAGGCGCACATCGGGCACCTGGCCGGTGCCCTGGCCCGGCACGGGCACCAGGTGACCCTGTTCGCGGCGGCGGGTTCGGCCCCCGAAGTGTCACACCCCGGCCTGTCGCTCATCGACCTGACGTGCAGTCCCGCTGCCGCACAACCGTTTCCGCGGCCCGGAGCGGTGAAGGAATCTCATCACCGCGCGTTTGTCACCCTGATGGCCGAGCTGATCCGGGACGGCGGCGCCCGGTTCGACGTGGTGCACAATCACACCCTGCATTACGTCCCGATCATGATGGCGCCTCGGCTGGCCACCCCGATGCTGACCACCCTCCACACCCCGCCGTTGCCCCTGCTGGAGGCCGCGGTCGGTGCGGTCCGCGGTATGGCCTACGCAACGGTCAGCCGCCGGGCCGCTGCCGCGTGGGCAGATGCCGGCGCCAGCCGAATAGCGGTGGTGCCGAACGGGATCGACGTCGAGCGTTGGCCGGCGGGTACCGGTGGGGCGTATCTGGTGTGGTCGGGCCGGCTGGTCCCGGAGAAGGGTCCGCAGCTCGCGATCGAGGCGGCGCGACGGGCGGGGTACCGGCTTGTGCTCGCCGGGCCCGTGGTGGATCGTGACTTCTTCCGGCGGCGGATCGCGCCGCACCTCGGCGACGGCGTCAGCTACGCGGGCCACCTCGACCAGCGACACCTGGCGGCACTGGTGGGAGGTGCCGCCGCGGCACTGGCGACGCCGCTATGGGACGAACCGTACGGCTTGGTGGTTGCCGAAGCCATGGCGTGCGGGACTCCGGTGGTGGCTTTCGCGCGCGGCGGCATCCCCGAGCTGCTGGACGAATCCTGCGGTCGCCTGGTGGCCGGCGGCGATGTGACGGCCATGGCGGCGGCCATTCCCGCGGCCGTTGCCCTGTCCCGCGCGACAGTACGCAGGATCGCCGTCGAGCGTCACGGTCTCGACGCGATGGTCGCCAAATACATTGCGCTGTACCGCAGTTTGATCCTCCGGCGAAGGCGACCGGCGCGCACCTCGGTGCCGCGTCACACAGTCAGCGGACTCGCACACGCCGAGTAGTCCGTTGCATTGCGGGTATACGCGCATGCGTTATCCAGTGCTCCGAGCCGAAGGATCTGAGATGAGCGATTCCACTTCTGTCAAAGGCACCACGGTGGTGATCACCGGTGCCTCCAGTGGTTTCGGCCGCGGTGTGGCGCTGGAACTCGCCCGTCAGGGCGCGAATGTCGTGCTGGCGGCGCGCCGTCAGCACGTCCTCGATGAACTGGCCGCTGAAATCGACCGGACGGGTGGCACCGCGCTGGTGGTGCCCACTGACGTGAGCGACGCCAACCAGATCGCCAACCTCGCCGCGGTGACGATGGAACGGTTCGGCAACATCGACGTCTGGATCAACAACGTCGGAGTGGGAGCGCTCGGACTGTTCTGGGACATTCCCATCGAGGATCACGCCCGTCTCGTGGACGTGAACCTCAAGGGACTGATCTACGGCGCCCACGCCGCGTTGCGGCACTTTCGCGCACAGGGCAAGGGCACGCTGATCAATATCGGCTCGGTCGACAGCGAAGTTCCCCTGGCCCTGCAAAACACCTACGCCGCGACCAAGGCGGCGGTGCTGAGCCTGGGACGTTCGCTGACCGAAGAACTGCGACTGGCCGGCGACACCGACATCAAGGTCGGCACCATCATGCCGTGGGCGGTCGACACACCGTGGTGGACCCATGCGGCGAACTACACCGGTCACGCGCCGCGGATGGCGGCGATGGACGACCCGCAGATCGTGGTGGACGCCATCGTCAAAGCCTGCACCGACCCCAAGGAACAGCAACCCGTCGGCGCAAAAGCGCACGCCGCCAACATCTCCCACAACCTCTTCCCGGGTCTCACCGAGCGGCTGTCCGCCAAGACGGCTCAGTCAGAAGCCGAGAAAGCGGCCCCCCTTCCGCCCACCACCGGATCCATCTACGAACCGATGGCCGAAGGCACCACGGTGGGCGGCGGCATCCGGGAGCGGATGCAGGCCGAGGACAACGACGATTGACTTCGCCCGGTGTCGCTGAGCCGCGTCAGTGCCCGGAGAACTCGTCCATCGAGTTGTATACACCGACCCGGCGCAAGTAGAAGTCGCGCAGCCGGATCGGCAACACCGCGGTGAGTACCTTGTTCATCTTCGACGTCCACGGCATGACGACGAACGGGTCACCGGCGAGCATCGCCGTCCACGTGCGCGCTACCACGTCCTCCTGCTCGAGCATCGGGGTGAACAGGATGCCCTTGGCACCGTCGAACATTCCGGTGTTGATGTAGGTCGGGCAGACCGTGGTGACCTTGACCTGGTCGAAGCCCGCCTGTTCCAGCTCCAGGCGCACGGAGTCGGAGAAGCCGATCGCCGCCCACTTGGAGGCGGAATACGCGGCCATCCGGGGGATGGCGTTGAGCCCGGCCGACGAGGCGATGTTGACGATGCGGCATTGCCCCGTGGACTCGATCATCGCGGGCAGGAATTCGCGGGTCACCAACATCGGGCCGATGGAGTTGACTTCCATGGTCAGCGTGAAGTCTTTCGGCTCGTTCTCCCAGAAGTAGCCGTTGCCGCGCACGATGCCGGCGTTGTTGAACAGCACGTCGATCCGGCCGACCTCGCTGCGGGTCCGCTCGGCGGCCTCGGCCACCTTCTCCTGCGAGGTGACGTCGACGGTTTCGTAATGAACCGTGCCGCCAGCTGCTTCCAACTCGGCTGCAGTGTCCTTGAGCGCGGCTTCGTTGGCATCCCACAGCACCACCGCGGAAGCACCTTCCTGCACGGCCTGGGTGGCAAACAGCTTGCCCAGGCCCATGGCGGCCCCCGTGACCAGGACGTTGGTTCCCTTGACCGATTCCATAGCTTTGCTCCTCCTGTGGGGGCGTCGACGATTCTCCGGCACATATACCCGTTCCATGACCAATACCGTCCAATCGCGTCCAGGGATAGAGCTCCGGCCAGATTCGCCGGCCTCGAACACGGGTAAGTCCCCGAAGTGGCTGTCGGGAACCTGGTCCGGAAGGGCCGTGTGTAGGCCGCATGCCTGAAGGCGACACCGTGTACGCCCTGGCCCGCCGCCTCGACGCAGCCCTGGTCGATCGCGTCCTGACCCACGGCGAACTACGCGTGCCGTCCCATGCCACGGCGGACCTGGTCGGGCGAACGGTGCAGGCGCACGTCACACACGGCAAGCACCTACTGACCCGGCTGTCCGGCGACCTCACCCTGCACACCCACCTGAAGATGTCCGGCTCGTGGACCATCTCCCTGGCCGGTCGCCGGCTGCCGTCGGCGGTGATGCCCGATGTCCGGGTGGTGCTGCGCACGGACGGCCCCGCGGCCTACGGCATCCGGCTGCCGGTGGTCGAACTGCTGCGCACCAGGGACGAGACGTGCGTGGTCGGTCACCTCGGCCCCGACCCGCTACGTGCGGACTGGGATCCCGCCGAGGCGACTCGGCGACTCACCGCTGATCCCGGTCGGCCCCTGGTCGCCGCGCTACTCGACCAGCGGTGTGTTGCCGGGTTCGGCAACCTGTGGGCCAACGAACTGTGCTTCCTGCGCGGGCACAACCCGTGGACGCCGATCGGGGCGGTCGACGTCCCCGCGTTGCTGGAGGTGGGTTCGCGCGCATTGCGCCATTCGGCGACCTTCCCCGGTGCGATGCAGGTGACGACCGGCCGCCGGGGTAAGGGTGGGCAGCACTGGGTGGCCGGACGCGCGGGCCGGCCGTGCCTGCGCTGCGGCACCGAGGTGCAGGTGGTCGCCGAGGTGCCCAACGACCCGGAACGGCGTCGGACCTGGTGGTGTCCGAACTGCCAACCAGGCCCGGCACGTTAGTGTGCTTTGGTCGGCTTCCGTGAACAAGCCGACAGAAAAGTTGGGCATTTCATGACGACAGCAGAGGCGTCGGCGATCGAGGCACGAGTCGGCCACTACTACCGGATGGACAACACCTACCTGGTCGGCCGCGAGAAAGTGCGCGAATACGCACGCGCGGTGCAGGACTACCACCCCGCGCACTGGGACGTGGCTGCCGCGGGCGCGCTGGGCTATTCAGACCTGGTGGCGCCGCTGACGTTCACCTCGGTCCCGGGTATGGCGTGCAATCGCCGCATGTTCGAAACCGTGGTCGTCGGCTACGACACGTACGTGCAGACCGAAGAAGTCTTCGAGCAGCATCGGCCAATTGTGGCCGGCGACGAACTGCACGTCGACGTCGAGCTGACGGCGGTGCGCAAAGTCGCCGGCAGGGAGCTGATCACGGTCACCAACACCTTCACCGACCAGTCCGGCGAGCGGGTGCACACCCTGCACACCACGGTGGTGGGGGTGACCACCGAAGAGGTCGATCCGGCCATCAAAGCCGCTGTGCAGAACGCCATGATGCACGACGTGAAAGTGCTGGTGAGCGAGGAATCCGACACCGACTACCGCAAGACCGTGCGTCCCGACGGCGAGTTCCGCATCGCCGACGGGGGCAACCGGATGCCCGGCACACCGTCCTTCGACGACGTGCAGGTGGGTGATGAGCTACCGCTGCACAACGCGCACCTGTCCCGCGGTGACGTGGTGAATTATTCCGGCGTCGCCGGCGACGCGAACCCGATCCACTGGGACGAGAACCTGGCCAGGCTCGCCGGGCTGCCCGACGTCATCGCCCACGGCATGCTCACCATGGGTCTGGGTGCCGGCTACGCCTCCGCGTGGACGGGCGACCCCGGTGCGGTGACCCGATTCGCGGTCCGGTTGTCGGCGCCCGCTATCGTCTCTGCGATCGAGGGCGCCGACATCGAATTCAGCGGTCGGATCAAATCGCTGGACCCGGCGACCCGGTCCGGTGTTGTCCTGGTCGGCGCCAAATCTGCAGGCAAGAAGATCTTCGGGTTGGCGACGCTCAACGTGCGGTTCCGCTGACCTCACCCATTTCGAAGGGCCGCGGCGACAACGGGTTTCGCCCAGCGAGGGGTCGCAGCCAGATCGGGTGGTCCCACGATGCGACCTCGGTCCACGTGCAGCACCAGCCGCAGAAGTGGGGTGTGGCCGGTTGCGGGATCAGCATCCGCCGAGTTGTCGTACACCCGCAGCTCGGTCAGTACCGGCAGCACGTGCACCAGATTGAGCAGGCTGTGCCGGTAGCGGCGGCGGATCGCAGCTTCCGGGATATCGTGACCGCCGGCTCGGACCCGGTGCCGCACCCGCTCGATGTGGGCTTCGGCGCTTTCCAGCCCCACGTAGAAGACCCGAACCTCGATTCCCTCAGCGGCGGCCCGGGAAATCAGAGCCGGCATGGTGTTGCCGCCGAGGGTGGTCTCGAAGGTGAAATCGAGTCGTTCAGTTATCGCCCGTTCCAACAGTTTTCGGCCCTGCTGCCACGCCGCGGCGTTCGACTCGGTTTGGTCCCAGCTCGGATTGGACCGCCGTAGCGCACGGGCCGCCTCATCGGGGTTGTAGTACTCACCCCCGGCGGCGCGGATCGCGGCACCGCCGATGCTGCTTTTGCCGGCGCCGTTGACGCCCGCCAGAACATACAGTCGCGGCGCGACAGGTGCTTTGCGAGCCACGGGCCGGCCGGGCTACCGCCGTTTCGCGGGCTTGGCCGCCGCCACCGCCGCGGTGCCGAGCTCTTCGGGGGTGGCGTTGAACGCCGCTGCCACACCCGCTTTGGCCTGCGGCGTCTGCATCGCCGCCAGCAGCTCGTCGAACTGGCCACCGAGCGCGTTCAGGTCCGGGGTGACCGAGTTGACCAATGCTTCGAACTCTGCGAACGCCACCAGCACCGCTCTGGGAGTGTTGTGTTTGGTGATCACGACCGCGCCGTCCACTGCGGCCTGTTCGAAGACCGAGCCGAACTCATTCTTGAGCCGGCTGGCAGCCACCGTCGGCACATCGACCAGCCGGCCCTCGCGGTTGCGGAACGTGACGGTGGACATTGCGCCTCCTCTGCCGAGTTTGTGACTCTTGACCCTGATTCTAACCGAATTGTCTATTTTGGCTAAAAAAGCTCATTCGTCGGCCACCGCGGTCATCGGTCCGGGGTGACGACGACGGTCAGGTCATTTCCGTTGCGCTCCACGCACATACCCGCCCGGCGGGCGACGGCAGCTACCGCGGCCGCGTTGTCGGGCTCGGCGCGGCTGGCGGCCAGCGCGCGCGCCAACCGGCCCTTGTGGGCCTTGTTGAAATGGGAGACGACGGTGCGGCGACCGTCAGGGTGCTCGTTCAGTACCTCCACGCGGACCGCAGTCGGTGTCCTGCCCAGCGCTGCATAGGATCCGGAACGCAGATCCACGATCAGGTGTTCGCCGGCCAGTTCGGCAAGCAGCGGCTCCAGCAGGGGCCGCCACCGGGCGGCCAGCGTGGGTTTCGCGGGCAGTTTCGACGTCGCCGAAAGCCGGTAGGTGGGCACCTGATCGTCGGCGCGAAGCAGCCCGAACAACGCCGAGCCGATGGCCAGCCGGGCATGCGCGCGCGCTGCTTGGGCGCCGTTGAGCGAGTCGATATCCAAGGCGTCGTACAGGACGCCGGTGTAGCGGCGGATGGCCGGCAGCGTCGGCGCCGTACGCAGGGTGGCGTTGTGCGCGATCGCGGCGTCCTGTCCAGATGAGATCGCCAGTGCCGCTCTGCATGCCGCTGGGTCGGATGCGAGGTCGACGAGTTCGCCGATCAGCGCAGAACGCAGCTGGTTGAGACCAGGATTGCTGAGTTGTTCGAGGTGCAGTGGGGTTGGGGTGCCACCGTCCCGTTTGGTTTCCGACGGCGGCAGCAGCACGATCACGGGAGCCGACTCTAGGCCGTCGACCGCGGCTCGCGCGACACGTCCCAGGTGCGTCAGCGGGACCCATCGGTCGAGGTGCGAAACTGATCCGATGGATCCCGTTGTCATCCACACCGACGGAGGTTGCCGCCCCAATCCCGGCCCCGGCGGTTGGGGAGCGGTGCTGCGGCAACGACAGCACGTCCGCGAGATGTGTGGCGGTGAGCCCGGTCCGACAAGCAATAACCGGATGGAGTTGACCGCGCCGATCATGGCGCTCGAAGCCCTGACCAGACCCGTGCTGGTGCACCTCTACACCGACAGCACCTACGTCCGCAACGGCATCACCAAGTGGGTGCTCGGCTGGGAGCGCAACGGCTGGCAGACCGCGGCAAAGCAGCCGGTGAAGAATGTCGACCTGTGGCGCCGGCTCCAGATCGCTTGTGCCAGACATCAAGTCGAATGGTTCTGGGTGAAGGGCCACTCCGGCGTCGCGGACAACGAATTGGCTGACGTGTTGGCGACCCGGGGGTTGCGGGAAGCGGTCGCGGCGTCGGCGTGACGCATTCCCCGGGCCGAGGCTCCCCGATTACCGGGCAGCCGTCGACACGTCCGGGGCGCTGGTTTGTACTGCCGCCTGGCGGTATTCGCGCATTTCGGCGCGCACTGCTTCATCGAGTGCCCGGTCCAGGCTGGCCTGGGCGGAACGTCGTGCCACCCGCCGCATGACATCGATAATGTCTGCGGCCCAGGCCAATTCGGCATCGTTGGTGGGATACCAGCCGCTGCCGCGTTGCCGGACGATTTCGGTGTGTCCGTGCCGTGCCAGCGCACGCGCCGCGTCGTCGAGTTTCTTGTCCACCGCCCCGGACGTCGTCAAGATGGCGGCCAGCGGCATACCGCGAGACATCAGGGTCGCAAAGTCGTTGATGATCCGGCGGTCCGGCACCAGGTAGCCGTCACCGGAAGGTTCGATCACCCCGCTGCTGCACAGCCGGCGAAGCGTCTTTGCGTCCAGGGGACCGAGCTTGTCCTGCAACTGCTCCAACGACATGACCCGCGACTCCGGGTGTGACCACGGCGAGGTCACCAACTCGCCCAGGTCCGCGAGGTCCAGCACCTCGACCAGCTCCTGACCGCTCTGCAGACCGGTCACGAATTTCAGGATGTGCTTGACGGTGAAGCCTTCTTTGAGCAGTCGGGTGACCGCCTGCAGCTGGCTGAGGTGCCGGTCGGTGTAGATCGACACCCGGCCGCGCCGCTGGGGACGAGCCAGCAGGCCGTTCTCCTGGTAGACCCGCACGTTGCGGGTGGTGGTACCCGCTTCGCGCGCAAGGTCGTCGATGCGGTACTCGGTCACCGGGGGAGCCTATCCGGTGAGAACCGGATCGGCGGTGTTCAGTGCTGCGGTGATCTTGTAATCCTGCAGATCCAGTGCCTTCAGTTGTTTCACGTACTGGGTGGCAAAGCCGGGATACATGGTGGCGTTGAAGCCGTCCTCGGTCAGGTACCAGCTCTGGCAGCCGGAGTTCCAGGTGGTGGCTTGCAGGCGCCGCTGGATGTCCTCGTTGTACCGGTCCTGCACCTCGGGCCGGACGTCGAGCGACTTCCAACCGAATTCCAGCAGCTTGAAAATCGCCGCGACGATGTAGTCGATCTGGGCCTCCATGTACACCAGCGCCGAGCTGTGGCCCGGTCCGGAGTTCGGCCCGAAGGTGAAAAACAGGTTGGGATAACCGGATACGGCAACGCTGCGATAGGCGTATGCACCTTTGCTCCACTCCGAGGCCAGTTCCCTGCCCTCGATCCCGGTGACCGGGATCGGCGATCCGGTCGTGGACACGTCGAAGCCGGTAGCGAACACGATGGCGTCGAAGTGATGCTCGATGCCCTCGACCGTCCGAATTCCCTTGGGCGACAACCGGGCAATCGGCCAGGTCACCAGTTTGCAGTTCTCGGCTTGCAGCGCCGGATAGTAGTCACTGGTCATCAGCAGCCGTTTGCAACCGGCCGAGAAGTCCGGCTGCAGCTGGCGCCGCATCCACGGATCCCGTACCTGCACCCGCAGATTGGCCCGGCTCACGGCCTCCACCACCCGGGTGAACGGGGTATCCCACACCACGCCGAGCGCTACCGACTCGTGTCCCCAGTACCAGGCGGACCGGACCAGCTTGCCGGCCAGCGGCAGTTCCTTATGGACACGTTTGATCCACCCGCTGACCTCGCCGTTGAACTTCGGCAGCACCCACCCCGGCGTGCGTTGGAACACCTTGACCGATTCGGCGACCTTGACCAATTCCGGGATGATCTGCACGGCGCTGGCGCCGGTACCGATCACCGCGACCTTTTTACCGGTGAAGTCGTAGTCGTGATCCCAACGGGCGCTGTGGATTTTGCGTCCCGCATACGTGTCGATGCCTGGCAGGTTGGGCAAGCTCGCGTTCGACAGCGGGCCCGAGGCAACGATGACGGTGCGGGCGCGGACCGGTTCACGGTCGGCAAAACTGAGCGTCCACTGTCCCTGCGCCTCGTCGTAGACGACGCCGGTGACGTTGTGCGCGAAGCGGATGTGCGGTGCGATGCCGCGGGATTCGACCATGCCGTCGATGTACTGCAGGATCTCGGCACTGCCCGAATAGGTGCGCGACCAGTCCGGGTTCGGCGCGAAACTGTAGGAATACAAGCGAGACGGGATGTCGCACGCCGCACCGGGATACGTGTTGTCTCGCCAGGTGCCTCCCACCCGGGTATCCCGCTCGAAGATCGCAAAGTCGGTGATGCCGCGGTCTTTGAGGCGGATTGCGGCGCCGATGCCGGCGAACCCGGCACCGATGATTGCTACGGAAATCATGTCGTGGGGCTCCATCAGGCGACTGGTTCGTAGGTGAGTTCCTGCGACCAGGTGGGTGTGCGGTGCACCAGGGGCATCGGGATGACACTGGTGACCTTGACCAACGAATCGGCGAACCAGTGGTACTTGGAGGTGCGGTCGATCACCTTCTTGCCGTGCCAGGCGACAAGCCGATACATCGGCAGCTTGCGGGCGAAAGCGCTTCGCTCACCGACACTTTGGAATCGGCGTACCGCTGCGTTCAGGCGTTGTTCGTTGACGCCCATCGCAACGATGTTGTCGCGCATCTTGTTCAGCAGCGCGAAATAGCTGAAGATGCCGACCAGGATCTGGGGGTTGAGCCAGCCTGCGGCGGTGTCGATGAGCATCTTGCGCATGGTGGCGTGTCCCAGCAGATCGATCACCTCGAAGTCGACTGCCAAATGCCGGGACTCGTCCGAGTTGATCCGTTGAAACACCTCTTGGGCCACCGGGTCCTTGATCTCGTCGGTGATGAACTTGATCAGGGCCCCGTCCAGCGCCACCTCGAGCATCGGAATCACCGTGCCGAGAAAGGGCAGTTTCAGATCGTCGGCGTGCTTGTCCAGGAAGTTGATGATCAACTGCACGTTGACATTCGGCGCCGGGATCTCGTCGTCATCGAGCATCCCCCACCGACGCATCAGCGCGAGTTCGGCGTTGGCGTGCTTCTGCTCTTCGGCATGGAAATGCTGGTAGATGCTCTTCAGCGTCGGGTTGGGTGCCTTCTTGGCTAACGCGGCGAAACCACGGGCACCGACGTTCTCGATCCACATCAGGTCACTCATGAACGGCTTGAGCTTGGCCCACAACTCCGGATCGATCAGCTCGGCTCCCGGTGCGTCCCAGTCGATATCGACCAGGGCCCACTGCTTGTCTTTGATCTTTTGCAACATGCTGTCCAGATCCATCGCCACGATCAATCAGTCCTTTCGGGGATTCACTCGGAGATCGGCCTGCAGTGCCGAACCGGCCGCGAACAAGGACCGAGCGGCATTCGGACGGGAACCGTCATGTCCCGAGCCCACCACGGACTCTGCCATTTGTCAATGTGCCAACAGCTAATGGCACTATCGCTCGCGGACGGTCTGCGGAAGGGCCTCGTCCGCCGCCGCCGTGCGGATGACGTGCTGGAGCGTGCCTGAATCAGGCGTTGCGGCAACCCCTTTCGGATGCCGGAGAACATTGCGGCCGCGCAGGTTCTGCACGCCTCGTCGCAATCGCCCCCGGGCAGCAACTCTTTGGGCAGGCGGGACCGCCTGCGGCGGGTCGCAGCGCCCGGGCGCGAGGGCAGCGGCCAAGAAGTCGCCGCTGTGCCGCAGCGCGGTCCGCGCTTCGGGAATGGCGCGGAACATGGCAGGGAAGACATGTATTTGTCCCCGCGCGACGTGCAGGCTGACCGCCGCGCCGGCCGCCCCCAGCCGGGCAGCGAACGAACGGGCATCGTCAAGCAGCATTTCGGTGCCGCCGACATGGATCATCGTCGGCGGAAATCCGTCGACGTCGGCATTGAGCACATCCAGCAACTCGTGGCGAGGGTCCGCCTCGCCGATGTAGAACGCGAACGTCGCTCCCACCCGCCGCGCCGGGGCGAAGGCGTCACGTCGGCGGCGATCCCTGCTGACCGCGAGGCCACCGGTCAGATCCAGCGCGGGCGAGAACAACAGCACCGCGGTGGGAGCCGGCAGACCTTGCCGGCGCGCTGCCAGGGTGGTGGCCACGGCCAATTGGCCGCCGGCAGAATCGCCGGCCACCGCCACTGGCCGCCCCGATGCTGTCAACCACCGGTAGGCCCGTACGGCGTCGTCCACCGCGTGCGGGAAGGGGTACAGCGGTGCCTTGCGATATTCGACGGCGAAAACCGGACGGCCGGCCGCGGCGGACAACTCGCCGATCAGCCCGCGATGGGTCCGCGGGGAGCACGCCACGAAGGCGCCGCCGTGAATGTAGAGCACCGCAGGCCCGCCGGGATCGACTCCGGCCGCACAGACCCATTCGCCACGGATCCGGCCGTCCACGCCAGACATGTCGACAGGTTCGATGCGCAGCCCCCGCCGCGGCGCGGACGCCGCCGCCAGGAACACCCGCAGCGTCGCGTCCAGACCGGCCACGCCCATCGGGTTGCCGGGCAGCACGCCGGCCAACGGCCGCATCGTCGAACGGCTGAGCGCAAACAGAGCTCTACTCTGCCGACTCGGCCGATGCACTACATCGTTGTGTTGCATATGTATCGATGTAACATTATCGGTGTGTTTGTTTCAAATCGGGTGGTGCGGCGGTGAGGTACACCGGGCTACTCGCCAAGGCGGTGCAGAAAGTCGGATCGATACCGGCCGAAGGAACCACCGCTGAGCGCATTCTGGACTCCGCGCTGAGCCAGTTCGAGGTGTTCGGCATCAACCGGTCCACGGTGGAGGACATCACCCGTCGCTCCGGGCTGTCGCGGGTCACCCTCTACCGGTATTTCTCCAGCAAGGACGCGATCATCGAGGCGGTCCTGGTTCGCGAACTCGAGACGTTCCTGCGGGAGCTGAACAGTTACGCAGGCCAGCAGTCCACCGTCGAGGACAAGTTCGTCGAAGGGTTCGTCTTCGTCCTCAACACGTTGCGCGAACACACCCTGTTGCAGCGCCTGCTGGCGACCGAGCCCGAAGCGGTACTGCCCTTCCTGACCACTGAGGGGTCCAGCACCATGCAGACGGCGTCGGCGTTCCTGGCCCGCCAACTGTCCTCGGAACTGCCGCACGACGACCGCACGCAACTGGAACTCCTCGAGATCGCCGAAGTGACCGTGCGGATCTGTCTGTCGTTCGTGCTCACGCCCTCCCAGCACATCGCCCTCGGCGACGACGACGCGGCACGCAGCTTCGCCCGCCGCTATCTGTTACCGCCCCTGCTCGGGCTCAGCACCTAGCCCTGGCACCACCCATCCCGCATCAAACCTGTACGAGAATAGGAATTTTCATGGCGCACCGCTCGGCTTGGATGACCGAAGAACTCGACGGACTACGCGACCTGGTCCGTGACTTCCTCGCCAAGGAGGTCACACCCAACGTCGAGAAGTTCATCGACCAACACCACGTCGACCGGGACCTGTGGACCAAGGCCGGAGAGGTCGGCCTGCTGTGCATGTCGATCCCCGAGGAGTACGGCGGGGGCGGCGGAACCTTTGCCCACGAAGCGGTTCTCATCGAGGAACAGGCCCGCATTGCGGACACCTCCTGGGGAGTGAGCCTGCACAACACCATCGTCGCGCATTACCTGCTGGCCTACGGCACCGAAGAGCAGAAGCAGACGTGGCTGCCGCGGATGGCCTCCGGCGAAGTCGTCGGCGCCATCGCGATGACCGAGCCGGGCACCGGATCGGATCTGCAGAACGTCAAGACCCGGGCCATCCGCGACGGGGACGAGTACGTCGTCAACGGCTCGAAAACGTTCATCACCAACGGCTCTCAGGCCGACCTCATCATCACCGTCGTCAAAACCTCGGTCAACGAAGCCGCCAGCGGTATCTCGCTGGTGCTCGTCGAGGGCGACCGGCCCGGGTTCCGCCGCGGTCGCGTGCTGGACAAGATCGGCCAGAAAGGCCAGGACACCTCGGAGTTGTTCTTCGACGACGTGCGCATCCCCACCACCAACCTGCTGGGCGACACCGAAGGGCAGGGCTTCATCCAGCTGATGCAGCAGCTGCCCCAGGAACGCCTCATCATCGCCGTGGGATCGGTTGCTGGAATGGAATCGGCTGTCGCGCAGACCATTGCGTACACCAAGAGCCGACAAGCCTTCGGCAAGCCGATTTTTGGATTCCAGAACACCAAGTTCAAACTCGCCGAAGCTGCCACCGAGACCAAGATCGCGCGCGTCTTCCTCGACGACTGCATCACCAAACACCTACGCGGCGAACTCGACATCCCGACCGTCGCCATGGCCAAGTGGTGGACCACCGAACGAGCCATGAACGTCGCCGACCAGTGCCTGCAGCTGCACGGCGGCTACGGCTACATGACCGAATACCCGATCGCCCGTATGTGGGCGGACAACCGGGTGCAGATGATCTACGCCGGCACGAACGAAATCATGAAAGAGATCATCGCGCGGACGTTGTGAAGCGGCCGGTGCTTCCTACCTGATATTCGCCAGCTTTACGAAACCGCGACCGCGGGAGCCAAGCGGGTGGCAGCGCGACAGGCGTTGCGCTCACGATGGTGTCGTCTCTGGCGGAGTCTACACAGTAGCGGCCAGTGTTAGGTCGACCGCTCCCTACCTGCCGGTGGTATACGCCTGCGGATGCTGTTCGCGGTGTCATCTTGACGCCCCGTCTCGTGCAATCAGGAGGGCATGGTCGTCGCGATATTGGGCGCAATATCCAGCACCAAGAGTGCCGCGGCGACGTGTGTGGGGTTGTCTTCCACTTTGACCACGGAGAGTTCATTAGCACGCGACACCCGGCGCTCGACGGTGTTTCGGTGCGCATAGAGGTTGGCCGCCGCCCGAGTGGTGTTGAAGCCGCACTGCACGTAGGTCAGCAGCGCCAGCCGCAACGCTTCGTCTGCTTCGGCCAACGCGCCGAGAGTCTTGGTGACGAACCGTCGTGCGCTGGCGGGGTCCGTCGTAATGCTGTCGATGAGCTCGACGTCTGCGTACGCCGTAAAGCGCCGGTCGGATCCGAGCCGAACGATCAGCGCCTGAGCCGCGAGGGCGTCCTGGTGGCTGGACCTGAACCCGTCGAGTCCTTTTCCCGGCCTTCCGACGGCCGCTCGAATATCCGCTGCCTTCGCCACGATCTTCTCGACGTGGCGGACGTCAGGTGTCGCGGTCCCGGATAGCCAGATCCAACGCGACGCAGCACTTGCGCGGGCTATCAGGGCGCTTCCCCCCGCCGAAGCGGAACGCACGGCCGCGACCACGTCGTCCAACGCGTCGGCCCGCTGAAGATCGTCGGTCCATACGACGAGTCCCACGTGCGAGCGGGCCAACCGGTACCTCAGCCGCCCTTCCGCGAGGTCCTCGGTCATGGGGGCCCCACTGGCGATCAGCTGTATCAGCGCAATCGCGTCGGCACTCGCATTACCCATCGCGGCCGCAAGGCTGGCCTCACGCAGGGCAGAGACCGAGTCGAGGGCGTACTGCACCAACGACTTCGCCGACACGTCGAGAACCTCCACGAGGAGGTCAGGGTCTGTGCAATGCGACACGCATTCTTCGAGCCATCGGCGCCAGCCGACACCGAGCGCCACCCGCCATCCTCCCGCGAAATCCGGTGCGATGCCGCGGGAAACGAGGTCGCGGATGTACTCCGCTATCCTCGGGCCGATGTAAGGTTCGACCCTTCGCCCCGGTTGCTGGATGTTCGACGTCAGCCACTGGACGAGATCGGAGCGGTTGAGGTGGCGGTCCTCCTCGACCAGCGACGCATCCGGAAGCAGGGCAGGCTCGTACTGCGCCATGAGTGCGGCCCCCGCGATGACCTCAGTCATCGCATCCGTCTCCGTCAAGAGCCGCTGACACAGTGTTCGGATTGCGTCAGCGGCCTCGACGGTGGGCAGGGGCCACAAATCCTCCATACCGACAAGTCTCCCCTGACCGTGCGGGACGAGGCGCTTACACCGACGCCTTTTCCTCGACGCTGACCAGCCCGGCGACCCGTTCTGCGGCCCGCAGGCCAGCGAGAATGGCACCATTCATGGTTCCGGCCCACTCGCCTGCGGTTTCGGTGCCAGCCCAGTAAATCCGCCCGTGCGGGTCGGTGAGGGCGCTGCCGTAGCTCACGGACGCATAGGGAGGCGCGGCGGGGTGCGGTCCACCAGGGGCGAACGCATCTGTGCCCCAGCAGTGGTCGATGTAATCGATGGGGGTCATCGCCTGTGGGCCGTACAAGTCGGCCAGCTGTTGGATCACTCGGCTGCGCCGCATCTCGGGACTGAAGCCGTCGAACACGCGCGGGGAGCAGAACACCATCAGGATTCCGGGTCCACTGTCGTCCGGCGAGACATCGAAGGTGATGAACGCCGTTCCGGTGTCGGTAAGCCCTTCACCCGAAAGCCCGTCAGCCCGCCAGAATGGCTTTTCATAGGCAACGAACGCCTTGCTGAGCGCGCCCATGGGCCAGGTTCTCGTGAGTCCCGCAGCTTTCTCTGGAAGCGCAGGCTGGAACTCGATGTCGGCGCGGTGCGGCGGGGCGACCGTGACGATGGCGTACTTGGCTCTGATTGTTGCCGAGTCGGTCTGGACGGTTGCGCCGTTGTCGTCTTGAGTGATACGGCGAACCGGAGCATCTACGACAATTCGGTCACCGAGCCGCTCGGCGAGCCGCTTGGCGATCTCCTGAGTGGTTTCGGTGATTCGGTCCTGATTGGCCCCGTTCTCGACGTCGAGCATATGGCTGAGCCCCCCTGCGGCGCGGATGTAGCGCAGTACGTGAAGCAGCGAGACGTCTGCCGGGCTGCAGCCCCACTGCACCTTGCTGACAATCGCCATCAGCGCACGAGTACTGGACAGCGCCCTTTTGCGATCGAGCCATTCACCGAACGAGACGGCGTCGAGTTGGACGGCGTCCGGGGACTCCCAGGCGGCATCGACGTTGACGGTCCGTACCAACTTTTCCAGCGCCCGCTGGATGCGGGCCATGTCGACCAAGACTGCCGGGGAGACGGCAGGGATGGTGCCCTTGTACGTGCGACGGCGACCGGCCATCCACAGGACGTTGCGGCCTTCGTTGAACTGACCGGTCGTCGTGCATCCCATTCGCTTGGCGAGGTCGCGGATTGCGGTGTGCCGCGGCGAAACCCACGTTGCCCCGAGGTCCACCTCGACGCCAGCGACCTCACCGGAGAACGATCGACCCCCGACCCGGTCCCGACCTTCGACAACTATGACTGAAAGCCCCATGCTGACCAGGCGCTCTGCTGCACTCAAGCCGGCGAACCCCGCACCGACGATGACGACATCGACAGTCGGGGCGCCGGAACTGCTTTCACGAGATTTCGACATGATTCCCTCCTTGGTTCACGCGGTCTGCATGTTGTGAGACGTATTGGGCGATCGGATCGACGAGGGCCTCGGGAATGTGATGGCCCATCCCGGGAATGACGACATGCTGGGCCGAGCGGATTGCCTGCACGGTGGCTGCGCCGCCACTGGGGTTCACCAAGACGTCGCGATCACCGTTGATGACCACGGTCGGTGCAGTGATCCTGCGCAACTGTTCGGTCCGGTCGCCGGATGCCTGGATCGCCTGAATCTGGCGGGCGATTCCGGCGGCCTGGTCCCCGGCGCACCGATCCCAACCACGCGCTGCGACGGCTGCTTCCGCGGCGTCGTCGATGGGGTACGCCGTTCCGGCGATGTGCCGAGTGATCTGCAGGTGGTTGCGCACGGCTGCAGTTCTGGTCTTGGCCGGCGCAGCGAGGAGCAGTCGCATCGTCGACAGCGCAGGCCGGCCGACTTTGCGCGCGCCGGTGGTCGAGAAAATGGACGTCAGGGACAGCACCCGCTCCGGTTTCGTCGCCGCGATCGTCTGCGCGATCATGCCGCCCATCGATCGTCCGACGAGGTGAATTTGCGCGATCCCGAGATGGTCGAGCAATTCAACACAGTCAGTTGCCATGTCCGCCAGCGTGTAGGCGTCGCTGCGGGGGCGCGCGAACACCCGGCGCCAGATCGAGGGGGGCGGGCTGCTCGCGAACGTGGACTGGCCGATGTCCCGGTTATCCATGCGAAGGACCCGAAAACCCTGGCCGACAAGCGATCCGACGAATGACTCGGTCCAGAAGGTAAGGTCCTCCCCTAGCCCGGCGATGAGCAGGATCGCGGGGTCGGCCTTGTCTCCGGACTCACGGAAGCAGATCGTCACTCCGGATGAGAGGTTTGCGTACCGGTCTGAGTCAGACATAGGCCTGTGCCCTCTCGCTGACGCCGAACTCGAGGTGCTCGTCGGCGACCGGACCGCGCAGCGCCTTGGCGTCCTCCTGGTACGACATCGCCATCCGCCACGGGGCGACCGCGCCCTGCTTCGGTAGGAACTTCGCCCCGCGCTTGGCGTAGCCGGATTGAAGGTCCATCACAGGCCTGCGATCCATTCCGGGCAGCGGAACCGGGACCGCCCGGTCGTAGCCATGGGCATCCATGTGCTTGACGAGGTCGATGAAGTAGCGGCACATCAGGCTCACCTTGAGAGTCCAGGACGACGTCGTGTAGCCAATGGCCATCGCCCAGTTGGGGATTCCGCTCAGAAGCATCCCGCGATAGGCGAAGGAGTCGGCGAGGTCCACCTGCTGCCCGTCGACCACGATCGGCATTCCGTCGAACAGTTGCAGGTTCAGTCCGGTGGCGGTCACGATGATGTCGGCTTCGAGCTCTTCGCCCGACTTCACGACGATTCCGTGCTTGCTGAACCGCACGATGGAGTCAGTGACCACCGAGGCGCTGCCGTCCTTGATCGCGTCGAAGAAGTCGCCGTCGGGCGCTGCACACAGTCGCTGGTCCCATGGGTTGTAGGGCGGGTTGAAGTGCTTGTCGACGTCGAAACCCTCGGGGAGTCGCTTGATGTTCGCGCGGCGAATCAGCTTTCGCCCAGCGTGCGGGAACATCCGAAGCCCCTTGACGATCCCGCGTTCGATCCAGATGTTCTTGAACCGAGTCACGGCGTATCCACGTTTAGCGCCCAGGAGTTTCGTGAGCGCGACCGCGACGCTGTCGACCCGGGGAATCGGCATGATGTAGGTCGGAGTGCGCTGCAGCATCGTCACGTGTTGGGCCGCACCAGCGCCGGTCAACATCGCCGGCACCATCGTGACCGCGGTCGCGCCGCTGCCGATGATGACGACCTTCTTGCCGCGGTAGTCGAGGTTGTCCGGCCAGTGTTGGGGGTGCACCACCAGCCCTTCGAAGTCGTCGCGGCCGGCAAACTCCGGAGCGAACCCCTGGTCGTAGCGGTAGTAACCAGTGGCCGCGAAAACCCACCCAGTGCGGATCGTCTTCGTGGCAGTCCAGCCGGTGACGGGGTCTGTCGCTTCGACGGTGAGCGTCCACTTCGAGTCCGTCGAGGACCATTCGGACTGTGCGACGCGGTGCCGGAACTTGATGAGGCCCGCCAGGTTGTTCTCGTCGACCGTTTCCTGGAGGTACTCCCGGATCAGGTGTGCGTCGGCGATCGCCGACTCGTGGCGCCACGGCTTGAACTCGTACCCGAAGGTGTGCAGGTCGGAGTCGGAGCGGATGCCCGGGTAGCGGAAGAGATCCCATGTGCCGCCGATGTTGTCGCGGCCCTCCAACACGACGAGGGACTTGTCCGGAAGCTCGCGGGTGAAATACGTTGCCGCGCCGATTCCCGAGATTCCCGCTCCGATGATGACGACGTCGAACTCCTCGACCTCGCCCAATACCTCAGTTGTCATGGCTGCCAACTCCTCGTCGTTCTGGTGACTTCGTGACGTCCACAGTGGCTGAGGTATGGCGTTGCTCACTACGACGTTGCGCACCTCCTTTCGTCCGAGCGAGTGCATGGTGCACCGGGAGCGGTACCGGGGTGTCTGACGGGTGCACGGTGCCCTTGGTGCGCCCCTGAACAGGTGCGCAGTGTCGTTGTGACCGCAGTGACCAGCCGGCGACAGTAGAGGCACCTGAATCTTGAAAGGAACCCTGGCAAATGAAGGACATCGCGTTCCTCCTGTCCGATGTGCGGCTGATCGTCGTCGGCTTCTTGTGCGGCTGGAAGTTCCTCCGCAACTACGGCAACTGGCTGCTCGGCCTCGAATGCATGGTCGTCGGTGTATCGGCGACAAACTTCCTCGTTGGCTCGCTGCTCGGCCCCGAAGCCGGCAACGTCCCGTTTTCCGTCGCCTTCTTCCTCGACGCGTTCTCCCGGTCGTTCGGCTTCACACTCGTCCCGGTGTTAGGCCTGATGGTGGTGACCCACCGGTACAAGCCGACCCTGGCGGTCGAGGTCGGCGCGTTCGGGCTCGCCGTTGTGGGCGGACTCGTCCTGGGCGGGCTGGACCACTCGACGCTGCACGTCGGCCCCGCCAGCTTCTTCGTCGTGATGAACCTGCTCACCACGCTGTTCCTCGCGTACTTCGTGACGCGGCTGTGGGGCATCGGCGTCAAGCATCTTGCCGGCTGGGCGGCGTTGGTCACGGCTGCGGGGACCGCGATCGCGGTCACCTACGACTTCTTTCCGCTCCCCTTCGACGACGAACTTCGCACGATCTTCTACACCGCCGCGCTGACGACGTGGGGCGCTCAGGGCTTGGTCTACTACCTCGCCTACCGCGCAATGCACACCCACAACATTTCCGCCGATGCGAAGCCGGATCAGAAAGTGACTGCACTGTCATGAAGATCGGCAGCGTGGAGTACAGCATCTTTACCGGCTCTGACCAACGATCTCATTTCTTCAGTGGGGTTGTCGGAGTATGTGATTGAGAGTCTCGGCGGTCGCCTCGACATCAGCGGAGGGGTGCGCTCGGTGCGGCCGACGACGCCGCTCTGGGTGGATCCACCTGCCATCGCCTGGCCGAACACCGAAAGATCCGGCAGCACAACGTATTCTCGGCGGTGCCGCCACCGGCCAGCCGGAATCCGGCGATCACTTCGTCGAAGATGAGCACAACTCCGTGCCGATCGCACATGCCGGCAGACCACCTGCATCGCACCGACAACCTGTCGGACGGCATCCACGATGCGCGGATCACTGTGCCCGAGAAGTATTGGGCCACAAGTCATCAGGTAGTCGACGTAGCGGTCACCGTCCAAGTCCCAGACGTACGCGCCGCGCACCCGCACGAAAAGCGGGTGGGGCGCATGGCGGCGCGAAGACCGGACCCTACTCCCCCGCCGAGACTGCGACGAGCACGCTCGAAGGCAAGACGCGAACTATTGAACGCCACCGCGCGACTCCCTTGCTTGTTCTTCTGCAGGCTTCCGGCGGGCGGACGAGATGTTCATCAGTATTCGATCACTGAACGAATTCCGACGCCACGCTTCATCTCGTCGAACCCCTCGCTGATGTCTTCCAGGTCGATGACCCGAGTGATGAGTGAGTCGAGATCGATGCGTCTGTGCATGTAGTGCTCGACGAGCATGGGGAAATCGGCGTCGGCCTTGCTGAACCATAGTTCGAGCCGATGAGCGAAAGCTCCTGGCCGGACATGACAAACGGATCGATCGTGACCGTCACGCCGTCCGCCACTTGGCCGGCGACCACGGCAGTGCCGCCGCGGGCCAACACGGCGTAGGCGGCCTCGATGGTCTGCGGCAGCCCGATGGCCTCAATCGCGACTTCCACGCCCCGACCGTCAGTGAAGTGCGCGACCTTCGCCGCCAGATCGTGGCGGGCGCTGTTGATGACCTCAGTGACTCCGAAAATGCTTACGTGGTTGAGCTTTTCGTTGGAGATATCGGCAGCGATGATCTTCTGCGCGCCGACGAGACGAGCACCCTGAATCGCATTCAGCCCGACGCCGCCACAATGCCTGGCTCACCATGTCGCACAAGACGGGCCGGTCGCTGACGCAGTAGCGGCACCGGCGACACGAGGGCGTCCAGGAGAGGACAACATGATCGCCGGGCGCCAGCGTCGTGACTGCCCTCCCCGACGCTCTCGACGATCCCGGCGCCCTCGTGGCTGAGGATCAATGGGGGTGGGCGCGTCCCATTCACCGGCGATCACATGCAGGTCGCTGTGGCACAACCCACTCGCCTGCATCCGCACGAGTACGTCGCCAGGCGGCGGAGTCGAGGGGCCGAAACTTTTTCGATGGTGAGTGGCGCGTTCGCGGTCCGGAACACGGCGGCGTCGAATTCGATGGTCATGACATCTCCTAAACGAGGTTGGATTCCGACCGCAATACGGAGTCCCCGCCCGTCTGGCCGCACTATCGGTCAGAGGTCGAGGTAGTCCGCGAGCTCGCTGTAGTCGACCTGCCAAAGTCCCGGAGAGCCGGTCGGGTATTGCGAGCGGAATCCGATGAGGCTCTGAACGCGGGGCGGGAGTGATCGTGCAAGTTCGCGGTCGACTAGAAACGGGTAAGCCTCCTCGCCTACCAGGAAGCCCGGGTTGAGTGCGAAGCTGACCGCACGGCGGTACTCGTCGGAAGTTCGGTTCGCGCCGCCGCCGTGGGCGGTCTTGCCGCTGAAGAACAGCGCGTCGCCAGCGCTCATCTCGGCTGGAACGGTCTGCTCACGCGTGCCGCGGTCCTCGAAGTCATCCCACTTGTGGCTACCCGGGATTCTTCGAGAAACACCGCATCGGCAAGCGCATGAACGAGGTCGTGATCGATCACTTCGCGGCGGAACGTCTCGCTTCGGCTGACCAGGTTGGTGAGGCGCTTGGTGTTCCGGCCGTGGAACTCAGCGATGATTTCGTTGTCGTGCTTGGAACCGGGATTCAGCTCGTGCAGAGCCGGGTCGATCTCGGTATTGAATCGTGCGACTTGATCCGGTGTGAGAAGTCGTTGAATGATGACGCCGCCATCCTCGCGGACGATCGACAGAATCTCGTCGATCAGAGCGGTACTGGCGATCGTGCGTAATTTCGCGGTGGCAGTTGCAGACATGGCGGCGACATTCCTTGCTGTGGTCGGTGTGATCCGGGGACTCCACAATGGGCGAAGCTCGACCCACGGGACTACAGCATCCCGTCGCAGATTTCGGTGTCAGGGGTGCACATTGCACTACCCCGGGTGACGTATATCCGCTCCCAGTGGACGTGCCGCATCGAGGACGTCAGATGACCATGACCCCGGAACGCGGTCAGCGCATGCCGCCCATCACGACTGATGGCGCCAAACAACTCGATCAGATTGCCGGCTCAGTACTCTGGCGTGCTGGTGGGATCACCGGGCTACAGAGCACCGCACTACCTCGGAACCGTTGTCAGCTCTGAGGATTCGAGCACCCTCGGGCAGGGTCTTTGAATCACTGCTGCCACGGTCACCGCCCCCCGTCGCCAGTCGTCGCGTCTCATTCTCTCGGCTAAGAACGCAACCCGCGGGCACCATCTGCAACTGACCTCGGCTCGGCCCTTACCGCGCCATGTTGGCGAAGCGCGACAAGTGCAGCTGGTGCGCCACGGTCACCGTCCTGGTTGGGCCGTTACGGTGTTTGGCGAGAATGAAATCCGCTTCTCCCCCGCGCGGGTCATCCCGTTCGAATGCATCTGGACGGTTGAGCAATATGACCATGTCCGCATCTTGTTCCAAACTGTTGTGTGCTGTAATACCGTTCACAACGAAATTATGTGTGCCGCTTACTGTTCCGTCGTAAACATCTTGTCCGCCTAGGCTCGTAATTTCCACGACCGCATCCCAGTAGACGTCGCTGGTCGCCAATGCATGAATATTGCGATCCTCGAGTAGTGCCGCCGCGCGGTGCAACCGGGCCCGGCTCGGCGAGTGCCGCCACATGGTCGATCCGCAGAAGTGCGTGCCCATCGCGGTCGCGAACTGACGGTGCGTCATGCGCTTGTCGGACAACGCATTCCGGACCTGCGTCCATACTCCCGCCGGCACTGTGTCTAGGTTGGGATTACGGACTCTCCCGTCGAGGTGCGACAACACCTCTCGCGCCGCCGCTGCCTTTACGCCGTGCACACCGACATGATTCAGGAAACGCACCTGGTTCTGCGCGCCATAGATGTACAGGTGCCACGAGTCGCGGTAGCCCAGCTTTCTCGCGCGCTTGATCCGCGCGTAAACCCCTACCCGCAGCAGCAATTGCGCTACATCGTCGATGAGACGCCGGCTCGTCGACGCGTAATAAAGGCGCCCAATACCCGCCGTCGCATCCCAGCGCACCGAACCGTCCGTCGCCCACAGATGCCGCAGGAACAGCGCCACCTGATCGTTGGGAGCGCGGAAAACCGCTTCGGGAACGAACTTTTCGTAGCTGCGCTTTCCGAACAACCCGAGTCCGTCCAGCCACGCCGCGATCGGGTTGCGCCGCCCGCGCGCCAATCGCTGCGGTGCCGGCAACCGCAGGGTAGTCACTCGTGCCGCCGGATATTCGTCGCGGACGGCCCGCACGCCGAAGTGCGCGGCAGCCACCGTCACTGCGACAAGATTCGCCTCGTCGGTGGATGCATAGCGGATCGGTTGCCGCTTCACGCACGATCCGTCGCCGATCATGTGCGCGAGCAGCATTACCTCGGCATCGTCCATCCGCTGGGTGTCGACGGGTTCCGGCACCCGCCGCGGCGCCGCGATGCGATCACCAATCTTGAGCTTTTCCAACGCTGTCCAGCCTTCAAGCTTCAGGAAGGGGTGGTTGGCGGTGGCCTCGATTTCGCGCCCGGAGGCCAGCCGCAGCCGGAACACTTCCTTATGCCCGCTCGGGAACACGTTGGTCATCGGTCGCGCGACCATGCGGAAACGCTCGTCCAGTGACCAGACCAGCGGCCGTTCCCCGGTGCGCATCAACTCGCCGAACGTGACTTCGGCACCGGTGTCGGCGCGCAGCACTCGCGTCGCAGCGGTGACGCACCCCGACTCACGGAGGTCCGACAGCATGGGTTTCTTGTCGGTGCGCTGCTCGGGACCGCGGTTGAGCTGACTGATCGCGACCACCGGAACCTCGAGTTCCTTCGCCAACAGCTTGAGATGCCTGGAGAACTCGGACACTTCGATCTGACGGGACTCGACCTTCTTGCCGGAGGACATCAGCTGCAGATAGTCGACCACGACGAGTTTCAGGTTGGCTTTCTGCCGTAACCGGCGCGCCTTGGCACGGATCTCCATCATGGTCAGGTTCGGCGAGTCGTCGATGTACAGCGGTGCCTCGCTGATCTCACTCATCCGCCGTGCCAGCCGAGTCCAGTCGTCGTCGGTCATCCGGCCCGAACGCATGTCGGCGAGTTTGATCTTTGCCTCCGCTGACAGCAAACGCATCACAATCTCGGACTTGCTCATTTCCAGCGAGAAGATGACGCTGGCCATCCGGTTCTTGATCGAGCACGACCGCATGAAGTCCAACCCGAGGGTGGAGTTGTGTGTCGGCACCATCCCCTCGCCGGCCAGGTACAGGTGCTCCTCGTTGTCCACCTCGACGCAGCGCACCGCAACGCTGGGCACCCGGCGGACGGACACGATCTGCAACACCGGAGTCATGACCGCCACGTGCCGCCCGAGCAGTCCCGATCCCGCCGGCGCGATGGTGTCCAGGCCGCTGCGCAACTGGGCCGATGCCCGGACGCCATCACGGGTGGGCCACAGGTGCTGCGCATCGGCGACGATCGTTGTGCCGTCAGAAAACTCGATCTCAAAGCACGGCCGACCCAACAAAATCTGAGTCGCTGCCGTCACCTGGGTTGGAAGGCCGTCCGCATCCAGCAGCCAGTCACCGACCGAGACGTCACCCATGGTGGTCCAGCCGTCAGGTGCGGGCAGCGGCGTATCAAGTGCCAGTGCCTTCCCCACCCCCGGCCGCGCCGCCACAATGATCATCTGCCCCGGATGCAGTCCATTGGTGACCTCGTCGAGTTCGGTGAACCCGGTCGGCACACCACGCGAGATACCGCCGTTGGAGGCGATGGCATCGATCTCGTCCATCGTCGGCTGCAACAACTTTTCTAGCGGGACAAAGTCTTCCGAGGTCCGCCGGTCCGCGACATCGTAGATCTCGGCCTGGGCCCGGTCCACGATCTCGGCCACATCAGCGCCGTCGGCACCGGCGTAGCCGTACTGCACCACCCGGGTGCCGGCCTCGACCAGGCGGCGCAGCAGGGCCTTCTCGGCGACGATCCCCGCGTAGTAGCCCGCGTTGGCGGCCGTCGGCACGGTCGAGATCAAGGTGTGCAGATACGGCGCCCCGCCGATGCGGCGCAACAACCCGCGGCGGTCGAGTTCGGCGGCCACGGTCACCGCGTCGGCAGGTTCGCCGCGCCCGTACAGATCCAGGATGGCGTCGTAGACGTTTTGGTGGGCCGGACGGTAGAAGTCGCCGGGCCGCAACCGCTCCAGGACATCGGCGATGGCGTCCTTGCTCAGCAGCATCCCGCCCAGCACCGACTGCTCGGCCGCGAGATCTTGCGGCGGCTGCCGGCCGTAATCTTCGCTGGGTGGCGAAGCATCCATCCCCGGATGCGACAGGTCATCGACGACCGCCACAGGCCGTCACCTCCCTTTGACTACGGCACCGAACATACATTCGATCTCTGACGTTCAGAGCGTAAGTCAAAGCACCGACACCACCCCCTGCTCGACTGGCCTCGACGAACGTAAACGTTGCTGGGTCCCGGTCAAAGCGCACTTGTTCATGAAGCTGTGCATCGCGTGTGCATAGCCGTCGACACCCGTGTTGAGCGGACTGTGGACAACCTGTGTATCGAGATGGCTGAGGACGACATCACCGCTGCTAACCGGCATACACCGCCTGCGGCATGGTGTGGACAACAATCTCGTCGGCGTGTCGGGCCAGGTTATCGCGCCGGGCGTGTTGGTTTTCGGCCAGATTTTCGCGAAGTAAATGCCCGGTTACGGGGGCTGTCCGCAGAGCACTTCGGTTTTGTTCGCCAGGGGGACACGGCGCGAAGTCTGCGCCGCGAGATGTCGGGCATGCGAAACCCGGCACGGCCGATGACGACCGTGCCGGGGAAGGTCAGAAGTTAGCTCTCGGCGACGACGTCGAGCGACACCTCGACATCGATCTCCGGGTGTAGGTGCACCACCACCGGGTGCGTGCCGACGGCCTTGATGTGCGCCTTGGGCAGCCGGACGATCCGCTTGTCGAGGTTCGGGCCACCCGCCTTCTTGATGGCGGCCACCACATCGCCGGAGGTCACCGAACCGAACAGCTTGCCTCCGTCGGCGGCGGTCTTCACCGGCAACGAGACCGAACCCAGCGCCTCGATGGCGGTCTTGATCTCGTTGGCGTGCTCGCGGTCGCGGACCGCTTTGGTCTCCCGAGACCGGCGGATGTCGTCGGCCTGCCGCTGCGCGCCGCGCGAGGCGACGATCGCCAGACCGCGGGGCAGCAGGAAGTTGCGGCCGTAACCGTCCTTGACCTCGACTGTGTCACCGACGGAACCGAGGTGGTCGACGTCAGCCGTGAGAATCAGCTTCATCGTGAGTACTTTCGTTAGACGCGCGGCGCTCAGCGCGTTGCGGAGGTGAAGGGCAGCAGCGCGACCTCGCGGGCGTTCTTCACCGCGATCGCGATGTCGCGCTGGTGCTGCACGCAGTTACCGGTGACCCGGCGCGCCCGGATCTTGCCGCGCTCACTGATGTAGGTCCGCAGCAGGTTGGTGTCTTTGTAGTTGATCGCTTGGTCCTTCTTGGCGCAGAAGACGCATTTGCGCGCTTTGATCGGCTTTTCCGGAGCCGGACGCCTTTTGGTGGACTTGGCCATGAGTGTGTTTCTTCCGTTCTCGTTCTCTGAAGTTCTCTAAGTCAGAAGGGGGGTTCGTCGTCACCGCCGGCGAACGATCCCGACGCCGGGGCGCTGCCCCACGGGTCGTCACCGGAGCCGCCGGACTGGGCGGGCGCCGACTGCCGCGATCCCCCGCCGCCGCCGCCACCGCTATAGCCTCCACCGCCGCTGCGGCTGGCCTTGTTGACCTTGGCGGTGGCGTACTTGAGCGAAGGCCCGATCTCGTCGACCTCGACCTCGAACACGGTGCGCTTCTCCCCTTCGCGGGTTTCGAAGGACCGCTGCTTGAGCCGACCGGTGACGATCACGCGCGACCCCCGGGTCAGACTTTCGGCGACGTTCTCGGCAGCTTCCCGCCAGATGTTGCAGCGTAGGAACAGCGCCTCGCCGTCCTTCCACTCCCCGCTTTGCCGGTCATAGATCCGCGGTGTGGAGGCCACGGTGAAGTTGGCCACCGCAGCACCGGACGGCGTGAACCGAAGTTCGGGGTCCGCGGTGAGGTTTCCGACGACGGTTATGGTCGTGTCACCAGCCATGAGTGCCCTCCTTGTTCGGCCTGTGTCCGCCTGTGTGGGTCATGAGTGACTGTACGCAGCGACGCCGACAGTCAGTGCTTGTCGGTGCGCATCACCTTGGTGCGCAACACCGACTCGTTCAGGCTCAGCTGGCGGTCGAGCTCGGAGACCGTCGCGGGGGCGGCCTTCAGGTCGATCACGACATAGATGCCTTCGGCGTGCTTGGCGATCTCGTACGCCAACCGCCGACGGCCCCAGATGTCGACCTTCTCCACCGTGCCGCCGTCTTTGCGGACGACGTTCAGGAACGTCTCCAGCGACGGGGCAACGGTGCGCTCGTCAAGCGTGGGGTCGAGGATGACCATGATTTCGTATGGACGCATAGGGACCTCATCACCTCCTCTGGTCTGGTGCGGCCACGGCGTGTCCGTGGCAGGAGGGTCGCCTGCGTCGGCAACCGCCCTAGGCTACCGGATGACGGGCTGAGCTCGAAATTCACTTCCGGGACCGCAGGAACTCGACCACCCTGGCCCGGGTGCCCGCGTCGGCTTTGGCCGGCGCGCCCGAGTCGAACGGCGGCTGCGGGTCGTATTCGATGATCAACTGCGCGGCCTGCGCGGCTTCCCGGTCGACGAGCAGCTCGACCAGACGCAGGGCCATGTCGATGCCGCTGGACACCCCGGCGGCGGTGATGATGCGCTGCGGCAGATGTTCGACCACCCGCTCCGGGACATACCGCGCACCCAGCGCGTCCAGCTCCTTGGCCGCGGCCCAGTGCGTCGTTGCGGTCAGTCCGTCCAGCAGGCCCGCGCCGGCCAGCAGCAGCGCGCCGGTGCACACCGACGTGGTGAACCGGGCACCCGGGTGCACCGATTGCAACCAACCACGGATGGTTTCATCGTCGACGAGCACGCGCGTTCCGATGCCCCCGGGTACCACCACCACGTCGGGCGCGGTCACTTCGTCGAAGGTGGCGTCGCAGCTGACGCCGAGCATGCCGTTCTCGGTGCGGACCACCCCGCGCCGATGCCCGAGGAACACCACCTCGATCGACGGAATGCGTTGCAGCACTTCATAAGGTCCGACCGCGTCCAGCGCCGTGAACCGCGGGAAGACCGGAATCGCAACCTGCATCAGGTTTTTCCGAGCACCAGGCCGGGGACAGCATCAGCGGGCGAGGTCGCGGCCGGCGGCCGGCGGCCGGCACGCGGACGCAACCATTGCGGCAACCAGCCGGGCGACGCATCGGGCGCCAGGTCGTAAATCCCCCCGACCGGGTCGTCGACCCGGCCCTGCCAGCGCACCAGGTCCTCGTCGGGTCGGTAAATCTGACGAATCACCAACGCACACAACACCATTACTGCGATATCACGCACCAGCACCGTCGTGGTGAACCACTGCTCGGGCAACGAACGACCCGGGTTGCCGTACAGGTAGTACATCCGCGGCACCCAGACCAGCGCATCGATCGTCATCCACGCCAGCAGCACCCGACGGTGCGGGAGGGCCAGCACCGCCAACGGCACCAACCACAGCGAGAACTGCGGACTCCACACCTTATTGGTCAGCAGGAACGCCGCCACCACTAGAAATGCGAGCTGAGCCACCCGCGGACGCTGCGGGGCGGTCAGAGCGATGTAAGTGATTGCCGCGCAGGACAACGCGAAGAGTACGGCGACGACGGCGTTGAGTATCGTCGGCGGCTCCCAGAAGCCCAGGGTGGAGTCGAAGCCACGCCAGCCGGTGAATGACTTCACCACGTTGAACAGCGAATCCATGTCGTCGCCGCGACGGGTGTTGAGCCGGAAGAATTCTGACCACCCTCGGGGGTAGAGCACCATCACCGGCAGGTTCACCACCAACCAGGTCGCCGCCGCGCCCACCGCGGCGCGCCACACGCCGCCGAGCCGGCCGGACCGGATCCCCAGCACCAGCAGCGGACCCAACAGCAGCAGCGGATACAGCTTGGCCGCGGCACCGAGGCCGATCAGCAGACCGGCCAGCCACGGTCTTCGCCGCGCCCACGCCAACAACCCACCCATCGCCAAAGCCGTTGCCAGTGCGTCGAAATTGGTGAAGATCTGGAAGATCAGCAAGGGGGAGGCGCCCACCAACGCGGCGTCCCAGACCCGGCGCCCCGCGAGACGCGCACTGGCCCAGACGGTGACCAACCAGGCCAGCGCCAGCCCGATCGCCGCGAAGTTGAAGAACATCACCACCTCGGCGACCACCGGAACCACACCCAGTTTGCCCAGCGCGGTATAGGTTTTCGCCAGCGCCATCGACACGTATTGGTACAGACCGGTCAGCACCGGATATTCCATGTAGCGGACGGCGATCTTGCCGTCGTACCGGATCTGCGGCGCCCCCGCGGCGTCGGTCTCGATCCAGCTGGACTTGTACGGAAACTTGCCCTGGCTCAACAACTCTGCGCCGTAGAGCGGCACCGTGTCGGAGTAGCACAACTCGTAGTAGGCGCGTTGGTTGCCCCAATTGGCCACCCGCTGATCACCGCTACCGGTACCGGTGCTCTGCAGGCAGGCCGCTTTCGTCGACCAACCCAGCGCCAGGAACACCAATGCGATCGCGATCATCACCCGCAGCGGCGTCATGAACCGGGTGCGACCGATCAACGCGTGTCGCCCAACCGGCCCGCCGGCCAGGTTCGCCAGCGCGGCACCCAGAACGTCGTTGCGACTGGGGCAATCGCGGCTGTCAGCACTTCGGCGGTCGGCAGCCAGCGGCTGCGGCGAAATTTTCACCCGCTCGGTGCCGGCCCCGGTCACGGCGGCGGTTGCGGCACGTCGGAGGGCGGCGGTGCGACAGGCCCGGGCGGCGCGACGGTCACCGTCTGCGGCGGACCCACCGGCACGGTGATTCCCGGCGCCACCTCGATCGTGGGCTGAATCACCGTCTCGGAGGGTGGCGCTGGACGTGGTGGGGGCGGCGGTGGTGCGGGGACGCCGGCGTAGCCGCCGATCTCGGTGGGCTTGGGGAAGGTCTCGTTCTGGGTGCCCTTGAGGGCACCGTCCATGGTCGACTTCCAGATGTCCGACGGCAGGCCCGATCCGTAGACCGCGCCGCCGGAGGCGGTGACCAACGGCTGGTCACCCTTGACGGTGCCCACCCAGACCGCGGTGGACAGCGACGGTGTGTACCCGACCATCCAGGCGTCCTTGTTCGATGTGGTGTCGCCCAACTGAGTGGTACCGGTCTTGGCCGCCGACGGCCGCCCACCGGACAGGCTGTGGCCGCGGGAGTATCCGGCGATCGGTTGCATGGCCGCGGTGACGTTGTCGGCCACCGCCTTCGGGATGCGCTGGTTGCCGCTGTTGTCGGTGGAGCCGGCATCGAAGAGGACCTGGCCCTCGGCGTTGACCACCTTCTGCACGAAATGCGGCCGGTAATAGATGCCCGAGTTGGCCAGTGTGGCGTAGGCCGAGGCCATGTCGATGACCCGGGTCTGGTACTGGCCCAACACGATTCCGTTGTTGGGCGGGCCACCCTGGCCGTCTTCGGACAGCGTGTGTGCGACCCCGGGAAAGCTTTCGGCGACGCCCGCCTGGTGCGCCGCATCGGCCACCGCCTGCGGCCCGCCCTTGAGCTTGAGCATCAGCCGGTAGTACGAGGTGTTCAGCGACATCTTCAACGCCTCGGCCAGGTTGCAGGTGCCGCAGCTCTCGCCTTCGACATTGGTGATCTTGATGCCGTCGACGGTCAACGGGGAGCTGTCCACCTGGTACCCGAGCCCGATGCCCTGTTCCAACGCAGCGACCAGGGCGAACACCTTGAACGACGACCCGGTCTGCAACCCGGCCTGGGCGAAGTCGAAACCCTGCGCGTTGGAGCCGCCGTAGTACGCCTTCACCGCGCCGCTGTGCGGGTCGATCGACACCACCGCGGACCGCATCTCCGGGTCCTGGCCATCGAGATACTTGGCGACCGCCTTCTCCGCGGCCTGCTGGGCTTGGGGGTCGATCGTGGTGGTGACCTGCAAGCCCTGAGTGTTGAGCGTCTGCTCGTCGATATTGAACAGCTCCATCAGTTCCCGGGTGACCTGCCGCTCGATGAGTCCGTTGGGTCCGGAGGGCTGGTTGGCCGCACGCGCCTGCTCCGGCGGCACGGTAGCGGGGAACACCTGCGTCGCACGGTCGCCGCTGGCTAAGGCTTTGGTCTCCACCATGCCGTCGAGCACCCAGTTCCAGCGCGTCAGGGCACCGTCGGGGTCGACGGCGGGGTCCAGGGTGGACGGTCGCCGGATCAGCGCGGCCAGCAGTGCGCCCTCGGACACGGTGAGCTGTTCGACGGGTTTACCGAAATAGGCCTTGGCGGCCGCCGAGATTCCGTAGGCCCCGCGCCCGAAGTAGATGATGTTCAGATACGCCTGCAGCACATCGTCTTTGGACCACTCCCCCGACATCTTCGTCGCGATGACCAGTTCCTTGGCCTTGCGCATCATGCCGCTCAGCCCGTGTTGGGCCGAACCGACCAGCGCGTTCTTGACGTACTGCTGGGTGATCGTCGATCCGCCCTGCAGGTCGCCGCCGAACAGGTTGTTCTTGGCCGCCCGAGCGAAGCCGCTGAAGGAGAAACCCGGATTGGAGTAGAAGCCCCGGTCTTCGGCGGCGATCACCGCCTGGCGCACATGCACCGGCACCTGGTTCAGGTTGACGTCCACCCGGTTGCCTTCGGGCGGAACGATTTTCGCGATCTCGGTGCCGTCGCTGGCCAGGATGGTGGACACCTGGTTGGTGCGGATGTCGCCGGGTCGCGGCACATCGACAATGAAATACGCCATCGTGAAGGTGACGATCGGCAGCAGGATCAGGGCCGCCGCACTCAGGTACGCCGCGCGTTTGACCCAGCGCCAGTTGATCTGCTCGGTCCAGGTGGGCCGCGGTCGGCGTGGGCGTCCACCCATCGTCGGCCCCGACGGCGGCGGTCCGTCCGGGGGGCTCGGGCCCCCGGCCGGCCGGTCTCGCGCAGGTCGGCGCACCGGGGCGTCCAACGCAGCTTTGACCTGGTCGAGGTGATCGCCTTCGGGCGGCGGGTTGTCGAGTGCGGCCTTGACTTCGTCGACGGGGTCAACGTGCCGAGACGGGCGGCTGTCGGGCACCGCCGGGATGATCGTCGTCATCCGGTCGTCAGGGGGCACCGCACCGCGCGAGTGCCGCCCGCCGGCAGCTGTCGCCTCGTCCGGGGTGTCGCTCGACGACTGGTGATGGCGCCCTTCGTTATTCACTGGCCGTCCGGGCGCCGTTGCGCGCCGTCCGGGTCTTCGACCCGTTGGGCGGCTGCGCCGGACGCGGCGCACCGAGCACGTACGACTTGACCAGGTGATTCCAGCTACACGTCCGGCACACCTCGACCACGTGCACAGCAAACTCGGAGAACCTGGTAGCCAACAGCACCAGCTCCTCGGCGGTACGCGCAGAGCCGGACACCGCGCCTAAATGCTCGCCAAACACCCAGGACACCAGCGTGAGCTGCTCCTTGCGGCAGATCGGACACATCACCTGGCTTTGTTTCCCGTGAAACTTCGCCGCACGCAGCAAATATGGGTTGGCGTCGCAGACTTCGGACACGCCGGTGCGTCCCGAGTACACCTCGGCCAGCAGTGAGCGCCGTCGAAGCGCGTAGTCCACCACCTGTCGCTGCAGTCGCACGCTGACCAGAGTACGTCGCCATCCCCGGCGCCGATATGCAACTAACACTCTCGTGGCGGCCGGGCCGGTACGGATGATTACGTCGCTGCCCGAACTTCTACGATCTCCTCGTGGCGAAATGGGCAGGGTCGGGGTCGACGCGGGCGAAAGACAGCGACCGGCAGGACACGTGCCGGATTCTGGACAATGCTTTCAACGACGGTGAGATCTCTTCGGAGGAACACCGTGAGCGCATCCGCTCGGCCACCAATGCGGTGACACTGGGCGAACTGCAGCGCCTGGTCGCAGACCTACAGTCGCAAGGCGCCGCCGAGAAGACGCCGGGGCCCGGGACCAGGGTGCGCTGGCCCAACGGCCTGGGCCTGACCGTGGCGGCCCTCGTCGTGACGGTGCTGCTGGGCATCGCCATCGGTTGGGGGCTCTACGGCAACACCACCTCGCCACTGGACTTCACCTCGGATCCGGGCGCCAAATCCGACGGCATCGCGCCCGTGGTGCTGACGCCGCCCAAACGACTGCAATCCCTCGGCGGCCTGACCGGTCTGCTGGAACAGACCCGCAAGCGGTTCGGCGACACCATGGGCTACCGCCTGCTGGTCTACCCGGAGTACGCCTCGATGGACCGGAGTGATCCCACCGACGAGCGGCGGGTCCTCAGTTACACCTACCGCGGCGGTTGGGGTGATCCGAGCAGCTCGGCCAAGAACGCCAGCACCCAGACCACGCTCGTCGATCTGAGCAAGTTCGACGTCAAGACGGTGGTGGGAGTGCTGCGCGGTGCGCCGGAGACCGTCGGCATCAAACAGCAGGACGTCAAGTCCAGCTACCTGATCGTCGACCCGGCCAAGGACCCGACCACGCCGGGCGCGCTGTCGTTGTCCATCTACATTTCCAGTGACTACGGCAGCGGCAGTATCGAGTTGGCGCCCGACGGTACCCCCAAGCAGGTCCGTTACGTGAGCTGACCGAACCGGCGGTGTGACTAACAGCGCATAAACACCCGGTGGTGTTGTCGCTAATATATCGGGACGATACGATGACGCGAGGCGTCGTACCGTCGTAATCAGTCCGTCAAAAGGAGGTGACTCGATGCTGGAATTGGCCATCCTGGGCCTGCTGATCGAGTCACCGATGCACGGCTACGAGTTGCGCAAGCGGCTGACCGGCCTGCTCGGCGCCTTCCGCGCCTTCTCCTATGGGTCGCTGTATCCCGCTCTGCGCCGCATGCAGACCGAGGGTCTGATCGCTGAGAACGCCGCGCCTGCCGGAACACCGGTGCGTCGGGCCCGCCGCGTGTACCAGCTCACTGAGGAGGGCCGGCGTCGTTTCGGCGAGTTGGTCGCCGACACCGGGCCGCACAACTACACCGACGACGGATTCGGTGTGCACCTGGCGTTCTTCAACCGCACCCCGGCGGAGGCGCGGATGCGCATCCTGGAGGGTCGGCGGCGCCAGGTCGAAGAGCGTCGGGAAGGTCTGCGCGACGCGGTGGCGCGGGCCAGTAGCTCGTTCGATCGCTACACCCGTCAACTGCACCAACTCGGGCTCGAGTCCAGCGAGCGGGAAGTCAAATGGCTCAACGAGCTCATCGCCGCCGAACGAGCAGCCCCCAACCACGTCGAACAGACGTGACCCGCTCGCAGCACGTCAGAACCCCTTGCACGACACGAATTGCCAAGACACCAGAGAGTTACGAGGTTAGGAGAACGCCCCATGAGTGAGCAGAACGCGTCACAGGCGTCCGAGGTACGAGTCGCCATTGTCGGAGTCGGCAACTGCGCGTCCTCGCTGGTCCAGGGCGTTGAGTACTACTACAACGCCGACGACACGTCGACGGTCCCCGGCCTGATGCACGTGCGCTTCGGCCCGTACCACGTCCGCGACGTGAAGTTCGTGGCGGCGTTCGACGTCGACGCCAAGAAGGTCGGCTTCGATCTGTCCGACGCGATCTTCGCCTCGGAGAACAACACCATCAAGATCGCCGACGTCGCGCCGACCAACGTGCTGGTGCAGCGCGGCCCGACCCTGGACGGCATCGGCAAGTACTACGCCGACACCATCGAGCTGTCCGACTCCGAGCCGGTGGACGTGGTCCAGGTGCTCAAGGACGCCGAGGTCGACGTGCTGGTCTCCTATCTGCCTGTCGGTTCGGAAGAGGCCGACAAGTTCTACGCCCAGTGCGCCATCGACGCCGGCGTTGCGTTCGTCAACGCGTTGCCGGTGTTCATCGCCTCTGACCCCGTGTGGGCCAAGAAGTTCGCCGACGCCGGGGTGCCGATCGTCGGTGACGACATCAAGAGCCAGGTCGGCGCCACCATCACCCACCGGGTCATGGCCAAACTGTTCGAGGACCGCGGTGTGCAGCTGGACCGCACCATGCAGCTCAACGTGGGCGGCAACATGGACTTCCTGAACATGCTCGAGCGGGAGCGCCTGGAGTCCAAGAAGATCTCCAAGACCCAGGCCGTGACCTCCAATGTTCAGCGTGAATTCAACTCCAAGGACGTCCACATCGGCCCGTCCGATCACGTCGGCTGGCTCGACGACCGCAAGTGGGCCTACGTGCGCCTGGAAGGCCGCGCCTTCGGCGACGTGCCGCTGAACCTGGAGTACAAGCTCGAGGTGTGGGACTCCCCGAACTCCGCGGGCGTCATCATCGACGCGGTGCGGGCGGCCAAGATCGCCAAGGACCGCGGCATCGGTGGACCGGTGATCCCGGCGTCGGCCTACCTGATGAAGAGCCCGCCCGAGCAGCTGCCCGACGACGTCGCGCGCACCCAGCTCGAAGAGTTCATCAGCGAGGGCTGACCGCCTGACCCAAACGGCACGCCGGCGTGACTCGTAGAGTCACTAGGCGTGACCGACGACGATCTGACCGGGCTTTCTGAGTTCGACCTGCTGGCTGAGAACGCCGAACAGGCCGGTGTCACCGGACCGCTGCCCCGCGCCGAGCGCGTGACGGTAGGCGAAATCAGCGCGTTGCGCTGGGGTGACTCTGACCCGCGGGTGATCTTCCTGCACGGCGGCGGGCAGAACGCGCACACCTGGGACACCGTGATTGTCGGTCTCGGGGAACCGGCGCTGGCCGTTGACCTGCCCGGTCACGGTCACTCCGCCTGGCGCGCGGACGGCGATTACTCCCCGCAGCACAACGCCGACACCCTGGCGCCGGTGTTACGCGAGCTGGCACCGGATGCGGAGTTCGTGGTCGGCATGTCGCTGGGCGGACTGACCGCCATCCGGCTGAGTGCGCTGGCACCGGAGTTGGTCGACCAACTCGTGCTCGTCGACGTCACCCCGTCGGCGCTGGCGCGGCACTCGGAGATGACCAAGGAGCAGCGCGGCACGGTGGAACTGATGGCCGGGGAGCGGGAATTCCCCAGCTTCCAGGCGATGCTGGAGCTCACGGTCGCCGCCGCTCCCCACCGCGAGGTGAAAGCCTTGCGCCGCGGCGTGTTCCACAACTCCCGGCAGCTGGACAACGGCAACTGGACGTGGCGGTACGACACCATCCGCAAATTCCCCGACTTCGACAGCCTGTGGGAGGACGTCGATGCGTTGGCCGCGCCGGTGACCCTGGTGCGCGGCGGCACCTCGGGCTTCGTCAACGACCACGATGTCGCTGAATTGCAAAGGCGCGCACCAAATTTCCGTGGTGTTCACGTCGTCGAGAACTCGGGCCACTCGGTGCAGAGCGATCAGCCCCGCACTCTGATCGACCTCCTGCGCGCGGTGATCGACGGCCGCTGAGGCCTACGGTGGTCTCTATGACCTCCCCCGTGCTTCCCGACTTCCCCGTCCGCATCGGCGTGCAGCTGCAGCCCCAGCACGCACCGCAGTACCGCGACATTCGCGACGCGGTGCGCCGCTGCGAGGACATCGGCGTCGACGTCGCGTTCAACTGGGACCATTTCTTCCCGCTGTACGGCGACCCGGACGGCGCGCACTTCGAATGCTGGACCATGCTCGCAGCCTGGGCCGAACAGACCGCACGCATCGAGATCGGCGCGCTGGTGACGTGCAACTCCTACCGCAACCCGGAACTGCTGGCCGACATGGCCCGCACGGTCGATCACATCTCCGACGGGCGGCTCATCCTGGGCATCGGCTCCGGTTGGAAGCAGAAGGACTATGACGAGTACGGCTACGAGTTCGGTACCGCCGGCAGCCGGCTCGACGACCTGGCCGGCGCACTCCCCCGAATCACGTCGCGGCTGGCCAAACTCAACCCGGCGCCCACCCGCGATATCCCGGTGCTGATCGGCGGCGGTGGCGAACGCAAGACCCTGCGCCTGGTCGCCGAGCATGCCGACGTGTGGCACAGCTTCAGCGACGCCGAAGAATTTCCCGGCAAAGCCGCCGTACTTGCTGAGCATTGCGACGCCGTCGGGCGCGACCCGGCCACCATCGAGCGCTCGGCGTCCGCCGGCAGTGGCAAAGACGTGGTCCCCAATGCCGAAGCTCTCACCGCCCTCGGCGTCACGCTGCTGACCGTAGGTGTCAACGGACCCGACTACGACCTGAGCGATGCCGAAGCGCTGTGCCGGTGGCGCGACAGCGCACGCTGAGCTCAACCGCGTTGCCGCTCTGACCGATGTACCGCTCGCTACGGTGGCGGTGATGAGTGCCCGCTTCGCCCCCACCGCCGGACGCGGCGCCAAGCTGTTCAGATTCGTTGCGACGATCCTGCTGGTGGCCGGTCTGGCCGGGGCCGCTCCCGCCCTGGCCGACCAGAACCAGTGCGCACCGCCGGGCGTGGAAAGCGCGACGGTGCTGCCGACAGACCTGATCTCCGCGCGCGGTGGTGCCGGCGACGACGACTCCGACACCACTGCCACCGTGGTGCCGTTGAGCTCGGTGAACATCGCAGAGTTGGGGCTGGGCACCCCCGGCATGCTGCTGGTCGGCACCCTGTCCGACGCACCGCCCAGCACCTGCATCAACGCCACCGGCCGCTTCACCGGCTTCGACAACGAGTTGCTGCGCGCGGTCGCGGCCAAGCTGGGCTTGCAGGTGCGTTTCGTCGGAACGGATTTCTCCGGCCTGCTGGCCCAGGTGGCGTCACGACGCTTCGACGTCGGCTCATCGTCGGTCAAGGCCACCGACGCACGTCGCCACACCGTCGCCTTCACCAACGGTTACGACTTCGGTTACCACTCGCTGGTGGTTCCGTTGGGATCGCCGATCAAGCATTTCACTGATCTGGCCGCAGGCCAGCGCATCGGCGTCGTCCAGGGCACCGTCGCAGACTCCTACGTGGTGGACGTCCTGCACCTGCAGCCGGTGAAGTACCCGGACTTCGCCACCGTGTACGCCAGCATCAAGACCCACCAGCTCGACGCGTGGGTGGCACCGGCAGGTCAGGCATCGAGCGCGATCCGGCCGGGTGACCCGGCCATCGTGGTGGCCGACACCTTCGGCGCGGACGACTTCGTCGCATACGCCGTCGCCAAGGACAACCAACCGCTGGTGGACGCGTTGAACTCGGGCCTGGATGCCGTGATCGCCGATGGCACCTGGGCCGACCTCTACAGCAAGTGGAAGCCGCGCAATCTGCCGCCGGGCTGGAAACCGGGCTCCCGCGCCGCACCGGCGCCGAAACTGCCCGACTTCGCCGCCATCGCCGCCCACCACCACCGCAAACCGGCGGACCCGGCCGCCCCCAAGTCGACGTTGACCCAGCTGCGCGAATCGTTCCTGGACTGGGAGATGTATCGCCAGGCCATCCCCACGCTGCTCACCACCGGACTGCCCAACACGCTGATCCTCACCGGCAGTGCCAGCGTGATCGGGTTGGCGATCGGCATTGTCCTGGCCGTCGCGGGGATTTCCCACAGCCGCTGGCTGCGCTGGCCGGCCCGCGTCTACACCGACATCTTCCGTGGATTGCCCGAGGTGGTGATCATCCTGATCATCGGGCTGGGGGTGGGACCGCTGCTCAGCGGAATGACCAACAGCAATCCCTATCCGCTGGGCATCGCCGCGCTCGGTCTGATGACCGGCGCCTACGTTGGGGAGATCCTGCGGTCCGGCATCCAGAGCGTCGACCCCGGCCAATTGGAAGCCGCCCGAGCGCTCGGCTTCAGCTACCCGGCCGCGATGCGTCTGGTGGTGATGCCGCAGGGGATCCGGCGCGTCCTGCCGGCCTTGGTCAACCAGTTCATCGCCCTGCTCAAAGCATCCGCGCTGGTCTACTTCCTCGGTCTGATCGCCAACCAGCGCGAGCTGTTCCAGGTGGGCCGGGATCTCAACGCGCAGACCGGCAACCTGTCCCCGCTGGTGGCTGCCGGCATCTGCTACCTGATCCTGACCGTGCCGCTGACGCACCTGGTGAACTTCATCGACGCCCGGTTGCGCCGCGGCCGCGCCAAACTCGATCCGGCGGATCCCGCCGAAGTCGTCACCTCGACCATCGGCACGGAGATGACGTGATCCGGCAAGTTTCGTTGGCCGCCAACGACATTCACCAGAACTTGGGTGGCACCACCGTATTGCGCGGGGTCAGCCTGGAAGCCCCCGCCGGTACCACGACCGCGGTGATCGGCCCGTCCGGCTCCGGCAAGTCGACGTTGCTGCGCACCTTGAACCGGTTGTACGAGCCGGACAGCGGCGACATCCTGCTGGACGGCCGGTCGGTGTTGCGCGACGACCCCAACGAGCTGCGCCAGCGCATCGGCATGGTGTTCCAGCACTTCAACCTGTTCCCGCACCGCAGCGTGCTGGACAACGTCGCCTTGGCGCCGCGCAAGCTGCGCGGGCTACCCGCCGCGGCGGCCCGCGAGCTGGCGATGCACCACCTGGACCGGGTGGGGCTCAAAGGCAAAGCGGGTGCGCGCCCCGGGGCGCTGTCAGGTGGCCAACAGCAGCGGGTCGCGATCGCTCGCGCGCTGGCCATGGCCCCGCAGGTGATGTTCTTCGACGAGGCCACCTCAGCACTGGACCCCGAATTGGTCAAGGGGATCCTGGCGCTGATCGCCGACCTGGGCGCCGACGGCATGACAATGGTCGTAGTCACGCACGAGATGGGCTTCGCGCGCTCCGCCTCGGATGCCGTGGTGTTCATGGACCACGGCAAAGTCGTGGAGTTCGGGCCCCCGGAGCAGATCTTCGAAACCGCCGAGACCGAGCGGCTGCAGCGATTCCTCTCCCAGGTGCTGTGAACAGGGCGGGCACACCCTTCCAGACAGGGTCTTCCTTCGCCCCATGGTCGGGTTAGACTGCCGGTTTATGTCGGACAGCGAACCCACCGCCCCAGCGCTGGCGGACCTGGCGGAGGGGTTGCACCGCTCGCTATCCAAGCTGTTCGCCATCTTGCGCCGCGGCGACCCCACCACCGGCGCGGTGGCCAGTGACCTCACCCTGGCGCAGCTGTCGATCCTGATCACGCTGCTCGACCGGGGCCCGATCCGGATGACGGACCTGGCCGCACACGAACGGGTACGCACACCCACCACCACCGTGGCCATCCGCCGGTTGGAGAAGGTCGGGTTGGTGAAACGCTCGCGCGACCCGTCCGACCTGCGCGCCGTGCTGGTCGACATCACTCCGCAGGGCCGGGCGGTGCACGCCGAGTCCCTGGCCAGCCGGCACGCCTCACTGGCCGCGATGCTCAGCCAACTCCCCCACTCCGACCTGGAGGTGCTGATGAAGGCGCTGGCGCCGCTGGACCGGCTCGCCTCCAGTGAGCCGACGGGTCCCGCCCCGGCCTCGCCGTTGCCGAACCAGGTCTGAGATGCCCACCGCGTTGATCACCGGCGCCAGCGGCGGCATCGGTTCGGCGATCGCCACGGCGTTGGCACCCAGCCACACCCTGCTGTTGGCCAGCCGTCCGTCGGGACGTCTGGATGCCGTCGCGGAGCGCCTCGGCGCCACCACGTTTCCGTTGGATCTGACCGACACCGACTCGATCGAGTCCAGCTGCGAGGTCGTCGACGAACTCGACGTGCTGGTCCACAACGCCGGGGTATCCGTCCCGGGCCATGTCGCCGAGTCGCACGTCGACGAGTGGCGCGCCACGTTCAGCGTCAATGTCATTGGGGCGGTTGCGCTTACGCTGGCGCTACTGCCGGCGCTGCGCGCGGTCCGCGGCCACGTGGTGTTCATCAACTCCGGCTCGGGCCGCAACGTGTCCGCCGGCATGGCCTCCTACTCGGCCAGCAAATTCGCCCTGCGCGCGTTCGCCGACTCGCTGCGCGCCGACGAACCGCGGCTCTCGGTCACCTCGATCTACCCCGGTCGCGTCGACACCGACATGCAGCGCGAGCTCGTCGCGTACCAGGGCGGTGACTACGATCCGGCGAAGTTCCTGCGGCCGCAGACCGTCGCCGAGGTGGTGGCCAATGTGGTGGCCACGCCGCCGGACGGACACGTGCACGAAGTGGTGATCCGGCAGCGGTAGCCGCGTCCCCCGGCCCCACTGCCCGCCGAATGTGCGGCCTGCGACGGGATTTCCGCGAGTCGCGTCGTCACATGCACAGTCAGTGTTGCCGATGGCGTTAGATCACCAGGTTCACCATCCGGCCGGGGACCACGATGACCTTGCGGGGCTCCGCGCCTGCCAGGAAGGCCAGCACTTTCTCGTCCGCCAGCGCCGCGGCCTGCACGGCATCGGCGTCGGCGTCGGCGGCGACCAGCACCCGGCCGCGCACCTTGCCGTTGACCTGCACCGGGTACTCGACGGTGTCGTCGACCAGAAACGCCGGGTCAGCGACCGGGAACGGGCCGTGCGCCAGCGAGGTGGTGTGGCCGAGCCGTGACCACAACTCCTCGGCAAGGTGCGGAGCCAGCGGCGCCAGCAACAACACCAGCGGTTCGACGGCCGCCTTCGGGACACCGTCACGATGCACCTTGGTGAGGTGGTTGGTGTATTCGATCAGCTTGGCGGCCGCGGTGTTATTACGCAGTGCCGCATAGTCTTCGGACACGCCGGCGATCGTGCGGTGCAGGGCACGGGACGTCTCGGCGGCCAATTCGGCGTCCACCACCCGAAGTTCGCCGGTGTCCTCGTCGACGACGAGACGCCACACCCGCTGCAGAAAACGGTGCGCACCGACGATGTCCTTGGTGGCCCACGGACGCGACGTCTCCAGCGGGCCCATCGACATCTCGTAGACCCGCAGGGTGTCCGCGCCGTACGCGTCGCAGATGTCGTCCGGGGTCAGCGAATTCTTCAGGCTCTTACCCATCTTGCCGAATTCCTGGAACACCTCGATCTCGCCGTCCGGTGTGGGATACCGGAAGGTCCCGTCGCGCTCGATCACCTCGGCGGCCGGCACGTAGGTGCCGCGGGCGTCGGTGTAGGCGTAAGCCTGGACCAGGCCCTGGTTGACCAGCCGCCGGAACGGCTCGCGGGAGCTGACGTGGCCGAGGTCGTACAGCACCTTGTGCCAGAAGCGCGAATACAACAGGTGCAACACCGCGTGCTCGGCGCCACCAACGTAGAGGTCCACCCCGCCCGGGTCATCGACGCCGTGCTCAGCCGGGCGCGGCCCCATCCAGTAGGCCTCGTTCTCCTTGGCGCAGAAGCGCTCCGAGTTATGCGGGTCGGTGTAGCGCAGTTCGTACCAGCAGCTGCCGGCCCACTGCGGCATCACGTTCGTGTCGCGGCTGTAGGGCCGCAGACCGTCCCCCAGATCCAACTCGACGTGCACCCAGTCGGTCGCTTTGGCCAGCGGCGGTGACGGTTCACTGGCGGCGTCGTCGGGATCGAACAACACCGGCAGATAGTCCGGGACGTCGGGCAGTTCGACGGGCAGCGCGGCCTCATCGAGCGGGTGTGGGCGTCCGTCGGCGTCGTAGACGATCGGGAACGGCTCGCCCCAATACCGCTGCCGCGCGAAAAGCCAGTCCCGCAGCTTGTATTCGATCCGGACGCGGCCGCGGCCGGCCGCCTCGAGGCGCTCGGTGATGGCACGCTTGGCATCCGCGACGTGCAGGCCGTCGAGGTAGTCGGAATTGACCAGCACCCCGTCGCCGGGATACGCCGAGTGCGAAATGTCGCCGCCGGCAATGACTTCGACGATCGGCAGGTTCAACGCCCGGGCGAAGTCCCAGTCGCGTTGATCGTGTCCCGGCACGGCCATGATCGCCCCGGTCCCGTATCCGGCCAGCACGTAGTCGGCGATGAAGATCGGCACCGGTTGGGCGTTCGCCGGATTGACGGCGTAGGCGCCGAGGAAGACACCCGTCTTCTCGCGACTCTCCTGGCGTTCCAGGTCGGTCTTGGCCGCGATGGCGCGCCGGTAGGCGGCGACGGCTGCACCGGGTGTCGCGGCCCCGTATGTCCAGGACGGGTGGGTACCGTCCGGCCAGGCGGCGGCGACCAGCCCGTCGACCAGTTCATGCTCGGGGGCCAACACCAGATACGTGGCGCCGAACAGGGTGTCGGGCCGGGTGGTGAACACCTCGATGTCCCGGGCATCCCCGTCGGCCCCGGTGGCCGAGAACAGTGCGGCCACACCGGTCGAGCGTCCGATCCAGTTGCGCTGCATGGTCTTGATCGGTTCGGGCCAGTCCAGGGCGTCGAGGTCGTCGAGCAGCCGATCGGAATAGGCCGTGATCCGCATCATCCACTGCCGCAACCGTTTCCGGAACACCGGGAAGTTGCCGCGGTCGCTGCGGCCGTCAGCGGTGACCTCTTCGTTGGCCAGCACGGTACCCAGCCCGGGGCACCAGTTCACCACCGAGTCGGCGCGGTAGACCAGCCGGTGACTGTCGACGACGTCGGCCCGCTCCCCCGCCGGCAGCGTCGCCCAGTCCCTACCATCGCTCAGAGTCCTTGCACCGGAATCGAATTCGGCGACCAGTTCGGCGATCGGGCGGGCCTTGCCGGCGGCGGGGTCGAACCAGGCGTTGTAGATCTGCAAGAAGATCCACTGCGTCCACGTGTAGAACTCGACGTCGGTGGTCGAGAAGCTGCGCCGGCTGTCGTGGGCGAGACCCAGCCGACGCAGTTGCCGACGGATGTTCACCTCGTTGGCCTGGGTGCGGGTGCGCGGGTGGGTGCCGGTCTGCACCGCATACTGCTCCGCGGGTAGCCCGAACGAATCGAAACCGAACGCGTGCAACACGTTTCGGCCGTTCATCCGGAAATACCGGGCGTAGACGTCGGTGGCGATGTATCCCAGCGGGTGACCGACGTGCAACCCGTCCCCCGACGGGTAGGGGAACATGTCCAGCACGAAGAGTTTGTTGTCCGGGACCGCCGCGCCGTCCGCCGGCGCCAGCGTGCCCACCGGATTGGGCACGTTGAACGTGCCCTGCTCGGCCCAGTTGTCCTGCCAGGTGCGTTCCAGCGCAGCCGCCACCTCGACGGTGTAGCGGTACCGCGGCGCGTCGGCGTCTTTGGCGCCGGGCGGGTCGACGGGAGCGGTGGGCGGCGATTCGGTCACGCCCAACAGGGTATAAGGGGCCTTTCGCCGACCCGGCCCCGATCGCCCGGCCACGGGTTGGTCTCGGTTGCGTTGCACAGCGATCAGAGGTTCATCCCAGCTGTGTTTCGAGCGTGGTCGGCGCTGTGAGCAGTGGTTACATTCAGCCTCGATGGCGGGCTTGAACAAGCAGCTCTTCTGGAGGGACCGGGGCGAAGTGATTCGAATCGCGTGCAGTTGGCGGACCTTCGCCGGCGGTGTTGCCGCCGGGGTCGTCGGCGTCGTGATGGCGGCGGGCGGGACAGCATCGGCGGAACCGCTGGTACCTCAGCCAATCAATCCCGGACAGGTCCCGATGCAGCAGACCAGCCCGCCGGCTCAAGGATCGGCAATCTTCCCGGGCGGCGTGACGAGCAACAGATTCGCCCCCGCCCCCGCGCAGGCACCCGCCGCCGTCCCGGTCCAGGCACCCGCGGCCGTCCCGGTCCAAGCGCCCGCGGCCGTCCCGGTCCAGGCGCCCGCGGCCGTCGCCCCCGCCCCGGCGGCCACGGCACCGGCCGTCACCGGGACCCTGCGCGAATACCTGGAGGGCAAGGGCGTCAAGCTCGAAGCGCAACGACCGCTGGGATTCAAGGCCCTCGACATCACCGTGCCGATGCCGCCCCGCTGGACTCAGGTACCCGACCCCAACGTGCCCGACGCCTTCGTGGTGATCGCCGACCGGGTGGGCGGCAACAGCGTGTACACATCGAATGCGCAGGTAGTCGTGTACAAGCTGATCGGCGACTTCGACCCTGCGGAGGCGATCACCCACGGCTTCGTCGACAGTCAGCGGCTGCTGGCGTGGCAGACGACCAACGCCTCGCAGGCCAATCTCGGCACCTTCCCGTCGGCGGTGATCGAGGGCACATACCGCGAGAACGACATGACGCTGAACACCTCGCGCCGGCACGTGATCGCCAGTTCCGGCTCCGAGCGGTACCTGGTGTCGCTGTCGGTGACCACCGCCGCGTCGCAGGCGGTCAGCGACGGTCCCGCCACCGACGCGATCATCAGCGGCTTCCGGGTCAGCGCACCCGGCGCTGCTGGCCAGGCACCGCCCGCCGCGGCTCCCGCACGAGTCGGCACGCCTGCCCCGGCCTCGCTGGTACCCGCCGCACCAGTACCGGCGCCTGCTCAGTCACCGGCTCCTGCCCAGCCGCTGCAGCCCGCACCTCGGGCCGCGGTCCCCGGGGCGGTCCAGCCCGGCGCCGCCCCGGCGCAGGCGGCACCACCGTTGCTGGCCGTGGTCCCATCGCGCTGACCCGCGGGCACGGATCCCGGCGCGCACAATCGTCGGCGGGCTCGTATTGTGAGCGCATGCTTATCGCGGGCGTGCTGTGCGTGTGTGCGGCGCTAGCCGCTGCCGCCTTCGGGATCTGGTCTCTTGCCCAACCGCCCGCCGCCGATCCCACCCAGCTGGCCCTGCGCGCCATGGCGCCGACCCAGCTGGCCGCGGCCGTGATGCTGATCGCCGGGGGAGTGGTGGCGCTGGCCGCGCCGGCGCAGACCGCGCTGGTGGTGGTGATCGTGTGCGTCACCGGCGCGCTGGGCACCCTGGCTGCCGGGTCGTGGCAGAGCGCGCGCTACGCACTGCGTCGTGAGGCCGCCGCGGCCGAGGCCGGCTGTGCCGGTAACTGTGCGGGCTGCACACTGTCCTGCAACTGAGGTCCTGCCACTGAGCAGACGGGCTAGTTGCGGCTGAGGTCGATCGGGTGAGTGGCCAGCAACGAAAGCGGCAGCGGCTGACGGCGCAGCACCTGACCCCAGAGGTCCGACCGCGGTGGCGCCAACACGTCAGATGGCAACGCCGACAACACAATCCAGTCGTCGCGCTCGATCTCGCCCTCCAGTTGGCCGATGGTCCACCCCGAGTAACCCGCGAAAATTCGCACCCCTTCCACCACCGGCGCGATCAGATCGGGGTCGGCATCCAGATCGACCATCACCATGCGCCCGGCTACGTGACGTAAGCCCGGCACACCGTCGGGTTCGGCACCGACGCGCAGTACCGCCAGGCACAGGGCGGCGTCGCGCTTGACCGGTCCGCCGATGAACATCGTCTTCGGCTTGGCCGCGAGCTTGGCCCACTGCGGCAGGACGTTGTACACCGCTGTCTCGCTGGACCGGTTGAGCACCACTCCCAAGGTGCCGCCGTCGTTGTGCTCGACGATGTAGATCACGCTGCGCCGGAACGTCGGCTCGAGCAGGTCGGTGTTGGCCAGCAGCAGGGTACCGGCGCGCACGCGTTGCGCGGCTGGAGCGACCGAGTCGTCAGGGTCATCGTGCTGAGCCACCACAACATCATCGCACTCGCGGTCGCCTCACCGGTGCAAACATCCGCCGCCGGCGAAGATTTGTACTGTATTGAGACGACGCACGGCCGCTTCAGCCTTCGCCTGCGCCGATCGTGGAAGTGGGTCCCGTGATTCGCAGCCGGTTGCAGGCGAGCGCGCCCGTCGAGCTCTGGCGGTCGGTGCGGGCGCTGCCCGACTTCTGGCGACTGCTGCAGCTGCGCATGGCCAGTCAGTTCGGTGACGGACTGTTCCAGGCGGGTCTGGCGGGAGCGCTGCTGTTCAACCCCGACCGGGCTGTCGGGCCGCTGGCGATCGCCGGGGCTTTCGCGGTGCTGTTTCTGCCGTACTCGCTGTTGGGGCCGTTCGCCGGTGCGGTGTTGGACCGGTGGGATCGGCGGCTGGTGCTCATCCGGGCCAACGTGGTGCGGCTCTGTTTCATCGGCGCGATCGGCGTCATCCTCGCCGTCAGCGCGGGGGAGGTGCTGCTGCTGTGCGCCGCACTGTTGGCTAACGGCATGGCCCGGTTCGTGGCCTCCGGGTTGTCGGCGAGCCTGCCGCACGTGGTGCCGCGCGAACAGGTGGTGACGATGAACTCGGTGGCCACCGCCTCAGGCGCGGTGGCGGCCTTCCTGGGCGCCAACTTCATGCTGGTGCCGCACTGGCTCGGTGGCCCCGGTGATCGGGGTGCGGCGGTGGTCATCTTCACCGCGCTGATCCCGGTGTCGCTGGCGCTGCTGCTGTCGCGGCGCTTCGCGCCCAAGGTGCTCGGACCCGACGACACCAAACGCGCCATCCACGGCTCGGCGGTCTATGCGGTGGTCACCGGGTGGTTGCACGGGGTTCGTACCGTTTTACAACGCCCGACGGTGGCCGCCGCCCTCTCGGGCCTGGCCGCGCACCGGATGGTGGTCGGGATCAACTCGCTGGTGGTGCTGCTACTGGTCCACCACATCAAGGACGCCGATAAGACGGGCTTCGGCACCGCGCTGGTGTTCTTCGCCGCCACTGGTCTGGGAGCTTTCCTGGCCAACGTGCTGACCCCGGCTCTGGTGCGGCGCTGGGGTCGTTACGCGACGGCCAACGCTGCGCTGGTCGCGGCCGCGGTCATCCAGTGCGGCGGCGCCACACTGCTGTTGCCGGTGATGGTGGTGTGCGGCTTTCTGCTCGGGTTGGCCGGTCAGGTGGTCAAGCTGTGCGCCGATTCGGCGATGCAGATCGATGTCGACGACGCGCTGCGCGGGCACGTGTTCGCGGTGCAGGATGCGCTGTTCTGGGTGTCCTTCATCGTTGCGGTCACCGTGGCGGCGGCGTTCATTCCCGACGACGGCCGCGCGCCGGCGTACGCGTTGTACGGTTCGGTGATCTATCTGGCCGGGTTGCTGGTGCATAGTCTTGTCGGCCGACGACGCGCGGCGGTCAGCAAATAGTCGAGGAGGAATCATGGCAGGTCCAGGTCCGTTCGTCGCCGACCTGCGCGCCGAGAGCGACGACCTGGACGCGTTGGTGGCGCCGTTGCCGCCGCAACGCTGGGCCGAGCCGACCCCGGCGCCGGGCTGGACCATCGCCCACCAGATCGGGCACCTGTTGTGGACCGACCGGGTGTCGCTTTTGTCGATCACCGACGAGAACGGGTTCGCCGACGTGCTGGCCGGTGCGGCTGCCGATCCCGGTGGATTCGTCGACGCCGGCGCGGAGGAGCTGGCGGCCAGGCCTGCCGCTGAACTGCTCACCGACTGGCGCGATACCCGCGGTCGGTTGCACGCGGCGCTGTTGGAGGTTCCCGACGGACGCAAGCTGCCCTGGTTCGGGCCGCCGATGAGCGCCACGTCGATGGCCACCGCGCGGTTGATGGAGACCTGGGCGCACGGGTTGGACGTCGCCGACACGCTCGGCATCGCCCGGCCGGCCACCGACCGGTTGCGGTCGATCGCGCATATCGGTGTGCGCGCACGGGACTACGCGTACCTGGTCAATAATTTGACCCCGCCCGCCGAGCAGTTTCGGGTGGAGTTGCGCGGGCCCGGCGGGGACGTGTGGTCGTGGGGTCCGGCAGAGGCGGCGCAGCGGGTTACCGGTTCGGCGGAGGACTTCTGCTTTCTGGTGACGCAGCGGCGGCCGCTGGGGTCTCTGGATGTGACGGCGGTGGGGGAGGACGCGCAGCGCTGGCTGGGGATCGCTCAGGCGTTCGCGGGGCCGCCCGGCGCCGGGCGATGAGCGCGCCCAAGCGCGCGAAGAGAGCCGGCGCCATCTACCCAAGCTCCGGGCGATGAGCGCGCCCAAGCGCGCGAAGAGAGCCGGCGCCATCTACCCAAGCGCCGGGCGATGAGCGAACCCAAGCGCGCGAAGAGAGCCGGCGCCATCTACCCAAGCGCCGGGCGATGAGCGAACCCAAGCGCGCGAAGAGAGCCGGCGCCATCTACCCAAGCGCCGGGCGATGAGCGCGCCCAGCTAGGTACGGTCGCCGACCACGACGCGAGCGCGGGCCACGTCTTCCTTCTCGGCGGCATTTCCGCGCGCAAGCATGCCGGCCGGCGTCATCGGCACCGGAGCGCCACCGGTCGATGCAGTCGGACCGCGTACCTCAGCGGCGTTCAGCATCCCGGCGCGCAGGCTGCTGGGTTTGCCACCCTCTGGCTCGAAACTGCTGGTCGGACGGGTGTAGCTGGTCAGGCCGGCCCCGGGGAACCCGCCACCGGCACCGCCCACCGTAGCGACCCCACCACCCGAGGCGCCGGCGCCGAGCACGGGTTCGGCGGTCAGCGCTGCGGCGTTCGGCGCCCCGGCCGTGGGGAACATGCCCCCGAAGCCCTGCATCAGGCTCTGCGGCATGCTGGTGAGCCCCTGCATCATCTGCATCGGCGCCTGCGCCATCTCCTTGAGCGGCCCGGTCACGCCGGACACCATCTGCATCGGTTCCTGCATGAGCGAACTGAGCTGCTCAGTGGCTTGGGCGGGGGCCGACGTCTGCCCGGCGGCCTGCGCGACCTGCGTCGAGGCCTGCACGGCATTCTGCATACCGGTCTGGGCGGCGGCCTGGGCCACCGCTTGCGCCGCGGTCGCCGGGGCGGCCGGAGAAGCTCCCATCGGGGCGACCGGCGGGGGTACGGCTAACGTCGCGATCAATGCGGTGAGCGCCGCGGAGTAGGTCCAGCCGACGCTGCAGTTGTGCGGCCAGTGCTCACCGAAATATTCCCCGTCCCGCTCAACGATCCCCGGCGTGTTCTGTCCGAAGAAATTGGTGGCGTTGAGCACGGTCCACTCGTCGCGGTTGGTCTGGGAAACCACCGACGGGATGACCGAGGACCGCGCCAGCATGAACGCCTCGACGGCGGCCTGGGTGACGCTGATCTTTTCGGCGGTCCAACCCACCAGTGTCTGCAGACCCGCGTTGAGGCCGGTCGCGGCGACCGTGGAGGCAACCGACCCCACGCCCTGCCATTGGGCGGCGGTGATGAGGCCGTTGATCTCCGAAAGCCCTGCGGAGATTTCGTTGTTGGCTGTCTCGGTGACCCACACCACGTTGTTGGCCAGCACGGACGCCGGAGAGCCCGCTTCGAAGATCGCCGCTACGACTTCAGGCGGCCCTGTCCACCGGGGGTCGGCCATGTGCTCAGAGCCCGACGGCGCCCGCGCTGAACCCTTCGGCGGCGACGGCGGTGGAAGAAGACAGACCCTGCGCGCCGGAGAACGCGGTGCGTTGGCCGACGTGTTCGGCGGCTGTCGCGAGGTAGGCGGCCCCAGCAGCGTTGAGGGCGGCCGCGAACTCGATCGAGTCGGCGTCTGCCGCCATCGGCAACACGCCGGTGAGCGCGGCGGACCCTGCGGCTGTCGTAGCCGCCATTTCCTCGCTGATCCCGGCCTCGGTCGCTGCCGAGAGGTCGACCGCTCCCGGCACCATTCCGAACAGGCCACCACCCATTTCTGCCTCCTCAAGCTCGCTTCCGGCGTCAAGTTGGGCTGAGTCTAGGGTGACGACCCGCCCCTGTCGATTCACCTCTGGGGATCGCCGACCAGCACTCCCTCCATCACGCCGTCGGTGGTGACCAGCAGGCCACGTCCGGGCGGGAGTTGCTGGGCAGCGGTTCTGCCGAACACCTTCACCGCCGCCGGGTCGTTGTCCATGAACAGCGTGGGCGCGCGGGAGCCGGTCATCTTCTGCAGGAAGGGACTGGTTACCGACACTCCCGCCCAGTTGCCGGGCAGGCGCGACGCGATGACGTGCAGACCGATTTCGCGGGCCCGTTCGATCAACCCCCACAGCGGTGCGGTGGCGGCGGCCTTGCCGATGACACCGTGCGGACGCAACTCCTGCTCGTCGTCGATCAATACGAAGTGGTGCGGCCCGTCCCAGGTCCGGCGGCTCAGCAACTCCTGCTGACTCAGCCCTGAGGGTGGCAGCCGGTCACGCAGCGACTGCGCCAGATCGCTGAGCACCGCATCGATGTCCTCGGGCGTGTAGGCGTACGCCCGCACATGGTCACCCTGGATCTTGCCGATCAGCGACGTCTTGGGGTCGATGATGGTGATCTGGGCCTGCTCCGGCGTGCACCGGGTGACGATCATCTGTCCGATCGCCGCCAAAGTCGTTGTCTTGCCGCATAGTTGGCGTCCGACCACCAGCATGTTCGGAACCACGCGGGCCGGCAGCACCGCAGGTCGCAGCGCGGTCTCGCCGATTCCGAACGGGATGTTGAACGGATCGGCTGCTGCGGCGGCACCGCTGAACGCCTCGGCGATCTCGGCCAGAGGGATCGCGTCCGGCAGCCGCGCCAGGCTCTCCACCCGTCCGGCACCGGTCAACTCCGCGATCAGCGCGCCGATGTCACGCGTGGTCACCCGTTCCCCGTTGACTCCGAGCACCTCGGGCACCCCGACCAGTAACTCGTGGCCGTCGCGGGTCAGCCCGAACCCCGGCCGGTCCAACGTGTTGCGGGCGGCTTTCTTTCGTTCGAAGCCCTCACCCATTTGGGTTTCGTCGGGATTGCTCAGCCGCAGTTGGATACGCGCGTTGGAGACGTTGACGAGTTGTTGCTTCTGACCGACCAGCCACGCCGTGGCGGTGGTCATGATGTGCACCCCGTAGGACAGGCCCTGCCGGGCTATCGCGATCGCCCGTTCGCCCATCGCGGCGTCTTTGTCGAAGAGATCGCTGAAGTTGTCGATGACGAGGAAGACGTCGCCGAACTTGTCGTCGGGATCGGTGTGGGCCGCACCCCCGTCGGCGTCGAAACCGAAACGGCGCTCCCGGAATTCGGAGATGTCGATCTGATACCGCTTGAACGAGGCCTCGCGCGCGAGGATGAGTCCCTCGATGGAGGCGATGGTGCGCGACACCCCCTCGCGATCGGTGGGGCTGACCACCGAGGCGACGTGGGGCAGGGACTCGACCGGAAACAGCGATGCCCCGATGCAGAAGAACGTCACCCGTTCGGGTCGGTACATCAGTGCTGCGGCAGTCATCAGGGTCATCAGCGTTGTGGACTTGCCGCGCTGCGCTGTCGCGACCACCATGATGTTGTCCATTTCGGCATTGATCGCGTGCACCCGCTGGTCGTGTTCTTCAGGTATGTCCACGATCCCGATCGGAAAGACCAGGCCGGGGTTCCGCCCGTAGGCGTCATCCCACGACCTGCCCCGCCAACGCGCCACCAGCGTATCGACGGTCTCACTGACTTCCAGTGGCGGCAGCCAGATTTGATGAGGCGGGCGGGCGGGATGCGAGACCAGTGACTCGCGGATGACGTCGACGAGTTTCTTCTTGCGGAAGCCGTCTGGGTGGAACAGGTATTCGTCGGGTTCCTCGGGTTCGTCGGCGACAGCCAGTGCGGCACTGTCGGACTCACTGAGCGGCTGGTAGGTCGAGGTGTAGGCGCGTGGCTGCGAGAAACTCATGGCCACAGTGGGATTGACGTTCGTGGCCCGTTTGGGCACTACGAACGGCGCTGATACGTAGAAACACCGAAACTGTTCGAGATCCCGGGGCCCCACCTTGAGCAGGCCGTAACCGTTCTCCTGCGACGGGAGATGCAGCGCGGCGTCACTGCCGATCACGTCGCGGGAGTCCTCGGCGGTCTCGGCGCGCAGCGCCACCCGGAAGGCGATGTTGCTCTTGGCTTTACTCAACGAGGACAGGTCCAGCCGCTGCCCGCCCAGGGTGAAGAAGACGTTGCACCCGCGGCCTTCCTGACCGATATGGATGACCAGGTCGATCCACTCCGGGTGGTGGATGAACAGTTCGAGGTACTCGTCGATGATCACCAACAGGATCGGAACGGGTTCCAGGTCACGGCCGGCAAGCCGCATCTCCTCGTACTCGTTGGCGTCGCGCGCTCCGGCATCCTTGAAAAGCCGGTAGCGGCGGGCTATCTCACCGTTGATGGCCTTACGCATCCGCTCGGCCAGATGCCGATCGTCCTTGCCCAGGTTGGACAGGGACCCCGCGACGTGCGGAAACCCCTGCAGGTCTTGAGCTGCCGACTCGAACTTCATATCGACGAAGATGACGACGAAAGCCTCTGGCGAGTGGGTCAGCGCGATACCACTGCACAACGACAGGAAGTACTCCGACTTCCCCGAACCGGAGGTGCCGATCACCACGGAGTGAAAGCCGTAGCCCCCGAAGTCCTTGGCCCGCAGTATCACATACTGCAACTCACCGCCCTGTTTGACGCCAACCGGCACCATGGCCCACTTCGGATCGCCGCGGCCCCGGCTCTCACCCCACAGTCTGTCCACATCGAGCTCGCGCGGGTCGCCGATACCCAACGCCCGCAACAACTCTCCGCCCTGACTGTCGGTCTCGGACAGCTCCCCGGGACTCATCGGCGACCAGCGGGCCAGTGCCCGCGCATACCGGTTGGCGGTGCTGTCGGCGAGCATGTCGGCTACGGCGTAGAACGTTTCACGGTGCATCAGCCTGCCCTGGTGCAACGAGAAGCGCTGTTCTGCTTCGGCAAAGCCCACACCGACCCCGACCCGGGTCGCCAGCCGCAATACGGTGATGCCTGCCATGCCTTTCTGTCCGGTGACCCCTTCCCACTGCTCCGGGGTTCCGACGTTGTCGTCCACGATCACCCAGTGCGGACCCAGCGCCTGACCGGTTGCCGACTCGATCGGCGACGGCATGGACGTCGGGTTACTGCCGACCGGCGGAGTCCACGGCCCCCGACCTTTGCGATGCAACTCGGCATCGAGCGCTTCTTCCAATTCCGTTGGAGATGCGAACACCAGCCGGCGCAGGCCGCATGCGTCGAACATCTCGTCGTGCTGGTTGTGCGGCAGCCAGACCAACCAGTGCCAGGCTTCGGGCTGCCGGGTCACTACCATCAATTTGACGTCGTGGGGGCTGTGGTAGACCGCCAGCGAACACAACATCGCGCGCAGCAGGCTGTGCAGTTCACCGGGATCGTCGGCGATGAAGCTGAACCCCGGCTTGGACCGCAGGTTCAGTACCTTGCCGATGCCGCGGATCTTGCTCTGTTCCAGGATGAAATCCCGGAGCGCACCGCCGGTTACCGGTTCCAGCTCCTCGCCGATCGGAACATCGGGCCACTGCAGCGAGACCGCGGATTCGCTGGCCTGCTGCACTCCGACGCCGAGCCGGACATCGAGGAAATCCGGATCAGTCGGTCGTCGCTCCCACATGCGCGGACCCCCGATGACGGTGTCGAACCGCTGCGGGTCCGCGTGCACGAAGAGCTGACCGCGCCGCTGCTCACCGGCTGCGCGCTGCACCTCCTCGCGGTCTTCATCGAGCTGGCGCAGATAGCTGCGCCGTTGCTTTTCCTGTTCCCCCCAACTGATTCGACGTCCGCGGCCGAAGCGTCCGCCGAACATCAGCGCACCGAATCCGACCAGCCCGACCATCGGAAAGAATCCCGACTGCAAGGACCGCACCCCGGATGCGTACATCACCACCAGGGTGCCGACGATGCCGACCAACACCGCGGGCAGGGCGATCATCAACAGAATGTTGCGTGGCTCGCGCTCGGGTAAGGCCAGCGGCGCCGCGACCGCGACCCGCACCGGCGGGATGTTGGGTGGTGGCGTGCGCTTCCCGCGGACGAATCCTCGTTTGGACATGGCTAACCTCCCGTCTCGGACGAATCGGGAATGGGTGCGACCACCCCACCCGCCGGCAAGGCGTCCCGGGCGACAAGGGCCGCTTCACGACTGATGGCCGGTCCGGGCGCAAAGGTGCGCACCATCGGCCAGGGCGCTTGCACCGCAAGTTTCGGGTCCAGCCCCAGTGCCTGCAACGTCCGCTGGTCCGACTGGATGCCGTACCGAACCCCTTGCGGCGAAAGCCAATAGAGGCTTTCCCGGCTGTCCGACGTCGCAACCCCACTGGTGGTGGCCACGAAGTTCGCGGCGCCGGGCAATATCAATGTCTGATGCGCCTCAGCGGAATCGGGGTTGCGGTCGTCGCGCACGAGGTGCACCAGGCGGGAGTCCATGCTGATCGGGACCGGCAGACCACGACCGTTGACGACGGTGATGCGTGCCTGCGGGTCGTTCTGCTGCTTCTCCCAGCCCACGCAGGTGACCGGATTCGCCGTGGTGTCAACGAAATTGAACTTGCCCGACGGGTAGTAGTCGACGTTGAGGATATCGACGACCGGGATGTGTATCAGTTTGTCCGGGGCGATCAGCGTCGGTGCGGTCGAACCCTGAGAATCCGCGGTGCGCAACAGGTCTGCGACGAATGCGGTGATCTTCTGTACGCCGCCGGGCAGCAAGACATAGAAACCCGTAACGGCACCGGCAGCGTCGCGGGACTCCAGCACGCTGCCGACCTTGGCGCCGGCCACCCATCGCGACGGGGAGCCGGCCTCCGGAATCGACGGCACCACAAGCGGTTCCGTCGACGGCAACGCATCGAACAGTGCGTTGGAGATCTCAATGGGATAGGTCACGCCGGGATCCAGACCGAGGTTGAAGGTCACCGACCGGTCGGTCGCGTCGATTCGCGAGCGCCGGCCACCCCAGATCACGTAGGTCGTGCTCTTGTGGGTTACCAGGATGGCCTGGGTCGGGCTCATCGCGGCGGCCCGTCCCGCAGCGAATAGCGGGCCCGCGATGGCGGTCACCACCGGCGGGGTTGCGCTGCCCCGCCCTGCGCCACCTGTCTGAGCGGTGTCACAGACGGCCCATGCCGAGCCGGCGCCGCCGGTGGCCGGGAGGCTGTCCGGCACACCCGGGATACCGATCATCGGTCCGGTCGGGTATTTCGCAATCTCGGCGGCTGTCACCCAGGTGGGCGCCGCGGCATTGCCGACGGCCAGTCGCGCCGACGTGAGATTGAGCGCGGGGTAGAGACGCCCGTTGATCTTGGCGAAGATCGCGCCGGTGTCCCGGTTGCCGACCACAGCCGACTGGGCGATAAGACCGGCCGGCTTCATGACGTGCAGCAACGCCATCCAGCCCACACCGATCAGGACAAGCACGATCGACAACGCCACCGCCGCTTGTTGTTTGCGGTCGTCATGCTTCATGCGCACGGAGAATCTGGTGATCGCCGCGCGCAGTCGCCGGCTATAGAACAGATGCCCCGAGTTCTGGTCCCGGTTGGACAGATTGAGTGGCACTGATCGTTCTCCTTCCGGCGGTCGGCGCATGTCTGCGTGCCGACGCCGACATCACTGCAGGCTGTCGCCGTACCGTGCCCGGTTCTCGGCTTCAGCCTCTTCTCGCAGCGCTGCGATGGCGAGGTTCATCCTGTCGGCCAATTCGGTGTGCGTGTAGCCGACCATCACGTCCGGGTGCAGCGTCAGCTGCAGCAGCCGCCCGTCCGAGTTGGCCACCGCCGACACGTCGCCCAAGTCCACGCTGTACGTGACGGTCTCGGCCTGTGCGACGAGTGCTTCCCACCGGTCGGCTGCTTCGCTCAGTTCACGAAGTACCGCTTCGACGAGTGCCTCGTCTTCGGCGGCACTGCGATCACCGCTGACGCTGAGGTCGCTGAGTTCGCCGCGACGACCCGACCCCGACACCAGGACAGTATGTCGAGGGCCCCGACCAGCGTCAATTCACGATTGAGCCGGTCTGCCGGGCGCTCGATCCGCCAGTTTCTGGAACCAGGCGAAGTGATAGTTCGCCGACGTCACGTCGCCGGTGGCGCTGCTTTCGGTGGCGGCGAGCAGCATGCAATTGAGCAGTTGTTCAGGATCGACGTCGGGATACTGGGCGAGCAGCTGGTAGCGGGTCGTGTCGAGGTGCACTCGCAGCAAATCCAGTTCTTGGTCGACGACGTCGGCCCCGGCAGCAGCGGCCTTGGCCAGCGTATTGACCAGGCGCGGCAAGCCCTGGCGCCAGTGCGTGGCGACACCCAGTTCCCAACCCAGGTCGGTGACAGGAGGCAGTTCCTTCGGCTGCACGGACGCTGCCACACCGGAGAGCCCGACGGACAGCTTCGACGAGTCGCCCGGCGCATAGGTCGCCGCCTGGATCGTGTTACCCAGCAACTCCGCGGCCCGTCCGGTCCGGGTGCCGGGTTCCAGCAGGCGCACGCCTTCGGGCACCGCGATGCCCGGCGGGATCCAGCCGTGCGCCAGGTCGGTGACCAGCACCGTCGTACCGTCCTCGTGTTCGCCGACAGCCCAGCTCAGTCGCGGTTCCTGGCGGGCGACGAATGCCAGCAATAGCGGCAACCGCTCCGCGGTGGTCGGCTCGGCGTCTTCGGGGGCGGCGTCCGCAGGGGGTGCGGCTTCCGGATCCGGAGGGGGCTCGGCGGGCGGCCCGTCGTCGACGACGGCCGGCAACACCTGGGTCGCGTCAACGTCCTGTGCCGGAACCTCGTCTTGCACGGCCGGCAACACCTGGGTATCGCCGATGTCGAACGGCTCGTCCCGTATCACTGGCAGCACCTGCGTCTTGGCCAGGTCCGGCCGGGGCGCCGGCCGGACCTCGGGTGGCGGCTGGACCGGGGCTTGCTGCGCCGTGCTCTGACGGAGTTGCCGCAACGTCGATTCGACTCGCCGCACTGCCAGGGCGCGGGCCTCCTCGATCACGCGGGCCTCGGCGGCCCGCCGCGCGGTGTAGACCATGCCGGCTTGGCCGATGCCCCTGAGTTCTTCGTTCGCGGTCGCCGCTATCCGCTGCAGGTCGGACTTGAGATACTTTGCCAGCGTTGCGGTTTCGTTCCTGCTCTGCGACAGCTCGACGGGCCACAGGCCGCCGATCACCCACGGCGTGCAGTCGAGCGGCGCACTGAAGGTGGGGACCGTGAGGGATTCTTCGGTCGCTCGGCGCAGACGCTGGCGCGCCGTCACCCTGCCGAAGATTCCCACCGGCTAAGCGTAGCGGTAGCCCGGTGTTGATCGCCTCGGCTTGTGCGAGCGGTGAATTGTGCGGTTGTCGTGGTGTGGGTAGCGTGCAACCATGGCCGATTCCGGGTTGCAGCAGCAACTCGACGAGGTACGTGCGCTGCTGGCACGCGCCCGAGAGTTGTTCGGCGCCAACCCCATCGAGCCACCCGCAGATGTCGCTCCGGATCCCGACAGTGCCAGGACCTGGCTGCTCTAATCTGCCGTGGCGCGTGCGTGCAGTTGGTGGGCGAGCAGTTTTTCGATTGCCGAGTCGAGATCGGCGGCGGTGGGCACCGCGGCGGAGGGTGTCTGCCCGGCGGCGATGATCTCGTCGCGCACTTCCAACAATGCCTTGAGGCAGGAAACGTCGGCGGTCAGCAGAATCCCCTCAGCCAGAGTTTGCGCATCTGTCTCCATTGCCGCCTCACTCAGCGCGACGCTGTGCAAATAGCCACCGCGGCACGAGCGCACCAGAATGTGCCCGCTGGGATGCACGGTGTCGAAGGCCGGATTGGCGTCTGTCATGGACTCTGCTGAAACCTAGCCGTCGACGATGTCGCGGAGTTTGGCCGCGGACTCTTGCTCGCGCTGCTCCCACGTCGCGGCCGAGGTCACCAGATTCTGCGCGAGATCGGCGTGGTCGTCGGCCTGCTGCTCGTAGCACCGCCGCCGGGCTTCGAGCAGCACGCGCCCGGCCTCGCGCAGATCGCCGAAGACGGGTCCCAGCGAATCCAGGCTTTCCTGGATCGCGGCGTGGGTGGTCGGGATGCTCCGCAGCTGGCCGGCGGTCTGCTCGTGCCGGGCCGCGGCTTCACGCAGGTGCGCCGGCACCACATGAATACGATCGGCCATCTGCTGCCTCCTCCTTCAGTGCCGGCACCGTGCCGGCGATTATCGTCTCGGTTCGCTGATCAGCCGGCGACGGCCGCCGGTCGGGTGGGCGTGGGTGTCTGCGTTGCGGACGGCACCGTCGCCTGCACCGGCGTCGGCGGGTGCTCCCAGCCTAGAAAGCTGGGTCCGCTTACGGCGGAGATGCGCTGGATTTGTCCGTCGAGCAGAGCCTTGCTGTTCCCCAGGGCCAGCGCGTGACGATCGGTGAGCATGCCGATATCACCCGGCACGACCTGGGCCGGATCCAGGGGATTGGTGACCGCCGTCCCGGGGGGCGGGATGGACATGCCCTGCTGTTGGAACGCGTCTGCAATGGGGGCACCCGCTGCGGCGGCCTTGATGGCGGCGGCAAGTTGTGGACTGGCCGCAGTCACCGTCTCGCCGTTGGGCAGACTCACCGTCGTCGGACCCGACGGCTGCGGTTGCGGCTCGCCCGGCTCCGGCTCGTGCCGCGGGTCGTCGTGGTCGTCCTTCTCGCGCTCGGTCTCGTCGTCGTCGGGTCGGTGCTCACGCGGGTCGAAGTCCTCGTCGAACAGCCCGTCTGATGCACCGCGCGGGTCCCGTCCGGTTCCGCCGCCCGACAGGTTAGGCACTGAGAAACCGCTCGGGGCGCCCCAACTGGGCGCGCCCGCCCCGCTGCTCGGACTCACCCCGGTCGGGGCGGCGCCCCCGGCGCCGGTGACCGGGAGCGGTGCAGCGGCCGCGGGCTGCTGGACCGGGGCGTCGAACAGCCCCGGATCGTCCAGCAACGTCGAGTCGAGCAGCGGATCCGGACTGCCCTTCGCTGCCGGCCCACTCGACGACGACGCGGCGGGCGGACCACCGTGCCCGGTCGCGGGTTCGGCCGCCGCCGGCCGGTGCTCCGCCGGGGCGTCCGGGCCGGCCTTCGATGCGTTATACAACGACGTCCACGCCGCCATCAACGCCGACTTCGAGGTGTCGTCGAGGCCGGCTGTCGCCACCACCGCGCGGATATCGCGGAGTTTGCTGATCAGGAACCGCTGGAAGTCCCGCGCGCCGGCCGGAGTGTCCAGGTCGGACCGCGTCGCGAGGGCGGTCTCGATCTCGTGCTGGAGAGCGTCCAGCGCAGTCCTGCCTTCGGCGTTGGTCAGATGCGCGTTGAGGATGGCGGTGACGACTTGCAGATCCAGCTGCGAGCTCGCCGAATTCTGATGTGCCAGAGCAGTTTCGGCCGCGCTGATGGCGCTGGCGGCTTCGCCTTCGGAACGTTGCGGCGGCGCCTGCGGGGCTGGCGCCGGAGTGAACAAGTCCGGATGTTGGTGGCGGATCTTGGCCAGGATCACGTCCAGACGCTGTGGCGGCGTCGCGGGCGACAGTACGTCGCCCATTTCACCCGGCGTCAGCCCCGACTGCCACGCGGCCGGATCGCCGGTGCGTTGCTGAACAAGTCGCATCACGTCGAAGACGTCCTGCTGGGTCGCCACGCCGCTGGACAGTACCCACGCGCACAGCCGCGGACAATTCACTCAGCGGCTCAGATGGAATAGGTGTCCCGCAGGCGGTGCAGCACCGCGCTTTTGCTGCGGCTGACCTCGCGGGCCTCGGTCACAACCTCGGCGATCTCGCGTTGCTTGGCCGCCAGAAATCTCTCGAATTCGCGCGCCCCCATCGGGGTATCGACGGGCTGCCCGGGCAGTGCCTGTTCGATCTCGGCGGAGATCGCGTCGAGTCGCCGGACGCTGTCGCGCATGACCTGATGCGCACTGGCGAGCGCCGCTGCCAGCACGCGGTCGGCCTCGGCGATTGCCCCGTGTCTGCGCGCGAGCGCGGCCTGCCGTTGCTGAATGGCCGCTACCGACGCCCCGCCTTGTTCCGACATGGCCTCAACCTTCTCATCCGGCCCAGCCGACTGGGCGATTGCTGGTACTCACCATGGCCGCCGGATCGCTACGCTGCCGCCCAGCCGGCTGATCCGGACCGAGGCGCCGGAATAGGGCGCCTCGACCACCAGGTTGTTGCCGATCGCCAGCTGTACGTGGCCGGTGTGCGGAAAGACCAGGTCGCCGGGCCGGACTTGCGACCGCGGCACCGGCACTCCGTCGTTGATCTGCTGATAGGTCGTGCGATCGAGGTGTACGCCGGCCTGCGCGTAAGCCCATTGGACCAAGCCGGAACAGTCGAACTGGTCGGGCCCGGTGGCCCCCCAGACGTAGGGTCGGCCCAGCCGGGACAGCGCGGCGCGTACCGCGAGTCCGGCGCGCCCGGCCGGTACGGGCAACCGCCCGCCGCGGTGGTGTGCTGCCCGGTAGCGCAACGCGCGTAGCGCGGCGGCGTGTCGTCGCGAGCGGCCCCTCGCGACGGCGACGTGCTCGCGTTGAGCGCGCAACCGCGCCACGCGGCGACGCAGCGCCTCGCGCTGGGCCAGCGGCGACAGTCCCGGCACCGGGGCATCGGCGCGAGCTTCATCGAGCACGCCACGAGTGAGCTGACGGGCGGCGGACCGATCCCGGTGCGCACCGGCGACGATCGCCGCCAGCGCCGAATCCGTGTGGCCGGCCGCGCTCAGGGCGGCGTGGGCGCGGGTCGCCCGTTGCTGGTAATGATGCTGTCCGCCAACAGGATTCGGTGGCACCGCACCGGCATCGAGGCCGGTTTCGATCGGCGGGTGCGGGCCGCTGCCGGTGAACAGACCGTGGGCTCGGCTCAACGTCTCGAGCTCGGTCGGACTCATCGGTTCTGCTCGCTGTCCGGACCGGACCCGGCCACGCCGACTCCGGCTTCGGCCTCCGTGGTTTCGGTGAATGCGCGCACCCGGGGGAGCGCGCCCGCTGGAATCGCACCCCGGTTGCGGATGTCCCAGACGTCATCGACCGCGACACCGATCAGTGCGGCGATCACGGGTTCGGGCAGCGTCGAGCGCGCACATGCGCGGTCGAAGCGCGCACTCAAACTGCTGGGCAGCCGCTTCAGCAGGTCGCCGCGCGTTGCTTCGAGTGCCTGCAGGTGCTCCATCAGGCGGTCCGTCGAATCGGCACTGGCGTTGACCGCGACCCGCCAGGAGCTGGCGGCCAGCATCTCCGCTTTCACGCATTGTGCGATCACAGAGAGAATATACGTCTCATATTCGTTTGATGTCACCGGCGGTAGTCGATCGATGACGGACTTGATGGTCTCCAGTTGTGCTTCGGCGTATCCCTCCAGCACATCGGTATCGCTGTGCCGGTCGACGACCGGTGCCCCGGCGCGTCGCGGCGGCACCGGTTCGGACGGCTGCGCGGCGATCAACCGGGCGAGTTCGGCGTCCGGGTCGGCGGCGACGATGAGCCGCGAATACGTGCCCGGCGGCAGGCCCAGGCCGTTTTCCACCTTTTGCACAGTGCTTTTGTGCGGTTTGCGGGCGCCGCGCTCGAGATAGCTGAGTCCCATGATGCTGACGCCGGTCGCCGCGGCCAGGTCCGCAAGGGACCAGTCCCGCGACTCACGCAACGCGCGCATGGCCGCACCGGCCGATTCACGGCTCACGGCCGCGCTCCCCGCATAGCCGGATATTACACAGGCCGTCCACCACCCCTCCGTTTATACGTTTTCTTCTCGTTTCGCTTGTCCATCCTGAGTATGTGTGTATACGATTCTGCCTACGTTTTCCGTCGAATGGAGGTCGGCTCGTGTCAAACCCTTGTGCAACCAACCCGGAACTCTGGTTCGGCTACCCCGACGACGACGGCGGCGACGGCGCGGCCAAGGCACGCGCCTACGAGCGGTCGGCCACCGAGGCACGCATTCAGTGCCTGCGCCGGTGCCCACTGGCGCAACAGCGCCAGTGCGCCGCGCGGGCGATCGCGCACCGCGAAGAATATGGAGTGTGGGCCGGCGTGAAGTTGCCCGGCGGTCAGTACCGCAAACGCGAACAGCTCGCCGCGGCCCACGAGGTGTTGCGCCGCATCGCCGCCGGCGACATCAATGCCCGGCAGTTGCCCGAGAACGCGGCGTTGCTGGAGCGTCGGGAAAGTGACGATCTCGCCGTCGGCGCCGTGGTGTTGCATCTTCCCGCCGCCCGCGTAGGCCCGCGCTCGGCGGCTTGACCGAGGGATTGTCGGGCCACACCCGGGGTATACGGGAATTCGACAGTGGCCCCGCTCGGGCCGAGGCAGCTGAGCAAAGGCGCAACCTATGACCTTCGACCTGACCCCGACGGCAGCGCAGCACGATCTGGCGCGGCGCACCCACGAGTTCGCCGAAGAGGTGATCCGGCCCGTCGCCCTCGAATACGACCAACGCCAAGAGTTCCCCTGGCCGGTTCTGGAAGAGGCTGCGCAGCGGGGCTTCTACAGCCCGCTGTTCTACCGCGACCTGATCGGGGACCCCACCGGCATCTCGCTGCCGATGTTCATGGAGGAACTGTTCTGGGGATGCGCCGGAATCGGTCTGGCCATCGTCATGCCGGCATTGGCCCTGTCGGCGATCGGCCAGGCCGCCTCGCCGGAACAGATGCTGGAGTGGGCGCCGGAATGTTTCGGGACCCCGGGCGACATCAAGCTCGCCGCCCTGGCGATCTCCGAACCCGAGGGTGGCAGCGACGTCCGCAATCTGCGAACCCGCGCCCGCCGCGACGGAGACGACTGGGTCATCGACGGTCACAAGATGTGGATCGGCAACGGCGGTATCGCCAACGTCCACGTCGTCAACGCGGTCGTCGACGAGGAATTGGGCCATCGGGGTCAGGCGTTGTTCGTGGTGCCGGGCGGCACACCCGGTTTGGAGCTGGTGCGCAAACTCGACAAATTGGGCTGCCGCGCTTCCCACACCGCCGAACTGAAGTTCGACGGGGTGCGGATTCCGGGTGCGAATCTGCTCGGCGGCGAGGACAAGCTGGAACACAAGCTCGCCAAGGCACGCGAAGTGGTGGCCGGCGCCAAGAAGTCCGGCTCGGCGACCATGGGCACCTTCGAGCAGACCCGGCCGATGGTGGCAGCCCAGGCCATCGGGATTGCCCGCGCTGCGCTGGAGTACGCGACCGCCTACGCGACCGAACGCGAGGCCTTCGGCGGGCCCATCATCGACCATCAGGGAATCGCATTTCCGTTGGCGGACTTGGCCACTCAGATCGATGCGGCACGGCTGCTGACCTGGCGGGCATCCTGGATGGCGGCCAACAACGTGTCGTTCGAACGGGGCGAGGGCTCGATGTCCAAGCTTGCGGCGAGCGAGGTCGCTGTCAAAGCCACCGAGCGAGCCATTCAGACGATGGGCGGCTGGGGTTACATCACCGATCATCCGGTCGAGAAGTGGTATCGGGATGCGAAGCTGTACACCATCTTTGAAGGGACCAGTGAAATCCAGCGCATGGTGATCTCCAACGCGCTGGGTGCCGCCGTCGACACCCCGCCGCTGCACATCACGGTCGAGCCGACGGGTGGGCCGTTCAACAAGATGTTCGGACGCGGTACCCCGCTGCGTTCCCGCGCCGCCGACACCGCACTGTCCCTGCGGGACCGCGTTCCCGAGCCGATCATGCGGATCGCCATGAAGGCAATCCAGCCGCCGGGCAGGTGAGCCCGCGAGTGCAGACGCGAAAGTGAGCAATCTCGAGACCGCTCCGGCCGAAGTCGCCTGCAGCGCTTCGCCGGTCGAGGTTGACGCCGACATCGTCGAAGTGCTGAACCCACGTGCGGTACCGCTGGGCGGACCGCGCGCGATCCACGTGCAGCGCACCCTCCCGCAACGGCAACGGTCGCTGATCGGGGCGTGGTGCTTTGTCGACCATTACGGGCCGACGGACCATCACATGGACGTGCCGCCCCACCCGCACACCGGACTGCAAACGGCGAGTTGGCTTTTCAGTGGGGAAGTGGAACACCGTGACAGCGCCGGCGTGCATGCCACAGTGCGGCCGGGCGAACTGAATTTGATGACGGCGGGCGCCGGCATCTGTCATTCGGAGGTGTCCATTCCTGGCCAGTCACTGCACGGTGTGCAGTTGTGGATAGCCCTGCCGGATTCGGCCCGCGACACCGACCGCGGCTTTGCCCACCACCGCCCTGAACCAGTCGCGCTGCCCGGCGCGATCGCCCGGGTTTTTCTCGGCCAGCTAGCCGGAAGCCGTTCGCCGGTAAGCACATTCACTCCGTTGATCGGTGCGCAGCTCGATCTCGACCCGTCCGCGTCGCTCGAGCTCGACGTCGATCCGGCCTTCGAACACGGGGTGTTGTGCGACCAGGGCGACATCCAGCTCGGCCGAACCACTCTCGCGGCGGCCGACCTCGGGTACCAGGGTCCGGGAAACTCCATCCTGCGGCTGCGCAATATGGTGGATCGGCCGGCCCGGGTGTTGCTGCTGGGTGGCACTCCGTTCTGTGAACAGTTGGTGATGTGGTGGAACTTCGTCGCGCGCAGTCACGACGAGATCGTCACCTATCGGCGGCTGTGGCAGGAGGACCAAGACGGCCCGGAGAACCGCTTCGGTGCCGTCGAGGGATATCAGGGATCGGTCATACGCCTACCGGCGCCGCCGATGCCCACCACTCGGCTGCTGCCCAGGCCGCTGCCCCAACCGAAGGAGCGCTCGTGACCACCGACAAGACCGGCGCAGAGACCACCGTCACGACCGGCGACAACAGGTATGACATTTCCGTGGCCGGCCAATCCGTCGGCTTCGCCGATTTCGCCGATCGCGGTGATCAGCGCGTCTTCCACCACACTGAAATCGATCCCGAATTCGGCGGTCGGGGACTGGCGACCATCCTGTTGGAAGAGGCGCTGCAGACCACCAAGGCTGACGGCAAGCGCATCGTCCCGGTCTGTTCCATGGTGGTCACCGTGCTCAAGAAGCATCCCGAATACGACGACATCACCGATCCCGTCACGGCCGAGGTGGTGGGCTGGGTGAACTCCCAACCGGGTCACTGAGTCGCGGGACTACTGCTCGTCGTCCCAGGTGGTGGGCAACATCGGAATGGTCGGCCCGCCGCCGTATCCGTCGGCCGGCAGGGTGATCAGGCCGGCGGCGTCCGCCTCGCCCCGGTAGGTGCCGCCCAAGCCCATCGCGCTCGCGCCGCGAGTCGACGCGGTGACCGCGGGTTCCCCGTCGGGATCGAGGTCGTAGTCCAGCACCTCGTCGGCGTACTGCCGCTCCGGCATGGTCGCGGCGCGCCGTCGCCGGGCCCGCCGTTTCTCGCGTGCCGCAACCCCGGCGGCCGCCGCCGGAATTCCCTGCGCCGGCGCCTTCGCGCCGGTCCCTTCTCGCAGGGTCGGCGGGACGCCACCGCCCGGGTCGAAGCCCGCCACGGCATACGGCACCAACGTGCCGGCCGCGGGTGCTGCCGAAGCAGGCGCTGCTGCAGTCCCGCCCGCGCCGACCGACCCGGTGGACGCGGCGGCGGATGTCACCCCACTCGGCGCCAGACTCGCCAGCGGCAAGGCCGTGGAATGCCCGCTCAACGTCAGCGGGGTCGGAGCGGCCGACGCGCCGGCGACAGCCGGTCCCAGCGCAACCAGCTGCTGGCCCACCCCGGCCACCACGCCGAGGGTGATCGCCAGCAGCGGCTGGAGCAGCAGCTGCGGATAGGTCAGCGCCGCCCCGACATTGGAGAACACCTGGTAGGCCACGGCGGACAGGAACGGCCCCCATGTCACCAACGCCTGCGACGGATTGGTGAGGAAGTCGGTGACGAGTTTGACGCTGTTGCCCAGCGGGTCCTGCAGAAAATTGGTGATCGGCTCGAACAAGTCCTGGACATAGCCGGTGTACCACTGCAGCAGCTGGCTGATCAGGTTGGCGATGTCGATTTGGGAGCCCGCGTCAGCGGCCGGGGCCGCCGCCGCAAGTTGGCTGGGCTCGGCGGCCGCGGTAGCCGAGTCGGCCTTGACCACCATCGGGGCCGGTCCGGTCGTCGGAACCGCGGCGGTCGCCGTCGTCGCCACGGTTTGGTACGTAGCCATCGTGGTCGCTGCCTGAATCCACATCCGCAGGTAGTCGGCTTCGTTCAGTGCGATCGGGATCGTGTTGATGCCAAAGAAATTCGTCGCGACCAGCACCCCGTGCACGACGTGGTTGGCGGCCAGTTCCGGCAGTGTCGGCATCGTGGCCAGTGCCGTCGTGTAGGCCGCGGCAACGGTCTCCTGCGCAGCCGCGGCGGCGGAGCTGTTGGCCTGCGCCACCGCAAGCCAGGCCAGGTACGGGCCGTGCGCAGCGCCGTAATCCGCAGCCGACGGACCCTGCCACGACCCCGCCTGCACCGCACCCAGGACGCCGGTGAGTTCGGCAGCGGCCGCAGCGTACTCCGCGCTGAGCGCCTGCCATGCCCCCGCGGCGGCCAGTAACGGGCCGGGACCCGGCCCGGCGGACAACAATGCCGAGTGCGCTTCGGGTGGCCAGGCCATCCACATCGGACCGGTCACCCGTCAACCCCCACACGACATCACACCCACCAGTGGTCTCCCCGCCATCGAGCAAGTTGACCCGGTAGGCCGGTGCTAAACCGATCGGCTATCTGCCGTTGCGCTCGCGGTGCTTGCAGCCCGGCCAGCAGCAGGGCCGCCACTTGCCTTCTTCCAGTTCCTCTTGAGTCCTGCGGATGCGGCGCTCGCGTGTCTTTTGCTGCTTGGCGTCCTCGACCCAGCAGATGAACTCGTTGCGTGCCAGCGGGGTGATGTCGTGCCAGAGGGCCAGTGCGGTGGAGTTGGCGGTCAACGCCTCGCGCAGGTCGGCGGGGAGTGGGTGCACCACACCGCCGGGCACTTGCTGGCTGTTCACGAGGCCAGGGTAATCGAGAGGGTCATCGGGGAGAACCCGGCGATGAGACGTTCCGGCCGACGATCCGACAGCTCAGCGCTCAACCGTCCTCGTCCGCTTCCAACCGGGTACGGGAGGTCTCCTGCTGCCCGAACAGCGGCCGGTGCACCTGCTGGTGCCCCAGAACGCCCTCGGTGTACGCCGTCTCCGCGTGCTGGCTGAGGTCGACGCCATTCACCTCATCCTCCCGGCTGATGCGGAAGCCGATGACGAGGTCGATCACCTTGGCCAGCAGATAGCTGACCGTGAACGCGTAAGCACCGACGGCCACCATGGCCAGCGCCTGCTTGCCGAGCTGGCCCACCCCGCCGGCGTAGAACAGTCCATTCGGACCCTTGGTCATCACCGCGGTCGCCAGCAGACCGATCAGCAGCACCCCGACCACGCCGCCGACGAAGTGCACGCCGACGACGTCGAGCGAGTCGTCGTAGTTGAGTTTGAACTTCACCGTGATGGCGAACGCGCACACGATTCCGGCCGCCATTCCGACGACAGCGGCACCCAGGGTGTTCACGTAGCCGCACGACGGCGTGATCGCCACCAGCCCGGCCACCACTCCCGATGCGGCGCCAAAGGTGGTGGGCTTGCCGTCGCGGAGCTGTTCGACCGTCAGCCAGCCCAGCATGCCCAGGCAACCGGCGACCAGGGTGTTGAGGAAGACCGCGGAAGCGAACCCGTCGGCGGTCAGGGCCGAACCGGCGTTGAACCCGAACCAGCCGAACCACAGCAGTCCCGCTCCCAGCAGCACGAACGGCAGGTTGTGCGGACGCATGGCCTCGGTCTTGAAGCCGATGCGCGGACCCAGCACCAGGGCCAGCGCCAGGGCCGAGGTGCCGGAGACGATCTCGACTACCAGACCGCCGGCGAAGTCCAACGCGCCCAATTTGGACAGCCAGCCCGCTGGCCCCCAAACCCAGTGCGCGACAACGGAATACACCGCGATCACCCATAGCGGGACGAAGATCAGCCAGGCGCTGAATTTGGCGCGGTCGGCGATGGCGCCGCTGACCAGGGCCGCGGTGATGATCGCGAAAGTCAGCTGGAAGGTCGCGAACAGCAGTTCGGGAACCTGGCCGTGCAGCGTCTGCGGACCGATCCCACTCATCCCGGCGTGCGACAGACCGCCCAGGAATCCGCCGGCGCCGCCGTCGGAGAACGCCAGGCTGTACCCGACGAGCAGCCATGCCACGGTGACCAGCGGGATCGAGATGAAGCTCATCATGATCATGTTCAGCACGCCGGTGGTGCGCACCATGCCGCCGTAGAAGATTGCCAACCCGGGCGTCATCAGCAGCACCAGCGCCGTGCTGGCCAGCAGCCACGCGGTGGCGGCGGGATCGATGTTCAACTCAGGGCTCCCTCGATAGTCGTCGATGAGAATGTAGGCGGCATGGGTGGGGCGGCCGCCAGAAGGGGCGGTGCTTGCGCCGGGGTGAGCGACCACGCGATGCCACTCACGGGTACTCGGGTGACATCGTCGGCAGCACTACTGTCGTGCCGATGAAGGGTGTCGTGCCGGTGAGGGATCGCTGTCGTTTCGGCCTCGGCCTGATCGCCGTTGCCGCCGCTGTGGTCGCATGCACGCACGATCAGCCTGCGCCGAAAGCCACCGACTCCGGGCCACCGGATACCAGCGTGGTCGCGCCCACCAACGACGCCGACCGTGAGCGGCTGCGCACGATCCAGCAGATCCGTGGCGTCGATATCTGCGCCCTGTACGGCGGGGCGCGCACGGTGGCGGGCAAGGCACTCACCATCGAGGCACCTACCTCGCCGATCCTGTGCCGCTCCCGCATCGGCCAAGACAGCGACAACATCACGGCGACCATCTCGTTGGCGGTCGGGCCGGTGGTGCTGCCTCAGCCGGCGGCCTGGGCCAAGCACGAAACGATCGACGGCACCGATGTCACCGTCGCCGACGCATTCGCCGGACCCAACATGCCCCCGCGCGACCAGATGGTGTCGGCGGGCTGTGAGTGGGCAGCCACCTATCCCGGCAGTGTGCGCCTGACCGCCATGGTGATGGCGCCACCGCGAATCGACGGCTGCGCCATTGGCCGCAAACTCATGCAGGTGGGCCTGCACGAATTCGCCCGCAAGCCGTCCCTGGCGACGAGTTCGGTGCCCCGCACCGTGATCACCGGCGCCGACCCGTGCCGGGCACCGGCGCGACTGCGCCCGGCGCACGGCATTTCCTGGGACATTGCAGAGTTCAGCACCCATGACTGCGCCTTCGGCGTCGACGGCGGGCCGAACGTCTACCTTTCATTGGACTACGCGGAGCCCGACGGGCTCACCTACGAGCCTGAGCATTTCGACGTCGGCGGGCACGCCGTCAGCGGCGACGGCGAGGCGGGCATCTTTACGGTGGTGATCGGCCCGCAGTTCCAGGTCGGCACCAAGACGATGGTCCCGGTCGCCACGATCACCGATCCGGCGAAGGACTCCGATCGGATCCGGCTGATCGCCCAGGCGGTTGCGGATGAATACTGACGACGAGGTCAGGGGACCCGACAAACACAGAGGCCACGGACTCTACGTCCGTGGCCTCGCGCGCCGCAGTTCGTGGAACCGCTCACTGTGGGCGAAGGGGGACTTGAACCCCCACGTCCCGAAGGACACTGGCACCTGAAGCCAGCGCGTCTGCCATTCCGCCACTCGCCCGAACAACCGGAGGACCATATCACTCTAGTAGCCGCGCGCCCCAACCGCTCGGCGGGCTCGACCGGCGTCGCGCGGTAATAAGGTCTCTGATCAGTATCGATGTGATTCCCAGGAATCTCACGGTGCCGCAGCATGGCGGTATCCCGATACGATGACGGCACTCGGCCGAGTCGTTTGCCCTCCGCCGACGATCCCTGGCACAGAGTGAAGCGAGCGCGCAACGATGGGTGGCCAACGCGGGCTAGTTCAGCGCATCGAGCGCAAACTCGAGGCGACCGTCGGTGATGCGTTTGCTCGGGTCTTCGGCGGATCGATTGTGCCGCAAGAGGTGGAGGCGCTGCTGCGGCGCGAAGCGAGCGACGGCGTCCGGTCACTGCAGGGAAATCGCCTTTTGGCACCCAACGAATACATCATTACCCTCAGTGTGCACGACTCGGAGAAGTTGAACGCCGATCCGGATCTCACGTCGAGCGCTTTTGCTCGGTACTTGGCGGACTTTATCCAGGAACAGGGGTGGCAAACGTATGGTGATGTGGTCGTCCGGTTCGAGCATTCCGCGAACCTGCATACAGGCCAGTTCCGCGCCCGCGGGGCTGTCAACCCCGACGTCGAGCCCCGCCCGACGGATACCGATTCCGCCCCGCCACAATCAGATGATGCGTTTGGCGCAGAACCAGGAGTACGACCGATGACTGACAACCCAGGCTACCGCGGTCAGGGGCGGCCCGACGAGTATTACGACGACCGCTACGGACGGCAGGACGACCAGCGCGGTTACCCGCCGGAACAGGGCGGTTACCCACCGCAGCAGGGATACCCGCCGCAGGGCGGGTACGGCCAGCAGGGTGGTTACCCGGACCAGGGCGGCTACGGCCAGCAGGGTGGATACGGCGACCAGGGCGGCTACGGCCAGCAGGGCGGTTACGGCGACCAGGGCGGTTACGGCCAGCAAGGTGGCTACGGCCAGCAAGGTGGCTACGGCGACCAGGGCGGCTACGGCCAGCAAGGCGGTTACGGCCAGCAGGGTGGCTACGGCGACCAGGGCGGCTACCCGGACCAGGGGCACGGCGGGTACGGCGAGCCGGGCCAGAGCGGCTACGCGCCCACCCACGAAGCTGCGCCGCCCGCTACGCCCCAAGGTCCGCCCGGTGGCGGCTACGGCGGTCAGGGCGGCTACGGCCAGGACCAGGGTTACCAGCAGGGTGGGTACGGTCAGCCGCCGGGCGGCGGCTACGGCGATTACGGTGACTACGGCCGCGAGCCCGCCCGCCAGGACGCCGGCTACGGCGCCCCGCCGGCTCCGCCGGAGCCGCAGCGCTCGGCCTACCCCGAGGGGGGCGGCTACCAGGACCAGGGCTATCAGCAGGGCGGCGGCTACGGCCGACAGGATTACGACGCCGGGGCCTACACCCAGTACGCCGAAGCCTCGCCCGCGGGATACGCGCCTCAACAGGGCGGTTACGGCGAGCCCGCCGGCCGGGACTACGACTACGGCGCTCAGGGCCAGCAGCCGGCCTCCGACTACGGGCAGCCGCCGGCTTCGGACTACGGGCAGGGCGGTGGCTACGGCGGCTACGGGCAGGGCGGGTACGGCTCCGCCGCAGCGCAGGTCACCCTGCAGCTCGATGACGGCAGCGGCCGCACCTATCAGCTTCGCGACGGCTCCAACATCGTCGGGCGCGGCCAGGACGCCCAGTTCCGGCTGCCCGACACCGGGGTTTCCCGCCGGCACCTGGAGATCCGCTGGGACGGTCAGGTCGCATTGCTCTCGGACCTGAATTCGACCAACGGCACCACCGTCAACAACGCACCGGTGCAGGAGTGGCAACTAGCTGACGGCGACGTGATCCGGCTCGGTCACTCCGAGATCATCGTCCGCATCCACTGAGCCACACGCTCACGCTGTCGAGCCTCTCCCCACGGCGACCACCGTCCCAGTATCGTGTCTTTGCTGAGGTGCTCGGTCTCGCGGGCAGGGGGTGGGCAATGCCGGCACGGAAAGGACCGTCAGATGCAGGGGTTGGTACTGCAGCTGTCGCGTGCCGGCTTCCTGATGTTGTTATGGCTGTTCATCTGGTCGGTGCTGCGGATCCTGCGCACCGATATCTACGCCCCCACCGGAGCGGTCATGGTGCGGCGCGGGCTGGCGTTGCGGGGCAGTCTGCTTTCCCCGCGGCAGCGGCGCGACTCCGCGCGCTACCTGGTCGTGACGGAGGGCGCGCTGACCGGTGCCCGGATCACCCTCAGCGGACAGCCGGTGTTGATCGGACGCGCGGACGATTCGACCCTGGTGTTGACTGACGACTACGCGTCGACGCGGCACGCCAGGCTGTCTCAACGCGGTTCGGAATGGTATGTGGAAGATTTAGGGTCGACGAACGGCACTTACCTTGACAGGGCGAAGGTGACGACTGCGGTACGAGTTCCCATAGGTACGCCGGTTCGGATCGGCAAGACGGCGATCGAGCTGCGCCCGTGACGCTGGTATTGCGCTATGCGGCCCGCAGCGATCGCGGCCTGGTGCGGTCCAACAACGAGGACTCGGTGTATGCCGGTGCACGGTTGTTGGCCCTGGCCGACGGCATGGGCGGGCACGCCGCCGGCGAGGTGGCGTCGCAACTGGTGATCGGCGCGCTGGCGCCACTGGACTACGACGAGCCCGGCGGCGATCTGCTGGCCAAGCTCGACGCCGCGGTTCGCGAGGGCAACTCCGCGATCGCCGCGCAGGTCGAGATGGAACCCGATCTGGAAGGGATGGGGACCACCCTCACCGCGATCCTGTTCGCCGGGGACCGTCTCGGACTGGCCCACATCGGTGACTCGCGCGGCTACCTGTTCCGGGACGGCGAACTGACGCAGATCACCAAAGACGACACGTTCGTGCAGACCCTGGTCGACGAAGGACGCATCACCGCCGAGGAGGCCCACAGCCACCCGCAACGGTCGCTGATCATGCGGGCGCTGACCGGTCACGAGGTGGAGCCGACCCTGACGATGCGCGAAGCCCGCGCCGGTGACCGCTACCTGCTGTGCTCGGACGGTCTGTCCGACCCGGTCAGCAACGAGACCATCGCCGAAGCACTGCAGATCGCCGATGTCGCCGAAAGCGCTTACCGGTTGATCGAACTCGCGCTGCGCGGCGGGGGGCCCGACAACGTCACGGTGGTGGTCGCCGACGTCGTGGACGACGAGTTCGGCCAGACCCAGCCGATCCTGGCCGGCGCGGTGTCCGGCGACAGCGACGAGGACCAGCTGACGCTCCCCAACACCGCGGCCGGCCGCGCATCAGCGATCCGACCCCGCAAAGAGGTCACCAAACGCGTTGCGCCGCAAGCAGAACCGCCGAGCAAGCCGCGCTGGCCGCGGCGCCGGATCATTCTGGCCGCCGTGCTGGCGGTGCTGGTGCTGCTGGCCGGCGTGTTCATCGCCAAGCTCATCATCGGCAACAACTACTACGTCGCCAACGACAACGGCACGGTGGTCATCATGCGGGGGGTCCAGGGATCGCTGCTGGGTATCTCCCTGCACGACACGCACTCGTCGAGCTGCTTGAAAGGCAACGAGATCTCCGAGGCTCCCGCCGGACAGCAGTGCCGGCCGGTGAAGCTGGAGTACCTCAACCCGTCGGCCCGGAAGACGGTGCAGGACGGGTTGCCCGCCAACACGTTGGAGGGTGCGCGCCAGCAGCTGCGCGACCTGTCCAAGCAGCTGCTGCCGGAGTGCCCGCAGCAGCGCACGTCGTCGACAGAGCCAACAGCCCCGTCCACCAACAGCAGGGGCACCCCCGAACCCGGCAACGGCTCGACGCCGCCGGCCACCAGCTCCACGGCCCCGGCGACGACTCCGACCACGCCGGCGCAGAGCTCGCTGCCTTCGTCCAGCACCACCCCGGTAGCGCCCGCCCCGCCGTCTCCGCCGGCAACGGAAACCCAGCAACCCTCTCAGACACCAGGCGTGGACTGCCGGGCAGCGGCATGACCACAACGGAATTGCCCGCACCGGTTGCGGTGACTCCTCCGCTGCCGACCCGGCGCAACTCCGAGTTACTGCTGCTGGTGTTCGCCACGGTGATCACCGTCGCCGCGTTGGTGATCGTGGAGACCAACCAGGAGCGCGGCGTGCACTGGGACCTGGTCAGCTACGGGTTGGGCTTCCTGACACTGTTCATCTTCGCCCACCTGGTTCTCCGGCGTTTCGCGCCCTTCACCGATCCGCTGCTACTGCCGGTGGTCGCGCTGCTCAACGGTCTGGGTCTGGTGATGATCCACCGCCTGGACCTGGTGGATAAAGAGGTGGGCCGGCACGGTCACCCCAGCGCCAATCAGCAGATGCTGTGGACCCTGCTCGGTGTCGTGGCGTTCGCGCTGGTGGTGGCGCTTCTCAAGGACTACCGCCAACTGGCCCGCTACGGCTACATCTGCGGCCTGACGGGTCTGGTCTTCCTGGTCATTCCCGCGCTGCTGCCCAAGTCGCTGTCCGAGCAGAACGGCGCCAAGATCTGGATCCGGCTGCCCGGCTTCTCCATCCAGCCCGCCGAGTTCTCCAAGATTTTGCTGTTGATCTTCTTCGCCGCGGTATTGGTCGCCAAACGCAGCCTGTTCACAAGCGCCGGCAAGCACGTGATGGGGATGAACCTGCCGCGCCCCCGCGACCTGGCCCCACTGCTGGCCGCGTGGGCGATCTCGGTGGGCGTGATGGTCTTCGAAAAGGATCTGGGCACCTCGCTGCTGCTGTACTCGTCTTTTCTGGTGCTCGTCTACCTGGCGACGCAACGGTTCAGCTGGGTGGTGCTCGGGCTGGTGTTGTTCGCGCTCGGCAGTGTGGTCGCCTACTACTCGTTCAGCCATGTCCAGGTGCGGGTCCAGACCTGGCTGGACCCGTTCGCCGATCCCGACGGGGACGGCTACCAGATGGTGCAGGCGCTGTTCAGTTTCGCCACCGGTGGGATCTTCGGCACCGGTCTGGGCAACGGCCAGCCCGACACCGTGCCCGCGGCGTCCACCGACTTCATCATCGCCGCGTTCGGCGAGGAGTTGGGTCTGGTGGGCCTGGCCAGCATTTTGATGCTCTTCACCATCGTCATCATCCGCGGCATGCGCACCGCGATCGCCACTCGTGACAGCTTCGGCAAGCTGCTGGCCGCCGGTCTGGCCTCGACGCTGGCGATTCAGCTGTTCATCGTGGTCGGCGGGGTCACCAAGCTGATTCCGTTGACCGGATTGACCACGCCCTGGATGTCCTACGGCGGATCGTCGCTGCTGGCCAACTATGTGTTGCTGGCCATCTTGGCCCGCATCTCCGACGGCGCCCGGCGTCCGGTGCGCACCCGTCCCCGCAAGAAGTCGCCGATCGCGGCGGCCAGCACCGAGGTCATCGAGCGCGTATGAACACCTCGCTGCGCCGGATTTCGGTGACCGTGATGGCGCTGATCGTGCTGCTGTTGCTCAACGCCACGATGACGCAGGTCTTCACCGCCGACGGGTTGCGGGCCGACCCGCGCAATCAGCGTGTGCTGCTCGACGAATACTCGCGCCAGCGGGGCCAGATCATCGCGGGCGGCCAATTGCTCGCGTATTCGGTCGCCACCGACAGCCGGTTCCGTTTCCTGCGGGTGTACCCCAACCCCGAGGTGTACGCGCCCGTCACCGGCTTCTACTCGCTGCGCTATTCCAGCGCCGGCCTCGAACGGGCCGAGGATCCGCTGCTCAACGGGTCCGACGAACGGTTGTTCGGCCGGCGGTTGGCTGACTTCTTCACCGGTCGCGACCCGCGCGGCGGCAACGTGGACACCACCATCAACCCGCGTGTGCAGCAGGCCGCCTGGGACGCGATGCGGCAAGGCTGCAGCGGCTCCCCGTGCAAGGGCGCCGTCGTCGCGCTGGAACCCTCGACCGGCAAGATCCTGGCCCTGGTGTCCGCACCGTCTTACGACCCGAACCTGCTGGCGTCGCACAATCCCGACATCCAGGCGCAAGCCTGGCAGCGCCTCCGGGACAGCGCCGACAATCCGCTGGTCAACCGGGCGATCTCGGAGACATACCCGCCCGGTTCCACGTTCAAGGTGATCACCACCGCCGCGGCCCTGGCCGCCGGCACCAGTGAGACCGCGCCGCTGACGGCAGCGGCCAAAATTCCGTTGCCCAACAGCACCGCCACGTTGGAGAACTACGACGGCACCCCGTGTGGGCCAGGTCAGACCGTGCCGCTGAACGAGGCGTTCGCCAAGTCCTGCAACACCGCCTTCGTCCAGCTCGGACTGCTCACCGGCGCCGAGGCGATGCGCAGCGTGTCCCGGGCGTTCGGCCTGGACGACACCCCGGCGCCGATCCCGCTGCAGGTGGCCGAATCGACCGTGGGCCCCATCGCCGATGGTGCCGCGCTGGGCATGACCAGCATCGGGCAGAAGGACGTCGCGCTCACACCGTTGCAGAACGCCGAGGTTGCCGCGGCGATCGCCAACGGCGGCATCTTGATGCGGCCCTACCTGGTAGAAAGCCTCAAGGGACCCGACCTGGCCAACATCAGCAGCACTGCGCCGTATCAGCAGCGCCGCGCAGTTTCGCCGCAGGTCGCCGCTAAGCTGGCAGAGCTGATGGTCGGCGCCGAGAAAGTCGCACAGCAGAAAGGGGCCATCCCCGGCGTGCAGATCGCATCGAAGACGGGCACCGCGGAGCACGGCTCCGACCCGCGGAACACGCCACCGCACGCGTGGTACATCGCCTTCGCGCCCGCGCAGGCGCCGAAGATTGCCGTGGCGGTGCTGGTGGAAAACGGTGGTGATCGCCTGTCCGCGACCGGCGGCGCGGTCGCCGCGCCGATCGGACGGGCAGTGATCGAAGCTGCGTTGCAGGGGGGACCATGAGTCCGCGCGTCGGGGTGACGCTGTCGGGTCGTTACCGCCTGCAGCGGCTCATCGCCACCGGCGGCATGGGCCAGGTTTGGGAAGCGGTGGACAGCCGCCTGGGTCGGCGCGTCGCCGTGAAGGTGCTCAAGCAGGAATTCTCACAGGACCCGGAGTTCATCGAACGGTTCCGCTCCGAGGCCCGCACCACTGCGATGCTCAACCATCCCGGTATCGCCCAGGTGCACGACTACGGCGAAAGCCAGCTGGACGGCGAAGGCCGCACCGCCTACCTGGTCATGGAGCTGGTCAACGGTGAACCGTTGAACTCGGTGCTCAAACGCACCGGCCGCCTCTCGCTGCGGCACGCCCTGGACATGCTCGAGCAGACCGGCCGCGCGCTGCAGATCGCGCACACCAACGGTCTGGTGCACCGTGACGTCAAGCCGGGCAACATCCTGATCACCCCTACCGGTCAGGTGAAGATCACCGACTTCGGTATCGCCAAGGCCGTCGACGCCGCACCGGTCACCCAGACCGGCATGGTGATGGGCACCGCCCAGTACATCGCGCCCGAGCAGGCCCTGGGCCACGACGCGACACCGGCCAGTGACGTCTACGCGCTGGGAGTTGTTGGCTACGAAGTGGTTTCGGGCAAAAGGCCGTTCACCGGGGACGGTGCGCTGACCGTGGCGATGAAGCACATCAAGGAGCCGCCGCCGCCGTTGCCCAATGATCTGCCGCCCAATGTGCGCGAGCTCATCGAGATCACCCTGGTGAAGAATCCCAGCCAGCGCTACCGCAGCGGGGGACCGTTCGCCGACGCGGTGGCCGCGGTGCGAGCCGGCCGGCGACCACCCCGACCCAGCGCGTCCCCACCGGCCGGCCGGGCCGCCCCGGCGGCGGTCCCGTCGGCCGCCCCGGCGCGGATCGCGCCCGCGTCCTCCACCAGCCGCACCGCCGCGCCACGCCGCTCGCAGGCCGCCTCGGGTCGCCGGCCGCCGCCGGCCCGGCGGACGTTCTCCTCCGGCCAGCGGGCGCTGCTGTGGGCGGCCGGGGTACTCGGCGCGCTGGCGATCATCATCGCGGTGCTGATCGTCATTTCGAAGAACGACACCGCACAGCAGCAACAGGTGCCGCCGACGGTGAACAACACCGGAAGCGCGTCGGTCAGCCATTGGACTGACAGTGGGGAAACGGGTATCCCTGGGATGCCGGCTCAATTCGGGACCCCAGGATGACAACCCCTCAGCATCTGTCCGACCGTTACGAACTGGGCGACATCCTCGGCTTCGGAGGTATGTCCGAGGTTCACCTCGCCCGCGACCTGCGGTTGCACCGCGACGTCGCGGTCAAAGTGTTGCGCGCCGACCTCGCTCGCGACCCCAGCTTCTACCTGCGGTTCCGGCGTGAAGCGCAGAATGCCGCCGCGCTCAACCATCCGGCGATCGTCGCGGTGTACGACACCGGCGAGGCAGAGACACCGGCCGGACCGTTGCCGTACATCGTGATGGAGTACGTCGACGGCGTGACCCTGCGCGACATCGTGCACACCGAAGGCCCGATGACGCCCAAGCGGGCCATCGAGGTGATCGCCGACGCCTGCCAGGCGCTGAACTTCAGCCACCAGAACGGCATCATCCACCGCGACGTCAAGCCGGCGAACATCATGATCAGTTCCGCCAACAACGCGGTGAAGGTGATGGACTTCGGCATCGCCCGGGCAATCGCCGACGGCGGCAACAGCGTCACCCAGACCGCCGCGGTGATAGGGACCGCGCAGTACCTGTCGCCCGAGCAGGCCCGCGGCGACCCGGTGGACGCCCGCTCTGATGTGTATTCGCTGGGCTGTGTGCTCTACGAAATGCTCACCGGGGAGCCACCTTTCACCGGTGACTCACCGGTCTCGGTGGCCTACCAGCACGTCCGCGAAGATCCGGTGCCGCCCTCGGAACGGCACGAAGGAGTTTCCGCCGACCTCGACGCCGTCGTGCTCAAAGCCTTGGCCAAGAACCCGGAGAACCGGTATCAGACGGCCGCCGAGATGCGGGCCGACCTGGTCCGGGTGCACAACGGCGAGGCCCCTGAAGCTCCCAAGGTGCTGACCGGCGCCGAGCGCAAGGCATATATGTCCTACTCGGGTCCCAGCCACACCGGACCGCGGACCGACCCGCTGCCCCGGCAGAACTTCGACGAATCCGACAACCGGGGTGCGGGGTCGGTGGGTCGCTGGGTGGCCGCGGTGGCGGTACTGGCGGTGCTCACGATCGTGGTCACCATCGCGATCAACACTTTCGGTGGCAATCCCCGCAACGTCCAGGTTCCCGACGTGCGCGGCCAAGCGTCGGCGGACGCGATCGCCGCGCTGCAGAACAAGGGTTTCAAGACGCGCACCCAGCAGAAACCCGACTCGACGATCCTGCCCGACCACGTCATAGGCACCGACCCGATCGCCAACGCCTCGGTGGGCGCGGGCGACGAAATCACCATCAACGTCTCCACCGGTCCCGAGCAGCGCGAGCTGCCCGACGTGTCGTCGCTGACCTACGCCGAAGCAGTCAAGAAGCTCACCGCCGCGGGTTTCAGCAAGTTCAAGGAAGCCAAGGCGCCGTCCGCTGCGGAGCAGGCCGGCAAGGTCATCGGGACCAACCCGCCGGCGAATCAGACGTCGGCGATCACCAACGTGATCACGATCATCATCGGTTCGGGTCCAGAGACCAAGCAGATCCCCGACGTCGCGGGCCAGACGTTGGAGATGGCGCAGAAGAACCTCAGCGTGTACGGCTTTTCGAAGTTCAGTCAGGCGTTGGTGGACAGCACGCGCACCGCCGGCGACGTGATCTCCACCAATCCGCCGGCAGGCACCACGGTCCCCGTCGACTCGGTGATCGAACTGCAGGTATCCAAGGGCAATCAGTTCGTGATGCCGGATCTGTCCGGCATGTTCTGGACGGATGCCGAGCCTCGGTTGCGTGCACTGGGGTGGACCGGGGTGCTGGACAAGGGGCCCGACGTCGACGCCGGTGGTCCGCTGCACAACAAGATCGTGGTTCAGAGCCCGTCGGCCGGCAGCGGCGTCAATCGGGACGGCGTGATCACGCTGAAGTTCGGTCAGTGACTCCGGCCGGCCGGGTGGACGGTTCGACCGGGAAGTGCGGCCGCACCGCGGTAGAGACTTCGTTCTCCAAGCGACGCACCAACGTGTCGTCGCGCACCCAGCCGCAGTAGGCGAGCCAGTTCGCCAGCATCCGGTGACCGCCTTCGGTCAGGATCGACTCCGGGTGGAACTGGACGCCGTGGATGGGCAGACCGGTGTGCCGCACTGCCATGATCACCCCGCTGCGGGTGTGCGCGATGGCCTCCAACTCGGCTGGCAGCGACTCCGGCAGGATGGTCAGCGAGTGATACCGGGTGGCCGTAAACGGATCCGGAAGTCCTTGCAGCACACCGGCATTAGTGTGCAGCACACTGCTGGTCTTGCCATGCAGCAACTCGGGTGCGCGGTCGACGGTGGCACCGAACGCCACCCCGATGGCCTGGTGCCCCAGGCACACCCCGAGCAGGGGCGTGCTGGACTCGGCGCACGCGCGGACCAGGCCGATCGAGGCGCCCGCGCGCTCGGGTGTCCCCGGCCCCGGGCTGAGCAGCACACCGTCGAACTGGGTGGCGACGGCGTTCGCATCGGCCAGGCGCGCGTCGTCGTTGCGCCACACGGCGGCCTCGACGCCCAGCTGGCCCAGATACTGGACCAGGTTGAACACAAAGCTGTCGTAGTTGTCGACGACCAGGATCTGCACCGTGACAGGTTACCGCCCAGGTGCGGTGCTGTTGTCAGTAGCCGATCGGGCCCATCGGCTGCGCATAGTGCAGCCGCACCGGCTCGGAATGGCCGGCGATCTGGACGTCGGCCTTGACTTCCTCGCGGTACCCGAGCCCGAACCGGACCACGTACTGCTTGTAGAGGGTCACCAGGGGAGCGGCGGCCAGCGCCGCCTGCATGGCGGCGGCGTTGCCGATGGCGGTGATGGAATAGGGCGGGCTGTAGGTGCGACCGTTGAGCAGCAGGGTGTTGCCCACGCAACGGACCACCGACGTGGCGATGATGCGTTGGTCCTGCATCTGGATGGCTTCCGCGCCGGCACTCCACATCGCATTGAGCACCCCGTCGATGTCCTGTTGGTGCACGACGAGGTCGTCCGGGGTGGCGTCCCGCGGGAACCGGCCGTTGGCATCGCGCTGCGCGTCGTTGAGGACCACTACCAGGGCGGGGCCGCGCACCGGGTTCATGTCGGCCTCGCCGGCCAGTTCGGCGGCCCGTTGCAACATCGCGCGTAGTGCGGTGTCCGACGACCGGCCGTGTGCGGCGTCGAGCTTGCGGCTGAGCGCTTCGCGTTCGGCGTCCAGTTGACTCACCGAGGACCGGGTTTCACGGACCAGGTCCACCAGCCGCGGCGCGTCGCTACGACGGATTTCCGCACCCCCGGACACCCCGTGCGTCGCGGCCAGCAGCAGCCCGGCCAGCAGACACACCACCGGGACACCGAAGTGCCACAGCGAGCGGCGCTGATCGGATCCCTGTTCGGTCAACGGTGTGTCTCCGGCTCCTGATCGCGGTTCGCGGTGGGTGGTCGCGGATCGCCTTGAGTTAAGGTCGTACCCAAGCTCCGCGCTGCAACCGTAATCGTTGCACCTGTTCCGCATCGTTGCACCTGCTCTGCTCGTTTGACACCAGAGGTAGTAAATGCCCAAGTCCAAGGTCCGCAAGAAGAACGACTTCACCGTCAGCGCGGTGAGCCGTACGCCGGTGAAGGTGAAGGTGGGGCCGTCCAGCGTCTGGTTCGTCGCGCTGTTCATCGGGCTCATGCTGGTGGGGCTGGTCTGGTTGATGGTGTTCCAGTTGGCGGCTTACGGTCCGCAGGCTCCGGCCGCGCTGCACTGGATGGCCGAACTCGGTCCGTGGAACTACGCCATCGCGTTCGCTTTCATGATCACCGGGCTGTTGCTCACGATGCGCTGGCACTGAGCGTTGACTCAGGGGTAATGGCGGGGTGATATGTCGGTCTTGTTAGCGAGCTAGCAACCCCGCCGTTACCCAATCACACGCGTGTGATTCATCCCCACTGTTGATAGCTGCTGTGGATTAATCGTATCCATGGTGGTGAGAGGGCTCCGATAACGCATGCAGCAAACTGAATGGTCGCCGCCCACCGCCGGAATCGCAGCTTGCGGCGTCGGCGGCATGATGTTGGCTATCGCCGCTGTGACGCTGGTCACAGACCCGCCCGGGCGCTTCATCGCCGGGATTGCCGCGCTGGGTCTGCTCGTGTTTGCCGGCGCGTCGTGGCGGGCCCGTCCCAAGCTGGCTATCACCGACGACGCGCTGGTATTGCGCGGCTGGTTGCGCACGCAGCTGTTGCGCCGCGACGCGATCGACATCATCCGGATCACCGAATTCCGCCGACACGGGCGGCGGGTGCGGCTGCTGGAGATCGAGACGGTCAGCGGGGGACTGATTGTGCTGTCGCGCTGGGACCTGGGCACCGACCCTTTGGACGTGCTCGACGCCCTCACCGACGCCGGCTGGGCGGGTCACCCTTAGTGCCGAACAGACGCAAAAGCCCCCATTTCGGCACGAAATTAGGGGCTTTTGCGTCTGCTCGGCGGGGGACTGGTCAGGAAATGGTGATCGACTCGATGACGACCGGTTCCAGCGGGCGGTCGTTGCCGTCGGTCGCCGTGGTGGCGATGGTGTCGACGACGCGCTGCGACTCGGGGTCGATGACCTCGCCGTAAATCGTGTGGCGACGGTTCAGGTGCGGGGTCGGGCCCACCGTGATGAAGAACTGTGAGCCGTTGGTGCCCGGCCCGGCGTTGGCCATCGCCAGCAGGTACGGCCGGTCGAACTGCAACTCGGGGTGGAACTCGTCGGCAAACTTGTAGCCCGGACCGCCACGGCCGGTGCCGGTCGGGTCGCCGCCCTGGATCATGAAGCCCTTGATCACCCGGTGGAAGACCGCGCCGTCGTAGAACGGGCCCGACGGGCCGCCGGAGGCGTTCTGCGTCGAGTACTCCTTGGTGCCCTGCGCAAGCCCGACGAAGTTGGCGACGGTCTTGGGCGCGTGGTTGCCGAACAGGGCGACCTTGACGTCTCCCCGGTTGGTGTGCAGCGTGGCGGTGGCGGTCTGAATCGGGTTGGTCACGGGATCACAGTCTGCCACCACACCGCATCCGGCCCGCAGCCGGTGCACCTGCATCCGTTTGAGGTCAGGTACTAGCTCGACGGCGTGGTACCTGATAGGACTCGTAGGATCCGAGCGGCACGGCGAAAGGCGGCAGATGAGTGTGACGGTGGATGCCCGGTTGACTCCGCGCGAGCGACTCACCCGGGGCCTGACCTACTCGACGGTGGGACCGGTCGACGTCACCCGCGGCGTCGTCGGCCTCGGAGCCCAAGGTGCGCGCTCGACGGCCACGGAGCTCCGGCGCCGCTACCGGGAGGGCCGCCTGGCCCGCGAGCTCGCCGCCGCCCAGGAGACGATCGGCCAGGAGCTGGCCGCCGCCCAGGAAGTGGTCGCCAACCTGCCGCAGTTGCTGCAGGATGCCCGCCGCACCCAGCGCCGCAGCAAGAAGCCCTGGGTGGTCGCGGGTGCCGCCGGGGTGGCGGTGCTGGCCGCCGGTGGGGTCGCGTTCAGCATCGTGCGCCGCTCGACGCGTCCGGATCCGTCGCCGTTGCCGCCCAGCGTCGATGTGCAACAGCGTCCCTAGGCAGGTGGGTTTCACCTCCGCGCGCGCAGGGAGTCACCGATGACCGGGCACGACGTACGAATGATCATCTTGGCGACCGACGATCTCGACGAGTCGATCCGGTTCTACACCGAGACGCTGGGGATGGCGTTGAAGTTTCGCGACGGAGCCCACTTCGCGGCGCTGGACGGTGGCTCGGTGACGCTGGCGTTGGCGACCGCGGTGGACCATCCGATTCCGGGCCAGGTTGTCGTCGGGATCAAGACCGCTGACGTCGACGCCGCGGCCAAGGCGGTGGAAGCTGCCGGCGGTGGCATCGTGCAGGGCCCCCACGACGACGCGCACGAGCGGCGTGCCGTGGTCTACGACAACAAGGGCAACGGGCTGGTGTTCTACAGTCCGCTCAACCGCTGACGCCTGCCTCGCATGGCCGGCGATGGTCACGGCCAGTGTGTGGAGCCTAGGGGAATCGAACCCCTGACACCCGCCTTGCAAAGGCGGTGCTCTACCAACTGAGCTAAGGCCCCTCGTGGTGATCGGGTGCGTCATCAGAGGTCGGATCGGGCGCCACGTGCCAGACTTCGACGTCGCGCCGCGCACGGAACACGGCAGCCGCGCCGGCCGCGGCGGCCGCCGCCAGCGCGAACTTCACCCGACGTCTTGACGAACCCATGGTCGTGGGCCTAGGAGGACTCGAACCTCCGACCTCTTCGTTATCAGCGAAGCGCTCTAACCGCCTGAGCTATAGGCCCGTACTGCGCATACGGCCGAGCGAGGAGATTACCGCACCGGCCACCCGACACCCAAAACAGGCCAGCTAGTCCCGATCCGCCAGCGTCACTTCGATACCACCGATCAGATCGGTGGTGAGGTTGTAAACGAACGCGGCGATGGTGGACATCGCGGTCATCAGCACGATGTTGACCAAACCGATCAGGACGGCGCCGCCGAAGATGGTGCCGCTGGAGACGAGCTCACCGCTGCTGCCGCTGGTGTTGTTCAGCAGATCGCCGACGTTGCTGTTCAGCTTGGCCCACACGCCCATGCCGCCGAGCACCAGGTACAGGAACGCGACCGCGATCATCCAGACGAAGAACAGCGCCACCGACAGCAGCAGCGACACCTTCAATGTGCTCCACGGGTCGATGCGACGGATCTGCATGCTGGCCCGCACCGGCCCGCGGGCCCGCCGGGACCCGACCGCCACCCGCGACTCCCGCGATTCGCGGCCTTCGCTGCTGGACCGGGTTGTTCCTGACGAGGTGTCCGAGCTCCGCTCGGGAGTGGACTTGCGCGGGGTGGCCCGCGGAATCGGCCCGGACAGATCGGGCAGTTCGCTGGCATATGCCTCTGCAGGGGTGTTGTCGCTACGCACAGCTGGCGCCTCCGGCGGTGAGCCGGTGGTCGGACCCGACCCGCCGGAGATGAAACGATTCAGCCGCGCTTCGGAGCTGCTGGGCGGCCGCACTTCGGTGGGTGGGTCTGCCGCTGGACGCGGTCCCGACTGCGATGACGTCCGCGCCGCTCCGCGCTGCCACGGCGGGGCGTCGCCCGCATCCGGGATGCGGCCGGACCCGGTCGCGGCTCGGTGCGCACCGGCCCGTTCGGTTGAGCCATCCCCGTTCGGCTGGTCGCCCGGACTGGGGGCGCCGCCCGGCTCGTTCGGTGAACTCACCCCGACTCCTCACATGTGTGCTCAAGTAGCCGAGTCTATGCCCGGCTAGCTGACCGGCCCCTCTTCGCCCTCGACCTCGGCCTCGACGCTGGCTTCGGCGTTGCGGGCGATGGCCAACAGCGTGTCGCCCTCACCCAGGTTCATCAGCCGGACGCCCTTGGTCTGCCGTCCGGCCTTGCGGACCTGCCGGGCGGTGGTGCGGATGACACCGCCGCCGGAGGTGATCGCGTAGAGCTCGCTCTCGTCGTCGACGATCAGCGCCCCGACCAGTCGGCCGCGCCGCCGGTCGTACATGACCGTCAGCACACCCTTGCCGCCGCGCCCCTGCACCGGATACTCCTCGATGCCGGTCCGCTTGGCGTAGCCGCCCGAGGTGGCGACCAACAGGTAGGTGCCTTCGTGCACGACGTTGAGCGAGAGCAGCCGGTCGTCGGCGTTGAACCGCATACCTTGCACCCCTGAGGTGGCGCGGCCCATCGGCCGCAGCGCCTCGTCGGTCGCCGAGAACCGGATGGATTGGCCGTTGGCCGACACCAGCAGCAGGTCGTCATCCGAGGAGCACAGCACCGCGCCGACGAGCTCGTCGCCGTCGCGCAGGTTGACCGCCACGATTCCGCCGGACCGGTTGGAGTCGAAGTCGGTCAGTTTGGATTTCTTCACCAGCCCGTTGCGGGTGGCCAGCACCAGGTACGGCGCGTCCTCGTAGCTCTTGATCTGGATGACCTGGGCGATGCGTTCTTCGGGCTGGAAGGCCAGCAGGTTGGCGACGTGCTGACCGCGCGCGGTCCGCAACGCCTCCGGTAACTCATAGGCCTTGGCCCGGTACACCCGTCCCTGGGTGGTGAAGAACAGGATCCAGTCGTGGGTGGAGCAGACGAAAAAGTGCCGCACGATGTCGTCCTGCTTGAGCCCGGCACCCTGCACGCCTTTGCCACCGCGTTTCTGGCTGCGGTACAGATCGGTCTTGGTGCGCTTGGCGTACCCGGTTTCGGTGATGGTGACGACGACGTCCTCGCGGGCGATCAGATCTTCGTCGCTGACCTCACCGTCGGCGGCGATGATCCGGGTACGACGGTCGTCGCCGTGCTTGTCCACGATCTCGCCGAGTTCGTCGCGCACGATGCCGCGCTGCCGTTCCGGTTTGGCGAGAATGTCTTCCAGGTCAGCGATTTCGGCTTCGATCTTGGCCAGGTCGTCGACGATGCGTTGACGTTCCAGGGCGGCAAGCCGGCGCAGCTGCATGTCCAGGATCGCCTGCGCCTGGATCTCGTCGATGTCGAGCAGTTCGATCAACCCGGTGCGGGCGACGTCCACGGTCTCCGATGCCCGGATCAGCGCGATGACTTCGTCCAGCGCGTCGAGGGCTTTGACCAGACCGCGCAGAATGTGGGCCCGCTCGTTGGCTTTTCGCAGTCGGTAGGTGGTGCGCCGGACGATCACGTCGAGTTGGTGCGCGACGTAGTAGCGGATCATCTGGTCCAGCCGCAGGGTGCGCGGCACGCCGTCGACGATCGACAGCATGTTGGCACCGAAGCTGGTCTGCAGCTGGGTGTGCTTGTAGAGGTTGTTGAGCACCACCTTGGCCACCGCATCGCGCTTGAGTTCGATGACGATGCGCAGCCCGACGCGGTCGCTGGACTGGTCCTCGATGTTGGAGATTCCGGCCAGCCGGCCGTCGCGGACCTGCTCGGCGATCGAGGTGATGAAGTTGTCGTGGTTGACCTGATAAGGCAGCTCGGTAATCACCAGCGAGGTCCGGCCGCGCGAATCCTCTTCTACCTCAACGACTCCGCGCATTTTGACCGAACCGCGGCCGGTCTTGTACGCGTCAGAGATTCCCTGTGATCCGACGATCAGACCGGAGGTGGGAAAGTCCGGTCCCTTGACGCGCTCCATGACCGCGTCCAGCGTCGCCTCTTCGTCGGCGTCGTGGTTGTCCAGGCACCAGAACACCGCTTCGGCGAGTTCGCGCAGGTTGTGCGGCGGGATGTTGGTGGCCATGCCCACCGCGATGCCGCCCGAGCCGTTGGCCAGCAGGTTGGGGAACCGGCTGGGCAGCACCGTGGGTTCCTGCACCCGGCCGTCGTAGTTCGGGATGAAATCGACTGTCTCCTCGTCGATTTCGCGCAGCATCTCCATGGCCAGGGGGGTCAGCCGTGCTTCGGTGTTGTGACTGATGAAGCCGTTGGTCAGGAACGCGTGGTCTTCGGTGTCGACCCGCAGGCTGTAGACCGGTTGCACGCCGGCGTCGGTAACGGATGCGACTCGTGCGTAGTGGAAACGGCCGTCGGTGAGTTCGGATGCAATGGCCGCGGCATCCGCGTCATCTACGTAGGCCTGCAGGAATTCGGCAAGTCCCGGCACCTCGTCGACCGTGGGGGATAGGCACCCCATCGTCGGCGTGTTGGGTTCACGACCCCCACCCTCGGTGCTGAGGACCACACAGTCACCCGGCGCAATCTCTTCGATGAGCTTCCACAACAACGTGGGCACCGGTCCGATGTTCACCAGGCACAGCAGCGGGTGATTGGCCGTGCCGGTTAACTCGTGACCGCCGTTCGTGCGGACCCGGAACGTGGGGTGTTCACCCGAATGGAACAACCTGTCTGCGGAGACCGGCAGGCCGTGCCGGTCAAGCACTTTCAGGTCAATGGCGTTGTCGCTGTTGGCTTCAGCGCCCGGAACCACCTCTGCGATGGGGATGGAGCGGCCCTCGGGCAGTCCGATCAACGTGTCCCCGGTGACGCAATACCTCATTGCCGCCGGCGGATCGTTGCCCGGCGATCCGAAGTTGCCCTGCCCGTCGACCAACGGGTACCGCAGCGACCACGGCTGCGCCATCCGCACCAACGTGTCGTAGATCGAGGCGTCGCCGTGCGGGTGGTAGTTACCCATCGTCTCGGCCACTGAGCGAGCCGATTTGGCGTGGCTGCGGTCGGGACGGAATCCGGAGTCATACATCGCGTAGAGCACCCGGCGGTGCACCGGCTTGAGGCCGTCGCGCACTTCGGGCAGCGCGCGGCCGACGATCACGCTCATCGCGTAGTCGATGTAGCTGCGCTGCATCTCCTGCTGGATGTCGACCGGTTCGATCCGGTCCACCGAGTCGTCGCCGGGCGGCAGCGTCGTGTCAGTCATCTATTCCTCGTTGTATCGAAGGCGGACTGGGGATCAAACGTCAAGGAAGCGAACGTCTTTGGCGTTACGGGTGATGAAGCTGCGCCGGGCCTCGACGTCCTCGCCCATCAGGATGGAGAACAACTCGTCGGCGGCGGCGGCGTCATCGAGGGTGACCTGGCGCAATACCCGCACCGAGGGATCCATCGTGGTTTCCCACAACTCCTTAGCGTCCATCTCGCCCAGACCCTTGTAGCGCTGAATGCCGTCTTCTTTGTTGATCTTCTTCCCGGCCTTCTGGCCGGCCTCCAGCAGGCCGTCGCGTTCCCGGTCGGAGTAAGCGAATTCGGGTTCGCTGCGCTGCCACTTCAGTTTGTAGAGCGGCGGCTGCGCAAGGAACACATGGCCGTGTTCGAGCAGCGGCCTCATGAACCGGAACAGCAGCGTCAACAACAACGTCGAAATGTGTTGTCCGTCAACGTCGGCGTCGGCCATCAGCACGATCTTGTGGTACCGCAGCTTGGCGATGTCGAACTCGTCGTGGATACCGGTGCCGAGCGCGGTGATGATGGCCTGAACTTCGGTGTTCTTCAGCACCCGGTCGATGCGGGCCTTCTCGACGTTGATGATCTTGCCGCGCAACGGCAGGATCGCCTGGAACATCGAGTCCCGGCCGCTCTTGGCCGAGCCGCCGGCCGAGTCACCTTCCACCACATACAGTTCCGACTTGCGCGGGTCCGTGGAGCGGCAGTCGGCCAGCTTCCCGGGCAACCCCCCGAGGTCGGTGGCGCTCTTGCGGCGCACCAGCTCGCGGGCCTTGCGCGCCGCGATTCGGGCCTGCGCCGAGGAGACCGCCTTGTTCACCACGGTTTTGGCTTCTGACGGGTTGGACTCGAACCAGTGCGTGAGCTGCTCGTTGCACACCTTCTGCACGAACGACTTGACCTCGGTGTTGCCCAGCTTGGTCTTGGTCTGACCCTCGAACTGCGGTTCGGCGACCTTGACCGAGATGACGGCAGCCAGGCCTTCGCGGATGTCGTCACCGGTGAGGTTGGGGTCTTTGTCCTTCAGCAGCTTCTTGTCTTTGGCGTACTTGTTCACCACGGACGTCAGCGCGCTGCGGAAACCCTCTTCGTGCGTGCCGCCCTCGTGGGTGTTGATGGTGTTGGCGAAGGTGTGCACCGATTCGGAATAGCCGCCGTTCCACTGCATGGCGATTTCGACCTCGTGGCCGGTGCCTTTGCCGTCGAAGTCGATCACGCTCTGCTGGATCGGGCTCTTGGTGCGGTTGATGTGCTTGACGAAATCCACCAACCCGCCGGGGTAGTGGAAGGTGCGGTGCTTGACCTTGTGCGGCCTCTTGGATTCGGCGGCTTTCTCCTCGGCGGACTTGGGGGCTTCGGCGTGGTCGCTGACCACCTCGTCGACCACTTCGTCCTGTTCCACCCGCTCGTCGGTGAGGTTGATCGTCAGGCCCTTGTTCAGGAATGCCATCTCCTGCAGACGGCGGGCCACTGTCTCGAAGTCGTACTGGGTGGTTTCGAAGATGTCCGGGTCGGCCCAGAACCTGATGGTGGTACCGGTCTTGCGGGTTGCTTCGCCCTGTTTGAGGGTGCCGGGCACGGCCCGCTCGTAATACTGCGACCACTGGTGACCGTCGCGCTTGATGTCGACTTCCAGCCGGGTGGACAGTGCGTTGACCACCGAGACGCCGACGCCGTGCAGACCGCCGCTGACGTTGTAGCCGCTGTTCTCCCCACCGAACTTGCCGCCGGCATGCAGCTGGGTCATGACGACGTCGACGGTCGGGGCACCGGTGGCGTGCATGGCGACCGGGATACCGCGACCGTTGTCGGCCACCTCGACGCTGCCGTCGTCGAGCAGCTTCACATCGACCTGGGTGGCGTAGCCGGCCATGGCCTCGTCGACGGAGTTGTCCACCACCTCCCAGACCAGATGGTGCAGACCACGCTCCCCGGTGGAGCCGATATACATGCCCGGGCGTTTGCGGACGGCCTCGAGCCCTTCCAGAACGGTGATCGCCGAAGCGCCGTATTCGTCTTGTGCCTTCTTCTTCTGGGCAGCCACGTGCGGAACGCTCTCCTTGGGGATCGCAGCGACGATATTGGTTACCGTCGGCAAGTCGTCTATCACTCTACCGTGATGCACTGTCAGCACCGATCTTGCGGCCGCGTTTCTACCCATCTGATTGCGCCGTGCGCTCAGTTTCGTCGTTGTGGGCGCGTCCTGACGTTCCAGATATCAGTCCGCTAATTTCTGGCGGCTCTGAGACGGTGGCGTGTGAAGCGCCCCCGAGCGCCGGACGGTGCTTATCCGTACGTGTCGCGGGGTCCCCGGCCCGGGGAAGTGCGGCGTCCTTTCCGCCACGACGGGGTGGCCGGACCGGTGATCTTCAGCGAGGTCACCACACCGTTGCCGACAGCGGCCGCGATCTTGGCCAGCAGCTGGGCCTGCATCAGTCGCAGTTGGGTGGCCCAGGCCGTCGACTCCGCCGTCACACTGAGCACGCCGTCGGTCAACGACGTCGGATTCGCATGGTCGGCGATCTGATGTCCGACGACCGAATTCCACTGGCCGAACACGGTTCCCTCGGCCACCTGCGCGGTCCAGCCTCGCTGCTTGGCCAGCTCGCTGGTCAGCCGGCCCAACGGTTGGGGATCGCGCGCGTCGGGTCCCGGTCCCGACCATCGGCGCCGTGAACCGGCCACCCGGCGGCGCGGCTCGACGGGAGCCGCCCGGCCCCGGCCGGCGTCCTGTCCCCGCGCCCGGGCCGCCGCACGCGCCTCTTCCAGCGTTCGCCGAACCAGGTCCAGGCCGCGCTGGTTGACTTCGTCCTGATCGCTCATGCTGTGACCTCCGAGACCGGACCGGCGTCGCTGTCGTGTAACTCGATGTGCACACGGCCGGCCTCCCAGCCCGCGGGAATGTCCTCGGGTACGGCCGCGGTCACCAGCACCTGCTCGGCCGACTCCGCCACCGTCGCCAAGGCCCGGCGCCGCTTGGTGTCCAGTTCGGCGAACACGTCGTCGAGCAACAACACCGGGTCGCTGCCATCGGCGCGCAGCAGTTCGTAGGCGGCCAGCCGCAACGCGACCGCGAAAGACCAGGATTCCCCATGGCTGGCAAAGCCTTTGGCGGGATGCTCGCCCAGCCGCAATTCCAGGTCGTCGCGGTGTGGGCCGACCAGACACACCCCCCGCTCCAGTTCGGCGCCGCGGCGGGCGGTCAGGGCGGCCAACAGCACCGACTCCAATGAGTCGCTCTCCGCCTGCGGCGCCACCGTATCCGTGCTGGCGCGGTAACCGATTGCCGCCGAACGTGATTCGGGCGCCAACAGTTGATAGGCCTTCTGCACCTGCGGTGTCAGTTCATTGACCAGATCGATCCGGGCCGCCATCAGTTGGGCACCGATTTCGGCCAGCCGGCCGTCCCACACCTCCAGCGAATCCAGCGCACCCCGATCACTGCGAAACCGGGCCCCGGACAACGATTTCAACAAGGCGCTACGTTGCCGCAGCACCTTGTCGTAGTCGGCACGCACCCCCGCGATCATCGGCCGCCGCACGGTGGCCAACTCGTCGAGATAGCGGCGCCGGTCCGCCGGGTCGCCGCGCACCAGTGCCAGGTCCTCGGGAGCGAACAACACCGCCCGCAACACCCCGACGATCTCGCGCGTGCTGCGCACCGGCGACCGGTTCAGCCGCGCCTTATTGGCGCGGCCCGCGGCGATCTCGAGGTCCACCGCGCATTCGCGACCCTCGTTCACCACGATGGTGGACACCACGGCGCGTTCGGCGCCCGCGCGGATCAGCGGCGCATCCGTACCGACCCGATGGGATCCCAGCGTGGTCGAATACCACAGCGCCTCAAGCACATTGGTCTTCCCGAAGCCGTTACGACCGACGAATACCGTGCGCCCCGGCGCCAGTTCGAGATCCAACCGTGCCCAGGACCGGAAATCACGCAAGCCCAGATGCCGGACGTACACGTGTGCGTCCCGGCGATCAGCCCGGCAGCCGCACCGGCATCAACAGATACACGTAATCCGTCGGTACCGCGGGGAACGGACCACTGCCGCTGGGCACCGCATCGTCGGCCGAGGCCGGACGCAGCAAGGCCGGTTTGCCCGGAGTGGTGAACCCGAACGACACCCGCTCGGAATGCAGCGAACCCAGCCCGTCGGTCAGGTAGGTCGGGTTGAAGGCGATGGTCAGCGGTTCCCCGGCGTAGTCGACGGCCAGATCCTCCTCGGCACGTCCGACGTCGTCGGCGCCGGCCGACAGCCGCAGCATGTCGTCGGCGAATTCCATCCGGATCTGTGCGCCGCGTTCGGCGACCAGCGCCACCAGCTTGATCGCTTCGGTCAACTCGGCGACGTTGATGGTGGCCACCGCGCTGTGTTCAGCCGGTAGCAGTTGCCGGAATTTCGGGAATTCGGCGTCCAGCAACCGGGTGGTACTGCGTTTGCCGTTGCCGCTGATACCGAGCAGGCCTTCTTTGCCGACACCGGATCCCGAACCCAGCGACAGCCGGACTTCCGAACCGTCGGCGCCAGCCTTGGCGGCTTCGGCCAGAGTCTTGGCCGGCACCAGCACCGAGGCCTCGATGTCGGGGGACAGCGCCGACCACGTCAACTCGCGGACCGCCAGCCGAAACCGGTCGGTTGCGGCCAAAACCACCGATTCACCGGAGATCTCGACCCGGATGCCGGTGAGCATGGGCAGCGTGTCATCCCGGCCGGCAGCGATGGCGACCTGGCCGATCGCCTCGGCGAACAACTCGGCCGGCAGCGTCCCGGTCTCCTCAGGCAGGGTCGGCAGGGTCGGGTAATCCTCCACCGCCATCGTCGGCAACGAAAACCGAGCGCTACCGCAGGTCAAGGCGACCCGGTTGCCGTCGACGTAGAAATCCACCGGCTTGTTGGGCAGCGCCCGGGTGATTTCGGACAACAGTTTCCCGGACACCAAAACGCTTCCCGGGGAGGCGATTTCAGCAGCGACCTGTACTTCGGCGGAGACCTCGTAGTCGAATCCGGAGATGGTGAGCCCATCCTCGGATCCGGTCAGCAACACCCCGGACAGCACCGGCACCGTCGGCCGTGACGGCAGGTTTCTCGCCACCCACGACACCGCTTCGGCGAAGGACTCCCGGACCAGCCGAAACTTCAAATCGGTGACCGCACGTGTTGTAGCCGCGTCCATTGCGTCCCTTCACACCTGTGAACTCAAATCCGTGGGCCAGCTCCCCCGCCGGCGTTGGGGACTCCCCGTGACGACCGCCGGCGGCAGGTATCCGCCCCGACGACCGCAACAGCAGTCGAAGAACAACCGTAGAGCTTCTGGGGCGAACTTGAAAGCTCATCGCGCACCCCCGCAAACCAAGCTCGGGCCGCCGCGCAACGCCCCCGGACGAGGCTTGTCCCCAAGGGTGTACTTCAAGGAAGAAATGATGAAGAGATTTCAATAACAGTATTAGGGCGTGTGGAATCTGGGGACAACCCGGGCTTCGCGCAGCTAGCGGCCAGACGGGGCTGGGGATGACCGGGTCGCTGCCTGTGCGGGACGCGGTGGACGGCTGGGGATGAGCCACGGTTGTGCACTCAGGACGCACTGATGCACGCCGAACTCGCAGGGTTTGTGCACAGCCTGCGCACATCATCAAGCTGTTGCAGCTGTGACTCGAGGGAAGAAAGTTTTTCACCAAATTCGCGCGGGGGTGACGCAAGAACTCAGCGCTTGGAGCGCTGCCGGATCCGGGTGGTGAGTTCTTTGACGTTGTCGAAGATCTCGCGGCGCTGGGCCATCTCGCCGCGGATCTTCTTCTCCGCGTACATCACCGTGGTGTGATCGCGGCCGAAAGCCTGCCCGATCTTGGGCAGCGAGAGATCGGTGAGTTCGCGGCACAGGTACATGGCGATCTGGCGCGATTGCGCCAGCGGGCGCGCCTTGCCGGGCCCGCGTAGTTCTTCGACGGTGGTGTCGAAGTATTCAGCGGTGGCCGCCATGATGGTGGCCGCGCTGATCTGCATGCCGCTCGCGTCGGCGATCAGGTCGCGCAGCACGATCTCGGCCAGGGCCTTGTCGATGGGTGTCTTGTTCAGCGACGCGAACGCGGTGACCCGGATCAGGGCTCCCTCGAGTTCGCGGATATTGCGTTCGATGCTGCTGGCGATCAGTTCGAGGACGTCGTCGGGCACGGCCAGCCGCTCCACTTGCGCTTTCTTGCGCAGGATCGCGATGCGTGTTTCCAGGTCGGGGGGTTGCACATCGGTGATCAGTCCCCACTCGAACCGGGTGCGCAGCCGGTCTTCGAGGGTGGCCAACTGTTTGGGGGGCCGGTCGGAGGAGATGACGATCTGCTTGTTGGCGTTGTGCAGGGTGTTGAAGGTGTGGAAGAACTCTTCCTGGATCCCGTCCTTGCCTTCGATGAACTGGATGTCATCGACGAGCAACACATCGACATCCCGGTAGCTGCGTTTGAACGACACCTTGCGGTCGTCGCGCAGCGAGTTGATGAAGTCGTTGGTGAACTCCTCGGTGGAGACATACTTGACCCGCATGCCGGGGAACAACCGCTGCGCGTAGTTACCGGCGGCGTGCAGCAGGTGGGTCTTGCCCAGGCCGGACTCACCCCAGATGAACAGTGGGTTGTAGGCGCGCGCGGGCGCTTCGGCAATGGCCAGGGTGGCGGCATGGGCGAATCGGTTGGACGAACCGATGACAAAGGTGTCGAACGTGTAGCGCCGGTTGAGGCTGGTTCCGCTGGCGGCCGCGGTGTCGGTGGTGTGCGGGCGTTCGGTGAAATACGAGGGCCAACTCTGTGCGTTGCCGGCGGGCGCATCGGTGTCGGCGGTGTCGTCGGCATCGGTGCCGGGCGGCGGGCCCGCGTCGGAGGGTGCGAGCGCTCCGTCGTCCTCGGTGGGTGGGGCGATGCGGACCCCGAGTTGGATCTGTTGTCCGAGGCGACGGCTGAGTGCGTCGGTGATCTGGGTCCGCAGGTGTCGTTCGATCTCGTTCTGGACGAACACGCTGGGAACCGAGAGCAGCGCGAATCCCTCGACGATGGTCAGTGGTCGTACCAGATTCAGCCAGGCCCGTTGCTGGGGTGTCAGGGGAGTGGCGGGAGCGGATCCGTTACCGGAGTCACCGTTGAGTTCGGAGACGACCGCGTTCCACACTGTGGCGAATCCGGAACCCGGGTCATCGGTCAACGACGCATCTCCTGATCCGACGGTCGAGGGGGGTGGCGACGAACAGCTGTCCACATAGTTATCCACAGGTGTGGAAAGGACGGTCGATTACGTGCCGCAGCATAAACCACGGTCCGCGATCTCCGTGCTGGAAGACAATCATGAAGACTGTCCGGTCAGCTAGTCGATCCGCCATCCTCGCTTCATGGTCGACTCCAAACTTTTTGTCGACGCCGTTCCAAGTTCGCCCCAGCTTGGAAACGACACCCCGCGAAGCTAACAGTTTTCGTTGCGGCTGCCAACAGTTCTGTTGTATTCCGCTGGCGTTCTTGATGTTCTGGATCTTTCGGCGCTGAACGCCGCGTCACCACCGGCGGTGATATGCCGGTGGTGCTGGGTCTGCTGGGGCGAGCGAGGTTTGACCAGGCGAACCCGCATCAGTACCCTCAAACAGTCGCCCGAAAGTCGGCGATACGGCTGCGACCCGGACCCAATGCCCGGGGACCGCGCCGGCCAGCTAGCGAGACACTCTCCGACCAACGGGCTGCAAAGCATCTGCGGGCGGATGGTTATGCCAAACACAGCGAGGAGAACGCCGTGGCCAAGGGCAAGCGGACCTTCCAGCCGAACAATCGGCGTCGAGCCCGCGTACATGGTTTCCGGCTGCGGATGCGCACCCGTGCCGGGCGGGCCATCGTCGCCAACCGGCGCAGCAAGGGTCGCCGCGCTCTCACTGCCTGATCGCAAGATCGGGTTTGCCAGCAGGTGCTTTCTCCACGCAACCGCATGAGGCGGTCGACGGAGTTTGACGCGACGGTGAAGTATGGGATGCGCACAGTGCAGCCCGACGTCGTCGTCCATGTGCGCAGAGGCAGCGAGTCGTTGGGCGACCCAACCCGATGCCAAGCCCCGAGAGTCGGCCTGATCGTGGCCAAGCGAGTGGGCACCGCAGTCGAGCGGCACCGGGTGGCGCGGCGGCTGCGCCATGTGGCGCGGCCGATGCTGGAGAGTCTGCATCCGCTGGATCAGGTGGTGATCCGCGCCCTGCCCAGCAGCCGGCACGTGTCGTCGGCCTGGCTGGAGCAGCAACTGCGCCGCGGCCTGCGCCGGGCTTTCGAATTGGCGGGAACCGAGCGGTGAGCACACCGAGTATCGGCAACCCCGTGGTGCGTGCCACGATCTCTGTGATCCAGCTTTACCGGCACATGGTGTCGCCACTGCGGCCGGCCACGTGCCGGTTCATCCCGACGTGCAGTCAGTACGCCGTGGCGGCATTGGCCGAATACGGCATGCTCCGCGGGAGCTGGCTGGCGGTGGCCAGACTCGCCAAGTGTGGACCCTGGCACCGGGGCGGATGGGACCCGATCCCTGAGCGCCGGGCTGACTTCGATGACGCCGCCGTCGACCGCGCGGCACCGCAACGGGGGAGTGACACTTTTGTTTGATTGGTTCAGCCTCGACTTCGTCTACTACCCGGTGTCGTGGATTATGTGGGTCTGGTACAAAGCGTTCGCTTTCGTGCTGGGGCCGGACAACTTCTTCGCCTGGGCGTTGTCGGTGATGTTCCTGGTCTTCACATTGCGTGCGCTGCTGTACAAGCCGTTCGTCAAGCAGATTCGGACCACGCGGCAAATGCAGGAGCTGCAACCGCAGATCAAGGCCCTGCAGAAGAAGTACGGCAAGGACCGCCAGAAGATGGCGATCGAGATGCAGAAGCTGCAACGCGAGCACGGCTTCAATCCCATCCTGGGTTGCTTGCCGATGCTGGCCCAGCTGCCGGTGTTCCTTGGGCTGTATCACGTGTTGCGCTCGTTCAACCGGACCACCGGCGGCATCGGTTTGCAGAGCATGTCCCCCGAGCAGAACCGGTTGATCGGCAACTACGTCTTCACCGCGCTCGACGTGCAGAACTTCCTCAAGGCCAACCTGTTCGGTGCGCCGATCGGCGCCTCCATGACCCAGCAGGGCGGCCTGGGAGCCTTCGAACACTTCAGCCGCCCGGCAGTGATCGCGGTAGGTGCGCCGGTGATGATCCTGGCCGGCGTAGCCACCTACTTCAACAGCCGGGCTTCGGTGGCGCGACAGAGCGCCGAGGCTGCGGCGAATCCGCAGACCGCCATGATGAACAAGCTGGCTCTGTACGTGTTCCCGCTCGGCGTTGTGGTCGGCGGTCCGTTCCTGCCGCTGGCGATCATCCTGTACTGGTTCGCCAACAACATCTGGACCTTCGGTCAGCAGCATTACGTGTTCGGCATGATCGAGAAAGAGGACGAAGCTAAAAAGCAGGAAGCCATTGAGCGGCGGGCTGCCAACGCCCCGGCCCCGGGAGCCAAGCCGGTCCGCACGAGTAGGGCATCCCAGGGACCGGAGAATCGGTCCGAGTCCCCGGGTGCAGCGGACGGCGCAGCGAGCGGCGAAGAAGATCAGACCTCGACGGCTCAGGCGAACAAACCCAATTCGGCGGGCCAACGCCCGGGACGCACGCCGCGTCCGGGGGCGCGACCGAAGAAACGCAAACGTTAGCGAGCGCCCGGCACCGGCCGGTTCGGCCTGCCGGGACGCTCGAGAACCACCGCGCGGTGCGAGCACCGCGACTACCCAACCCGTGGATGAGGGGAGACATTGCTATGACCGACGCGGACACCACCGAAGTTGATATCGACACCCAGGAGAGCGACCCGGACGGTTCGGCTCCGGCCGTGGACGGTGACGATCTCGAAGACCGTCTGGTCGCCGAAGGTGAGATCGCCGGCGACTATCTGGAAGAGCTGCTGGACTTGCTGGACTTCGACGGCGACATCGACCTGGACGTCGAAGGCAACCGCGCGGTTGTCAGCATCGACGGCAGCAACGACCTGAACAAGTTGGTGGGTCGCGGCGGCGAGGTGCTCGATGCGCTGCAGGAACTGACCCGACTGGCGGTACACCAGAAGACCGGGGTACGCAGCCGGCTGATGCTCGACATCGCGAGCTGGCGTCGTCGGCGGCGGGAGGAACTAGCTGCCCTGGGTGACAAGGTGGCTCGGCGGGTTGCCGAGACGGGCGAGCGCGAAGCCCTCTCGCCGATGACGCCGTTCGAGCGCAAGATCGTCCACGATGCCGTTGCCGCGGTGGAGGGCGTGCACAGCGAGAGTGAGGGTGTAGAGCCCTCGCGCCGCGTTGTCGTGTTGCGCGACTGATACGCGTGACCGGAAAGTGACCGGCCCGTGACCACCGGAGTTACAGAGGTGTAGTTCGGCGCCGGCACGGGCGAGGCGGAGGCGGAGACCGGAGGAATGTTTCACGTGAAACATGTCGATCCGCACGGGCGCGCGCAGCCGGATGAACCAGAAGCCCAGGCCGTCAGGGCGGCGGAACACCTCTTCGGCCCGCGAATCGACATGGCGCGGCGCTACGCCGAGCTGCTGCGGACCGCTGGGGTCGAGCGAGGGTTGCTCGGTCCGAAGGAAGTCGACCGGGTGTGGGAGCGCCATATCGCGAATTCAGCCGTGATCGGCGAGCTGCTGGAGGAGCGTTCCCGGGTAGTCGACATCGGCAGCGGTGCAGGCCTGCCGGGCATCCCGCTGGCACTCGCTCGTCCAGACCTGCGTGTGGTGCTGCTCGAACCACTGCTACGCCGCAGTGAGTTTCTCGGGGAAGTCGTGGACGATCTCGATTTACCGGTCGAGGTGATTCGCGGCCGCGCGGAAGAGCGCGTGGTCCGCGACATCGTGAGAGATAGTGACGCCGCGGTGTCCCGGGCCGTAGCCGGACTGGACAAACTGACGAAGTGGAGTATGCCGTTGCTGAAGCTCGACGGACAGATGGTGGCGATCAAGGGGGAGCGCGCTCCCGACGAGGTCCGCGAACACCGGCGTGTGATGGCGGCGGCGGGGGCCGTCGATGTCAGGGTAGTGACATGTGGTGCGAACCTGTTGGAACGGCCGGCGACCGCGGTGGTGGCTCGGCGGGGGACACCGGCGCGGCGGTCGCGCGGAGGCACGACATGAGGTTCGGCCGCAACACGGGGCGCCCGAGTGACGCGATCCCGCCCCGCCCCGACGCCCCGGTGCCTGCCGACCGAGTGGCGCCGCGGCCGCCGGTAGCGCACAATCCCACCGTGAATGTTTCACGTGAAACATCAACCGAGTTCGACACCCCGATCGGTGCTGCTGCCGAGCGCGCCATGCGGGTGCTGCACACCACGCACGACGCCCTCCCGCGACCGCGCCAGCGCCGGGTCTTCACCATCGCCAATCAAAAAGGGGGAGTCGGTAAGACCACGACCGCCGTGAACCTCGCCGCGGCCCTCGCCGTGCAGGGCCTCAAGACGCTCGTGATCGACCTCGACCCACAAGGCAACGCCAGCACCGCGCTGGGCATCACCGATCGCCAGTCGGGGACACCCTCGTCCTACGAAGTGCTGATCGGTGAGGTGCCACTACGCGAGGCGTTGCGCCGCAGCCCGCACAGCGAACGCCTCTATTGCGTGCCGGCCACCATCGACCTGGCCGGCGCCGAAATTGAACTGGTCAGCATGGTGGCGCGCGAGAACCGGTTACGCAACGCACTGGTCGAGCTGGACAGCTTCGACTTCGACTACGTCTTCGTGGACTGTCCGCCCTCCCTCGGACTGCTCACCATCAACGCTCTGGTCGCCGCGCCGGAGGTGCTGATTCCCATCCAATGTGAGTACTACGCGCTTGAGGGCGTATCGCAGCTGATGCGCAACATCGAGATGGTCAAGGCGCACCTCAACCCGCAACTCGACGTCACCACCGTCATTCTGACCATGTACGACGGCCGAACCAAGCTGGCCGACCAGGTAGCCGAAGAGGTACGCCGGTACTTCGGTGACAAGGTGCTGCGCACCGTCATCCCGCGCAGCGTGAAAGTATCCGAAGCGCCGGGCTACAGCATGACCATCATCGATTACGATCCCGGTTCGCGTGGGGCCATGAGCTATCTCGACGCCAGCCGCGAACTCGCGCAACGCGACCGACCACCAGCCGGGAGGGCATAACCAATGACGACTCCGTCACGCAGGAAGGGCGGTCTGGGCCGCGGGCTGGCTTCACTGATCCCCACCGGCCCGGCCGAGGGCGACGCCGGACCCGCAACGCTGGGTCCGCGGATGGGTTCGGCAGCCGCCGATGTGGTGATCGGCGGGCCGTTGCCGGACGCCGCCGCGATGGGTGCGGTGTACCGCGAAATCGCACCGTCGGACATCGAGCCCAACCCACGCCAGCCACGCCAGGTGTTCGACGACGAAGCGCTCTCGGAGCTGGTGCACTCCATCCGCGAGTTCGGGCTGCTGCAGCCGATCGTGGTGCGTGCGGTTCCCGGAACGCCCGGCGGTGCGCGCTATCAGATCGTGATGGGGGAGCGCAGATGGCGCGCGGCGCAGGCAGCCGGCCTGGCCACTATCCCCGCTATCGTGCGCGAGACGGGCGACGATAACCTGCTGCGCGACGCCCTGCTCGAGAACATCCACCGGGTGCAGCTCAACCCGTTGGAAGAAGCGGCGGCATACCAGCAACTGCTCGACGAGTTCGGCGTCACCCACGACGAACTGGCCGCCCGCATCGGCCGCTCACGCCCGCTGATCACGAACATGATCCGGCTGCTCAAACTGCCGATCCCGGTGCAGCGCAGGGTAGCGGCAGGGGTGTTGTCCGCCGGACATGCCCGGGCGCTGCTGTCGCTGGAAGCCGGGCCGGAGGCCCAGGAGGAATTGGCGAGCCGGATCGTCGCGGAGGGTTTGTCGGTGCGGGCCACCGAGGAGGCGGTGACCCTGGCGAACCGGGCAGACGGCAGTGCGCCGACGCCGCCACGGCGCAAGCCGATCCAGATGCCGGGACTGCAAGACGTCGCCGAACGACTGTCGAACGCATTCGACACCCGGGTCACCGTCGCGCTGGGCAAGCGCAAAGGCAAGATCGTGGTTGAGTTCGGTTCGGTGGACGACTTGCAGCGGATCATCGACCTGATGACCTCGAAACCGGCCTGACCGGGCACGACCAGTCATCTTGTGTAATTACGTCACTGTGACAGTGCACTGGTCGGGTGCGGGTCCGCAGCCCGCGGACCGGCGCAAACACGCTGTGCGTCAAGCCTTTTCGACAATCGACGGGTCAACCCGGGTTGGTCGCGACCGCACGGGGGGTGGCGCCGGCCGGACAACGCAGCCGTCGGGCGCGCACTGGCCGGATACCCGTCGACTCTCCTATCCTGGAAGGGTTGCCGGTGCACATCAGGCCGGGGAGAGCGGGGCCAGCCACGCCGCCGTTGCCACGTCGCACAGACGCCGGGCGGCACGCCGAGGGCTATCGGGTTCGAGCGCCGCACGGAGGCTAGGAGACTAGTGTCAGCTCGGATTACTGCGCTGCGGCTCGAAGCATTCGAGCAGCTCCCCAAGCACGCGCGTCGGTGCGTGTTCTGGGAGGTCGATCCGGCGACCCTCGGGACCGATGACCAGCTGGCGGACCCGGAATTCGAAAAAGAAGCGTGGCTGTCCATGGTGATGCTCGAGTGGGGTTCGTGCGGGCAGGTCGCGACCGAGATCCTGGACGAACGCAGCCAGGCCGAGCCGGCGTGTGTCGGCTACGTGCTATACGCGCCGCCGCGGGCCGTTCCCCGTGCCCACCGGTTCCCGACCGCGCCGGTGTCGGCGGACGCGGTGTTGTTGACCTCGATGGGTATCGAGCGTGGGCAGGCCGACCCGGGCGTGGTGGCGGACCTGCCGCACAATTTGATCAGCCGGGTGGTCGACGAGTTGGTACGCCGCGGGGTGCGCGCGCTGGAGGCTTTCGGCCGTACCCAGGCAGCCACCGAGTTGCAGGAGCCGGTGCAGGCCGACCTGCAGCCGGTCGTTGAAGCGCTGGGGGACTGCTCGGTCGAACACTGCATCATCGATGCGGACTTTTTGCTGGACGAAGGATTCGTGGTGGTGGCGCCCCATCCGTACTTCCCGCGGCTGCGCCTCGAACTCGACAAAGGACTGGGCTGGAAGGCCGAAGTCGAGGCCGCGCTGGAACGCCTGCTGGAGAACGCCCAGCTGCAGGAGCCGGTCGGGGCGGCGACAGCCGGCAACACCTTGCAGGCGCCGGACGGTGAAATCGGTTAGGAGCCGGTGCTTCTGCTGGCCCGCTCGCGCTCGACGCTGAGTTCGTGGGCCAGCAATTCGGCGAAGGTGAAGGTGCCGGTGGGCCGATCGTTCTTACCCAGCAGATAGAGCCGCTTCACCGCGGCCAGAATGCCTTCGGCGATGGCGTCGCGCGTCTGCGCGGCAACCAGCATCTGACGGTCGTTGGGGTTGGTGATGTAACCGACATCGACCTGAACGGTGGGCATTCTGGTGAGCCGCAACAGATCCCAGGTTCGGCCGTGGACGCGACAGTCCCGTAAGCCGGTGCGGGCAACGACTTCTCGCTGGATGAAGTCGGCCAGGTTGCGGCCGATGGTGGACACCGATCCATGCGAGTTGCCGAAGTGGAACGATGCCACGCCGGTGGCCGACGGGCTGGTTTGGGTTTCACACCGCAGACTGATCATCAGGTCTGCCCCAACGGAATTCGCGATGGCCGCACGCTCGGCGTCCGACGGGCTGTGGTCGTGTGGTCTGGAGCGGAACGTCTCCATACCGATCGCGGTCATCCGGCCTTCGAGCCGACTTGCCAAGTCCCACAACACGTCTGCTTCGCTGATCGGACCGTCCGGTCCGTAGCTGATCAGGCCGTGGTCGTTGCCGCCGCGGCCCGGGTCGATGATGATCCGCTTGCCGGACAGCTTGGGTCCGGACCGTCGGACGAGTTCTTCTTCCCGGATCGCGTGTGGCGAACCGCCGCTGACCCGGGAACTGAGAAAGTACAAGGACCGCAACGTTTCTGGGCCGCAGATGCCGTCGGCGGACATGCCGTATTCCCGTTGGTAGGACATCAGCGCATTGTGGGTCTGCAGACCGAAGTGGCCGTCCACCAGACCGGTGTAGAAGCCGAGGTCCTGCAGACGCGCCTGCAGGGTCGCGACATCGTCACCATAGAGCGGAGCCCCGAATTGGTGATATAGCGTGCGGGCGCCGAGACGGTAGGAAGCTTCCTTCAACGCCCGGTAGGTGGCCTCGCCGACAACGCCGTCCACCAGCAGTCCGCGGTGCTGCTGGAATGCCCGCACTGCGTGGTCCAACTCGCCGTCGAAGACGTCGACCGCGACGTGGCTGCCGGTGTTCAGATCTTCGTCAAAATTGTCCAGCATTCCCAGTGCGGCCAGCGCGGCCCGGATTTCGGTGACAGCGGCGCCGCGGTCACCACAGCGCAGCGCGTCGCCGTCTTCGCGGCGCGGACTCGGCATACCAAGGGTCCTCCGGAACTAATTGTCACCACTGCCAATAGGCAGCGCAGTTAACCGGTATTGTCGCAGATCCTCGCCGATATCGGGAAAACCCCAGGCCAATCGGGGACCCGTTTCGTCCGGCGATCCGACTCTCAGCTGAGCCCGGGCACCGCCTCGGACAGCTCGCGCAGCAGCGCCGCCTTCCCCTTGGCGCCGACGATCCGCTTCACCGGTTCACCGTTCTTGAACAGAATCAGCGTGGGGATGGACACCACATCGAAGTCGACGGCGGTCTGCGGATTGGCGTCCACGTCCAGTTTGGCCACGGTCAGCTCGGCCGAACGTTCGGCGGCGATTTCTTCCAGGACCGGCGCCACCATCTTGCACGGACCGCACCAGGTCGCCCAAAAGTCAACCAGCACAGGCTTACTGCTGGAGAGCACCGCGGTGGGGAAGGTCGCGTCGGACACCTCGATGGTGGCGGACTGCTCCGGATTGCTCATCGCTTGGCTCCAATCAGAGTGTCGGTACTGTCGGCGTGTCCGGCTGATTCGTGTTCGGCGAGCCAGCGCTCGGCGTCGATCGCGGCCGAGCAACCGCTGCCGGCCGCGGTGATGGCCTGTCGGTAGGTGCGGTCCACCAGGTCCCCGGCCGCGAACACCCCGTCCAACGAGGTGCTGGTGGTGCGTCCCCGGACCAGGACGTACCCGTCCGGGTCGAGGTCGACCGCGCCGCGGACCAGCGCCGAGCGGGGCTCGTGGCCGATGGCGACGAACACCCCGGTCACCGGCAGCGTGGTTTCGGCACCGGTGACGTTGTCGCGAATCCGCAACCCGGTGACCGTGCTGTCGCCTTCGACGCCGAGTACCGCCTTGTTGGTCAGGACGGTGATCTTCTCGTTCGCCATAGCCCGGTTGAGCATGATCTTGGACGCCCGGAACTCCTCGCGCCGGTGCACCAGGGTCACGCTGCGCGCGAACCGGGTGAGGAAAGTCGCTTCCTCCATCGCCGAGTCGCCACCGCCGATCACGGCGATGTCCTGATCGCGGAAGAAGAACCCGTCACAGGTGGCGCAGGAGCTCACGCCACGGCCCAGCAGTTCCTGTTCACCGGGAACCTGCAGGTAACGCGCGGCGGCGCCCATCGCCAGGATGACCGCGCGGGCCCGGAACATCTCACCCTCGGCGGTCACCACGGATTTGACCGGCCCGTCCAGCGCCACCGACTCGACGTCTTCCATGCGCAGGTCGGCGCCGAAGCGCAGCGCCTGCTCGCGCATCTGGTCCATCAGCTCGGGGCCGGTGATGCCGTCGCGGAAACCGGGGAAATTCTCCACCTCGGTGGTGGTCATCAGCGCGCCGCCGAACGAGGTGCCCTCGAAGACCAACGGCTTGAGCTGCGCTCGGGCGGTGTAGAGGGCCGCGGTGTAGCCGGCCGGACCGGAACCGATGACGATTACGTCGTGAATGGTGTTAGCGGAGGCAGTCATGCGGGCCTTTCCAGCGCGAGCCGATCAAAAGACGAAGTGGATCTGCAAAGTTTACGAACGCCAGCCTAGGCAGTGCTGTTCCCGAGCTCCCGCACGACACCTACCCGCGCGGCACAGCGGTGTCGGCCAGCAGCCCGGTGTCGGCGGCGCTGCAGTTCTGCGCCACCGCGTAGGCCGTCACAGTCGCCGGGGTGTCCCCGGGCAGCACCAGCAGTACCCCGGGGCGGGCGTTGACCTCGATCGGCTGGGCGCCCAGGATTTCCGCGGCAGCCGGATAGCCGAGGCCGCTCAGGCACGACGCGCGCTGGGCGGGGTTGCCGAGCGCGCCGAAATCGGGCGGGCGGTTCAGCAACGCAACGATCTGCGCGTCCGACAGCGGGATCACCGGCGCGGGAGTGGAGACGGTGACGCGGTTGATGGTGGCACCGACGCTGGACTCCGACGCGGGGTCGTCGAGCAGCGCCATGGTGCCGACGCCGATCGCGGCGGCCAGGGCGCACCCCCCCAGAATCCCGGCGACGACGCGGGCGGGGGGCACAGCGGGCCGCGCCGCGTGCGCGGCGCGGGCTGAGCGCAGGGCGGCTGCGACACCGTCGACGGTCTCGGCCGGCGCCTCGGGTGCCGGTTGGTCACCGACCGCGGCAACATCGTGGCGCACCTGGTGCAGGGCCTGCAAGGTCGCCGCGGCCTGCGGGTCGGTGCGGATCCGGCGGCGCAGGGCAGCGGCGGTGTCGTCGTCGAGCAGACCCGCCTGCAGGTCGGCGAGCAGCTCAACCGTCAGCGGCGGGTCCGGGTCGGCGTCGTTCATCCGCCCCAGTGTCCGTCATCGCCAATTCGGCGCCCGGGCCGGTGTCCAGATACCCGAGCAGGCGGGCAAGCCGGGCCCGAGCCCGGGCGCACCGGCTCTTCACGGTCCCCTCAGCCACCCCGAGCATGCGCGCGGTGTCGGCGATCGAGTAGCCCAACATGTCGACCGCGACCACCGTGGCCCGTTGCTCGACCGGCAGCCGCAGCAGGGCCCGCTGCACCATGATCGCTGTCTCGACCTGGGCCGTACGGTCGGGGACCGGGTATTCGTCGCGCATCGGCACCGCCGGACGGGTCTGAGCGCGGCGCAGCCGATCCAGGCAGGCATTGAGCACGATGCGGTGCAGCCACGAGCTGACCGCGGCGTCGTGCCGGAACGAGCCCGCGCCGCGGTGCGCAGACAGCATGGCGTCCTGCAACGCGTCGTCGGCGTCCTCACGAGTCGCGCTGGTCAGCCGCGCCAGTTGATACAACCGGCGATGGTGGCGGCGGAACAGCTGATCGAAGGCGCGGCGCTCGCCGTTGACATGAGCTGCCAGGAGTTCGGCGTCGCTGCGCTCCCTGCCGAAACCCACCGCCGGACAGTAACCAATCGGCGTCGGCCGGGCACTTCAGGAAGCGGCTTGGATCGTGATCTCGGAGATGGCGGTCTGGCTCTTGCCGTCGGTGGTGCCCAGCGTGGAGATCCACACCAGCACGTTGGAAGTGGCAGCGGCGGCGTTGACCTGAATGGTGTTATGGCCGGGTTTGAGCGCGGTGGCCGGGGTCAGCACGGTGGTGTCGCTCAACTTCGACGGGTTCGCCGACGACGAGGAGCGGATCTCCACCTTGGTGCCGGTGCTGGTCAGATCGATCGTCACGGTGCCGACTACGGTCGCTCTGGGCAGCTGCAGCAACAGTCCGACACCGTTCTTGAAGCCGGGGAACGGCACCGGGTCGGAATACGGATCGGTCTGCCATGACGTGCCCGGGTTGCCGTCGATAACGTTCATCGCCCCGGCGACGTCGTCGGCGTCGCCTTCGGGGGAGAACACGGTGACTTTGGTGGGCTTGACGGTGCTGCCCGACGGCGCGGCGCTGCCGGGCGACTCTGGGGCTGACGTCGGCTGGTTGTTGTTCAGGCCGAGTTGGTCCCCCTTGAGCCCGTTGCCGACGTCGCCGAAGATCTTGCTCACCACCGACGCCAGCACGAGCAGCGCCACCAGCAGGACCGCCGCGCCCGCGCCGAGGCCGATCAGCAGGTTGCGCCGACGGCGGGCGTAGGCTTCGCTGCCGGGTTCGGCGCTGCGCCGCCGCGCGGTGGGGGCGGGCAGGTCCTCGATGGGGCTGAGCACCTCGGTGCGGTCGGCCACCGCGGTCGCCTGCTGCAGCAGGTTCAAAAGCGTGGAGGCACTGCGTATTCCGCCGTCCTCCTGCACTGATCGGGCGGCGACGGCGGAGATCTGGAACGGGATGTCCCGATCGACGACGGTCGGTTCGACGGCCTGCCCGGTGGCGTCGCGTTCGGCCGGGGCCAGTCCGCTGCGCACCCCGGCCTCCGGCAGCGGCCAGCGGTTCACCAGCAGGGCGTACAGCGATGCGCCGATCCCGCGGATGTCATCCTGCGGGTTGGCGTCGGGCATGGTGGCCGGGTAGGCGAGCACCACATCGCCGTCGACGGACAGGCGCACCCGGCTGGGGTGATCCAGGGACAGCGCGACACCGGCGCGGTGCGCGGCGTCGGCGGCCGCGGCCAGCGACTGCATGGCGCGGATCGCTCCGACCGGGGACGGCGAGGTGTCGGCGACTTCCTTCAACGAGCCGCCGCGGACCCACTCCGCGACCACCAGACCACCCGACCCGGTGTGCACGACGTCGAGGATGCGGGCGATGCCGGGCTTGTCGATCCGGCTCAGCCGCAGGGTGCGCGACAGGATCTCCTGCAGCACGTCTTCGGGCAGCACGCCCTCCGGGTCGACGAACGTGAGCGCGACCTGCCGGTCCAGCGCGGTGTCCAGCGCCTGCCAGAAGTGCAGCGGCGGCAGACCGCCGTGCGAGATGAGCAGCCGGTAGCGGCCGTTGGCGATCCGCGCCCCGGGCACCAGGTTGGCGTCGTCGTGCGTCGTCGATGGTTCTGGCCCACGTTCGCGCGGCGCGTCGAAGGGGATCGGTCCGCGGGACTCGGCGCCGACGTCGCCGTTGACCTGGTGGCGGGCGGGACCCCGGTCGCGGCTGGGCGGGATGTCGGGTTGAAAGTCGTCGGCCCGTGGGGCGGCAGCCTGGGGCCCCGCCTTCGAACCGAGGGGAGCGCCGGCCGAGGAACTCTCCGATGTGCGGTCGGTCACCCCCACTCCTTTCGCCAGGCCGGCCCCGGTCGCCGGAGGCTTGCGCTGGATCGGCACCGCATTCTTCCCAGGCCGGGACAGATTTCTTTGCTCAGGGTACGTGACCGGGGGACGCCCAGACGACACTGCGGCCTTGCCCGGAGGCACCTGGACGCGGTGTCGCCGCGTCCGGCGCTGAATCGCGTCCCACGCGGCCCTGGCCTCGGGGACCTGCGCGCCGAGCATGACCGCGGCCAGGATCGGGACCATGATCATCGTCAACACCACCAGGCGCAACAGCGAACCCATGCCACCGTGCGCGGTCAGCTGGTCCAGGCCCAGCAGCCGGTCGGCGACGTGTGCGATGAGGCCGGCCAGCAGCGAGGCCGCAATCGTCACCAGGATGGTGCGCACCTCGGCCAGACCGATCAGCCGGCCGCCCTCGGGTCGCAGGCTGCGGCGCAACAGCAGGTGACCGACCAGCGCGCCGGCCAGAAACCCCAGCCCGTTAGCTGTCCCGAGGTAACCGGCGACCAGTTCCTTGTTGCTCGTCAGGTGCGGCGCAAGGACCGAGCCGGCGATCTTCACCGAGGTGATGACGATGATCACCACGATCGGTGTCCACGGTTCCTCGCGCGCGTAGAACACCCGCAGCTGCAGCAGCACCAGCGCGTACGGGATCAAGGTGAACGCCGACAGCGCGATCGCCGCACCCAGGTAGCCCGCATCGACCTGGCCGAAGTGTCCGTAGGCGAACAGTGCACTACCCATCGCAGGTCCGCCGACCGTCATCAACGCCACCGTCGGGATCAGCGTGATCATGGTCAGCCGGGTGGCCAGCGACAGGTCGGCCAGCACCGCCGGGGTGTCGTTTGCCGCGGCGTTGCGACTCAGCCGCGGCATCACCACCGTCAGCACCGTCACCCCGACCATGCCGAACGGCAGCATCAGCACCAGCCAGGTGTAGTTGTAGATCGCCGGGCCGGACGCGGCCGCGGTGCTCGCGATCTGATTGCCGACCACCAGGCCCAGCTGGCTGATCAGGACGTACAGCACCATGGCGGCGGCCATGGTGCCGAACCGTTTGAGTCGCTCGTCGATTCCCCACAGCGGTCGCAGGCTGATCCGCTGGCGCCGGATCGCCACCAGCAGCACCGCGGTTTGGGCGAACACCCCCAGGCTGGTGCCGATGCCGAGCACCAGCAGTTTGGGGTTGCCCATCTCGACCGGGTCGACCGAGAGTTCACCGGGGACGGCCAGGTAGATGCCCAGGGTGGCGATCGCGACCACGTTGTTCACCACCGGCGCCCAGGCCGGCGGGCCGAAGATGTTGCGGGTGTTCAGGATGGCCATGAACACCGAGGACAGCCCGTAGACCAGCACCTGGGGCAACAACAGGTAGGCGAAGGCAGTGGTCAGGGATGCGCTGACCTCGGGATTGCGGCCCAGCATCAGCCGCACCAACAGCGGGGCGGCCGCCACCGACAGCGCCGTGGCCAGGATCAATAGGGTGGTGGCCAGAGTGACCAGCCGGCGCACGAACGCCGCACCGCCGTCGGGGTCGTCCTGTTCGGCCCGGGCCAGCACCGGCACGAAGATCGCGGTGAACGTCGCCTCCAACACCAGCGCGGCGACCAGGTTGGGCAGCTGGTTGGCCACCGAGAACGAACTGGACAGCGCCGCGCCGAGGATCGCGGCGAGCAGCACGATCCGGGCGAAGCCGGTGAGGCGGCTGATCAGCGTCGCGAACGCCATGCCCCAGGACCGCTTCACCATCGCGGCGTCGGACAGTTCTTCGCGTCGCGGGCGCGGCTGCGGACGGGGCGCTTGGGTCGGGGTCCATCCGGGGCGCGGCGGCAGACCCGGCGGCGGCACCGGGGAGCGTGGCTGAGATAGCGGCGACCGCTGCGGCGGTGGTTGCACCCGCCGGGGTGCGTGCTTCATACGCGATGCTCTTCGTGGACCCGACGATCGATCGCCTGCGGTGGGGGTTCGGGGCGGCGCGCGGGCGGGGGCGGGTCCGGGCGGTCCAGGTCGGCGCGGTCGGGCTGGCCGCGGAACCGGTGCCACAGCCGCCGGCCGGCCAGCAGCACCAGTACGGCCGCCGCGGTGAGGGTGATCGCGAACAGCACCTTGCCGTAGGCGTTGGAATGCACCGACAACCGCACCGGCTCGCCCAGGGCGGTGCCGTCCGGGGTGCGCAGCCCGACGTCGATGGCGACCCGCTGGGTGAAATTGACTTCGATCGGTACCCGCAGCGGCAGATACCCCGGGGGCAGCTCGATCTGACCCATGTCGGTGACAGTCATCCCGGGCGGGGCGTTGACCTGCAGCCGCACCCGGATCGGTACCGCGAGGTCGTTGTGCAGCGCCAGCGGCAGCGGGCTGTGCTCGGTTGCCAGCGTGTAAGAGCCGCTGGGGTTGACGATCGTTACGGCCCGGAAAAAGTCGTCGATCGTGGTGCCCACCACCAGCAACCGTTGCTGGGCCAGCCCGTTGCGGGTGTCCGGGGGCGCCGACTGGCTCAGGGCGCGCAGCATGTCCTCGCGCAGCGGCGCGGTGTACTGCACGCCGGTCAGACCGGTGCGCTCGTCGGTCATCAATGCCGAGGTCAGCTTGGAGAGCCGGGTGACCTGGCCGGCGACCTGGACGGTGATGTCGTCGCCGATCCGGCCCCGCGCCGACGGGTAGTTCCCCGGCGGCTGAGGAGGCTCGGTGTGTGCGGCCGCCTCGGCGATCAGGGCCGGCAGGGGCCGCGGCACGGCCAGCCCGGAGTGGATCGCGGTGGCCAGGGCGGTCAGGATGAGCTGCGCGTCGTCGCCGGGCAGCGTCCACGACGCCGGGGGAACCAGGATCTGGGTGCGCGGTGCGATGTCGGGCGACACGCTGCGCCACAGCATCGCGCCCAGCGCGTCCTGGCGCCGCGCGGTGGCCGAGTCGTGGTTGATGTGCACCGACAGCGACGGGTCCAGATAGGTGGGCACGATCGGGTTGCTGCCGGCTGCGGCCAGCGCGGCACCGATCGCCGGGTCGAACGGCGCGGTCACCACCCGGGTCGCCAGCCGGCGCGGCGTGATGTCGACGCTGCCGGTCGCGGTGTTGGCGTCCTGTTCGGGCGGATCCGCGGCGGCGACCGCGACCGTGCTGTCGTTGGCGTCGAGCAGGGTGACCGCACGACCGGTGAGCGGGCCGTCGGGCAGCAGGGCGGCGCCGCGCACCGAGGCGACGTCCAGGATCCGATCCACGATGTCCGCGGTCCCGGCCGTGGCGGTGGAACTCAGCCCGGGGTCGTTGACCCGTTGCAGGGCGTCCAGGTCGGCCTGGGCGTAGGGCAGCGGCACCACACAGGTGCGGTGCGCCAGCGCCCGCAACCGGCTCAGCCACAGATTCGCTGCCGCCTGGCCGGTGCCCGGATGGGTCGGTCTGCCCGGCAGCTGCGCGGGGCCGTCCGGCGAGTCGGACACCACGTAGCCGGCGGTCATCGCATTGACGGTGACGAGCAGATCCGGGTCCACGGCCAGGCACAACGCCCGGCCCACCGCCCCGTCGGGATCCACATCGCGGCTGGTCGCGAGCTCGGCAGCGGCGAGCAGGGTGTCCAGGCGCCCGCCGGTGGCCAGCGAGTTGGCCAGGTCGTCGTCGACCAGTCGCACTGGAATGGTGCCGCCGGGGACGCCGGGGGCCAGCCGGGGCCGGTCGGCCAGCGGCCACAGCATGGTCAGCCACACCGGCTTGGCGGTTTCGGGCGCCACGGCCGCTTCGATGTCAGCGCCCTTGTCGGGCGGGATGCCGACCACCGGAAGCAGGAATCGCGCGTTGTCCAGACGGGCGGGCGCGCCGTAGTCGGGCGTCCCGTTGACGTTGACCAGCACCGGGAAGATGCCGGGTTTGTCGACGGCCAGCGACGGCTTGGTCAGTGAGCGCAGCGGGGCGGACAGGATGAACCCGGCCTGTTGGCCGCGTTGCAGTTCCGGGGACACGGTCAGGAAGTCCGCGGCCGGCTCGAATTGGTCGGTGTCCCCGTCCAGCGACGTGCGCAGGGCGGCCGACGTCGAGATGGCGCCGGCGTGCTCGAGGCGCACCATGACGTCGTGCACCGGGCGGTCGCCGATGTTGGTGACCATGCCGCTGACCGTGACGACGGGGTCACTGGTGGTGGTGACGACGTCCGGGGTCACCTGGTCGATGCGCACCTGGACGAACGGCGTCGCGGTGGGCTCGCCGGCGCCGGCGAGCGGGGGGGCGGCGAGCAGACCGCCGAAACCGGCCACCATGCCGATCACCGCGGCGAGACGCACCAACCCGGTCCACCGAAGTCGCGGTGAACTCACGGCCCCTGCCCGTGGCCGTTCTTGCGGCCCAGCGCGGAGTTGTTGGCGTGGCGGGTGCGCGAATGTGTCTGCGGTCGTCGGCGGGGCGAACTCGGGGGCAGCGGCGGCAGCGCCTGCTCGCCGTCGGATTGCAGCTTGTCGATCAATTCGTCGGCGACCTCGGCCAGTTTGCGTTCGTCGGCGTAGGCAAGCCGGGACGGCAACTCCTGCAGCGGCACCCACGCCACCTCAGCGACCTCCAGATCCTCGTCGGAGAGCTCACCGCCCAGGAACCGCATCAAATAGTGGTGCACGGTCTTGTGCACCCGTCGGCCGTCGGTGACGAACCAGTAGTCGATGCGTCCCAGCGCGGCCAGGACACTGCCGCGGATCCCGGTCTCTTCGGCGACCTCACGGATGGCGGTCTGCTCGGCGGTCTCGCCGAGTTCGATGTGACCCTTGGGCAGCGACCACAGCATCCTGCCACGGCGGTCGACCCGGCCGATCAGCGCGGCGACCTGCTCGTCGCGTGGACCGTCGATGCCGTCGATGACCAGCCCGCCGGCCGACGTCTCGTGCACGGTTCGCAGCCGGTCGCTGTTGCGGCGGGCGCGACGTTTGGCTGCGGTCGCCGGGGTGGGTGGGGCGTCGGCGGGAGGGCTGTCGGTCACGCTTTCCGCCGGACGGGCGCCGCCACGACCGCGACGCCGACCCCGGCGCCGACGTGGTTTGGCCTGTTCGCCCTCCGACACCCAAGCGATATTAGCTGGCACGGGCTATTCTCCCGGACGCACTCGCCGTTGGCGAGTACCTTTGGTCACATTCGTCGCGTTAGCCTCAATAGCCCCGTGGGTGGCGGGGTTGCTGGGTGGCCGTGACGCCGAGCGTCACGCTAGCGCGACGCTGGGCGTCGAGCGCCACGCTGGCGTGACGCTCGGGGGGCCCGCCATGACGCTCGGGGGGCCCGCCATGACGCTCGGGGGCCCGCCGTGACGCTCGGGCTGCTGGCGTGCGCTGAGTCACCGCGGCATTCCTATTAGGCTCACCGAACGTGGCCGAACCCGCCCAAGACGCCGAACTGCTGACCGCGGCCGCGGTGGCACTGCACCAGTACGCGCCGGTACTGGGCGAACTGGGTGCGGCATTCACCGGCGCCGGTCATCAGCTCTATCTGGTCGGCGGTTCGGTGCGCGACGCGCTGCTGGGCCGGCTGAGCCCGGATCTGGACTTCACCACCGACGCCCGGCCCGCACAGATCCAAGCGATCGTGCGCCCGCTGGCCGAGGCGCTGTGGGACACCGGCATCGAGTTCGGCACGGTCGGGGTGGGCCTGCGCGGGCACCGGCTGGAGATCACCACGTTCCGCGCCGACACCTACGACCAGGTGTCCCGTAACCCCGAGGTGCGGTTCGGGGACCGCCTCGAAGACGATCTGGTGCGCCGCGACTTCACCGTCAACGCGATGGCCGTGGCCGTGACGCCGACCGGGGCAGGGGAATTCCTCGATCCGCTCAACGGGCTCGCGGCGTTGCGTGCCCGAGTGCTGGACACCCCGTCGTCCCCGGAGGTTTCCTTCGGCGACGACCCGCTGCGGATGCTGCGCGCCGCCCGGTTCGTCTCCCAGCTCGGGTTCACCGTGGCGCCGCGGGTACTGGCCGCCATCGAAGAGATGGCCCCGCAGCTGGCTCGGATCAGCGCCGAACGGGTGGCCGCCGAACTGGACAAGATGCTGCTCGGCAAGCACCCGGTCGCGGGCATCGAGCTGCTGGTGCAGTCCGGGATGGGCGCGGTGGTGCTGCCCGAGATCGGCGGCATGCAGATGGCCATCGACGAACACCACCAGCACAAGGACGTCTACCAGCATTCGCTGACCGTGCTGCGCCAGGCCATCGAACTCGAGGACGGGGAACCGGATCTGGTGCTGCGCTGGGCCGCGCTGCTGCACGACATCGGCAAGCCCGACACCCGGCGCCACGAGCCCAACGGCGGGGTGAGCTTCCACCACCACGAGGTGGTGGGGGCAAAGATGGTTCGCAAGCGGATGCGGGCGCTGAAGTACCCCAAACAGCTGGTCGACGACGTAGCGCAATTGGTGTTCCTGCACCTGCGGTTCCACGGCTACGGCGACGGCAAATGGACCGACTCGGCGGTGCGCCGCTACGTCACCGACGCGGGTCCGCTGTTGCCGCGGCTGCACAAGCTGGTGCGCGCCGACTGCACCACCCGCAACAAGCGCCGGGCCGCCCGGTTGCGCGCGTCCTACGACCGGCTGGAGGAGCGGATCGCCGAACTCGCCGCGCAGGAGGACCTGGACCGGGTGCGCCCGGACCTGGACGGCAACGAGATCATGCGGCTGCTGGACATCCCGGCCGGCCCGCAGGTGGGGGAGGCGTGGAAATACCTCAAGGAGCTGCGGTTGGACCGCGGGCCGCTGTCGCACGAGGAGGCCACCGCGGAGCTGTTGGCGTGGTGGGCAGCGCGGACAGCTGACCAATCGGACTAGTTCTAGGTCCGGAGAAAACACGCTGGGCTTCCAGTCGCCCTAGTGTCTCCGGTGGTTCCGGCACCGGAGGTTCGGCCAGCTGCCCATGCTGGCAGTGCCGGATAACTGCGGCGGAACCGCTGGCGGTGCCACCACGTCCAACCCGACGTGGAGTATTGCTTGAGCGGCGAGGACGGCACCGCCGCGATCTGGAATCGGACCCCCGACTTCGACCTCAACGGCGACGGCACTCCCGACGCAATCAAGCTCGATCTCGACGGGGACGGCATCGGTGACGACGTGCTGGCCGATCTGGACGGCGACGGGATCGTCGACCACGGTGTGCTGGACGTCGATGACAACGGCAGCCCGGAAAGCTATTTCGTCGACGACGGGTCCGGGACGTGGCGGGTCGCTGTGGACCGGGGCGGGCAGTTGCGGTGGTTCGGCCTGGACGGGGTCGAACACACCGGCGGGCCCCTGGTCGACTTCGACGGCCACGGTGAGCCCGACGACCGGTTGTTGGACACCGATGGTGACGGTCTGGCCGACCAGGTGCTGTGCACCGGCCCGCAGGGCGTCACCGGGTACGTCGACACCGACGGTGACGGGCGCTGGAATATCCGGCTCACCGACGTCGACGGCGACGGCACAGCCGACGCCGCAGGCAGCCTGTGAGCCCCCACGCCGTGAGCATAGCTAACTATCGGGGGCCGCCCACTTTCGTTTTGACAGAAGGTCGTTTCTGGTGTGCACTGTCAGCCTGTTCCGTGCACTCAAGCCCAGGCAGCCGGGGTGAAGTGACAGCTGGAGGCAGCCGGTTTAGTTTTACGCAGACCCTGACTCAGCGAGTGCAAATAACTAGGGAGACATATAGAGGGCAAACGCAACAGTTGTCACTCCAGAACTACTGCGTAGTACGCAGCAGCGGATCGAGACGCGCCTGCAGGAGGCGGCCGCGATCGCCAATCAATACCTGAGTGGCCACGAGAACATCATCAGCGGCACGGGTTGGGCGGGCGATGCCGGCAACACCTCCTTGAGCACCGCGGGCCACATTCACCACGACCTGCAGCAGATCATGACGGGCGGGCAGCGGCTGGCGCACGGCCTCGGCCAGGCGGCGGTGCTGATGGAAAACCACGAAGCTGACGCGGCGCACAACCTCAACGGGGTGTTCGGGGGAGGGACGCAGGCGGTCTAGCCCGAGTCGTCCCAGTCACATCCCGCTGACCACTCTCAAGTAAGGAAGCAACCGTCATGGCAGATCACATCGTTTACAACCACGGTGCCGTCGTCGGCTTCGCCGGCGAGGTCGGGGGGCAGGCCGCGCAGCTGATGGAGATTCACAGCGACGTCCTCAACCTCACCCAGGCACTGGGAGACTTCTTCCAGGGCCACGGCGCCACCGCGTTCTTCGACGCCCAGCAGCAGATGCTGCACGGCCTGGAGGACCTGATCCAGACCGTCAGCCGGCATGCCCACACCGTGCACAGCGTCGACGAGATGGCGCAGGCCACCGACGCCCAAATGGGCAACTTGTTCCTCTAGCCACATTGATCGGCCCGGGGCGCATGCATTGCGTGCGCCCCGGACCTATGTCAAGGACCATCGTGTTAACCACCACCCTCGACGGGCTCTGGGCCCTGCAAGTGCTCACCGGCATCGAGACCATCGCCCCTGAGCTCGGGCTGCGCCCGCATCTGCCCAGCGTGGAGTCGCGGCGGCTGGCGCTGGAACACCCCGTCACCGCCGAGTTGCGCGAGGCCGGCGTGCTCGACGACGCCGGCACCGTGGACAGTGCCGTGGTGGAGTGGTTGACCGTCCTGCATCGACGTGACATCGCGCTGTTCATGCAGATGCGCGCCCCTGGCCAGGTGACGCCCGATCGAGCACTCCTGGCCCGATTCGCGCAGTGGTGGGTTGCCGTGGAACGTTCCGGGGACCTGATCCGGATCAGCGGCGCCGGCATCTCGAGTGCGGAAGGCGCGGCGAGCACCGTGCTTGATGCCGAGATCACCCGCCTGTGTGGTCAGAACACACCGGCGGCGCTACGGCCGGTCACGCTGGACGCCGCCGCGTTGCGCGCGGCGTCGGCGGACCACGCTGCGGTGGTCAGGTTCCTGGCCGGTCAGGGGCTCGATGCCGATCAGCGCAAGAGCCTGACGCTGGCCGCCGATCCGGACCGGTCCGCCCAGGCGTCGATCGTGGCCATGCAGTCCGGGGTGGCGACGGGGACCTCGCGTCGAACTCACGTCGACGCGAGCGCTGTGACGGTGATCGACATCCCCGAGGGACGGTTGGTCGCCGAGAACGTCTACTCAGCGGGCAAGACGTGGACGATCCTGGCACCGGGAACCAAGAGCAACATCGCCGCTGCGATCAATCGCATGGTGCGGCGGCTGCCCGCCGATCAGGAATGGTATTCGTACCGAAAAGTCGTGTAGTCGAGAGGTATAGGTCGAGTGTTTAGCGATGGCGTCGTGACGAATTCGTGGAATGCAGCCGCGAACACCGCGGAACCAGTCGGTGCGTCCGCCGGGCGTTACCAACACCAGGAGTCCGTGTCGGGGACGTTGCGGATCTCCGACATGGTGGCGCCCCGCAAAATTCCGCCCGGCTCGGGTTGGCGGAAGTTCCTCTACCACGCGACTTTCAAGGCCCTCAACCTCGGCGAGTCACCGGCCGAACGGCACTACCGGGAACTGCAGGAGCGGATCCGCCGGCACATCCGTAAGCAGTACGTGATCGGAGTGGTCTCGGGCAAGGGAGGTGTCGGCAAGACCACCATGACAGCGTGCATCGGCGGTGTCTTCCGGGAGTGCCGGCCCGACAACGTCGTCGCGATCGACGCGGCGCCCGGATTCGGAACCCTGGCCGGCCGCATCGACGAATCACCGCCGGGCGACTATTCGGCAGTGCTCAACGACACCGACGTGCAGGGCTACGCCGACATCCGAGAACACTTGGGGCAGAACAGCATCGGTCTGGACGTATTGGCCGGCAACCGGGCCTCCGACCAACCGCGGCCCCTGGTCCCGTCGATGTTCACCGGCGTGCTGTCACGGCTGCGCCGCACCCACACCGTCATCGTGGTGGACACCTCCGACGACCTCGAACACCCCGTGATGAAGGCCGTGCTCGAGTCCTGCGACGCGCTGGTCTTCGTCTCCGGTCTGACCGCCGACACCTCGCTGCCGGTGACCCGCGCCATCGACCTGCTGAGGTCGATGGGCTACCACGAACTAGTCTCCCGCAGCACCGTGGTGCTCAACGACAGTCGCAACAAATACGACCCCGATGCGCGTGACTACCTCACCGAACGTTTCCGCCAATCCGGCGCGACCGTCGAATTCATGCCGTACGACCCGTACCTCGCCAAGGGCGGAATCATCGATACCCGCCACGAATTGACCAAGAAGACCCGGCTGCGGCTGTTCGAGATCGCTGCGGCGCTGGCCGACAAATACATTCCGGACGCCGACAGGCCGCGCTAATGGCCGCTCTGGTTGGCAAGGTCTCGTTTCCGGCCCGTTGCGCGGTCGCCGTGGTGTGCGGCGACCACCTGCTCTCACAGGTGTACCCGGCCTCGGTCCCGATCGAGGTCTTCATCGACAACATCGTCGAACTGCTCAACGACGAGCTCAAACGACGGGGCCTGCCCGGACTCGAACCCGGCGTCGGATACGAACTGCACAAGGCCAACGGGGTACGCCTCGACATCACCAAGACCCTCGACGAACTCGGCGTGGAAGACGGCGCCACTCTCATCCTGGTACCCGCTGCCGAAGGCGAGTCCTTCGAGCCGCAGTACGAGTCGCTGTCCACCGGTCTGGCCCGGGTCGGCAAGAAACTCTTCGAACCGGTCACGATGCAGACGGCCGCGCACACCGCCCTGTCGATCGTCGCGATGGTCGTCATCACCGTTCTCGGACTGGCTGTGCGGCAACGTATTTCGAACGATTCGTTGATGTCCAGCTGCGTCGTTGCAGCGCTGGCCCTCTGCTGCGGCGGTGGCGCCCTGGCCGTCTGGCGATGGTGGCCCGACCGCATCGACATGCTCGACGGGCTCGGCTGGCTGGCGGTACCGCTGACCGCGGCGGCACTGGGCGCCGGCGCGCCGGGCAGACCGGGATCCGCGCACCTGTTCATCGCCGCGCTGGCGGCCGGAGTTCTGACCTGCGGAATGGCCACGGCCACCGGGCGCCATGTCAGCGCCGCAGCGGCAGCGGTGACGCTGTGCGCACTGGGCGCCCTCGTAGCGGCCACCCGGATGTGGTGGCCGGTGCCGGCCCAGTGGCTGGGCATGACCACCCTGGTGGCGCTGCTGTTGACCCTGACCCTTGCCCCGACGTTTGCGCTGTGGGTCGCCCGGATCCGGCCGCCGTACTTCGGGTCGATCACCGGACGCGACCTGTTCCGGCGCAGCGACGGGATGCCGGTGGATGCTGTCTCGCCGGTCAGTGACGCGGTCGAGGGTGCTGAGGACGGTGCGAATCCGGACACCACGCCGCGCGGCGCCCAGATCGCGGCCGCGGCCAAACGAGCCAACAGTGTGCTCACCGGAATATGCGTGGGCGCCGGAGCGACGTTGCCGATTGCGGTGTGGGCCACCCTGATGCCGGGCCGGGACCGGGGTACGCCGGCCGCCGTGCTCGCGGCGCTGTTCGTGGTGATCTTCATCAGCCGGGGTCGGGCGTTCGCCGACAAACATCAAGCGATCGCCCTGGTCTGCGGGGCCGCGGCCGCAACATGTGTCGGTGTCGTGAAATACGTGGTGCGCGAACCGGCGTCGTCGGGACATGCGCTGGTGCCCGGGTCGGTGGTGTTGGCCATTTTCGCCGGGGCGGGACTGCTGGCGGCGCTGCTGGTGCCGGTCACCAGGTTCACGCCGCTGGTGCGAATGGCCGCCGAATGGTTGGAGATCGTGGCGATCATCGCGGCGCTGCCGCTGGCCGCCTGGATCGGTGGGCTGTTCACCTGGGTGCGCATGCGATGAGACGGCTCGCGGCCCGACTCAGCGGCGTCGTCCTGACCGGGGCAGTGCTCGCGGTTTCAGCGAACCCTGTTGCAGCACATGCAATCCCACCGCCGGTCATCGATCCCGCCCGGGTGCCGGCGGATGGCAAACCCGGTCCCGAGCAGCCGATGCGGCAGAGCAACATGTGCGCCCGAACCATCACCGTGGCGGACCCCAACGTGTCGGTCACCGCACCGGGTTTCACCATGCTCAACATCAGCAAAGCGTGGCAGTACTCCACCGGCAACGGGGTTCCGGTGGCGATCATCGACACCGGTATCAATCCCAGTCCCCGGCTGCGGGTGGTCGCCGGCGGGGACTACATCATGAGCGGTGATGGCCTGATGGACTGCGATTCGCACGGGACCATCGTGGCCTCGGTCATCGGGGCTGCGCCGCAGGGCAGCCCGATGCCCGCTCCCATGCCCAGCACCCCCGCGTTCGCACCGCCGGCCGGGCCGCCGGCTGTCGACGCCGCGCCACCGCCGCCCGGGGGACCGCCGCCACCGCCGGCCGCGCCGCCGCCGCCCGCGCCGGTGACGGTGACCGAGACCAAGCCGGCACCGCCGCCGCCTCCGCCGCCGTCCGACGAACCGGCCAACGCCCCAGGGGATCCCGGCACCGGAACCACCGATGTCCCCGAGGTGCCGGGCCCCGCGCCCGGCGCCCCCGACGGGGTGGTCGGCGTCGCGCCGCACGCCGTCATCATTTCCATCCGGCAGTCATCACGCGCCTATGAACCGGTGAACCCGGGACCCGGCGACTCGGAAGTGCGCAAGAAGGCGGGTTCGATCGCGACCCTGGCCAGCGCGATAGTGCACGCCGCCAACATGGGTGCCAAGGTCATCAATATCAGTGTGACGTCCTGTGTTTCGGCCGCTGATCCGCTTGATCAGGCCGCCATCGGCGCGGCAGTCTGGTATGCGGCCACCGTCAAGGACGCGCTGATCGTGGCTGCGGCCGGCAACGACAGCGAGGACGGCTGTGCGCAGAATCCCAGCTTCGATCCGCTGATCACATCCGACCCGCGCGACTGGCACCAGGTCAAGACCGTCTCCTCGCCGTCGTGGTTCTCCGACTACGTGTTATCGGTTGGGGCCGTGGACAATACCGGCGCACCGATCAGCAAGAGCCTGGCCGGTCCCTGGGTGGCCGCCGCGGCGCCTGGGGTAGGCATCATGGGGCTGTCGCCGCAGACCGGAGGGCCTGTCAACGCCTACCCGCCGATCCATCCGGGCGAGAAGAACATGCCCATCTGGGGTACCAGTTTCTCGGCAGCCTATGTCAGCGGCGTCGCGGCGTTGGTGCGGGCGAAGTACCCGGCGTTGTCCGCACACCAGATCATCAACCGCATCGTGCAGACGGCCCACAACCCGCCCCGGGGCGTGGACAACCAAGTCGGCTACGGCGTGGTCGATCCGGTAGCCGCGCTGACATTCGATGTGCCTGCGGGAGAACGGCTACCACCATCCGCGCACAGCCGCATCATCACCCCTGCCGCTCCGCCGCCTGCGCCGGACCACCGTGCCCGCAATGTCGCTCTGGTATTCGCCGGGCTGGTGGTGGCCGCAGTCGGGGCGGTGGCGCTGATCGCCCGGGCACGGCGGTGACGATGACGGCAGCAAGCAGGCTCGCCGTCATCGCGGTCGTGTTCAGCGCAGCTGTCCTCGGCTTGGCGCTGGGCGGGTACTGTGGTGCCGCAACAGGTTTGGCGTGCTCGGTGCTGGCAACTTCTGTCCCGTGGCGCGGTCATACCGCGTGGTCGTGGTTGCTGTTGTGGCACCGGCGGAATCGGCCGATTCCGTGGACCGCGCCGCGCACCGTCGCCAATGACCGGGCCGGGGGCGGTGTCCGATTCCAGGATGGTGTAGCGGTCGCGGCGGTGCAACTGCTGGGCAAGGCGCACGCACCGACACTGTTCACCGGCTCGACCTCCGCCCGCACCGAAAACGCTGTCGACATCGCTGATTTGCAGCCGCTGATGCAGCAGAGTCTCGGTCTCGCCATCGACTCGCTCAGCGTGATGAGCAGTGGAGCCCGGCGGCGGGCCACCGGTGACTACCCGCGGGTGTACGACACGCTGATCGGCACCCCGCCGTATGCCGGGCAGCGTGAGACCTGGGTGGTCGTGCGCGTCAGCGCGCTCGCCAATGCCGAAGCGCTGCAATGCCGTTCCTCGATCGGCACCGCGACGCTGGCCGCCGCGCAGCGGGTCAGTGCGGCCATGCGCCAACAAGGGATCCGCGCGAAAGTCGCGACCGCCACCGACATCGTCGAATTGGAGCGTCGGCTCGGCAAATCGGCGCTGGCGGTTCCGAACCGTCGCTGGCGATCGGTCCGCGGCGACGGTGGCTGGCTAAGCACCTACTGGTATCCCCCCACCGCCATCACCGAAGAGGCGCTGGCGCAGGCGTGGTCGATGCGTGCCGACGGAATCACCCAGAACGTCACACTTTTCGGGGACGGAAGCGTTACCGCCACCTTGACGGTACGCAGCGCCCAACCGCTGACCGTACCGCCGAGCACGGTGCTGCGGACGTTGCCTGGTGAGCAGGCGGGTGCCGTCGCCGCCAACTTGTGTGGCCCGATGCCGGCGCTACGCGGCGTCCGGCGCGGATCGCTGACCGGTCCGCTCGTCATTCCGATCGGTCCGTCCGGGGTGCTGCTCGGCAAAACCGCTGCAGGACAACGCATGATGCTCCCGCTGGATGATCCCGGTGAATTCAGCCGCGTCCACGTCGCCGCCGACGACGCACTGGTCAAGCGGTTGGTGGTGCGGCTGGCCGGCTCCGGTGACCGGGTGACGGTGCACACCCGGGATGCCGAACGCTGGGCCAGCGTCCGGATGCCGGAGGTGGCCGTCACTGACGCGACCAAACCGATCGCAGGAACCACGGTCAGTGTCGTCGACGGCACTGTCACACCCGGTCCCCGCCCGAATACGGTGATCTCCGTGGGGGATCCGGGTGCCCCTTACCGTGGCGCCGCGAGCGTCGTGATCACCCAGCAGGGGCAGGCGACGGTCGAGGTGGCGACCGTCATCGGGGTGCACGCCGTGGAGATCGAGCTGTTCCGGGCCGAGAATCGCTACGTCTCTTCTGAACCCACGAACGTGCGCAGCGGCGAGCTTGCGGCAGCGGAATCGCCATGACCAGCAGCACCAGCACGGCCGCCGCCCGCAAGCGGTTCGATCAGGCAATGATGTTGTTGGACCGAGATGTCGACGGTGCCAGGGCCCGGTTCGCGGAAGCCACCGAGATCGATCCGTCGATGGCGGATGCGTGGCTGGGCCGGATCGCCGCGGGCGATGAATCCTTAACGACAGTCCAGCAGCTGTACACGTACGGGTCGCGGTTGCATCGGGAGACCAACCGGCTCGGGGTGCGGTTGTCGGCGCCAATCAAAGCCGGGCCGTATCTGTCCATATCGGTGACCGAGGCCTCGCATGCCGGGCTGGCGCTGGCGAGCGCGCTCGTCGACGACCGTCAGTACGAGAAATCCGAAGCACTGCTGGCGGATTCGGCGCTGCTGGATTCGTGGGAGAACCACCAGTGGCGGCAGCATCTCGAGGCTTACCTGATGTTCGCCACGCAACGCTGGCCGGATGTGATCGCAGTGGCGGCGGCGATCTTGCCGCCGCAGGCGATCATCAGGTCGGTCGTCACGGCGGCCACCTGCGCCTTGGCTGCGCATGCCGCCGCACATCTGGGCCAGGCGCGGGTCGCACTGGAGTGGGCGGACCGGGTCGAGGTGCGAACCGGCCAGGCGATGCCCACCCAAACCAGCCGGCACCTCGCTGCCGCCGCGATCGATGCCGCCGATTTCCCGTTGATTGCCGCGGATCTGGCCTACGTCCGGGGGATGGCGCACCGTCAACTCGGCGACGAACACCAGGCGCAGGTGTGGTTGTCCAAGGCGACGATCAACGGTGCGCTGATGGAATCCGCGAAGCACGCGTTGGCCGATCCCGGCCTGCAGCTGGTGATCACCGACGAGGAAACGATCGGCACCCGGACGGACAAGTGGGACGTCAGCACCCAGCGCTCGGCTCAGCAGCGCACCGAGGCCGAACACGAGGAGCGCCGCAACGAACTGCTGACGCAGGGGCGGGCACTGCTGGAAAACCAAGTGGGCCTGGCGGAAGTCAAGCGGGCGGTCGCCGAACTGGAGGACCAGATCGAGGTACGTGCGTTGCGGTTGGCGGCCGGGCTACCGGTCGCCAACCAAACCAATCACATGCTGTTGGTGGGACCGCCCGGAACCGGAAAGACCACGACCGCTGCAGCTTTGGGAAAGATCTATGCCGGACTGGGGATTGTGCGTCACCCGGAGATCGTGGAAGTCAAGCGGGCGGACTTCTGCGGCGAGCACATCGGAGCGTCCGGGCCGAAGACCAACGAGCTGATCAACCGTTCGCTCGGCCGGATCCTGTTCATGGATGAATTCTATTCGTTGGTGGAACGTCACCAAGATGGCCGACCGGACATGATCGGCATGGAGGCGGTCAACCAGCTGCTGGTCGCGTTAGAGGTGCACCGGTTCGACTTCTGCTTCATCGGGGCGGGTTACGAGAAGGAAGTCGACGAATTCCTTACGGTCAACCCGGGTTTGGCGGGCCGCTTCAATCGCAAGTTGCGTTTCGAGTCCTACACTCCGGATGAATTGGTCGAGATCGCGGTGCGCTACGGCAGTCCGCGTGCCACCGTGATCGAGCCGGCGGCGGCCGACGCGCTGAACGCTGCGTGCGCGAAGCTGCGTGCGTATCGCGCGCCCGACGGCACGCACGGTATCGATGCGATGCACAACGGGCGCTTCGCGCGCAACGTCGTCGAACGCGCCGAACGACTGCGGGATTCGCGGGTGGCCGCCCAACACCGCAGCGCGAAAGGGTCGGTCACGATCGACGACCTGCAAACCCTACGCAGCGCCGACGTGATCACCGCGGTACGGGAAGCCTGCGCGGAAAAGCATGTGGGGCTTGATATTTGATGGAGCGACCGCGCCGCAGCGGCAGCGTCTGACGCTTACACCTCGATGACGACGGCGCCGCCCTGCCCGCCGCCGGCACACATGGCCGCGACCCCGATCCCGCCGCCGCGCCGGGCCAGCTCGTAGGTCAGGGTGGTGATCATCCGGGCACCGGACGCCGCGATCGGGTGACCGAGGCTGCAGCCGCTGCCGGAGAAGTTCACCTTCTCCTCGTCGATGCCGTACTCGCGGCACGCGGCGATCGGCACTGAGGCGAACGCCTCGTTGATCTCCCACAACGCCACGTCCTCGACGGACAACCCGGCCCGCTGCAGCACTTTGCCGATCACCTTGACCGCACCGAGCCCGCAGTCGCGCGGCGGCACGCCGGCAGCTGCCCAGGCCCGGACCTTCGCCATCACGTTCAGCCCCTCGGCGGCGGCATAGTCGGCCTCCACCAGCGCGACCGCGGCGGCCGCGTCATTGGTGCCGCTGCTGTTGCCCGCGGTGATCGAGAACCCCTCGATCTCGGGATGCAGCACCTTCAGGCCGGCTAGCTTCTCCACCGTGGTGTCGCGGCGTGGGTGTTCGTCGACGGAGAAGTCGACCACCGACCCGTCGTGCACGGTGATCTTCAGCGGCAGGATCTCGTCGGTGAACTTGCCGGCGTCCTGCGCGGCGACCGCGCGCTGGTGCGACCGAGCCGCCCAGGCATCCATCTCCTCCCGGGTGATCCCGACCGACTGCGCGGTGTTCCAGCCAACGGTGATCGACATGTCTTTGGCCGGCGCGTCCGGCGTCTCGACGTGGGTGGGCGGCATCCACCGCTCCTCGAATTTGAGCTCCGGACCGGGGATGCGCCAGTTGGTCAGCGGCGTCATGGACAGCGACTGCACCCCGCCGGCGATCAGCACCCGCTCCATGCCGGAGCCGATCTGCGCGGCAGCGTTGCCGATCGCGGTCAGGCTGCCCGCGCAGTGCCGGTTCACCGACTGTCCGGGCACATGCTCCAAACCGGTGGCGGTGGCCGCGTAGCGCGCCAAATCGCCGCCGCCGTAATGCGATTCGGCGAAGATGATGTCGTCGATGGCCGCCGGGTCCACCCCGGAGCGGCGCACCACCTCAGGCAGCACAGCGGTAATCAGCGTCTCGGGCGGGGTGTTGACGAGCGTGCCCTTGAAGGACCGACCGATCGCAGTCCGAACAGCGCCGACGATGACGGGTGTGGCCATGACAAACCTCGAGCTTTCTGTGGGGAGTCCGGCCCAATCGTAGCAAGTACCGTATTTACAATAGTAGTGAGCTATGTAACGCTCGCGTTGTCGAGCCCGCAGTCGTGCGAGGGCGGATGCCGGGGTGCCCCCTCCGGATGGCGGCGGTAGGCCCGGACTGTCCACACCATGCCTCCGACGAGCAGCACGGGACCCGGGCACACGTCCGCCCAACCCCGTCCGAATAGCGCCGTTTACGCAACCGCTACGTCTAAACTGCTCCCAGGATTTGCCACGCCGAACGAACTGAATGAACGGAGTGATTCGGGGGTGCACCGGATCTTGCTGATGGCGGTGGCGCTGGCCGTGACGACGGCGCCGTTGGTCGCGCCGCCCGCATCGGCAATCACTCCGCCCGCTATCGATCCGGGAGCGCTGCCGCCGGACGTGACGGGCCCCGACCAGCCGACCGAGCAACGCGTCCAGTGCTCCGGGCCCACCGTCCTGCCCGAATCCACCTTCCACGACCCGCCGTGGAGCAACTCCTACATCGGGGTGACCGAAGCCCATAAGTTCGCGACCGGGGCAGGGGTGACCGTCGCCGTCATCGACACCGGCGTCAACGCCTCGCCGCGGGTCCCGGCCGAACCCGGCGGCGACTTCGTCGACCAGGCCGGCAACGGGTTGTCGGACTGCGACGCGCACGGAACCCTGACCGCAGCCATCATCGGGGGGCGGCCGGCGCCCACCGACGGGTATGTCGGCGTCGCCCCGGACGCCCGTCTGCTCTCGATCCGGCAGACCTCGGAAGCGTTCGAGCCGGTCGGCTCCCAACCCAACCCGAACGACCCCAACTCGACGCCGGCAGCCGGGTCGATCCGCAGCCTCGCGCGGGCGGTGGTGCACGCCGCCAACCTCGGTGCCGGCGTCATCAACATCAGCGAGGCCGCCTGCTACAAGGTGACCAAACCGATCGACGAGGCCAGCCTGGGCGCCGCCATCGATTACGCGGTCAACGTCAAGAACGTGGTGGTGGTGGTCGCGGCCGGCAACACCGGTGGCGACTGCGCGCAGAATCCGCTGCCGGACGCCGCGAACCCCAAGGACTCGCGCGGTTGGACGAAAGTGCAGACCGTCGTCACGCCCGCGTGGTACGGAGACCTGGTGATCACCGTCGGTGGCATCGGACAGACCGGTGTACCCAGCACGTTTTCCATGCACGGGCCGTGGGTCAACGTGGCCGCCCCGGCTGAGAACATCATCTCGCTGGGCGGTCAGGGCGAGCCGGTGAATGCGCTGCAAGGCAAGGAGGGCCCGGTGCCGATCGCCGGCACCTCGTTCGCCGCGGCCTACGTCTCGGGCCTGGCCGCGCTGATCAGGCAGCGTTTTCCGCAGCTGACGCCCGCGCAGGTGATGAACCGCATCCAGGCCACCGCACGGCACCCGGGCGGCGGCACCGACAACCTGGTCGGCGACGGCGTCGTCAATGCGGTCGCGGCGTTGACCTGGGACATCACGCCCGGGCCGGGGCAGATCCCCTACAGCGTCCGGCGCATGCCGCCGCCGGTGATCACACCGGGTCCCGACCGGCGGCCGATCACCGTGGTGGCGCTGGCCGTCGGGGGCCTGGCGCTGGCCCTGGTCCTCGGGGCACTCGCCGCGCGGGCGTTGAGGCGCCGATGAGAAATCCCATCAGGCTGCGCTTCAGCACCGGGCACACGTTGCTCCTGGCGGTGCTGGCACCGCTGGTCATTCTGTATTTCCTGCAGACGCGGTACTGGTGGGCCGGCATTGTGCTGGTGGCGCTGGGCGCAGTGGTCGCATTCGTCACCTTCTCCGGCCGCCGGGTCACCGGCTGGGTGGCGACGGTGTTCGCGTGGCTGCGCCGGCGCCGCAACCCGCCCGACGTTCCGTCCGAGCCGGTGGTGGGAGCCACGGTCAAGCCGGGCGATCACGTGGCGGTGCGCTGGCGCCGCGACCATCTGATCGCGGTGATCGAACTCAAGCCGCGCCCGTTCACACCGACGGTCATCGTCGACGGCCAGGCCCACACCGACGACGTGCTGGACACCCGCCTGCTCGAAGAACTGCTGTCGGTGCACTGCCCGGATATGGAAGCCGACGTGGTCTCGGCCGGCTTCCGGGTAGGCCGCACCGCCACCCCGGAGGTGGTGAACCTGTACCAGCAGGTGATCGGCGCCGACCCGGCACCGGCCAACCGGCGGACCTGGATCATGCTGCGGGCCGACCCCGAGCAGACCCACCGGTCGGCGCAGCGCCGCGACGAAGGGGTCGCCGGTCTGGCGCGCTACCTGGTGGCCTCGGCGACCCGCATCGCCGACGCCCTGGCCAGCCACGGTGTCGACGCGGTCTGCGGGCGCAGCTTCGACGACTACGACCACGCCATCGACATCGGCTTCGCCCGCGAGAAGTGGTCGATGATCCAGGGACGCGATTCCTACACCGCCGCCTACACCGCGCCGGGCGGCCCGGACCTGTGGTGGTCGGCTCGTGCCGACCACACCATCACCCGGGTCCGGATCGCTCCCGGCGTCGCCCCGCAGGCCACCGTGCTGCTCACCACGGCGGGCAAACCGAAGACGCCGCGGGGCTTCACCCGGCTGTTCGGCGGTCAGCGGCCCGCGCTGACCGGGCAGGATCTGGTCGCCGACCGGCACTGCCAGATCCCGATCGGCTCGGCTGGAATCCTGGTCGGCGAGACGGTGAACCGGTGCCCGGTGTACCTGCCGTTCGACGACGTCGACGTCAGCCTCAACCTCGGTGACGCGCAGACGTTCACCCAGTTCGCGGTGCGTTCGGCGGCCGCGGGCGCGGCGGTGACGGTCGGTGCGCACTTCGAGGAGTTCGCTCGGCTGATCGGTGCGCAGGTGGGACCGGTGGCCAAGGTGGTGTGGCCGAACGCGACCACATATCTGGGTCCGCATCCCGGTGTCGACAAGGTGATCCTGCGCCACAACATGGTCGGCACCCCGCGACACCGTGAGCTGCCGATCCGTCGAGTCTCGCCGCCGGAGGAAAGCCGCTTCCAACTGGCCCTGCCGAAGTAGGCCTATTCGCCGAATATTGGTGCAGGCGGGCCTGTCGCCAGCCACGATAATGGTTAGAGCATAAGGAGGACGATCCGATATGACTCAGCCGCAGACCGTGACGGTGGATCAGCAGGAGATTCTGTCGCGGGCAGACGAGGTGGAAGCGCCCATGGCGACGCCACCCAACGATGTTGCCCAGACGCCGTGTGGTCTGACGGCGGCGCGGAACGCGGCCGAGCAGCTCACGTTGTCCGCCCAGAACATGCGGGACTTCCTGACCGCCGGGGCCCGGGAACGCACCCGGCTGGCGACCTCGCTGCGCAATGCCGCCAAGGCCTACGGCGAGGTCGACGAGGAGGGTGCGGAGGCGCTGAACAGCGACGGTGGCGAGGTGGCCGGTGAATCGGCCGGCGGCGTCGGCGGCGACGGCTCCGCCGGGTTGCACGACACCGAACAGGTGGCGGCCGCAGGTGACGACGGCTTCACCGATCTGAAAGCCGCGGCAACCAAACTCGAATCGGGCGACCAGGGCGCGTCGCTGGCCGGGTTCGCCGACGGCTGGAATCAACTCAGCTTCGCACTGCAGGGTGACGTCAAGCGGTTCCGCATTTTCGAGAACTGGACTGGTGACGCGGCCACCGCGTGTGAGGCGTCGCTGGATCAGCAGCGGGAATGGATCACCCACATGGCCAAGCTGGCCCTCTCGCTGGCCAAGCAGGCCCAGTACATCGCGCAGCTGCAGGTGTGGGCCCGGCGCTCCCACCCGACGCTGGCCGACATCACCAAACTCGAAGAGCTGTCCAAAGATCCCGCCTACAAGGACCAGGCCATCAAGCTCTACGCGGAGTACCAGTCCAAGTCCGAGCAGGTGCTCAACGAGTACAACTCCAAGGCTCAACTGGAGCCGGTCAACCCACCGAAGCCGCCGGCGGCCATCAAGATCGACCCGCCACCCCCGGCGCAGACCCCCGGTTTGATCCCGAACCAGGTGATGCAGGTGGCGAGCATGGCGGGCGGGGGCTCAGGATCCCCCGGGATGCAGCCCCCGATGATGCCGCCCACCGGCGCAGGCGCGGGTGGCGGCGGGATGCCGTCCGGAGTGGGCGCAGAGCTGGGCGCGGCGGGTCGTGACGCGGCGGCGAGCCTGTCCAAAGACCCTGGCGTCAAGCCGATGTCGCTGGGCGGCGGTGGTGGCGGCGGTATGCCGTCGATGCCGCTGGCGCCCTCGACCGGCGCCGGCACCGGCATTCCCGGCGAATCCATGCGGCCCGCCGGGGCCGGTGACTTCGGCGGCATCGGTCAGGCCGGTGCGGGCCGCGGCGGCGGCATGGGCGGTGGCGGCATGGGCATGCCGATGGGCGGTCACGGCCAAGGCGGGGGTGGATCGAAATCCAAGGGCGCACAACAGGATGACGAAGCGCTCTACACCGAGGACAGGGAGTGGACCGAGGCCGTCATCGGCCAACGCCGCCGGCAAGACATGAAGGAGTCGAAGTGACCGACATGGAGATGGAACCGCACGTCGCGGCGGCGTTGGCCTTGGCGGCGCGGTTTCAGCAGGCCCTCGAGGGCACGCTGAACCAGATGAACCGCGGAGCGTTCCGCGGCACCGACGAAGCCGAGAGCGTCGAGGTGACCATCAACGGACACCAGTGGCTCACCGGGGTGCGCATCAACGACGGGTTGATCAAGGAACTGGGCGCCGAGGCCGTCGGCGCCAGGGTGAACGAAGCGCTGCAGAACGCGCAAGCCGCGGCGAGCAAATACAACGACGCCGCCGGGGAGCAACTCACCGCCGCACTGGCAGCGATGGGGAAAGCAGCAGGTGCCGGCTAAGCCCGGCGCGGCTTCTCGTAAATGGCTCTGAGTCGTTATTTTTTGCGTCGGCTCGTCGTTTCTTTTTGCAGTGTGAATTTCGCTGCAGCGGTGCGTTCCGGCACCGTCCCGATCATCAAATTGCTGCATGTAGCAGGCATTCACCTCGGTTAGGCTTGGTAACCATGACATCCGGTAGCAGTGAGCGGTTCACCTGGCCTGCGGGCTGCCGCGGCTGCCTGCCGGTCCGGCGATGCCGCGCCACGATCCGGGCCCGCCGTCCTGCTGCAACCCGGCAGTTGCGGGGAGGAGAGTAGGCGATGGGCATTCCGCGGCCGACCGGCGAATACACCGGTCAGATGCTGGAGCCGGGCGGTTGGCCCGAGTCCGACGAGGACACGTTCTACGAGCGCGCCCAGCAGTACAACAGCGTCCTGCGCAACGTCACCGATGTGATCGACGCCACCCGGCAGCAGCGGCTCGAGGTGTTCGACGGCGGCGTCTGGTCGGGCGGTGCGGCCAACGCCGCCAATGGCGCGCTCGGTGCGAATATCGACGAAATGGGCACGCTGCAGGACTATCTCGTGACGGTCATTACCTGGCACCGTCATATCGCCAATCTGATCGAGCAAACCAAGTCGGAAATCGGCAACAATGTGGACAGCGCTCAGCGTGAAATCATTGTGCTGGAAAATGACACCGAGTTGGAACCCGAGCAGCGGCAGAACGCGATCAATGCGCTGGTTCGGGCGACTCACCAGGCCAACACCAGCCTGGTCGCCGAGACCGCCGAACAGGTGCTGGCGTCGAAGAACTGGAAGCCGCCGCACAACGCGCTGGAAGAACTGCTGCACCAGGTGACGCCCCCCGCCCCGGAGGTGCCGACGCTGGTCGCGCCGACGCCAGACGTGCCCGTACCGGTGGGGCCGGCCCCGACGCCGTTCGAGCCGACGCCGGCCAACCCCTATGAGCCCATCGGCCCCGGTGTCCCGGTCACCCCGATCACGCCGACGCCGTTCGAGCCGACCCCGGCCAACCCGTATGACCCGGTCGGGCCGGGCGTTCCGGTGACTCCGGTGACCCCCGCCGACCCGGTCACGCCGGTGACTCCGGTGCCGCCGGTGATCCCGGTCAATCCGAACCAGCCGGTCACCCCGGTCACGCCGGTCAAGCCGTATCCGGAGCAGCCGGTCACCCCGGTGACGCCGGTGGCACCCGCCAAACCGGTCCACCCGACTCCGGCGCCCGGCCCGGCGCCGACCCCGGTCAACCCGACCCCGGTCCACCCCGCGCCGAGCCCGTCGCCGACCCCGGTCGGCCCCACGCCGAACCAGCCGTCGCTGCCGGTCGACCCGAGCACGCCTGCCACGCCGACCACGCCCAGCACCGAACCGGCGCACGTGAAGCCCGCCGCCGCGACCGACGTGTCACCCGGACACACCGGCCAGCAGGCCGGACCGTCGCACCGCGGTGACGACGCGTCGCCGGCGATGACTCCCGCCGCGGCCGGCGGCATTCCGGCAGCCACGCGCGGCTCCGCAGCAGCAGCCGGTTCGTCGTCGTCCGCAGGCGCGGGCCAAACCGCCGGTGCGCCAGCCGCATCCGGTGCCGGATCGCGTGCCGCGGGCGGCCGCGCCCCGCTGGGCGGGGCGGGCAAGGCACCGGCCGGTGCGACCACCCGCGCTGCCGCCGCGCGACACGCAGCACCCACACGTCCGGCACCACCGGACCGCAAGGACGACGAGAAGGACCGCAAGGAACCGGCGGTTGACGTGACGGCACTGCCGTCGGTTCCGGTCTCGGCCGCGCGGGCCGCGCGCGACGCGATGGCCGCAGCATCCGGCGCGGGGGGTGCCAAGAAGGATCCGCTGCGACTGGCCCGGCGGGTCGCGGCGGCGCTCAACGCGCGGGACAGCGGCGGCGATGACGACTACGGCTTCTTCTGGGTCACCGCCGTCACCACCGACGGCGAGATCGTGGTGGCCAACAGCTACGGGCTGGCCTACCTCCCCGACGGCGTCCAGCTGCCCGCCAAGGTGCACATGGCCAGCGCCGACCGTAACGTTCCGATCGACGAAAAGGCCCGCACCGCAACGTATCCGGTGCTCGCGGTACAGGGTTGGGCGGCCTACCACGACCTGCAGCTGCGGGCGGTGATCGGAACCGCCGAACAGCTGGCCAACTCGGATGCGGGTGTCGCCAAGATCATCCTGGAGGACGACGACATTCCGGACAGCGGGAAGATGGTCGGCCGGCTCCGCCTCGAGGTGGTCGACCCGGCAGCGGCCGCTCAACTGCAGGAGACCGACGACCTGCACCTGCTGGACCTGCTGCCGCCCCCGCCGGCCGACGCGAACGCGCCCGACGACGAGCGGCACATGCTGTGGTTCGACCTGATGAAGCCGATGACCAGCACGGCGATCGGCCGCGAGGTCGCGCACCTGCGCCGGTTCCACACCTACGCCGCGCACTGTCAGGACATCGCGCTGCACGCCGCCTACCACGCAGCCGACCCGGAAACGCAACGCCCGGCCGTCGTCGACTTCCTGTACTGGCGGTATGTCAGCGGTCTGCTCGACAGCGCGCTGGCGCACGCCCAGGGCGGGCGCTAGTCCGATCCGCCGGCCCGCCGATGCCGGGACGGTCGGGAATTGCTGCAGAGAGGGCCCGGTGAAGGCCGGTAAAATTGTGAACGGTAAGACCCCACTCAGAGAAGGGATGCTGCGATGGCCGAACCGCTGACCGTGGATCCCGCTCGCTTGATCGCCGCCGCAAGCAAGCTCACCGAACTCGTCTTCCCGACGCCCCCGGCGCCGGTGACGGTGCCCGGATCGGATGCGGTGTCGGCAGCGATCAACCAGACCATGCCGGGAATCGAGTCGCTGGTCACCGACGGCCTGCCCGGTGTCACCGCGGCGCTGAAACGCACCGCGACCAGCATGGGTACCGCGGCTGATGTCTACACCAAGGCTGATCAGTCTCTGGGTCAGGCGTTGACGCAGTTCGGAGTCGGGGGCGAAGCGCCGGGTGCCAACGTGATGGGCGCCATGACCGGTCAGTCGGCGGGGCTGGGTGCGGCCATGCTGGGCGGGCCGGTGGCCGCTGCGCAGGAGGTGCTGGGGGGTGCGGCCGCAGGTGCTGCGGCGCAGGTCAGCGCGCAGGCGGCGGCGCTGTCGCCGCAAATCGCCGCAACGGTTCCGCAGCTGGTGCAACTGGCTCCGCTGGCGCAGCAGATGGCGCCGATGGGTCAACAGGTCGGCCAGAGCGTGCAGCAGGCCGCCTCGCAGGCGTCGCAGGGCGGCGGCGGGGCACAGCTTGCCAGTGACACCAAGCCGGATGAGGACAACAAGGACGACCAGGACCAGGCCGACGGTCAGCCGACCGACGGAGCCGCCGCGGGCCAGGCGACGTTGGTCAGCGCTCCGGTGGCCGCCTCCGGCGCATCCGGCCCGAAACCCGCTGAAGGCTCGGTCGTCGCGCCGATCTAGCGATCAGAACCGCAGGTTGCGGACCATGTCGTAGACGCCCGTCACCCACAGCAACAGCGGGATGACCGACGCCACCACCGCCCCGTCGACCAGTTCCGAAATCCGTTTGGCCACCGGCGAAATGCGCCGGACCGGGGCCATCGCGCCGATGATCACCAGCGAGATGAGGGCAACCGCGAGGTAGCCGGTCAGGATCAGCCACGCCCACTGCGGGTACCAGAGCACGAGTTTGACCGTCAGACCCGTCGGGATGCCGACCGACGCCGCGAGCAGGGCCCACGCGCACCAGCGATCCACGTAGAGCCGCGACCGGAACCCGCAGAGGACGGTCAGCAGCGACGCGATCACCAGTGTGTGGATGAAGAAGTGTCCGCGCGTCACCACCGCGACGGCGCCGGTGGCCAGGATCAGCGTGCCCGCCGTGACGTAGCCGATCAGCAGTTGCTTGGCCAGCTTGCTGCGTTCGGTCAGCCGAGCCGCCGACGCCGGCACCGAGGCGATGATCGCCTGCCAGGTGGGGGTCTCGTCGTTGGTGGCCTCGTCGGCCGTGACCGGGTCGAGCAGCTCCTCGTTGTCCACCGTTTCGCCGGGCACCGGGATCGGCGGCAGGGCGATGCGGGCGACGGCGACGGTCAGTTTGGCCGCGGTGGTCACCACGAACAGGCCGAATGCGATGGCGCCGGCCGGGACCCAGCGCTGATAGTCGTAGCCGTAGGCGATCGCCGCGCCGATCACCGCGATCATGGTGATGACGGCGAACGACGCCAGTTCATGTCGCCGGCGCGGCCCGCCGCGCGTCAGCAAGGTCAGGAACAGCACCGCAGTGGCGGCGGCGGCGAGCTGGGGTGCCCCCAGCGAGCTCACCCCGCGCGGCAACGGAACGGCGATGGCCGCAGCGGCCGCGATCAGCGGTACCGCCGCGATCAGCAGGCATTCGGAAAGCTGGGCCTTCTGGTAGAGGCGGTTCGCCACGAACGAGGCGGCCAGCACGGCGATCCCCACCAGGCCGATCGCCAGCGCCCAGTACCAGCTCCGCCCGGTCAGCCACCACGCCCGTAACGCGACCGCGGTGACCGGGACGGCCAGAATCGGGATTGCGACGGCCACGAAACGGTCGAGCGCCGTCCGGTCGAATTCGGGTGTCTCGTCCAACACCGCGATCGCGTCGATGACGTCTTCGACCAGCGGTCGATACCGCTCAGTCCGGCTCGCCGAGACCAGGGTCAGCAGCGACCCGTCGACGACGCCCGCCTCGTCGAGGGACTGATCGAGCTTCAACGGCGGCGAGCCGGGGCGGGCGAACGTCCACACGCCCTGCGCGGAGAAGTCGAACCCGCCCAGAATGTCGGCCGGGGTGTCCTCGAGGAGTTCGGCGAGCACCGCGACGGTCTCGTCGATGTAAGTGGACATCGGTGTCGCCGCCGGCAACACCAGGTCGGTCATCCGTCTGCCGGTCAGCACCGTGACGCGTGTGGTCGCGGGTCGGGCGGGGGCGGTGCCCGCCGCGGTCGAGCCGGCAGCAACAGCAGGTGCGCTCAACGACGTCCCGCCCTTTCAAAATCGTCGGACAATGCCGCGGCCAGCTCGAGCACCCGGCGCCGGTAGACCGGGCCGAGCTGATCGAGTCGTATCTCGGTCCCGGTGGCGATGTGCCTGTCCCATGGCAGCAGCACCACCCGGTCGGGTCGAACCAGCTGTTGAAACTGTCGCACCAATTGCTTCTCCGCGATGTTGGTTTCGCCGACCGCGACATGATTGATCACGACGACGGCGCGACCGAGCAGGTCCTGATAACCGTTGCGGTGCAGCCATTCCAGTGCGCTCTCGGCCTGGCGGGCGCTGTCCAGCGACACGTTGGTGACGATCACGATCGCCGACGCCGTCTCCAGCACACCCCGCGTCACCGGATCGAACAGGCCCGGCCCACAGTCGGCCAGCACCAGGTTGTAGAACTTCGACACCGTATCCACTGCCGCGCGCAGGTCGTCGCCGCTGAGTCCGCGTGCCGCGGTGGTGTACTCGGCGGTCGGCAGGATCTCCAGGTTGTCCGCGTTCACGCTGGTGTGCGCGCGGATGTCGTTGTAGTGCGACAGGTTCTTGTCGGCCACCAGGTCCACGATGGACGACGACGAGGTGCGGCCCGCCCGCTCGGCCAGATTGCCGCAGCCGGGGTCGGCGTCGAGGACCAGGATCCGGTCGCCGCGCACCTGCGCCAGCATGGTGCCCAACGTGACCGTCGTCGTCGTCTTGCCGACGCCGCCCTTGAGACCCAGCATCCCGATCTGATACGACCCGCGCGGCTTGCGCGCAACTCGGGTGCGCAGGTCCAATTCATACTGCTCGTCACGGGACAGGCCGAGATTGATCCGCGTCGACCTGTAGACCAGCCCCCGCCAGCCCCGTTGCGGAATCGGCTTAGCGGCGGCCGGTGACGGCGCTCGGGGCGGCGTTGAAGGTGGAGGTTGCTGCGGGGTAGCGGGTGGGGGCGCGGGTGCCCGCTGCGACGCTGCCGGTGGCGGGTCGGCCGGCGCGGGCGGCGGCTGCGCCGGCAACGGCCCTGATGGCGCTCGCCGCTTGCCGGGGCGGTCACCCGTCTGGCCGGGCTGTCCGGGTGACGCGGCCGGCCGAGCCTCGGGCATCGGAACCCGGAAGTAGGTGGCGCCCGCCGGGTCGGGCTCGCCGGACTCCGGGTCAGGCAGGTACCGGTGTCTGCGACGTGTCGGCGGCTGCTCGGGCGCCGGTGGGCTCGGTGGCTGCGGGGGGCGCTGGTGGGTGCCGAGCCGCACCCGAGGATTCGAACCTGCGTCGGGCCGGTCGGGCGGGACCCGTGCCGGGCCGGGCGGCGGGGGAGGGGGGCCGGCGACGCGAACCGGGGGCGGCGGTGGCTCCGGCTCCGGCTCCGGCTCGGGCTGCGGCGGTTCCGGCGCGCGCGGCGGCCCGCCGATCGGCATGGGCGGGTGAGGTGCCGGCGGCCGCTCGACCGGAGCGGCCTCTTGCGGTGGCGCGGCCGGCGGCGGTTCGGGTGCTGCGATGCGTTCGGGCACCACCGGGGGCGGTTTGGCCGAGTACGTCGGGAGCTCGGGGGGCGGTGGCGGCGGCGGTCCGCCGATCGGCATGGGCGGCAACGGTGACGTGGGCCGTGCGGCCGGTGCGGCCGACGCCGGTGGCGGCGCGGCCGGCATCGCGGGCGGTGGCGGTGGGGGTTCAGGTGGTTCTGGCGGAGGTGCCCCGATCGGCATGCGGGGCGGCGGTGCGCCGGGGGCCGGACCGGTGGGCTGCGACCAGTCGACGGGCGGGGTATTTCCGGCGTCGCCATTGCCGGTTGCTGAACGGCCGGGTGTGGACAACGAATTCGGATCGAAAAATGTTTGCCTGGTCTCGTCCGGGGGGGAATCGGATTCTGGCGCGGGCCGAAAGAGTTTGTCGTAGTCGGCCGGCATCAGAACCTCTCAGAAGTTCGTCACATGAAAGAAGCACGAGAAGGGGCGAGATCCCCCCGAAGGGGTCAGCTCGCCCGATCTCGTGCTTGCAGATTCTACGCGCAGAGCGCCCTTTGTCAGGCGAACATCCCGGTCACGTTGCCCTCGGTGGACTGCATGGCCTGACCGGCCTCGCTGATGGTCCGGGCCAGGTTCTGCAGCGAGTTGTTCAGCTCCTGCGCGGTGCTGTCCCACTTCTGCTGAACGCCCTGGTAGGCCTCCGAACCGCTGCCGCCCCAGGTCGCCGCGAGCTTGGTCAGCGACTGCTTTCCCTCGTCGAGCAGGGAGTGGATGCTGGAAACGTTTCCCTGGATGGTGCTGGCCGCGGCCTCGATGCCCGCGAAATTCCACTGCTGTTCTGTCATGTCGTTTGCTCCGTTTCTGGTGGTATGTGGGGGGATCGGCTCAGAAGCCCATTTGCGAGGACAGCGCCTGCTGCTGCTCTTCGTCGGCCCGGGAGTACTGGACGCCGGCCTGACGGATGTTCGTCGAAATCTCGTCGAGTTCGGCCTTCTGCTTGTTGGCGGCTTCCTGGAAGCGCACGACGGCGGCCTGGGCGGCCTGGCCGGCGGCACCCTGCCACTGACCCTGCAGCGACGCTGCGGTGGATTCGACCTGGTCGATCTGAGTCTTCAGATCACCGGAGATCCGTTCGAAGTTACCTGCCTCTTGCGCGAGGGCAGCGGCATCAGTCTTCATCTCTGCCATGCTGGACTACTTTCTCTCTTTCCAATCCTCGCCGTGGTTGGCAAGTCTTCCGGCCCGGTTGACCGGGAAGTTCCTGGTGGCTGTGGTGCGATCACCATTCGTCGTCGTCATCCCACAGCTGTTCTTCTGGTTCGTCGTGTTCGTCGCTCGCCGCGGCCGGGACCGCCAGCGCGGTCCTGGTGCCGCCGCCGGAGCCGGCACCCTGGCCCATCGCGCCGGCACCCACCGGCGCCGAACCTCCGGTCGCGGTTTCGCCGGCAGCGGCCGCCGGCATCATCGCCGGACCCACGGGCTTGTCGATCAACCCGGTCATCAGCGGCGTGCGGGTCAATGTCCCACCCGCGCCCGGGAGTGCTTCCCCGCGTAGCAATCCCGAGCCAACGCTGGCGCCCGAGCCGCCGGCGAGGGGGTGGTTCGACAGTGGGCTGGCACCGAGCAGACCCATCTGCGCTTCCTCGTCACCCAGACCCGTACCGGTGCCTGAGCTGCTGCCCAGTTGACTGAACATCGAGGTCATCTGCTGAGCGGGCTGGGCGAGTTGTTGCATCGGGCCGCTCAACTCCGCGACCTGGCCGGCCGTCGCGGACAACTGGCCCGGCGTCACGCTGCCGAGTTGGGCGGGCATCCCCAGCAGTGGGTTCGTCGCCATGGCACCTTGGCTCACCCCCGGGTCGAGGATGGCCGTCATCGGCTCGATCTTGTCGAACATGGTGTTGGCGAGCGTTTCGGCCTGGTAGATGTCCATCGCCACCGCCGCCTGGGTCCACATCCGGACGAAGTAGTCGATCTCGTTGAACGCGATCGGGACGGTGTTGATGCCGAAGAAGTTGGTCGCAGTCAGGACCGCGGTGGTGATGTGATTCATCGCGATCTCGGGCAGCGACGGTGTGGTCGCCATCGCCTGGGTGTAGGCCGCGGCCTGTGCTGTGGCCTGCATCCCGCGCGTCTTGGCCTGGGTCGAGGCGGTCTGCAACCAGGTCACCATCGGGAGGGCCGACGCGATCGCCTTGTCGCTGCTGCCGCCCGTCCAGGCCTCGCCGAGTGAGTTCAACCGGGCGGTCAATTCCGCGGCCTGGGCGTCCAGCGCGGCTGCCAGCGTCTCCCACCCGAGGGCCGCTGCCAACATCGGGGCGGGACCGGCGCCGGCCATCAGCCGAGCGGTATTCAACTCCGGTGGCATTGCGTGCCAGAACATGTGGTCAACTCCCCTCTGTTCCCGATTCGGCCAATTGCTGGAAATAATTTTCTATTTTGGTTGGACGGGCCCGCGAATATTTGCGTTCCGGACCCAAACTTCGTCGTCACCGCCGGAATTCCGTAGGCCCGATTTCTCGTTCTCCTCGGAGGCTTTCTTCGTGCGTTGCAATAATCCTAACCGGGGTCGAGGGGTGCTCCGCACACTTATTCTCAGAGCTCGTCGGGCGGTTCGATGTAGGGCGCCTGGATGACCTCCTTTCCGTCGGGCGACACGAGAAACGCCTGGCCAGGAGGCCGCCGCTTGACCTTGAACTCGCTGGACGGGAACTCCTGTTTCTCCCCGGAGAGGAACATGGTGGGCGCACCCGACCCGAACGCGGCGCCGACGAACTTGTCCATCGTGGCCTTGTATGCCTGACTCATCTGGCAGGTGACAATGATGTGCAACCCGATATCGGCCGCCGCCGGCAATAGTGGTGCCAGCGGAGCCATTGGTGGCATGCCGCTTGCGGCACCGACAATCATGTGCCAGTCGTCGACCAGTAATACGACGTCGAATCCGGTCCACCACGAACGCGAACGCAATTGCGCCGTCGTCAAATCGGTCGGCGGCAACCGCCGCTTGAGGTTCACCGCCAACGCCTGAACCGCCTCGTCCAGGCTCGCGCTGTTGCGGTTGATCGCACCGGCCTGCAGCAGGTGACTCTGCGGGACCGCGTCCAACAGGCCGGAGCGGTAGTCGGCCAGCATGAACCGCACCTGGTCGGGACTGTTGCGGGCGCAGATGGCGCGCGCGATCGCGTGGGCGATGGTCGTCTTGCCGGACTTGGCCGCACCGAAGATCAGCAGGTGTGGGTTGGTGTGCATGTGGCTGTAGGCCGGCGTGAGGTCCGCTTCACGCAGCCCGATGGGAATCTCCCAGCGGGTGCGGTAATCCGCAGCCGGCCCGGGCGGGTTCGGATCGAGCTCGTAGAGGTGGATGCGTTCGGGCAGCACCCGGACCGGGGGCGCCTTCTCGGTGGTCTGCGCGGCGATGCGTTCGACCCCGGCGGTGATCGCGTCGACGAGATTCTCCGGACTGTGCACCCCGTCGAAGCGGGGCACCCCGATCATCAGGTGGTGTTTCTCCATGGACACCGCGCGGCCCGGCCGGTTGGCCGGGATCTCCCGGGTGATGCGGTCGATCTGGGTCTCGTTGACGTCGCCGAGCCGGAACTCGATCTTGGTGCCCAGGTAGTCGCGGACACGTGACTTCAGTTCCGTCCACCGTGGCGTGGAGATGATGACGTGCACGCCGAACGCCAGGCCCTGCGCGGCCAGATCCTGCACCGGCGCTTCCAGCTCGTTGAACTCACTGACGAAGCCGGGCCACCCGTCGATGATCAGGAACACGTCGCCGTAGGGATCGGCCGCGACGGGCTGATTCGGGTCGGCGCGTAGCTGCCGGTACATCGCGATCGAGCCGACCCGGTGCTCTTTGAACATCTGCTCGCGTTGCCGCATCACGGCCTGCATCTCGGCGACCACGCGGTGGACCTTGTCGGGTTCGGAGCGGCTCGCTATGCCGCCCACGTGCGGCAGGTTCTCCAGATAGATCAGCCCGCCGCCACCGAGGTCGATGCAGTAGAACTGCACGTCGCGCGGGGAGTGGGTGGCGGCCGCCGACATCACCAACGTCTGGAGCAGGGTGGACTTTCCGGTCTGCGGTGCGCCGCCGATGCCGATGTTGCCGCCGGCACCGGACACGTCGACACCCCAGGTTTCCTGCAGGTGCCGGCGCGGCTCGTCCATGATCCCCAGGGCGAATCGCAACGGTTGTCGCCGGTCCCGGGCGATCAGTTCGTCCAGCGGCGTCGGATCGGTCAACGGCGGCAGCCACATCTTGTACGCCCGGGATTCGCCGGTGCCCAGTTGGTCGAGGATCACTTCGCGCAGGGCCCGCGTCTCGGTGTTCGTCATGACTTCACCACCTCTTCCTCGACAACCGGCGCCGCGGTGAACTGGCGGATCCGCATGGACTGCCTGCCGACCTGCGCGCCGGCACGCCCGCTGTCCCCGTTGGTGTCGGCGGCGGCCGGCGGGATGTACGGACTACCGATGTAGAAGGTGCTGAACTTCACCGGATCCTCCATGCCGACCCGCAGGAACCCGACGCCGCTTTCCTTATTGGTGATGTACTGCGCCTCGGGCGTACCGATCACCGACTTCGATTCGTGAGAACTGGTGGTGCGCAACGCTATTCGATAGGTCAGGTTCGGTTCGAGTTTGTCGATGCGGGCGCCGCCGGTCTGCAGCGACTGGGTGGCCAGCAGCAGGTGCACCCGCAGCGAGCGGCCCACCCGGCAGATGCGGTCGAACAGCGCGACGAAGTCGGGATGGCTCTGCAGCAGTTCGGCGAACTCGTCGACGACCACAAAGAGCGTTGGCAGCGGCGCCAGATCGGCACCCCGCTCGCGGTACTTCTCGTACTCGGCCACCCCGGACAGGGCGCCCGCCGCACCGACCTGGATGCCGGCCTGACGCAGGATGTTCTGCCGCCGGTCCAGCTCGCCGGTCAACACCTCACCCATCCGGCTGACCAGCTCGGCTTCTTCGGCCATGTTGGTGACGACAGCGGCGGTGTGCGGAAGTTTCTCCATACCAAGGAAAGTCGACCCGCCCTTGAAGTCGGTGAGCAGTAGGTTCACCTGATCGGGATGGGTCATCGCGACCAGCGACAGGATCAGCGTGCGCAGAAACTCCGATTTGCCCGAGCCGGTGGTGCCGATCAGCATCCCGTGCGGTCCGGCACCGAATTCGGCGCCCTCTTTGATGTCGAGGTACATCACATTGCCGGTCTTGAGTTCGTGGCCGAAGGGAATCCGCAACCGGTCCCGGTCGGTGTCGGTGTACATCCGCCAGCGGCTCGGAGTCACCTCCTCGACACTCTTGGCGCCCACCAGTTGGTGCCACTCGCTGGCCACCTTCTTCTGGACGCGTTGCGTCCGGTCGAGGATGGTTCCGGTGATCGACCAGCCGGCCAGTTTCCGGGCCACCCGGCTGGCCTCGGCCGGGGACATCCCGTCCGCGGCCGAGACCACCAGCCGAAACTGCTGGCCGGGTAGCCGGTCGTCGGCCTTGCCGTCGTCGTTGACCCGGATGCGGTAGGCCGACCCGCGGTGGTTGCCCAGCGTGATCACCGTGACTCCGGCCCGGCCGTCGGGCGGAAATCCCGCCTTGCCGCCGGTCAGGTCGACGACGACGACGTAGGGACCGGTCGGCAGCGTGTCGGGGGCGTGCGGTCCGCGCGCGGCGAGATCGGCCAGCCCGTCGGGACGGGTGTAGATCATCCGGACCGGGCCCGCCGCGTCGGTCTCGGTCTGATGCGCGACGTGCGGAAGCCATTTCAGCCAGGACCAGTCCGGGTCGTCGGGATCCTCGGTGAGCACCCGGATCTGCAACAGGTCCGGCGGGTGGAACACCGCGAGATGGCAGAGCATCGCGGTCAACAGCCGGTCGGCGCCGGGCCGGTGACCACCGATCGCGATCGTCGGAAATGTGCGGAGCTGCAGCAGCTTCGGGCAGTCGTGGATCAGACCGTGGGTGCGCAGGAACTTCACCACCCACATGTGGCTGACCGGCTCCAGGTACGGCTGGGGCGCCGCCGTGGATGCGGCCAGCTCGCCGCCGACCGCCGGCTTCAGCAACCGGTCCACCGCGGGCTGGTCACCGATCCCGATGCGGGTGGCCGCATAGAAGTCACTGTTGGCCGGCCGCGACCACTGCCGCTGGGACCCGACGATCGACAGCAGATCTTCGGGATGTGGTGCGTGGTAAGAGAAGAACGCCACCTGCGAACTGGCCGAGGAGGTGACCCGGCTGCGCAGCCCGGCCAGATAGCGCAGATACTCCTTGCGGTCGGCGTTGATTTCCGGCACTTTTTTGCCGCCACCGCCGGTGCCGCCGGCCATGCCGCCGACCATCATCATGATCATCATCAACGGCATCATCAGCATGTACGGCGACAACTGCTTGGTCCCGCCGGCCAGCATGATCGCGATCATGCCGACCATGCAGCCGCCCATCACATACGGAAGTGCCTTCTGCACACCCGACGGCGGAATCTCGATGCCGAGATCGTCGGGCGGGGTCAGGCTGATCTCACCGGGGGTCAGCCGCGGCCCGCGGGTGATGGTCGGGGTGAACTTCTTCGTCGTCATGAGGGCGCTCCAGGGGTGCCGCCGGGAACTTTTCGGGGAGTCGGATCAGCCGGCAACGTCTCGTGCTCGAGCATTGCGGCGTCCTTGGACAACACCGGCCCGTCGACCAGCAGCCGAATGATCTCCCACGGCGCGGTTTTCGGTGAGCTCAGACCGAGCGCCTTGGCCGAATCGGCGTTGGGCACCCCGTAACGCACCCCCTCGGGGTCGACGTAATACATCGATTCCCCGTAGCGCGGATCCGGGGACTGCAACCGGACGAACTTGCCGCCGTCGATGAAAATGGTTGCCGCCCCCTGGATCTGCTTGATACCGCTGTTCATCAGCGACGGTGCGATGGGCAGATGCCGCCCGGAGAGGACGGTCTGCTTGGGCGCCTGGTCCCCGGCGGCCCGTTCCCAGGTCCAGCACAGGGTGGGCTCGTCGGGGCGGGCCAGAATCTTGAGCTGCTGGTCGGGCAACGGTGAGGGGTACACCTGCTCGGGGATGCGGACCACGACGCTCGGCACCACCGCGGGAGGAGCGACCAGCCCGTGCGATTGGGTGGCGCGCAGCGCGGTCGCGGTGGTGGCGTTGACCATCGCGATGCCGTTCGGCAGCACCACGTAGTACTGCGGACCTTTTTCGGCGTGGATCTGGAACACCGACCCGATCACCAGTTCATCGGGCAGCCCGACGGTATTGGGTTCGCCCGCCCCGGGTATCGGTGGCAGCTGCCACGTGCCCTGACTGGGCAGTGCGTTGAACATGCCCTCCGAAATCGGCACAGCCTTGGCGGTGACGGGTATGCCCATCGCCGAAGTCAGGGCACGATCGTTGAGATCAATTGAGTGACGGCCCTTTTCGGTGACAATCCATTGCTGACCCTGATAGGTCGCCAGCAGCGCCTCGTTCGCATCGACCGGGTCCACCGTCGGATCGATCTTCAGCGGCATCGCGATCACCGAGGTCTGGATCAGCGGCGTGGCGGTGTCGGCGCGAGAGACCGTGTCGCACAACGTCCACACCGAGTTGTTGTCCCCGGACACCGGCGTTGCGTACGGCGCCCCGGGGATGCCCAGCGTCTGGCCCAGTGGCAATTTGGTGAGTTCGGAGGACTTCACGGTGGCCGGGTTGGCCGGATTGCCCAGCACCAGCCGCGCCGAGGTCAGGTTGTAGACCGGGTGCAACTGCCCCGAGACGATCACATAGAGCTCGTTGGTGGCGCGGTCGGTGAGAAGTGTGGTGCCGCCGAGCTTTCCCTGCGGTTTGAAGTACGCCAGCAGCCCCGCGCCCACCAGGATCACCACCGCGATGACGATGCCGAGCCACACCGAACGGCTGTAGAACTGCAGCGGGTCGTCGAACATGCGGGTGTCGCGTCGCACGATCGCGTGCTCGACGCGGCGGAGCAGGAAGCGCCACCCGCTGACCTGAACCTTGGTGGTCAGGCGAAGCCCCATGTGTCACTCTCTCATGTTGAGGTGGGCATGCACCGCGGCGATTGCCTCGGCCATGTCCGCGTTGTTGATCTCCTGCAGTCGGTCCACATCCAGAGCTTCGATGTCCAGGCCCTGCGCCAGGCGCATGTCCCGGCACTGTTCGGCAGCCTCGACCAGTTGCCGTGCGTAACGGCCGTTTCCGGCGATGTCCAGCGCCGGCCGGCCACGCAAAGTCCGATCGTGCAGCACCTTGGCCGCCGCCAGGAAGGCATCGGCCGCTTCCCCGCTGAGCGTCGAATCATTGGCGGCGGCAATGACCTTCGCAATCTCGAGGAGTTCGTCGGGGCTGTAGGTATCGAACTCGATGCGGGTGGCGAAGCGCGACCGCAGGCCCTCGTTGGTTTCCAGCAGCCGGTCGATGTCGTTGCTGTAGCCGGCGATGATCACCACCAGCCGGTCGCGGTCATTCTCCATTCGCGCCAGCAAGGTGTCCAGCGCCTCCTGCCCGAACGGGTCGGTGCGGCCATCCCGTTCCTGCACAAGGGCGTACGCCTCGTCGATGAACAGCACCCCGCCCAGGGCCTGATCGATGGTCTTGGTGGTCTTGACGGCCGACTGACCCTCGTACTCGGCGACGAAGTCCTTGCGTGAGGTCTCGACCAGCTTGGGTTCGGAGATCACCCCGAGCCCGGCAAGCATGTTCGCGACAACGCGCGCAATCGTCGTCTTGCCGGTGCCAGGCGGACCGGTGAAAATCATGTGCTTGCTGGGCTGGGCCACCTTCATGCCTTTGGCGGCGCGGACCCGCGCCATCAGGGTCGCCGCGCGGTAGCGCTCGATCTGCGTCTTGACCCGGGTCAGCCCGATCTGACGGTCCAACTCGGCCTGGGCGTCGGCAAGCAGCGCCTCGCGGCCGGAGTTGTCGGTCACCACACTGGCCGGGTCCCACGGATCCGATCGGGAGGAGATCTGCTCGGCTGTGGTGGTCTGCAACCGGTAGGACGGATCCTTCAGTGCCGCTGCGACTTTCGGATCCGGATGGGTGGTCTGCAGCCATTCCAGCAGCGCCACCGCGGCGTCCTCGTTGCCTTGGCTGCGCCGCGACAGGGCCAGGAACCACGCGATGGCCCGGGCGCACGCTTCACCGGCCGGTGAGTCGTTGGCTTCGGTCAGCCGGCGTTCAGCCTCGGTGAACAAACCCAGATTCGCCGCCGCCACACCGTGCGCCACCCCGGCGGCACCGGTCAGGAACTTGTCCGGCCACTTGCCGGCGCCCTTCACCTGGTCGATCACGTCCGTCCAGCGTTCGGCCGCGCCGTAGATCACCGCCTTGAGCCACGCGACCAGATGCTCGGACCCGCCCGCCGCCCCGGGGGCCATGGCGTCCAGAGCTTCCAGCGCGTCGGCGTAATTACCTTGCGCTGCTTCAGATGCCGCGAAGCCCATCGTCACCGCAAGTGGTGAGGTGACCGGATAGGTGATGTCGCCGTACAGACCCCCGATCGGGACCCTGGCGTTGAGCGTGCTCATCGAAATCTGCGCGGCCCCGGAAAGCCGGCCGAAATTGCGGCGCGAGTACCAGGCCCGGAACAGCGTCACGCGATCGGTGTCACCGCAGCGGATCCTGCCCACCCACGCGTCGCACGCCGACTCGTCGTCATTGGTGATCTCGGTGAACAGGTCCAGTGACCGTGCCTCCGACAACGGCAGCATGCCGACGGCACTGTCGAACAGACCGGCCAGGCGATCAGTCATTGATCACCGTTGTACCGGGCGGTGTAGTCCACGTCGTAGCGGGAGGCGAACACCTCTGCTTCCCGGGCGGCCGCCTCTTCCGGCGTCGGCAGATTCAGTGTCATGCCGACGAATTCGTGCAGCAGCGCGTTCTGTTGCGCGTCGCCGCCGGTCATCTCGCCCATGTTCTCGACCATGAAGGTGTGTTGGGCGGCCCGCGCCTTCTGCCGGGCCAGGTCGGCGATGACGAAAATTTCTTCGGCAAGCCCCGATTCGGACATGCTCGATGCCCGATCGGTCACGGTGATCTGCTGCACGCGGCCGTCCATCAACGCCGTCACCGACACCGAACCCTGCGGATTGGTGACGGTGAACAACGCCAGCTCGGGTTCCTCCTCCTGCTCGGTCAGCCCGCTCAGTGCATCGAGTTCGGTTCCGGAGCCGTCGGTTTCGGTCGGTGGGGCATAGTCACCGAGCACGTCGAGCGAGGACTCTTCGACGACGGCACCGCCGGAGAAATCCAGCGCCCCGAGGTCGTCGCTGTCGTAGTCGTTACCGGGCAGGTCCACTGTGGCGTCCCTTTCTGGACTGGTATCGGGAAAGTTCGCGGGCGTTACGCGGAGGCTTCGGCATGGTCCAACCAAGATCCGGCGGGCAGCAGCTCGAGCAGGCCGTCCAGCGCGCGTTGCAGATTCTGTTGGGTGCCGGCGAGAAAACTCCCGTACAGCTCGCCGCCCACCCGGCGGGGCAGCGAGACCAGACGCCCGTGCTCGGAGTCCAGAACGCCTGCGGCTGCGGGGGTGGTGGTGGTGGTCCCCCCGGGATGGCGCTGGCTGGCGACGATCTCGACCCAGCTGGTCGGGTTGCTGACGATCTCGCTATAGATGCGCGCCTGCGCCGGCGGAACGCCGTGCCGCGTCAGGTGTGCGGCCGTCGTGCACTCGGCGAGCTCGCTGGCGACCCCGGTCAGCGGCTCGACGGGCGCCGGCTCCGCTGAGCCCAGCACGGTCGTCACCATGCCGGCCAACCCGACCTGCGGCGCCACCAACTGCAACACCAGCATGTCGTCGTCGCGGGCCGCGACCACGTGGGTATCACCCTTGCGGCACACCACAAATCGGACCATCACGCCGGCGGCACCCGCGCCGGCTCTGTCGCGGCGCCACCAACGGCATTCCAGCGTGCGGTCGGCGCGACTGATGGTCTCAACCATCGACGCCACCCCCGGGTGCGGTTGCCCGTTGTGGTCCAGCACCCCCTGCGCGGTGAGGTCGCGCCGCACCTGGTCCCAGACCACGTCCCGCAGCTCCTCTTGGGGGATGTTGGGCCGAATGCCAAGTGCGACCGGGAAATCGACCAGGTGCAACCGATCGGCGATGACCAGCATCCCGTCGATGGTGACCTCCACGCCGACGACATCGTCAACGAGGCCCGCGCGGCCGGAAGCGAGCGGACCGGACATGATCAGCCGAAGATCTTGTCGATGACGCCGGCCAGCCCCTGGTCGGAATTGAGGTAGGCGGTCGCAGCCGAGATCAGGTTGGTGGCCAGCCCGGTGCTGACGCCCTGCACACCCTTACCGGTGTTGCTGCGGCTGGTTTCCAGGTCACGCAACGCGTTGTTGAATTTCGACGTGAACGAACCGTGGGTCATCGAGACGCGTCCGCTGATCCCGGTGACCGAATTGGTGGCGGTGCCGAATTGTCCGGCGATTTCGGTCTGCATGCCGGAGAGCACCTTCAGGAACGAAGGTACGACTTCGAGAACTGACATGGGGCAGAACCTTCCTCTACGTTTAACTTTTTTACTCGCTATGGCATTGGCTTGTTAGGGGTTTGGCCGAGTTGAGGCCGACTGCTTGGACTTACAGGACGGTGCCCGACTGGCTCTGGCCGCCGGTTCCCACATCGACGGGCGCACGCTCGCCGCCGGCAACCCCGGCCGCCGCGCCCGCACCCTGGTCGTCCCGGTCGTCCTGCTGGCCCCCTTGCTGGGCCTGCGAGGAGATCATCTGCGCCTGTTGACTGGCCATGTTGCCCATCTGACCCGGGCCGCCGCCGGCAGCCATGAGTTGCTGGAGCTGGCCCATGGTCGAGCTGATCTGCCCGACGCCCGGCAGTTGGGCGAAGCTGAGCAGGTTTCCGAAGCTCAGCACGGGCAGGCCGGCGAAGCCGCCCAAAAAGTCCGGCAGCGCGGCCAGTTCGGTCCAGGTGGGCAGTTTGCCCAAGTTGCCCACGCCCGGGAAGAGGTCGCCCAGCCCGGGCAGGCCGGGGAACACGTCGGGGATGCTGGGCAGGCCGGGCAGGTTGGGGAAGCCGGGGATGAGGCCGCCGAGGTCGGGGATGACGCCGCCGAAGTCGGGCAGGCCGGGGATGGACGGCCACTGGAATTCGGGCAGCCCCGGGATCGGCAGGTTGAAGTCCGGGACACCGACCTGCGGCGGCCAGGTGAACTCGGGCAGGCCCGGGATGTTGGGCAGGCCGGGGATCGGGAGGTCGGGCAGTTTCGGCGGCCAGATGGTGTCGATGATGCCGCCGATGATGTCGGGAATCAGCCCGGCCAGCTTGGGCAGGTTCGTCAAGATGTCGAGCAGCCGGCCGCCGAGTCCGATCATGTTGAACGCGTTCATGGCGGTCATGATCGTCAGGTAGAGCAGGGCGCCGCCGACAACCGTCATCGCCAGTGCGCAGGCCGGGATCGCCATCGCCACCGAAAGGGCGTCGCCGACGATCCAGAGGTTGTCTTCACACCATTTGCAGGCCTTGTACACGCCGTCGACCATGCTCTTCATCGCGCGTAGCACCTTGCGCGTGCTTTCGACGTGTTCGGCCTGATTCGAGATCAGGTTGCCGGTCAAATCGTCGATTTCACCCATCAGCTTGGCACGCAGTTGTTGCGCGGTGTTCTGGTTCAAATAGGCATCGGCGGCCTGGCCGATCCAGTTGGTGCCCGGAATGGCGAGGCCGATCTTGTCGGCCACGCCTTTGAACAGTGAGGAGCCGGCGTTGAAAACGTCGCCCGGGTCGGGAATGCCGTCGCCCAGCAGAAACAACTGCGTGTAAATGAAGTTGCTGGTGGTCTTGCAAATCGCGCTACCCGACATTTGCGTGGTTCCTTACGTTGGCTGTTGGCGTGCACGGACGATTTTCGTTATGCACTTTCGCATCGTGTGTCGAGCTTAACAGCGCTGCGACCGAGCTCAATGCACGAATTTTCTGGTGGGAGTGGATGTTTCGCGGGCACGGCAGGTACCCGCGCACCACGGAGTACCGGGGCAACAACGACGTTCCCCGTACCATCCCGCTCATTTCAATTGATCTGGCTGATAAGTGCTTCGATCGCAGCGGCGGCGTCCGGCGGCAACACTTCCTCCGCCTCGGCACGAACGATCGTTTCTTCGCTGACTCCGGCTGCGAGGGCCGTTTCATGGGCGGAAAGATTTGCACGCCGGCGCGCGGCATATAACCGCTGCGCGAGCGTGGCGCCGGGAGCCGTGGCACCCAAGGTCATCAATTCGTCGTGATAGCGACGCACGGCGCCCATGGCCTTGATGAGTTCCGGCGTTATCCGACTGATCCGCGTGGCCTGAACGGCGATTCCCTCGAGCTGGCGCAAATCGGCCAGAATGGGCGCTGCGCGCTCGGTGAATTCGGGATCCTCCGGCGCGGGCAATGCGGCGATCGCCAAACTGCAGGTGTCCACGGCGGCGGCCACCGCCTGGGCGATCAGCGATGCCGGGCCGTCGGCCGTCGGCGGGGGTGGTGGCGGCACCGGCGGGGCCGGCGCGGGTTGGGTGGCGACCGCCTCGCCGTCACGGATGCGCTCGATCGTCCCGGCCGGCCACTGCAGCACCTCTTCGAGCTTGGCGCGAGTCCGGTCGCGGGGCCAGCTACGGCCCTTCTCGAAGGCGATCAACGCACCCGCGTTGATGATGCCGTCGGCGGCGAGGCTGCGCTGACTGATGTCGAGCTCGCGCCGACGCGCCGCCGCGGCGGCGCCGGCCCGGGCCAGCCCGGGATCGACTTCGGGGGACTGGTCGACCGGCTCGTGTCCTGCCGGACGGTCCCGAGCGTGCTCTTCAGGCGAATTGGACGGCCTGACGGCTTCGAACGTCAACGCCTTGCCTCCAGTGAGTTGGCCGAACCGGATGTGGGACACGGTGCGCATATTGATCCTGGCGGGTCGCGCGGCGTCGAGCTTGAGCGCGGCCAGCGCAGCTGGACCGACGGTCGACTCGGTGTCAGGCATCTGCGGAGAGTCCTCGCTCGTGGATTCCAGAGCGGCCGGCCGCACGCACCCTCCGCTAGCCAACATCGTAACCGTTGCACCCTTTCATTGCTATACCTTCGCTACGCTCTTCTCAGCGGTCAGATGGTGCGGCGCATCCCGCTATAACCGGTCTACCGCTACGGTTAAGCCTAACGCCAAGCACACATGTCGGTGCGCACTTCTTTGGCGGTGGTCGCCGGGACCAGCCGTTCACGAGCAAACCCACAGCAAATTGGCAGGAAAAAACCCCTGGTGATACCAGGTTTCGTCGAGTAGGCGAGGGCTGCCTCCGCAAAACGTAGCGCCGTCCTCAGCATGGTCATAAACAAACTGTTGCACTGCGACGGTTATTGCTATACCGTTCTGCGGCAGAGGGGCACAACCTGCAACGCTTTATGGAGGAACGTAAAGACATGACCGCAACGACTCTCTCTTCGGTCCCGCAGCTGGGCGTGTGCACCCAAGACCCCGACCGTTGGACCACGACGCCCGACGCCGAGGCCAAGACCCTGTGCCGGGCGTGCCCGCGCCGGTGGCTGTGTGCCAAGGAAGCGGTGGAATTGCCTGGCGCGGAAGGCCTTTGGGCCGGCGTGGTGATCCCGGACTCCGGCCGGGCGCGGACGTTCGCGCTCAACCAACTGCGGTCGCTGGCCGAGCGCAACGGTTTCCCGGTCCGGGAGCGGATCGCCGCCCAGTCGGCGTGATGCGACGAATGCTGGTCAGCGGTCCTGCCGGCCCGGGGGGGTGCTGACGTTCGCCGGATCGGGCTGACGATTCGGGACCGGCTGGTCACGAAAGCGATCCGTCGGCGCGGCCGGGTTCCGCGATCCGAAATAGCCCGTGATCATCGCCGCGACCTGGAGAAACTTCAGGCGCGTCGCCGCCGCCAGCTGTTCGGTGACGTCGATGACGCCACCGGGTCGCAGGTGGGGATCGAAGGGAACCTCGACCACCGGCTGGCCGTGGTCGACGAACTCGCGAGCCAACAATGACCGGGTGCGTTTGTCGGCGTGGCCGTCGGAGTCGTTGAGCACGACCACGCTGCGTTGCAGCAGATCCCGAAGGTCATGGTCGGCCAACCACTCGACCGTCTTGGCCGCAGCGGCGGCGCCGTCCGCCCACGGCGAGGAAACTACGATCAGCGCGTCCAAGTCGCGCAACACTTCCCGCGTGACGGCAGCATCCATGGTGGAGCCGCAGTCGATGACCGAGATCGCGAAGTGGCGGTCCAGCCGTAGCGCAGCCTCGCGGTACACGGCCGGATCCAGCACCCGGCGGGGACCCGCCGCCGGCTCACCGCCCAGCACATAGAGGCCGGCGGCATTGCGGCCCACCCGCGACGTCACGTCGGCGAAGGTCTGCAGGTTCTTGTCGGCGGTAAACTCCCAGAACGAGCCGGTGGTACGCGGATCGATGCGGCTGCTCAGTCGGCCGAACGCGGTGTCGGCGTCGATCGCGACCACGCGGTCCTGCTGGCGTAGCTCGGCCAGGATCGAGCCCACGCTGGCGGCGACAGAGGTCTTCCCGACACCACCCTTGCCCAGGACGCCGACCTTGTGGTTGCCGTGCAGCGCGACTCGGATGGCCGCCTCGAATTGCGCGGCGCTGCGTTGCGCGGCCGATGGGCCGGGGTCAACGAGCCCGAAGGTGGCCACCTGCACCACGCGCCGCCAGCCGCGGTGTGCGGGCTGGGATCGGCGCGCCGGCGCCGCCCCGGTACCCGGCCAGGAGATCGGCGGAGGAACGTCACGGCGCTGCGGCGGCGCTGGGCTTCGGTGCGGGCTCGGCGTCGGATGCGGTGCCGGGGGCGGTCGGTGCTGCACCGGGCCGGGCGGCGCGGCGGGCATGGCTGGCGGGGGCGGGGGCGGGGGCGGCACGGCGCGCGGCGCGGGCTCGGGCACTGCAGCAGGTGGGGTGGCGTCTTCGGCCGGCGGCGGCGGGGCGAATGTCGCTCGTGGGGTCTCGGTCGCTGCCGGCGGGCTGGGGGCGGGGTGCGGCGGACGGGGCGGGACCGGCGGCCGGAAACCCGTGGTCGGCGCCGGACGCGGGGAGGCGGGCGGTGCCTCGGGCGGACGCGCAGGCACCGGCTGGTCGGGCCGCACGCGGTTGCGCAGGAATTCCTGGGGCTCGTTCATGGGCTCCTCGGGGTGCGACGGCGGCGGATCGGCACGCCGGTGCCTGGCCATTTCCGATTCCCGCGTGATGAACCCCACGGTCCGATCGGCCGGCGCCGGACGCTTCACCCCAGTATCGACCACCCGCAGCTCGGGCTGAACCGGGTGACTCCCACACCGGGACGCAACCCGGCCGCTCGTGGGCAACAACCAGATCTGCGCAAACTCGCCTACCCGACGGGTTGACCGCTCCCGCCCGGCGCGAACGCGGCCGATCTCGATTCGGCCGACTTGGCTGCCACGCCTTTTCGGCTACGGTGTTGCCGGTGTGACTGTTGGTCCGGCAGCCGACGACGACGGATCGGCAGCCCAACCCGCGCACTCAGCAAACCGGGACGGGCGACCGGGCCGGCCGCCGGAGCGGTCCACCATCGACACCGGACGTCGCACGGCTGTCAAATGCTGGTAACGGCGAATTTACGGCCCTGCGAGCAGGCAAGTTAGTATGGGTAAGTTGGCATGTCAGGCGGTTTTTGTCCTATCGTTTTAAGACTTGTCGAGACCAGGTACAGGACGACCGTTCAGCGCTGCACGGACGAAGTCCTGACCGGATTATCTCCGCTAGGCGGACAGCCTATCGACCAGAGCGCAGGGGCTTAGCCCGCAACCTCCGGGTGCGGCTCCTCGATCAGGAAAAGTCGATCCGCAAAGCGGCGGTGCAGAAAGTCTGCTGAAGGGTTAGGTGGGTATGACGCCCAGGCGCGTCGGGCTTTACAACCCCGCATACGAACACGATTCGTGCGGGGTCGCCATGGTCGTGGACATGCACGGCCGGCGCAGCCGCGACATCGTGGACAAGGCCATCACCGCGCTGCTCAACCTCGAACACCGCGGTGCCGCCGGCGCCGAACCGCGCAGCGGTGACGGCGCGGGGATCATGATCCAGGTGCCCGATGCGTTCCTGCGGGACATGGTGGACTTCGAACTGCCGGAGGCGGGCAGCTATGCCACCGGCATCGCGTTTTTGCCGCAGTCGGCCAAGGACGCCGCCACCGCCTGCGCGGCGGTCGAGAAGATCGCCGAATCCGAGGGTCTGCAGGTGCTCGGCTGGCGCAACGTGCCCACCGACGACTCGTCGCTGGGCGCGCTGTCACGCGATGCGATGCCCACCTTCCGCCAGGTTTTCATGGCCGGCGCCTCGGGCATGACGCTCGAACGTCGCGCCTACATCGTCCGCAAGCGGGCCGAACACGAACTCGGCACCAAGGGCCCCGGCCAGGACGGACCGGGCCGGGAGACGGTGTATTTCCCGAGCCTGTCCGGCCAGACGCTGGTCTACAAGGGCATGTTGACCACCCCGCAGCTCAAGGCCTTCTATCTCGACCTGCAGGACAACCGGGTGACCAGCGCACTGGGCATCGTGCACTCCCGGTTCTCCACCAACACGTTCCCGTCGTGGCCGTTGGCGCACCCATTCCGGCGGGTGGCGCACAACGGAGAGATCAACACCGTCACCGGCAACGAAAACTGGATGCGGGCCAGAGAGGCGCTGATCAAGACCGACGTCTTCGGTTCGGAAGACGACGTGGAGAAGCTGTTCCCGATCTGCACCCCCGGGGCGTCCGACACCGCGCGCTTCGACGAGGTGGTCGAGCTGTTGCACCTGGGCGGCCGGTCGCTGCCGCACGCCGTGTTGATGATGATTCCCGAGGCCTGGGAACGCAACGAGTCGATGGATCCCGCCCGGCGGGCGTTCTACGAGTACCACGCCTCGTTGATGGAGCCGTGGGACGGCCCGGCGTCGATCACGTTCACCGACGGCACCATCGTCGGCGCCGTGCTGGACCGAAACGGTCTGCGCCCGTCGCGAATCTGGGTCACCGACGACGGCCTGGTCGTGATGGCCTCAGAGGCCGGTGTGCTGGACGTCGACCCGTCCAAGGTGGTCAAGCGGATGCGGCTGCAGCCGGGCCGGATGTTCCTGGTGGACACCACCCAGGGCCGGATCGTGGCCGACGAGGAGATCAAGGCCCAGCTGGCCGCCGAGCACCCTTATCAGGAGTGGTTGGACAAAGGTCTGGTTCCGCTCGACAAGTTGCCGGCCAACAAATACGTGCGCATGCCGCATCACCGTCTCGTCATGCGGCAGCAGGCCTTCGGCTACACCTATGAGGAACTCAACCTGCTGGTGGCGCCGATGGCCCGCACCGGCGCCGAGCCCCTGGGCTCCATGGGTACCGATACGCCGATCGCGGTGCTGTCCAAGCGTCCGAAGATGCTCTACGACTATTTCCACCAACTATTCGCCCAGGTGACCAACCCGCCCCTGGACGCGATCCGGGAAGAGGTCGTCACCAGTCTGCAGGGCACCACCGGCGGAGAGCGCGACCTGCTCACGCCGGACGAGAACTCCTGTCGCCAGATCGCGCTGCCGCAGCCGATCCTGCGCAATTACGAGCTGGCCCGGCTGATCAATCTGAACCCGGAGGACGAAGTCAACGGGCGGCCACATGGCATGCGGTCCACAGTGATTCGCTGTCTGTACCCGGTCGCCGAAGGGGGCGCCGGGTTGGCCGCCGCGCTGGACGAGGTGCGGGCGCAGGCGTCGGCGGCCATCGCCGACGGGGCACGCGTGATCATCTTGTCCGACCGCAACTCCGACGAGGCGATGGCGCCGATTCCGTCGTTGCTCGCGGTGTCGGGCGTGCACCACCACCTGGTGCGGGACCGGACCCGTACGCATGTGGGTCTCGTCGTGGAATCCGGTGACGCCCGCGAGGTGCACCACATGGCGCTGCTGATCGGGTGCGGGGCTGCGGCGATCAACCCGTATCTGGTGTTCGAGTCGATCGAGGACATGATCGACCGCGGCGTCATCGAGGGCATCGAACGCAATAAGGCGCTGAACAACTACGTGAAGGCCGCCGGCAAGGGCGTGCTCAAAGTGATGTCCAAGATGGGCATTTCGACGCTGGCGTCCTACACGGGTGCGCAACTGTTCCAGGCGGTCGGCGTCTCCGAGGATGTGCTCGACGAGTACTTCACCGGTATGGCCTGTCCGACCGGCGGTGTCACGCTGGACGACATCGCCGCCGATGTCGCGACCCGGCACGCGCTGGCCTATCTGGACCGCCCCGACGAGCGTGCGCACCGCGAACTCGAGGTGGGCGGGGAGTACCAGTGGCGCCGCGAGGGCGAGTACCACCTGTTCAACCCGGAGACCGTCTTCAAGCTGCAGCACTCCACTCGCACCGGCCAGTATTCGATCTTCAAGGAGTACACCCGGCTGGTCGACAACCAGAGCGAGCGGATGGCATCGCTGCGCGGGCTGCTCAAATTCCGTGCGGGCGTGCGTCCTTCGATACCGATCGAGGAGGTGGAACCGGCCAGTGAGATCGTCAAGCGCTTCTCGACCGGGGCCATGAGCTATGGCTCGATCTCCGCCGAGGCGCACGAGACGCTGGCCATCGCGATGAACCGGTTGGGTGCCCGGTCCAACAGCGGCGAAGGCGGTGAGGACGTCAAGCGCTTTGACCCCGACGCCAACGGGGATTGGCGACGCAGCGCGATCAAGCAGGTCGCCTCCGGGCGGTTCGGCGTCACCTCGCACTACCTGACCAACTGCACCGACATCCAGATCAAGATGGCTCAGGGCGCCAAACCCGGTGAGGGCGGCCAACTTCCGGGGCACAAGGTGTATCCGTGGGTCGCGTCGGTAAGGCACTCCACACCCGGCGTCGGCTTGATCTCGCCGCCACCGCACCACGACATCTATTCGATCGAGGATCTCGCACAGTTGATCCACGACCTGAAGAACGCCAACCCGTCGGCGCGCGTGCACGTCAAGCTGGTGTCCGAGAACGGCGTCGGCACCGTTGCGGCCGGAGTCTCCAAGGCGCACGCCGATGTGGTGCTGATCTCGGGGCACGACGGCGGTACCGGCGCGACCCCGCTGACGTCGATGAAGCATGCGGGTGCCCCGTGGGAGTTGGGTCTGGCCGAAACTCAGCAGACCCTGCTGCTCAACGGTTTACGTGACCGCATCGTGGTCCAGGTGGACGGCCAGCTCAAGACCGGACGCGACGTGATGATCGCGACGCTCCTCGGCGCCGAGGAGTTCGGCTTCGCCACAGCGCCTTTGGTGGTGGCGGGCTGCATCATGATGCGTGTCTGCCATCTGGACACCTGCCCGGTGGGGGTGGCCACCCAGAACCCGCTGCTGCGGGAGCGGTTCGCCGGGAAGCCGGAATTCGTGGAGAACTTCTTCATGTTCATCGCCGAAGAAGTGCGGGAGTACATGGCTCAGTTGGGTTTCCGCACCATCAACGAGGCCGTCGGTCAGGCCGGGGCGTTGGACACCACCCTGGCGCGCGCGCTGTGGAAGGCGCACCGACTGGACCTGACCCCGGTGCTGCACGAGCCCGAGTCGGCGTTCATGAATCAGGATCTGTATTGCAGTTCGCGCCAGGACCACGGCCTGGACAAGGCGCTGGACCAGCAGTTGATCGTGATGAGCCGCGAGGCGCTGGATTCGCAGAAGCCGGTCCGGTTCTCCACCAACATCAGCAACGTGAACCGCACGGTGGGTACCATGCTCGGCCACGAGGTGACCAAAGCCTATGGCGGCCAAGGGTTACCGGACGGCACCATCGACATCACCTTCGAAGGGTCCGCCGGCAACAGCTTCGGCGCGTTCGTGCCCAGGGGCATCACGTTGCGCATCTACGGTGACGCCAACGACTACGTGGGCAAGGGACTTTCCGGCGGCCGGATCGTGGTGCGGCCGTCGGACAACGCGCCCGAGGGCTATGTGGCCGAGGACAACATCATCGGGGGCAACGTGATTCTGTTCGGTGCCACCAGCGGCGAGGTCTACCTGCGCGGTGTGGTCGGCGAGCGGTTCGCTGTCCGCAACTCCGGTGCGCACGCCGTGGTGGAGGGTGTGGGCGACCACGGCTGCGAATACATGACCGGTGGGCGGGTGGTCATCCTGGGCCGTACCGGCCGCAACTTCGCCGCCGGCATGTCCGGTGGTGTGGCCTATGTCTACGATCCCGACGAGGAATTGCCGAACAACTTGAACATCGAGATGGTGGACCCGGAAACACTGGACGACGAGGACGCCGAGTTCGTGAAGGGCATCATCGAGGCGCACGTCGATGCCACCGATTCCGCTGTGGGCCAACGCATTCTGGCTGACTGGCGGGGCCAGCAGCGCCACTTCGTGAAGGTGATGCCGCGGGACTACAAGAAGGTGCTGTCGGCGATCGCCGAAGCAGAACGCGACGGTGTGGACGTGGACAAGGCGATCATGGCGGCGGCTCATGGCTGACCCGACCGGCTTCCTGAAGTACACGCACCGCGAGCTGCCCAAGCGGCGGCCGGTCCCGTTGCGGTTGAAGGACTGGCACGAGGTGTACGAGGAGTTCGACGTCGACACCTTGCGGCATCAGGCGACTCGCTGCATGGACTGCGGAATTCCGTTCTGTCACCACGGTTGTCCGTTGGGCAACCTGATCCCGGAATGGAACGACCTGGTACGACGGGGCCACTTCCGCGATGCCATCGAGCGCCTGCACGCGACGAACAACTTCCCCGACTTCACCGGTCGGCTGTGCCCGGCGCCATGCGAACCGGCGTGCGTGCTCGGCATCAATCAGGAGCCGGTGACGATCAAGCAGATCGAGCTGGAGATCATCGACCGGGCCTTCGACGAGGGCTGGGTGAAACCGCTGCTGCCGCACTGCGATACCGGCAAAACCGTTGCGGTGGTGGGTTCGGGCCCCGCCGGTTTGGCGGCGGCTCAGCAGCTGACGCGGGCCGGGCATCATGTCACGGTGTTCGAGCGGGAGGACCGGATCGGCGGGTTGCTGCGTTACGGCATCCCCGAGTTCAAGATGGAAAAGCGTGTGCTGGACCGGCGGCTGGAGCAGATGGCGGCCGAGGGCACCGAGTTCAAGGCCGGCGTGAACGTCGGGGAGGACCTCACCGCCGAGCAGTTGCTGGCCGATTTCGATGCGGTCGTGCTGGCCGGGGGCGCCACCGCCTGGCGCGACCTGCCGGTGCCGGGCCGGGACCTGGACGGCATCCACCAGGCGATGGAGTATCTGCCGTGGGGCAATCGGGTCCAGGAGGGGGACGACGTACTAGGCCCCGACGGCGAGCCGCCGATCACCGCCAAGGGCAAGAAGGTGGTGATCATCGGCGGCGGCGACACCGGTGCCGACTGTCTGGGCACCGCCCACCGTCAGGGCGCGGCCAGCATCCACCAGTTCGAGATCATGCCGCGTCCGCCGGAGACCCGCGCCGAGTCGACGCCCTGGCCCACCTATCCGTTGATGTACCGGATCGCCTCAGCCCATGAAGAGGGCGGCGAACGGGTGTTCTCGGTCAACACCGAAGAGTTCATCGGCAAGGACGGGCACGTCACCGCGCTCAAGGTGCACGAGGTGACGATGCAGGACGGCAAGTTCGTCAAGGTCGAGGACTCCGACTTCGTGCTCGAAGCGGACCTGGTGTTGCTGGCGATGGGTTTCGTCGGCCCCGAGCAGCCGGGGTTGCTGACCGACCTCGGGGTCAAGCTCACCGAGCGTGGCAACGTTGCCCGCGGCGACGATTTCGACACTTCGGTGCCGGGTGTGTTCGTGGCCGGCGACATGGGCAGGGGTCAGTCCCTGATCGTCTGGGCGATCGCCGAGGGTCGTGCCGCAGCGGCCGGGGTGGACCGTTTCCTGATGGGATCCACCGCCCTGCCGGCGCCCATCAAGCCGACCGCTGCGCCACTGCGCTAACCACACCAGTCACATCTGAAACATTTGATAAATCGTCGGCGTGCCTTCCGGCGTTTGCCAGAGCCTCAGGTGTCTAATAACTGACTGTGGGCCGCATCACACAGTCCCAATACATAAGGCACATTTCGGGTCGCCTTGAGCCCCTATCGCGTTAACCCGATCGCAGGAGTAGTTATCGTGCACATGAACCCAGTTCCCAGGTCAAAGATGGGTCGAATCGCGTGGTCGCTGTTTCGCCACCCCGTCAAGAGCCGCGAGTTTCCGGCGCGCAGTGAGCGGCTGGTGACTACCGAGGACCTGCTGCGCTTCGCTGTCTAGCCGCCGAGTGTTTGCTCAGCTCAGCAGCCCGGACTCCCGGATAGCTTGGGCGAGCGGCTCGATCACGGCGGGGTCGTGCGGCGGAGCGATGTAGACGATGCCGAGATCCAACCCCTCGGCACCCAGCGCGGCCGCCGTCTCGATCACCTGGTGGTAGTCGCGGTCGGACCCCAATCCCAGGTGCGCCGAGAGCGTGATTTCTGTCGGGTCCCGTCCGATGTCGGCACAGCGCGCATGCAGCACGTCGCGTTTGCGGGCGAACTCCTCGGCGGTGCCGCCGGCGAAGTTCCAGTGCTGCGCATAGCGCGCAGTGATCGGCAGGGTCCGCTTCTCTCCGCTGCCCCCGATGGCGATCGGCGGGTGCGGCCGCTGCGGTCCCTTCGGCTCGTTGCGGGCGTCCCTGAGTTGGTAGAACTTGCCGTCGAAGGTGGTCGTCTCCTGACTGAGCAGGCTGACCAGCACCTGGCAGGCCTCCTCGAACCGGTCGAAACGCTCTTTGAGACCGCCCAGTTCGATCCCGTACGCGCCCGACTCCTCTTCGTTCCAGCCGGCGCCGATACCCAACTCGAGCCGCCCACCGGAGATGACGTCGAGAGTGGCGGCCATGTTGGCCAGCACCGCGGGGTGGCGGTAGTGGATACCGGTGACCAGGGTGCCCAGCCGTAGCCGCGTGGTGGCCTGGGCCAGCGCCGTCAGCGTGGTCCACCCTTCCAGGCACGGACCGGTGGAGTCGGAGAAGATCGGATAGAAGTGGTCGAAGGTCCAGCCGGACTCGAAGACGTCGATGTCGTCGGCGGCCTGCCAGACAGCCAGCATGTCCGACCAGGTGGTGTTCTGCGGTGAGGTCTTGAAGGCGAATCGCATGAGTCCGAAGGTAGTCCGGCAACTAGACTCGTCCGAACGATGACCCTCGGACTCGACACCACACTCACCCTGCTAGCGGCGGGCCTGATCTTCCTGTTGGCACTGGGCCTCGGAGTGTGGAAGTACCAGCAGGTCATGGTGTCCGAAGAGCACCGCGCGCACCCGTACGTCGACATCGCGCACCGCGCGGCGCTGCTGTACAGCTTCGCCACGCTGTTGTTCGCGGTGTTCGTCGAACTCAGCGCGTGGCCGGCCTGGGTGAACCTTGCCGCGACCGGCGTGGCGGTGTTCTTCTTCGTGGCCGCCATAGCCAGCTACATCCTGCACGGCGCGCGACGCGACACGGAGAACCAGTTCGAGCCGCCCGTGCCGGGTACACGATTGGCGATGACCCTGCTGATCGTCGGGGAGATGGGCGGTTTCGCCGTGGTACTCGCCGGCTTTGTGGTGAAGCAACTGCTCTGATGGACCCGGTGGCCGCGCTGCGCGAGATCGCGTACTACAAGGACCGAAGCCGTCAGGATTCCCGACGGGTCATGGCCTACCGCAATGCCGCCGACATTCTGGAGAAGCTCGACGAGGCCACGCTGGAGCGCCACGGCCAGGACAACAGCTGGCAGTCGATCCCGGGAATCGGGCCCAAAACCGCCAAGGTGATCGCGCAGGCCTGGGCCGGCGATGTACCCGAACAACTCGTCGAATTGCGTTCTAGCGCAGAGGATCTCGGCGGTGGCGAGATACGTGCGGCGCTCCGGGGAGATCTGCATCTGCATTCGAACTGGTCGGACGGTTCCGCGCCGATCGAGGAGATGATGGCGGCCGCCGCGGCGCTGGGCCACGAATACTGTGCGCTGACCGATCATTCGCCGCGGCTGACGATCGCCAACGGGCTGTCCCCGGACCGGTTGCGTAAGCAGCTCGATGTGATCGACGAGCTGCGGGACCGGTTCGCGCCGATGCGAATCCTGACCGGCATCGAGGTCGACATCCTTGACGACGGCAGCCTGGACCAGGAGCCCGAATTGCTCGACCGCCTGGACATCGTGGTGGCCAGCGTGCACTCGAAGCTGTCCATGGATGCCGGCGCGATGACCCGGCGCATGGTGCGTGCCGTGTCCGACGGTCACGCCGACGTACTGGGCCACTGCACAGGGCGACTGGTCTCCGGCGGGCGCGGGATCCGGCCGGAATCGAAGTTCGACGCAGAGAAGGTGTTCACTGCCTGTCTCGAGCACGGCACCGCCGTTGAGATCAACTCGCGACCCGAACGGCGGGATCCACCGACGCGGCTGCTCGAGCTGGCCCGGGACATGGGCTGTGTGTTCAGCATCGACACCGACGCGCACGCACCCGGCCAGTTGGACTTCCTCGGCTACGGCGCGCAGCGGGCCTTGGACGCCGGTATCGACGCCGAGCGCATCGTCAACACCTGGCCAGTGGAACGATTACTGGAGTGGACTAGGTCCTGAAGCTGGTCCTCAGCATCGCCAATAGCCGTTCACGTGAGTCCCGTTCTTCTTCGTGTAACCGTTGACCCAGGTGCAACCGACTCCGGGTGCATTCGGCGGATTAGGCAGATTGACATCGGTCGGCGGCAATGGAACCGCGGGTGGCGTGGCGGCGGGTGACGGACTGGCCGATGTCGACGAGGACGGAGTGGACGACGGGGTGCGCGACGCCGCCGGACAATACTGCGACTGTGGATAGTCGACGCAAAGTTGCCGGTCCACATGCGTCCATTGACCCCCGGAGCAGAGCGAATACGTGCCGCCCGATGCCGGCGTGACCGCACCGTCCTGACAGTCGGCGTGGGCAGCCGGGACCGCGAACCACACCGCGACACTGCCGGCGAGAACCACGCCGACCTGAAGAATCGAAGTAATGCGCATGCCTGGCAACTTACCGGCGACGGGTGACATGGCCGGAACGAATACAAACGCCGGCGCCCGGCCGTCAATCCGGGAGGTGCGGCATTTCCAGCCCAGGGTCGCGGCCGACCAGCACCGCGCGGGTGAGTGCGGACCTGCCGTAGCGACGGTGGACTTCGTCCACCGCGGCATCGACTGACACAGAATGGCCGGCGAAGGGCAAGGCCAGCTGTTCGGTGCCGTTGCGGTCGATGCCCGAAACGGCGAAACCGATGAGCGTCAAACCCTTTTCGGCAATCAACGGATCCGCTGCCGTCACGAGTCGCCGCGCTGTGGCCAGGATCGGCTGCGTGGCGGCGGTAGCCCACGGCATGGTCTGGGACCGTGTCACCCGACCGAAGTCGTCGAACCGCAGTCGCAGCACCACCGTGCGTCCGGTGCGTCCGGCGGCGCGCATCCGGCCGGTGATCCGGTCGATCAGATTGACCACCACAGCATCGACCTCGGCGGGTGACATGGTGGCACCGGCGCGGCCCAGCGCGCGTTGGGCGCCGACCGATCGCCGCCGCACCCCGGTGTTCACCCGGCGGCGGTCGATGTTGCGGGACAGCGCGTAGAGCTGGCGGCCCATCGCGTGCCCGACCATGGACCCGAGCATCGATTCGCTGAGCTCGGACACTTGGGCCACCGTGGTGATGCCGTGCGCGCGCAGCTTGTCCGCGGTCACCGCGCCCACACCCCACAGTCGCCGCACCGGCAGCGGATGCAGGAAGGCCAGCTCCTGATCGGGTGCCACCAGGAGCAGCCCGTCCGGTTTGGCTTCCTGACTGGCCACCTTGGCCAGGAATTTGGTGCGCGCGATCCCGACGGTGATGGGCAGACCCACCCGCTCGCGCACATCGGCGCGCAGTCGCGCCGCGATCTGCACCGGGGTCCCACTGACCCGGCCGAGCCCGTGGACGTCGAGGAAGGCCTCGTCCACCGACAACGGCTCCACGATCGGGCTGCAATCGCCGAACACTCGGAACACGTCGTCGCTGGCCTGGGAGTAGGCGCGCATCCGCGGCGGCACCACCACGGCGTGTGGGCACAGCCGCCGGGCTTGCGCCCCGCCCATCGCGGTGCGCACTCCGTAGGCCTTGGCCTCATAGCTGGCGGCCAGCACCACGCCGCCCCCGACGATCACCGGGCGGCCCCGCAGTGCCGGGTCGTCGCGCTGCTCGACGGACGCATAGAACGAATCCAGGTCCGCATGCAGGATGGACGCCTCACACCGCACGAACATATGTTCGCACGGGGCACCGACAGGGTGGTGAGCCCGCGCGCCGGCGGAGCCGGGCTACCGGCGCTCGCCGTAGATACTGCTGACCCAGATGTGGACCAGCGTGTCCAGCACATTCTCTTCCGGCACCGACGGCGCCTCGGCGGCGAACGACGCGAACAATGTCCGCTCGTTCATCAGGTTGAGCGCGGTAGCCAGTTGGTCACTGGGCAGAGTTCGGGGCGCCGCTCCGCGATCGCGTTCGGCCTCGATGCCCAGCGCGGTGAAGGTGATCCACTTCTGCATGAACGTCGACCACAGTTCCCGGATCTCAGGACTGGTGTCGCGGGCGGCCATGCTGGCGCGCGTCACCGCTTTGTGCGCACCGAACGTCTCGAAGAACACGGCGACGCCGGTCCGCCACCGGTTGTCCCCGTCCTCGGCCAACTTGTCGGAGAGTCCCTGCAGCGCGGTATCGGCCTTCTTGACCACGCGGTCCAGCAGTGTCAGCAGGACAGCTTCTTTGGACGGGAAGTAGAAATAGAACGTCGGGCGGGAGATTCCGGCGCCTTTGGCCAGATCGTCGACAGAGATGTCCGCCAGCGACCTGCCCTTCAGCAGTCCCTCGGCGGTGGTCAGGATGGCCAGTTCGCGGTCGTCTCCCGAGGGTCGTGCACCGCGCCGGCCGCGGGGGAGCGCAGTCTTGGTGCCGGAGAAGGTCGCCACGCGGGCAGCTTACACCGCGTTGAGATAGTCGACAGCATGTCGACGCAGCGGATTCCGGCCGGCCGCACACCTGGCGACGGCCTCAACCCGGCAGCGGATGTTCTCCTGCTGCGACGACGACGATGCCGTCGTCGTCGCTGTAGGCCAGGTGACCTGGCGCGAAAGTCACCCCGCCCAACGTCACCTCGACATCGCGCTCACCGGTGCCGTTCTTGCTGCTCTTGCGGGGGTTGGTGCCCAGCGCTTTGATGCCGATGTCGATCCCGCGTAGCGCGGCGGAATCGCGCACTGCGCCGTTGACGATCAGCCCCGCCCAGCCGTTGGATCGGGCCAGCTCCGCGATCAGATCACCCACCAGCGCGGTATGCAGGGAACCGTCGCCGTCGACCACCAGCACCCCGCCCGCGCCCGGCTGCGACAGCACCGACTTCAACAGCGCGTTGTCCTGGAAGCAGCGCACGGTACTGATCGGACCGACGAACTGCGTCCGGCCACCGAACTGGCGGAATTGCAGGTCGCAGCTACGCACATCGGGACCGATGTCGTCCACCAGATCGGCCGTCGGCTGAAAGGACACGGGCGCTGTCAACGGCGGCGCAATTGGCGGACCAACAACAGCGCCAGCAGGCTCAGGGCGAGCGCCACCGCATACGGGACGGGCGACTGCAGCGAAGACGGTGCGGGCTCGTCGGCGGGCAGCGGGTTACGGGCCCGCTCGACAGTCGACTTTGCCTGCGCCGCAACATCTTTCGCAGCGGCCAGCTGTCCGTTGGTTTCGGCGTGCTGCGGCAGGTCCACGGGCGGCGCCGCCGGTGCCTCGACCGGTTCCGGCGCGGGTGCGATCTTCTTGGCGGCCGCCTTCTTGACCGGGGCTTTCTTGGCGGGCGCCTTCTTGGCGGGCGCCTTGGTGGCCTTGGCCGGTGCCTTCTTGGCGGGCGCCTTCTTGGCCGGCTGCTTCTTGGCCGGTGGCGTGGCGGCGGCTTCGCCCTCGGGTCGGTCCTGCGGATCTGCCATGCGGCCGCTCCTTTGCAGCATTTCGTTGCGTACGCGTACGGGGTCGCTCAGGGTCCCATCATGCCAGCCGGGCCGGGACCGGCTACGGCCTGCGCCGCGTCGCCCAGATGGCGGCGACGCCGACGGCCGCGACCGTCCCGGCCGCAAATGGCCAGATCGGCATGTCGGCGTCGGGGTCACGGGCGGACACCCAACTCGGGTCGGTAGCGGTGGCCGTGGTCAGAGCGGGCTGGGCCGCCGCACCGCCGGCCGTCAACATCGCGATGGCCGCCAGCACGGCGCACAGCAGACTCAGCCGCGACAATATCGACACCACCGGTGTCAGCCCAGCCCGAGACGGGCCAGGACGTCGGACTCGATGCCGTCGAGTTGCGAGGAGATGGCAGCGTGCGCAGCGCGGCGCCGCTGCGTCGGCATGTGCTCTGCGGCGGTGACTGCCGACGACAATTCGGCGAGCCGTTCACTGATCGCCGCGACGAACTGTTTGGTCTCCGGGTCTTTCGGCTTCTTAGCCTGCACGCTGCGCAGCGATTGCTCGGCGCCCGCGATGCGCGCCGACAACCGGGCACCGTGGCCGGAGAACTGCCCGATCTGCGCCAGCGGGACCCCGAGCCGGTCGGCACGCCGCTGATCGATCAACCCGCGGGCCGCGACGGCCGCGCGGTAGATCAGCGGCATTAATATCGGGGCCAGTAGGCGAGACACCGTCAACGTGCGGCGAATCCGGGTGGGCGACAACAGCTTGCCTTCGCGCACTGCCTTCAACTCGGTTTCGGCGACCTTCAACGCCGCCCGGTCGCTGTCCTTCTGGGCCTTCAGTTGGGCCTTGAACGCTTTGTCAGCGGACTTCTGGGCCGTCTTGATGCGGCGTCTTTCGTTCTTGGCCGCCAACCTGGCTTCCAGCTTGGCGCGGGCCTTGATGGCGCGGGCTTCGGCGCGACGTGTCGCGCGGCTCTTTCGCTTGCCGAACAGGCCCATTCCCGGCCGCCTCCCGCTATCTCTCGTGGGCTATCGCGTGTGCGCGCGAGCTCTGGGCCAACCCTAATCCGAGCAGGCTGCCGGCGGTCCGCCAGGTCAGCTAGGAGCCGAGGCCTTCGGCGCGGCGGAGCTCCTCGATCCGGTCCAGCACCTTTTGTTGAGCCTCCACCGGCAGGCCGTGCGCGCGAATCGCGATACGGCGAACACCGTCGTCCCGCACCGACGCGTAGAACTGCAACTCCTTATCGAGCTTTTCGTAGTAGTCGTCGTCGGTGAAGTAGGCCGGCTTGATGCGGAAGAAGTTGGCCAGCGCTGTCATGGTCGCGGACGACGGGTTCGTGCGGTTGCCGGAACGTAGCTGCGAGAGGTAGGGAGCCGACATCGTGATGCCCTCCGCCTTGAGCGCGGCGATCACCTCCGCGGAGGTGTGCGGCCCCCTGCCAGGTGGATACACCGTGTCGAACAGGCGGTTCAGGCGGGCAGCGAACGTCGTGCTCATCGATATGACCTCCACCGGGGCAATCGGACCAATCGGTTATCACTAGGTATTTGCTGATCATGGTAGCGACGTTGTCAGCCAACAACCAAGTGCAAACGTGGGCGTATTCGGAACCAGCACTCCGGGCGACCATGCAGGACACCCCCGACGAGCATCCAAACGATTGGGTCAGGTGTCCATGAATTGACCGGATTTCACAGGTTATCCGCAGAATACACGCTCAGAACGGGCGCAGCGCTGCCGTCCGCGCGCGCGCGAAGTACAGCGCGATCAGTCCTGCAGCGACGCGCCCCGCCGATCTCGGGCAACCAGCGGCCGGCGCGAACGTTTCGGCTGATCACTTTGCTGCCCGGTGCCGCGCAGGGGCGTGGGGCGCCCGGTACACACCTGCTGGCAGGGCCGCGGGACGCCGCGGCAAGACCACCGGTGCGGTCCGCGCCCGGGCCTCGACGCACCGGACCCGGGTGGTCGGCGTGCGCGTCTGTTCGGGGAACCGCCGGGACGGGTGCGGTCAGCGCCGCAGAGTTTGCGCCGCGGTCCCGCGACGCCGGGGCCGCGCCGTCAGGCGGCGAGCAGCATGGCCAGGATGGCGGTGTCCGGGTGGCTGATCGGGTCGACCCCGACCCGGCTCACCATCGAGGTGACGGTGCCGTCGGCCTCCGCCTCGACCCATGCCGCCCGGTGTTCCAACCCCAGGTAAGGCAGCCCGGGCAGCAGCACACAGCCGGACGCGGCGCCTTTGCACTCCGGCAACGACGGCATGGTCTCCGAGGGCGGGTGCAACATCAGCAGGGCGGGCGGCTGGTGTTCCGCGAAATAGCCCGGCTGGATGGCCTTGTCGCCGAAAACCGTACCCTCGGCCAGGACCAAGCCGACGGTGCCCGGTTCGGGTTCGTCGGGCAATTCTTCGCGTGCGCCGAAAACGGTTGTGGTGGACAGCAACCCGGGCAATGACGCGACCCGGACCGCGACCATCAGCAGCTGCGCCCATTCCTTGGTGGAATCGGGCCATCGCCCTGAGATCACGAACCCCTTCAGGTCGCCACGAGAATGAAAGGGGGCAACCCCGATAGGTGAACCGGACCCAGCGTCCATCTTGTCCTCCGAACCGCCTCCACCCGAAGTAACCACGTTGGTAGCTCGAAAAATCGCAACAGCACCGCAGCTGAAATGTAGCTCGAATATCCAAGGATGCGCGGGGTTTTGACGCCGTGCAACTCGACACGGCGCGCAACTGCGCAGCCGCAACGACAAGGGCGCCGCGCGTTGCCGCGCGACGCCCTGCCGTGGTGTCAGCCGATCAGGGGAAGATCAGCCCCGAACTCTTCGAGGTGGCAGCGGCGTACCGGTCCTGAACGTCGGCCCAGTTCACGACGTTCCAGAACGCCTTGACGTAGTCCGCTTTGACGTTCTTGTACTGCAGGTAGAACGCGTGCTCCCACATATCGACCTGCAGCAGCGGGATGATGCCGAGCGGCACGTTGGCCTGCTGGTCGTACAACTGGAAGGTCAGCAGCCGGCCACCCAGAGTGTCGTAGCCCAGCACCGCCCAGCCGGATCCCTGCAGACCGTTGGCTGCTGCACTGAACTGGGCGCGGAACTTGTCGAACGATCCGAACTGGTCGTCGATGGCCGCGGCGAGGTCACCGGTCGGCTTGTCACCGCCGTTGGGGGACAGGTTCTTCCACCAGATGGAGTGGTTGACGTGACCGCCCAGGTGGAAGGCGAGGTTCTTCTCGTTCAGGAAGATCGCGGAGTGGTCGTCCTTGGCGCGGGCCTCCTCGAGCTTGGCGACCGCGTCATTGAGACCTTTGACGTATGTGGCGTGGTGCTTGCTGTGGTGGATCTCGTTGATCTGACCCGAGATGTGCGGTTCCAGTGCTGCGTAGTCCCAGTCCAAGTCGGGCAGGGTGTATTCAGCCACGGCATTCCTTCCTCGATGAGCGACTCATCTGACGTGTAGTTCGCGCGATCCCGCCGCGCGGCGGCCTCACCCATTCAACCCTGCTCCAAGACTGCGGATGCCGCAAGGATGCCCGAACGGTTTCTGCGGATCCCGGGCTCAGGACAGCGCGATCAGCGCCAAGATGCTGAGCAGCGCCAGCGCGATCAAACCGGCACGCAGGGCAGCGACGACGTAGGCGTGATTCCACACGGGTGACCCCGAGTACGAACTCGACTGGGTAGAGCCCGGGCCGAACGAATGTGTCGCCATCGAACGCCTTCCAAACTGCATGTTCACCTCGCGTTGCCGGAACCGTCAGTGAGGTGAGTCACAATCATTGTCGCGCTCGCGATCATACGCCACGCGCACAGGTAGCAAAACCTACGCGAATGCGAAGAGGCACGTTTGGACCGTCGCGCATCCGGGTACCAGTACTCGTCGGTGTATTCGCTCTGACCACTTCCGGGCCTGTCTATCGCGCCCGTTGTTATCGCAATGTTATCCACAGTCACGGCCAATGCTGGCCGATAGAAGCGCCCGCTGCCGGTCCGCCCAGCTGGGGATAAACCTGTGGAAACTGTGGATAGCCATTTTTAGCTGTGGCCTGCGTCACTCACCGGGCGGCGACCCCGCAGCCCCCCGGTTACGCTGGTGCGGTGATTCAGGTGTGCTCCCAGTGCGGCACCCGGTGGAACGTGCGCGAACGCCAGCGCATGTGGTGCCCCCGTTGTCGAGGTGCCCTGATGGCGCCGCTGCCGGACGCGGCAGCCGCGGATTCCGGGTGGCGTCCGCCGGTCGCACCGCAGCTGCCCGCCGCTCCCGTCGCGCCGCGCACTCCACCCCGCCTCCCACCCGGTTTCCGCTGGATAGCGGTGCGTCCGGGCGCCGCGCCCCCGATGCGCAGGGGCCGCCGCCCGCTCGGTCCCACCCCGCGCTATACCGCGGTTCCCCGTTGGGGCCTGACCGACCGGGTGCCGCAGCTGGTCCCGGCTACGTCCGAGGCCCCGGCCAAGGCGGGCCCGAAGGCGGACGTGGTGCGCGTGGTCATGTTCGCCACGCAACTGGTGCTCGCCGGCGCGGCGCTGATGTACGCGGTGCGCTACGGGTTGCTGATCTACAACCGCAACGCGCTGCTCAACTCCCTGGTGGCCGGTGCCGCGGACTGGCTGGGCATCGCCGCCAGCGTGGCCGCCCTGGTCGCGCTGTCGGGCTGCTTCGCGGTGCTGGTCCGCTGGCTGATCGCCCGCCGGGCTGCGGCGTTCGCCCACCACGGGTTGACCGAGCACCGCTCGCCGCGCCGGATCTGGGCCGGCTGCCTGCTGCCGTTCGCCAACCTGGTGCTGGCGCCGGTGTACGTCATCGAACTCGCCCTGGTCGAGGATCACTACGACCGGGTGCGCAAGCCGCTCACCTTCTGGTGGCTGGCCTGGGTCGTCAGTTACGCCGTCTCGGTGTTCACCATCGCGACATCGCTCTCCAGCGACGCCCAGGGCATCGCGAACAACAACATCATGGTGGTGGTCGGCTACCTCGTCGCGGCGATCACGGTGGCCGCGGTGGCGCGGGTGTTCGAAGGTTTCGAGCGCAAGCCGGTCGAGCGACCGATCCACCGCTGGCTGATCGTCGAACCCGATCCGCCGCACCAGCCCGCAGCGGTCGAGCCAGAGGGACAGGAACCGGCGGCATAAGCGCATGACGCGGGCGGATGAGGTCCTCGCCGGGCACCCCTTCGTGGTGGCCCACCGCGGTGCATCATTTGTCCGTCCGGAGCACACGCTGGCCGCTTACGATCAGGCCCTCAGAGAGGGCGCCGACGGCGTGGAATGCGACGTGCGGCTGACCCGCGACGGTCACCTGGTCTGCGTGCACGACCGCCGTCTGGACCGCACCTCCTCGGGGGAGGGCCCGGTGAGTACTGCGACGCTGGCCGAAATGCGCGAGCTCGACTACGGCGCCTGGCACGACAGCTGGCGCTCGGACGGCGCGCACGGCGACACCAGCCTGCTGACCCTGGACGCGCTGGTGGGGCTGGTGCTGGACTGGCACCGGCCGGTGAAGATCTTCATCGAGACCAAGCATCCGGTGCGCTACGGCTCGCTGGTGGAGAGCAAGCTGCTGGCGCTGCTGCACCGCTTCGGCATCGCCGCCCCAGCCTCCGCGGACCGGTCCCGGGCGGTGGTGATGTCGTTCTCTGCCGCCGCGGTGTGGCGGATCCGGCGCGCCGCACCGATGTTGCCGACGGTGCTACTGGGCAAGACGGGTCGCTACCTGACGAGCAGCGCGGCCACCGCGGTGGGTGCGACGGCGGTCGGACCGTCGCTGGCGGCGTTGCGCGACTACCCCCAGCTGGTCGACCGGTCGGCCGCGCAAGGCCGCTCGGTGTATTGCTGGACCGTCGACGAGCGTGCCGACGTCGAGTTCTGCCGGGAGGTCGGGGTGGCCTGGATCGCCACCAACCATCCCGGGCGCACCAAGGCGTGGCTGGACACCGCGGCCGACAACGGCGGCTGAACCGCGGTTCGGCCGGACGGATTCACGGCTGCGGGTCCAGCGCGGACGTCGGCACCGGTGCATCGGTGGACAGCGCGTCGAACAGGGCGCGGGCCGCGTCGCGATTCCACACCACCACCGAGCCGGCACCGCTGTCGCTGAACTCGCCGATCGGCACGGTCGTGGCCGTGGTGCGGCCGTGCAGCGCCCAGCCGAGTCGGGCCAGGTCCCAGGCGTGGTCGCCGCGGTCCACCGTCAGGGCGGCGGCTGCGGCGCGCGGCACCGAGTACCAGCGCCAGGGGTTGAGCCACACCGCCGGGCTACCGGCGCGTTGCAGCACCGCGGACATGAACTGCCGTTGATGGACCATTCGATCCAGATCCGCCCGCGGGGTGGCCCGGGACCGCACGTAGCCCAGCGCGCTGCGGCCGTGCAGTTGTTGGCACCCGGCCGGCAGGTCCAGGCCGGCCAGTGGATCGCTGATCGGCTCGGCGGGGCACACAGTCACGCCACCGAGCGCGTCGACCAGTTCGGCGAATCCGCCGAAACCCACTTCCGCGTAGTGGTCGAGGCGCAGGCCGGTGGCCTGTTCGACCGTCTGCGCCAGCAACGCCGCACCGCCCATCGCGAATGCGGCATTGATCTTGTCGCGGCCGTGGCCGGGAATCGGCACATAGGAATCGCGCGGGATGGAGATCAGCGTGGCCGGACTCCCGGACCCGAAGCCGGGGAGGTGGACCAGCATGATCGTGTCGGTGCGGCCGGAGCCCACGTCGCCTCCGGTGGCGAGGTCCTGCTGCTGTTCGGCGGTCAGGTCCTGGCGGCTGTCGGAGCCGACGAGCAACCAGTTGGTGCCGCGGCCGGGAGTCGGCCGCTCCTGGTAGTCGACCAGCACGGTCGCGCGGTGCACTGCGGAGTCGAACCAGAGGGTCAGGCCCAGCACACCGGCAACCACCAGCAGCGACACGATCAGCAGGACCAGCGCCAGCGTCCGGAACCAGCGGCGTCCGGATGTGCGGCGTGGTCGCGGGGGGCTGGGCGCGGCCGGCGGGGGCCGTCGCGGCGCGGCCGGCGGGGGCGGCGTCACCGCGGGCGGCAGGGGTCGGCGGCGCAACACCGGGGCAGCTTCCGGCTGAATCGGTCGCTGCGCTGGTCGATCCCCGTTCACCCGGGACAACTTACGGGGCGGGCACCCGCGGGGGTAGCGAACCGGCGGCGTTATTGGCGCGCGCGCAACCCGTTGACGAACGGACAGCCCATCAGGACGCGGATTGCCTGGCTGAGACCGCTCATGTCGTCCACCGGCTTGTGAAACGGCAACCGGATGTCGCGGTCCCCGTCGGTGCCTTCGACGCGGAACCGTACGCCGTAACGGTCCAGTCCCAGCGGACGGACATGTCCGCGCCGCAATGGCGCCGGTAGCCGCGACACCAGCCGCGCGACGACGTCGTTGTGGGCGGTGGCCAGATGCCACAGCAGCGTGGACTCGATCTCGCAGAACGGGTCGGGGCGTGCCGTCAGCAGATCGGCGACGCTCACGGGCTCGGCGCCGGTCGCGTCGGTGACCACCACCGAATCGATCTCCAGGCGCAGCAGGGTGTAGCTGACATCGTCCGCACTGGGCGGAGCGGATTTCGGCGTCTGGACCTGCAGCAGCGCGGGGTTCGGATTTTCGGTGGCGATCAGGTCCAACAGTTTGGCCACCGCGCCGGGGGGGATCCGGTGCAGCCGGCCACGCACCCAGACCAGCGACCGGACCGGCTCCCGCACCGGCAACGGCGCGTAGTCGGTCAGTTCCAGCAGTGCCTGCGACCCGGACTCCACCTGGCATTCCGGCATGCTGCTGGGAACTGCGACGGCGAACGTGCCGTCGTACAGCAGGTGGTGCATGGGCGTGGACACCGGATCGGCATCCTCGACCGCCAACAGCGCGCCCCCGGCCCGGACGCAGGCGCTGCGAATGCGCTCTGCCGTGGTGGGCGTAGGGTGTGTGACCGGTAGCACAGTTACCTCCGTAGTTTTAGGTAAGCCTAAGGTAACTTAGGGTCGGGTAACTCGCAAGAGTCGGTGACCCACGCCGACGCGCCGTTAGGGTTGTCTCTGTGGCCCGCATCGCTTACCTCGGACCGGAAGGAACTTTCACCGAGGCTGCGCTGCTCCGAATCGCCGACACCGGGTTGATCCCCGGGTCTGACAGGGCAACGAGGCTGCCGGTCGAGAGCACCCCGGCCGCGCTGGACGCGGTGCGCGACGGCACCGCCGACTATGCGTGCGCCCCGATCGAGAACTCGATCGACGGATCCCTGGCGCCCACCCTGGACAGCCTGGCCATTGGATCGCCGCTGCAGATCTTCGCCGAGACCACGCTGGAGGTGGCCTTCTCCATCGTGGTCCGGCCGGGCCTCGACGCGGCCGACGTCCGGACGTTGGCGGCGTTCCCGGTCGCCGCGGCGCAGGTGCGGCGATGGCTCACCGCGCAGCTGCCCGGCGTCGACCAGCGACCCGCGTATTCGAACGCTGACGCCGCCCGGCAGGTGGCCGAAGGCCGGGTCGACGCCGCGGTGACCTCACCGCTGGCTGCCGCGCACTGGTCACTGCCGACCCTGGCGGACGGGGTGGTCGACGAGTCCGGTGCGCGCACCCGGTTCGTGCTGATCGGACCGCCGGGGCCGCCGCCGGCCCGTACCGGGGCCGACCGGACGTCGGTGGTGTTGCGGGTGCAGAACGCGCCGGGCGCCCTGCTGATGGCGCTGACCGAGTTCGGGATTCGCGGCATCGACCTGACCCGCATCGAATCCCGGCCCACCCGTACCGGGCTGGGCACCTACATGTTCTTCGTCGACTGTGTGGGTCACCTCGAAGACGACGCCGTCGCCGAGGCACTCAAGGCGCTGCACCGCCGTTGTGCTGATGTGCGCTATCTGGGTTCCTGGCCGACGGGCCAGCCTGCGGGGGTGCTGCCACCGGTGTCGGACGAGGCGTCGCGCTGGCTCGCGCGATTGCGCGCCGGCCGAGGCGAGGGAGCACCATGAGTGGCCGGCTGGTGTTGGTGCGCCACGGCCAGTCCTTCGGCAATGTCGAGCGCCGGCTGGACACGCTGCCCCCGGGGGCGGCGTTGACCCCGCTGGGCCGCGACCAGGCGCGCGCATTCGCGCGCAGCGGCTGGGCCGCGCGGCGCCCCCCGGCCATCCTGGCGCACTCGGTCGCCGTCCGGGCGTCGGAAACAGCCGCGGTGATCGGTGCTGAACTCGACCTGGCCACGCTCGAGCTGACCGGCATCCACGAGGTACAGGTCGGCGAACTGGAGAATCGCAGCGACGACGAGGCGATCGCCGAATTCAACGCCACCTACCGGCGCTGGCACCGGGGCGAGCTGAACGTGGCGCTGCCCGGCGGCGAGACCGCCCACGACGTGCTGGACCGGTATGTGCCGGTGCTCACCGATCTGCGAATGCGTTATCTGGACGACGACGCCTGGGACGGCGACATCGTGGTGGTCAGCCACGGCGCGGCGATCCGGCTGGCCGCGGCTGTGCTGGCCGGCGTGGACGGCTCGTTCGTGCTGGACAATCCGCTCAACAACGCCGAGTCGGTGGTATTGACTCCGATCACCGACGGGCGGTGGAGCTGTGTTCAGTGGGGTGTGAGCACCCCGCCGTTCTACCCGGAGACGCCGGACACGCCCGTCGGGCAGGCCTGCCAGGCCAGTACCGCGTCAGGCCCCGATCCAATGGGCTGATCTGCCGACATCGTCGGCCTGCGCGCAGGCGCAGCCGACCGCATCGCAGTCGACCACGAAGGCGTGCGTGAACAACTCGGGTATCGCACAGTCGTTCTCGGTGCATTCCGAGCGGGCCAGTGAGTGGACGATCAAGGTGCCGTGGCAGTGGTCCAAGCCTGCCCGGCAGTCGCGGCAGCCAGCGGTCATACGTCGTTCATAACACCGGGTGCCGACAAACGTCGGACACCCCGCCGAATCAACGGCCAGAAAGTCAAGCCCAGCCCAGCTCGTCGAGCCGGTCGTCATCGATCCCGAAGTGGTGGGCGATCTCGTGGATCACCGTGATCGCGACCTGGTCGACCACGTCGTCGTCGGATTCGCAGACGTCCAGCAGCGCGTCGCGGTAGATCGTGATGGTGTCCGGCAGCGCACCGGCGTAGTCCGAATCCCGCTCGGTCAGCGCCACCCCTTCATAGAGGCCGAGCAAGTCGTCGTCGTCGGGATGGCGGTCGGCGACCAGGACGACGACGTTGTCCATCGCCGCCGTCAGCTCGGCGGGAATCAGGTCGAGGGCGTCGGAGACCAGTTCGTCGAATCGCTGCGGGTCCATCCGGACGGCCACGTCGGTCAGCTCGGGGGCGGCTCGGCGGGCGCCGGACCGTCGGGTGCCGGGGCCGGCGGCGGTCCGCCTCCGTCCACCGGCGGGGGAGCCTGGGCCGGCGGAGCCTGGGTGGCCGGTGAGGAGGGGGCCCGGGTGGGCGTCACCACGGGCTGCTGGTTGGGCAGGTGCTGATTGCCCGGCGGGGCGGTGGGTGCCTGCTGTTGTTGCGTGGGTGCCGACGACGGTTGGCTGGGCACCTGCACGGGGATCTGCGGGAGGGTGAGTCGCTCCTGCGGGATGTCGGGTGGCGGCACCGGTTGCTGGCCGTTGATCAGCAGCGGGCCCTTGGCGCTGTTGAGCAGCGTCGCCCAGCCGCCGTTGCCCAGCGTGGCGCCGATGCTGCAGGCGACCTCGCGGCTGCCGGCCGCCCAGCTGGGCAACGACACGGTCGGATAGATCAGGGTCAACGTGGTGGTGCGCAACTTGACCGGCGCCAGGTAGGCGTCGGTCATCCGGGTGCAGGTGTCCTTGATGAACCCGTCCTGGTCGGCCTCGGCGGGAAACGCGTCGGGGAACCTCTCGGCGAGGTTCACGGTGCCGGTGACTTCCATGGCATGCGGCGCCGTGCAGTCGACCGGAACGTCGACCGGTTGGTTAGTGGCCGAGTCGATGCCCACACAGGTGCCAGCGGGCCAGACCTTGGACTGGTCGATGTCGGCGACCTTGCCCTTGAACGCGACCTGCAGGTTGTTCGGGCCGGGCAATTGCAGTCCACACAGCATGCGGCGTTCGCCCGCCTGACGCCAGGCCCGGTCACCCGACCACAGCATGCTCACGGTGAACTTGCTGTTCGGGTCGAACTTGGGGCCCAGGTAGCGGCGCACCGCCGGCTCGCACTGCTCGGTGTTGATCTGCTGGATCCGCGCCGGGGACGGGGGAGCGGCGCTGGGCCCGTATTCCGATCCGGGGAAGGTGCGCAGGTCCACGGCTTCGGCGACCTCGAAACGGTGGTCCTGGGCGCAGCTGACGATGGACGCGGATTCCGGAGTGCCGTCCGGCCAGTTCAGGCAGTCGCCACTGTCGGCCCGGCTGAACGCCCCGTTGCTCTTGGAGCCGGTGCTGGGGGCGGGATCGCTGTTGAGGTAACCGGCGAGGCGTCCCCCGCTGCCCACCGACGGAAGTACGGTCACCAGTCCGGCGATCAGCAGGGCGCCCAGCGCGGTGAGCAGCAGGGCCCGCCGGGTCGCGGTCGCCTGCAAGCCGCGCGGCCAGCGGAAGCCCCTGGACGACTCCGGCGACTCGCTGGCGGGTGCCGCTTCCTCGGAGTCCTCGACGGCCACCGGTTCGTCGGCCGGCGACTCCTCGAGCCCGTCGGCGGGTGGCGGTTGTTTCTTTCGCAGATCGAGCATCGGCTCCATTCTGACAGGACCGCGCTGGGACTGTTACCGATGTTGCAGATGTGAGACCCGGGGCGAACTGCGACGATCTGCTGCGACCGCGGTGTGCCGGCAAAAGTAGTCTTGCGGCCGTGATCGACCTGAAGCTGCTCCGGGAAGACCCTGACGTCGTGCGCCGTTCCCAACTCAGCCGGGGTGAAGACCCCGCGCTGGTGGACGCTCTGGCGAATGCCGACGCGGCCCGCCGGGCGGCGATCTCGACCGCGGACGCGTTGCGCGCCGAACAGAAGCTCGCCAGCAAATCGGTGGGCAAGGCGTCACCGGAGGAACGCCCCGCCTTCTTGCAGCGTGCCAAGGAGATCGCCGAGCAGGTCAAGGCCGCCGAGGCGGACCAGGTCGCGGCCGAGGCGGCGTTCACCGCGGCCCACATGGCCATCTCGAATGTCGTCATCGACGGTGTCCCGGCCGGTGGCGAGGCCGACTTCGCCGTCCTCGACGTCGTCGGCGAAACCCCGGCGTTGGACAGCCCCAGGGATCATCTGGAACTCGGCGAGTCGTTGGGCCTGATCGACATGCAACGCGGCGCCAAGGTCGCCGGGTCCAGGTTCTACTTTTTGACCGGTCGCGGGGCGCTGCTGCAACTGGGTCTGCTGCAACTCGCACTGCGGGTGGCGGTGGAGAACGGCTTCATCCCGATGATCCCGCCAGTGCTGGTTCGTCCGGAGGTGATGAGCGGCACCGGATTCCTGGGTGCCCACGCCGACGAGGTGTACCGGCTCGAAGCCGACGACCTCTACCTGGTGGGGACCTCGGAGGTGCCGCTGGCCGGGTACCACGCCGGCGAGATCCTCGACCTGAGCGCCGGTCCGTTGCGCTATGCGGGGTGGTCGTCGTGTTTCCGTCGGGAGGCAGGCAGCTACGGCAAGGACACCCGCGGCATCATCCGGGTACATCAGTTCGACAAGGTCGAAGGCTTCGTCTATTGCCGGCCCGAGGAGGCCGAGGCCGAGCACCAGCGCCTGCTGGGCTGGCAGCGCGAGATGCTGGCGCACATCGAGGTGCCGTACCGGGTGATCGACGTGGCCGCCGGCGACCTGGGCTCCTCGGCCGCGCGCAAGTTCGACTGCGAGGCGTGGGTACCGACCCAGGGCACCTACCGCGAACTGACGTCGACGTCCAACTGCACCACCTTTCAGGCGCGGCGGTTGGCGACTCGGTACCGGGACGCGAACGGCAAACCCCAGGTGGCCGCCACCCTCAATGGCACGTTGGGCACCACCCGGTGGTTGGTTGCGGTGCTGGAGAACCACCAGCAGCCGGACGGCAGCGTGCGGGTGCCGGCGGCGCTGGTGCCCTACGTCGGGGTCGAGCTGCTGGAGCCTGCCTAAACTGCGCAAACCCCTCAGCTAGCTGCGGATATGTCGTTATGATCCGCGGGGAGGTGAGCGGCATGGGCTGGTTGACTGCGTGGTGGCGGCAGCCGGATCACTACGACCAGCTCGGACTCCTTCTGCAGGTGCGCGGGATGGCTGGCCGTACCCGGGCCGCGATCGCGGCGATCGGATTGGCGCTGGTCGCCGCGATTTTCGTGACCTTCTTCAGCACGACTGGACCGCGCGGGCCAGTTCAGACAACCTGTGCGCTGGTCGCGGCCGCCGCCGCCGCCACGGGGGCGCTGCTCTGGGTGTGGCGATGGCCTACCCGCACCCAGGCGGTGTGTTTCACCTTGGTGGCCAATGCCAGTATCGCGCTGGCCGTGCTGGCCCAGAGCGAGCCCCTCGGCGCCATGCTGGCCTGCACCACCTTCGTCACGATGGCCGGCTACATCGCGCTGTTCCATGCAGCGCCGCTGATGGTCTACAACTTCGTGGTCGCCGCTGCCACCGGGATCGTCGAGGCGTGGCTGATGGTCCCGATCTACGGCGTTGTCTCGGCTGCGGGCGCGTTCTCGTTGGTGATCATGCTCAACCTCGGGGTGCCGTTCGGCATCCAGGCCGTCGCGCATGTGCTCGGCATCGATGCGATGCGGGCCGAGCACGACCAGCTCACCGGGCTGTTGAATCGCCGCGCTTTTCATCGGCGCACCCGGCGACACTTGGAAGGGGGCCGTCCGTTGCCCGGCCAGCTGGTGATCACGGTGATCGATCTGGATCGCTTCAAACAGCTCAACGATCGGTTCGGGCACAGTACCGGCGACGCCGCACTGGTCGCGGTGGCACATGCGTTGCGGGCGCACACCGACGACACCGCCGTCATCGCACGGGTGGGCGGTGAAGAATTTGTCATCGCCGATATCTGGCGGCCGGCCGAAGTGGACCGGCGAGCGCAGCGGTTGTGCGACGCCATCGCCGCGCTGCCCTTCGGCATCACCGCCAGCCTCGGTACGGCTGCGGTCGACACCGCACGGCGGGTACCCGCCGCCCTGGACATTCCGGCCCGGATCAACGAGCTGATCTGTGCGGCCGACGCCGCCATGTATGTCGCGAAACGCCGTGGGGGTAATCAGATCTGTCACCACGGCACCCAATACCGCAGCGACGAACTCAGTGCCTAGACCGCTACTTTTTCCGCGGCGCGCTGGTGGCGGTGCTGGCGCTCGATGGTGGCGAAGTAGAACGCGAAGGCGAACGCGAAGCTGGTGAACAGGCTGCTGACGAAATACAACCACGGCCGCTTGAGGCCGCGCCGGTAACCGTCGATGATCGAAAACAGCGGCAGCAGAATGACATTGGCGATCGTGTAGTCCTGCCCGGCCGAACCCGCGGCGGGGTTGACGAACATCAACTGGATGTACTGGGTCCAGCTGCCGGGACCCCAGAGGGGGTTGTGCACTCCGGTGATCCCGTGCGGGGCGTAACCCTGGACGAAGCGGAAGTTGAAGTACCAGCCCAGCGCGATCGAGGCGATACCGACGACGTAGTACACGATTTCGAGGGGCGAGAAGGACGGCCCGGCGGCCGGTCTGGCGTAGACCGCAGGATTCGATCTGACGATCCACCAGATGACGGCGATACCGAGGACAGCGTGGGCGAGGAGCGACACCATGGGCGCAGTCTCACCCCGCCGTCAAAGTTTTGTCAATATTGACAGAACCAATTCAGGTATCTTGCTCAAATGGTGAGACCCGCGCAGACGGTGCGCAGCGAGCGCACCCGCGAAGCGTTGCGCCAGGCCGCAATGGTGCGTTTCCTGGCCCAGGGCGTGCAGGACACCTCCGCCGAACAGATCGCCGCGGACGCCGGTGTCTCGCTACGCACCTTCTACCGACATTTCAGTTCCAAGCACGACCTGCTGTTCGCCGACTACACCGGCCTGAACTGGTTCCGCTCGGCCCTGGACGCCCGGCCCGTCGACGAACCCGTCATCGACTCCGTGCAGGCAGCCATCTTCGCGTTCCCTTACGACGTGGAAGCGGTGACCAAAATCGCCGCGCTGCGCGGTGGCGAGATCGACCCCGGCCGCATCGTGCGCCACATCCGCGAGGTCCAGGCCGACTTCGCCGACGCCATCCAGGTGCAGCTACAGCGCCGCAGCCGAGCCGCCGACCAGCCGCGTGATTTTCAACTGCGGACCACCGTGACCGCCCGCTGCATCGCCGCCGCGGTGTTCGGCGCGATGGAAGCCTGGATGGTCGGGGACGACCGGTCGCTCGGCGAACTCGCCAGGATGAGCCAACTGGCGCTGGCGACGGTGCGCGCCGGCCTCGACGACACCTGGGCGTCCTGGTTACCGTCTGTTTCGTCATAATTGACAAAACTTTGTCCGCGTGACAGCCTCCGGTGCGGGAGGTCGCCATGTCTGACACGGGTAGTGACTACGACGCGATCGTGATCGGCGCCGGGCATAACGGGCTGACAGCGGCGGTGCTGCTGCAGCGGGCCGGGCTGCGGACGGTCTGCCTGGACGGCAAGCTCTACGCCGGCGGGATGGCCGCCACCGTGGAACTGTTCGACGGGTATCAGTTCGAGATCGCCGGTTCGGTGCAGTTCCCCACCTCGGCGCAGGTGATCAGCGAACTGGGGCTGGATGCCCTCCCGACCGTCGACCTGGAAGTCATGTCGGTCGCGCTGCGTGGCATCGGCGACGATCCGCTGGTCCAGTATTCCGACCCGATGAAGATGTTCGCCCACCTCAACGAGGTGCACGGCGCCGACGCCGTCGCCGGGATGGGGGGACTGCTGATGTGGGCCCAGGCGCCGACGCGGGCGCTGGGCCGGTTCGAGGCGGGCACCCTGCCCAAGACCTTCGACGAGATGTATGCCTGCGCCACAAACGAATTCGAGCGGTCCGCGATCGACGACATGTTGTTCGGTTCGGTGACCGAGGTGCTGGACCGTTACTTCCCGGATCGCGAAAAGCACGGCGCGATCAGGGGTTCGATGACCATGCTGGCGGTCAACACCCTGTATCGCGGCCCGTCCACCCCGGGCAGCGCCGCCGCGCTGGCCTTCGGGCTCGGCATCCCCGAGGGCGACTTCGTGCAGATGAAGAAGCTGCGTGGCGGCATCGGCGCGCTCACCGCGCATCTGACCCACGTGCTGGAGGCGGCCGGCGGTGAAGTGCGGTTGCGGACCAAGGTCACCGAGATCCTCATCGCAGCCGGCCGGGTGACCGGCGTGCGCACCGAGTCCGGCGATACGCTGTCCGCCCCGATCGTCGTCTCGGCCATCGCACCCGACGCCACGGTCAACGACCTGATCGACCCCGCACTGCTGCCCGCCGACATCCGGGACCGGTATGCGCGCATCGACCACCGGGGCAGTTATCTGCAGATGCACTTCGCGCTGGACGAGGCGCCACAGTTCGCGACGCCGTACGAGGCGCTCAACGACCCGAGCCTGCAGGCATCGATCGGCATCTTCTGTACGCCGGAAGAGGTTCAGCAGCAATGGGAGGACTGCCGTCGCGGGATCGTGCCGGCCGATCCCACGCTGGTGCTGCAGATACCGTCGGTGCACGATCCCGACCTGGCGCCGGACGGCAAGCACGCGGCGTCGGCGTTCGCGCTGTGGTTCCCGATCGAGGGCGGCGTCGATTACGGGCAGGCCAAGGTCGAGATGGGGCAGCGAGTGATCGACAAGATCACCCGGCTGGCGCCCAATTTCGAACGCAGCATCATCCGGCACACCACCTTCACGCCCAGGCACATGGGAGTGATGTTCTCCGCACCCGGCGGCGACTACTGTCACGGGCTGCTGCACTCGGATCAGGTGGGGCAGAACCGGCCCGGACCCAGAGGATTCATCGGGCAACCCATTCCGGTCGAGGGGCTGTACCTGGGTAGCGCCGGCTGCCACGGCGGACCGGGCATCACCTTCACCCCCGGCTACAACGCCGGTCGGGCAGCCCTGGCCGATCGCTAGCCGCGAGCGTTCAGCAGTTCCTCGAAGCAGGCCAGGAACTCCTCAGGACGCGCCGGGGTGAAAGCCGGCTTCGAGCCCGGTATGTCCAGCGTGATCAACACCGACTTCAGCGGCCGGTACAGATCCAACGGCAACCAGCGGCGAAAGTCCGGACTGCCCCACACGTTGAAGCGCACCGTGAACAGGCCCAGCGACTCGACCTTGTAGGACCGGATCTGGTCGAGGCTGATCACCTTGGCGGTGCCGGACGGAAAATGGTAGCGGCGCAACGCGATCGCCATTTCGTCCAGTTGCACCACGCCGTCGTCGTAGCACAGGTCCGCCATCGTGCTCATGCCGGAGAACTCCTCAGCTCGTGACCGCGCGTGGTCAGACAACGACCGTCGTCCAGCCGCCACTGCCACCCGTGCAGGTTGCAGGTCAGCGTATTGCCTTCTATCACACCGAATTTGGACAAGTCTGCCTTCAGGTGCGGGCAGCGGCGCTGAAACTCCCAGCCGTCCACGGTGATCGAAGCGGAGTCGTCATGCGACTCGGCGAACCAGCCGTCGGCGTAGGCGATCCGCTCCTCGGTCAGGCACTTGAAGAACGTGTACAGGTATTCGTTGTAGCCGCCGACCCGCCAGGCCCGGAACCGGGTGGACAAAAAGATGGTGTTCACCCAGTCGGGTTCGTTGTCGCGCAGCACGGTGCGTACCAGTTCGGGCGCGATGGCAAAGCCGTAGCGCACCTTCTCGTCGGGAATGCGTTCTCGCACCGCACGTTTCGGGAAATCCAGCACCACGGTCTCGGGGCCGATCACCAGCTCCACCGGATAGCCGATACCGTCGCAGATCTCGTTGCTGGCCAACATGATCGGTTCGAACAGCGCCCGTAGCGGCTCCAGCAGTGGCTCACCCGTCGGCGGCGCCCAGGTGGCCTTCTCGGCGGCCAGCACCGGCGCCATGCGCTCGGCGAAGTCGGCGATGTAGGCCGCCTTGCCGGTGGTGAAGATCGCCTCGACCTGCTCGGTGGGCAGCGGATGAGTCAGCGAATCGAGGGTCGCGCCGGTGAAATCCGCGACCGACCCGGGCATCATCAACAGACCACCGTCGTGCCCGTGGCGGCGCATCTGGTCCAGGAACACCATCTGATCCGGGAAGATGTTGGCCGGATCGTCGCGGTCGTCGTTGAGGTGACGCAGTTCCGGATCCAGGAAGCATGGCGGGCCGGCCGACGGCACCACCCAGGTCGCTCCCACCTGGGCGATGTACTGGCGCGCCCGGTCCATCTGCCGCTGCCGCTTCTGGGTGCCGAACGCCTCCTTAGCGCGCGCCGGCATGTCGTAGACCATCGGGTACCAGATCGCGCCGGAATACTGCAGCAGGTGCACGTCGATGTCGCCGAAGTCAGCGGCCAGCACGTCCAGATCGACCGGGCGTGCGTCGTTCATGTTGAACACGGTGGTGTCGCCGTCGGAGACCACCAGTGCCGAGTCGCCGATCGGACCGTCGGCGGGGGCCCGCAGGGCGATGATCATGATGTCGAGGTCACCCTTGGGCCCGGACAATCGGTGTTGCACGGAGTCGGTGGTCTCGAAGAACCGGCGGAAGCCCAGCTTCTCCAACTCGTTGCGCAGGTCCGGCACCGGGAAGTCGGGCAGCAACACCACCGCGTCCTTGTTGACGTGGGCGGTCAGCAGCTTGGCGTCGAAGTGGTCTTTGTGCAGGTGCGACACGTACAGGTAGTCGCAGTCGCCGAGGGCGTCCCAGTCCAGCCCGCTGTTGTCCGGGAACGGCACCCACGACGCGAAGTACGCCGGGTTGACCCACGGGTCGCACAGAATGCTGCCCGCGCGGGTCTGGATCCGAAAGCCGGCGTGGCCGACGCTTGTGACCTGCACAGATACCTCTCGGGGGGCGGTTTCTTTCGTCACGAGCTTACGTGAATCACCGGGTCGGGTCCTGCCACAGCCGTTAGTGGTAGTGGATGCGCAGCGGGTCGGCGGCACCGCCGTGGCCGGTCAGGAGTGCGCGTCCCAAGTCAGGGCTCGCCACCTCTGTGCCAGCTCGGCGCACTAGGCTGGATTGCTGTGGAACCGGCTTACGGCACTGCCATCACGATTGCCCGCCTGATATTCCGAGTGCAGGGACTGAAGATCACTGTCACCGGGGTGGAGAATCTACCGACCACCGGGGGTGCCGTCGTTGCGATCAACCACACCGGGTACCTGGACTTCACGCTGGCGGGCCTCCCGGCCTATCGGCAGAAGCTCGGCCGCAAGGTGCGGTTCATGGCCAAGCAGGAAGTGTTCGACCACAAGTTCACCGGGCCACTCATGCGTGCCTTCCGCCACATTCCGGTGGACCGGGAAAGCGGGGCCGCCTCCTATGCCGCGGCCGTCGAGAACCTGAAAGCCGGCGAGCTGGTCGGGGTGTATCCCGAGGCGACCATCAGCCGCAGTTTCGAGATCAAGGAGTTCAAGTCCGGAGCGGCCCGCATGGCGGTGGAAGCGGGGGTGCCCATCGTTCCGCACGTCATCTGGGGCGCCCAGCGGATCTGGACCAAAGACCACCCGAAGAAGCTGTTCCGGCCCAAGGTGCCGATCCAGGTCATCGTCGGTGAACCGATCGAACCCACCCTGCCCACCGCCGAATTGACCGCCCTGCTGCATTCCCGGATGCAGCATCTGCTCATGCAGGCCCAGGAGCAGTACGGGCCGCACCCGGCGGGTGAGTTCTGGGTGCCGCATCGGCTCGGCGGTGGCGCCCCTTCGATGGCCGAGGCGGCGCAGCTGGATGCCGAAGAAGCGGCGATGAAGGCGGCGCGCCGGGAAGAGCGAGCTCATCCCACCGGTTCCGCAGAGCACTGACCCGTGGCCGAACCCGTCTACCGCGCCAGCGAATTCGTAGCCAGGACGTTCCTCCGGCTCACCGGAAGCCGCGTCACCTACCTCGGCGACGAGAACGTGCCGGCCCAGGGCGGGTGTGTGGTGGCGATCAACCACACCAGCTACATCGACTGGGCGCTGGCCGCGCTGGCTTTCCGCAGGCCCGGGGGGCGGCGGGTGCGGCCCATGGTCAAGATCGAACTGCAGCAGGTCAAGATTGTCGGCTTCATGATGAAGCACAACAAAGCCATCCCGGTGGACCGCAGCGCCGGGGCCGACGCCTACGCGGCCGCGGTGGAACGGTTGCGCGAGGGTGAGGCGGTTGCCGTCTTCCCGGAGGCCACCATCAGCCGCAGCTTCGAGCTCAAGGACTTCAAGAGCGGCGCCGCCCGGATGGCCATCGAGGCCGACGTGCCGATCGTCCCGATCGTCGTCTGGGGCTCCCAGCGCATCTGGACCAAAGGCCTGCCGAGGCAGATCGGCCGCAAGAAGGTGCCTATCACCGTGGCGATCGGCCCGCAGTTGCAGCCGTTGCCGGACGTCACCGGAACCACCGAACTGTTGCACGAGGCGATGACGTCACTGTTGCACCAGGTGCAGCAGAACTATTCTCATCCAACTGGCGAAAATTGGGTGCCACACCGCCTCGGCGGTACGGCGCCGACCTTGCAGGAGGCTGCGCAGATGGATGCTGACGACGCGGCGCGTGCCGCCGGGCGCAAGTCCCAGCGGCCGCGCTCGGGGTGAAGGGAGAAGTCGATCATGGCTGAGCCAGTCTTCCGGTTTCTTGAGTATCTCGTGCCGTCGGCCATGGCGCTGAACGGCAACAAGATCACCTACTACGGCCTGGAGAACATTCCCGAACGCGGCGGTGCGATCATCGCCCTCAATCACACCAGCTACGTGGACTGGATACCCGCGTCGTTGGCCGCCAAAGAGCGCAAACGTCGGCTGCGGTTCATGATCAAGGCCGAAATGGCCGAAGTGAAGGCAGTCAACTACGTGATCAAGCACATCCACCTGATCCCGGTGGACCGTAGCCAGGGCTCTGAGGCGTACGCGGTGGCGGTGCAGCGGTTGCGAGAAGGCGAACTGGTGGGGGTGCACCCCGAGGCGACCATCAGCCGCAGTTTCGAACTGCGCCAGTTCAAGACCGGCGCGGTGCGGATGGCGATGGAGGCGAACGTGCCGATCATCCCGATGATCGTGTGGGGCGCCCACCGGATCTGGCCCAAGGACCACCCCAAGAAACTGGTGCGCAGTAAGGTCCCGATCACCGCGGCGATCGGCCCGCCGCTGTGGCCAATGGGCAGTGTCGATGAATACAACGCCACGCTGCGGCAGGCGATGGAGTCGATGCTGTACTGGGTGCAAGAGCAGTATCCGCACCCCGAAGGCGAGTACTGGGTGCCGCGGCGCCTCGGCGGCAGTGCGCCGACCCCGGACGAATCGAAAGAATTCCGCATCGCCGAACTGGCCGAGCGCGCACAGAAGCGCGAACAGAGCGGTGCGGCGTCGAAGAAGCGCAAAGAAGGCGGACCACGCTGACGACACCCGGATCCCCTTGCTGAACCCACCCCGGCTCATCGGGTGCGACGTCGACGGCACCCTGTTCAACGAGGACGAGACCCTCACCCCCCGCACCCGTGCCGCGGTGCAGGCCGCAGTTGCCGGCGGCGCCCACTTCGTGTTGGCGACAGGTCGTCCCCCGCGCTGGATCAGGCCGGTCGTCGAGGCCCTCGGTTTCGCGCCGACCGCCGTGTGCGCCAACGGCGCCGTCATCTACGACCCCGAACACGATCGGGTTATCTCGGCACGCACGCTGTCCGTCGAGACGCTGGCGGCGCTGGCCGACATCACCCGACGGGTGATACCCGGAGCCGGGCTCGCGGTCGAGCGGATCGGCGAACGCGCACACGACTCCGCGACCCCGCAGTTCATCAGCTCACCGGGTTACGAGCACGCGTGGCTCAACCCGGACAACACCGAGGTCTCGTTCGAGGACCTGCTCAGCGCGCCCGCGGTCAAGCTGCTGATCCGCAAGGCCGGCGCGTCCAGCGCGGAGATGGCGGCCGCGCTGGCCGGGCACGTCGGCGACGAAGGTGACCTGACGTATTCCACCAACAACGGTCTGCTCGAGGTGGTGCCGCGCGGCATCAGCAAGGCCACCGGCCTGGCCGCGGTGGCCGAGCCGCTGGGAATCAGCGTCGCGGACGCGATCGCCTTCGGCGACATGCCCAACGACGTACCGATGCTGCTGCGGGCAGGCCGGGGTATCGCCATGGGAAACGCGCATCCGGAAGCGCTGGCCGCGGCCGACGAAGTCACCGCGCCCAACACCGACGACGGTGTCGCCCGCGTGCTGGAACGTTGGTGGTCTTGATTTCCGCTGCGATGTGGGAGACTGCCCGCGTGGTCGCGATTCGGGGACCGGAGGGCAGCTAGTGGGGTCAGAGGCAGACCCACCGGACGGCGGTGGGTCCGAAGAACGCGAATCCGGTCCGCTCGGACCCGACGAGCCGAACCCGCAGCCGCCGCCAAAGCTGCTGCCGCACGGGAAGATTGATCCGCCTGCGGCGGGTAAGCCGCCAGGGCCGCCGAAGTTGATGCCGAATACCCCGCCGAGCCCCCCGGACGGGCCGCGCAAGAGCGCCTTCGGTGCGAACCGTCCGGCCAAGCCGCCGCGGGAGCGGCCCGCCATGCCGCCGAAACCCGTCGGCGGCATGCACTTCCAGGACGCGGCCACCGCGAAGCCCCGACCACCGACCCCGGCGGAACTGCGGGCCCGCCAGAAATACGAAGACCAGCAGCGCGACGCGGAACAGGCACGGCTGGCGGCCGAGGCTAAGCGCAAGCGGCAGAAGCGCATTCTGATGGGTTCCGCGGCCGCCGTCGGGGTGGTGGGACTCGTCGCGGGTGTCGGTTACTGGCTACTGACGCCGGATCACGTTACAGCTCAATGTGTTCAGGACGATCCGAGCGGTCAGCCCGTGATCGTCCCGGACAGTTATTGCACCGGTCACACCGCCGGCCTGAACGGCTTCTTCTTCTGGGGTGGCCACCAGTACCGCTACTACTACGGCAGCTCGGGTTCGGTCGGCCAGCGGCCCACCGGTGGGACCACCAGCATTCCGAAGGGGGCGCACGTCACCACCAAGTCGGGCAGCACAATTCAGCGTGGCGGAATCGGTGGCAGCGGCGGCAAGGCCGGGAGCGGTGGTTCGTGAAGCGCGGCAGGACGCAGCCGCGCCCGAACTGGCAGCAGACCGTGCAATCGCAGGGCCTGGTCTATGGGACGCCGGCGCGGGACGCGGGAGGTGCCGACCGGCCGTACTGGGACGAGTCGGTCTACTACGAATTCGAGATGGACGAGATCCTGGCACTGGAAGCCGATGTCGAACTGCTGCATTCGATGTGCCTGAATGCCGTCGAGCAAGTGGTGCTGATGGAGCGGTACTCGGATTTCGGCCTGCCGGAATGGAGTTGGCCGCATGTGGCCGAGTCGTGGCGTCGTTCCGACCCACATGTCTACGGCCGCTTCGATTTACGATACGACGGACGACGGCCGGCGGTGCTGCTCGAATACAACGCCGATACGCCCACCACGCTGCTCGAAGCGGCGATCGTGCAATGGTATTGGCTCAAAGACAAATTCCCCCAGGATGACCAGTGGAATTCCTTGCATGAACAACTGGTCGACCGCTGGAAGACAGTCCGGGATCTGTTGCCCAGCAACGAATTACACTTCGCCTGGTCCGGTGTCGAGGCCACCGGAGAGGACCAGATCACCACAACCTACATGATGGAGACAGCGGCCGAAGCCGGCTTCCAGGCGGTCGGGCTGCTGGTTGAGGACGTGGGCTGGGATTCGGCGCTGGAACGGTTCGTGGACTTGGCGGAGGATCCGATCCGGGCCATCTTCAAGCTGCATCCCTGGGAGTGGGTGCTCGACGACCAATTCGGCAAGCACGTGGTGTCCAGCCTGCCGCAGACGATGTGGATAGAGCCGTTGTGGAAGACCCTGTTGTCGAACAAGGCGATTCTGGCGGTGCTGTGGGAAATGTATCCGGGGCACCCGAACCTGTTGCCCGCCTACCTCGATGATCCGCACGAGCTCACCGAGTATGTGCGCAAGCCCAAGCTGGGTCGGGAGGGCGCCAACGTCACCGTCGTCGGCGCCGGGATGGAGACCGCCACCGGCGGCTTCTACGGCGAAGAGGGCTTCGTCTACCAGTTGCTGGACCCGCTACCGGAATTCGACGACATGCGGCCCGCGCTGGGCGCGTGGGTCGTCGGTGACACCTCGGCGGGGCTCGGCATCCGGGAGACCGCCGGCCTGATCACCGACGACGGCGCGGCCTTCGTCCCCCACCGAATCCCTCTGAAGTGAACGGAGATCACCGATGACGACAAGCGTTGTGGCGTTGCCGCATTCGGACTACTGGAGCTGGCTCGGTAGTGGTGCCGCGGCCATCATCCTGTACTCGATCCTCGGGTTGGTGCTGATGATCATCGGGTTCTACGCGATCGATCTGACCACGCCGGGGCCGCTGCGCAAGATGGTCAATGCGGGAAAGCCCAACGCGATCATCGTGTCGGCGGCCGGCATGGTCAGCATGGCATTCATTGTGGTGGTGGCGATCTACTCGTCGTCGGGCAATCTGGCGGGAGGTCTGCTCGCCTCGGCGGTCTTCGGGCTCGTCGGAATCACGGCGCAGGTGGTGATGATGCGCATCGCGGCCCTGGTGATCGGCATCGACATGCACGGCTTGTTCTACGACGACGCGTTCAGTTACGACGCGTTGATGGTCGCCGCCGCGCAGTTCGCACTCGGCATTGTGGTGTCGGTGGCGATTATCTAGGACGGTGTGATGGCCAGGGCGAGTTGCTGGGGCGCGTAGTTCACCAGCAGCGGTATGAGGCCGGAGAACGGTGTGCCGAAAATGGTGACTGGAATGGTGGTCCCCGGAATGGTCAGCAGAGGCGTCGGGATATCGGGCACATTGATGGACGCAGTGACCGGATGGGGCGGAACGAGTAGCCCGTCGGACGGCAAGTGCAGCACGACGCTCACGTCGATGCCGAGCAGCGGTATCGGGACGTTGATCGTTGTATCAATAGCCGTGTGGCCGTTGAGGAAGCCGTTCAAGGCCGTTGCCGGCGCATCGAACAGCGTGGCTGCCGCCCCGAGATAATCGCCCGCTGCCAGTGCCTGCGCGAAAGTCTCTGCGCTGGTCGCTACCGCATTCAGCGTCGCCAGCGGTGCACCTGCCGCGGCGTAGGTAGCGACGAGCGGCAATCCGAAGAATGCTTCAAGCGTTGATGCGGGCAGGTTCAGTAGATGCAACTCCGCTTCGGCCGAGATGCTCGGGACGGTCAGCGTATTGATCACGTTGGTGATGTTCTGCGCCACTTGCCGCGGAATGGACGGCGGGATCAGATCGGTCAGGTACTGCGCCTCTTGTCCGGGAATGTTCATGATGGTGAACAGATCCCCGAGCGGACCGAGCAGCGTGGGATGCAACGTCGCAGTGATGTCGGGAACAGTGCCGCCGATCACGACCTGGCCGGGGGCGACACCCGTGACCAGTAGCCCCAAGGCGGCCTTGCCGAAGTCGCTCACCGCACCGGTGAAGTTGCCTGCCAACAAACTCTGCGTCGCAACCCCCAAGCCCGATACGAAGTTCGGCAAGCCCGTGACGAGCCCGGTGATCCCGCTGATGCCCGCACTGACGAACGTCTGAGCGAACCCGGTCTGTACCGCGATGAACTGCTGGAGGAAGGCCGCCGGGTTGAACGACAGTGCCTGCCGAATGGCGGCCTCGATGGCCGCCGGCAGATTCGGCAGGTTGGCCGGGAAGTTCGCAATGGCAGCCGCGATCTGCTGGGCATAGCCCTGCTGGTTGGCGAGGAACTGCCGCAGGAACGGGAACGGGTTCGCGGCCCATGCACTACCCAGGGACTGCAGGTTGGTGACCGTATTGGTGAACAGTTGCGCATAGGCCCCGCCCGGAGCTGCAGCGGCACCACCGGCCAGCAGCGACTGGAACGGCACATTGACCGCACCGGCCAAAGTCTGTTCGGCATTGGCGATTTCGGCGCTGAGGTATGCGGCCGAGCTGGTGTTCAGCAACCGCACGAAGTCCGCATGGAAGGCCGCCGCCTGGCTGTGGACGGCCTGGAACTCTTGGCCGAAGCTGCCGAACAGGGCCGAGACGGCGGCCGAAATCTCGTCGGACGCCGCGGCGGCAACCTCGGCAGTGGGGCCGGCGGCGGCCGCGGTTGCTGCCTGCAGACTGGAGCGGAGGTCAGCAAGACTGTCGGACGCTGCGACCATCAAGTCCGGCACTGTGTACACGACTGACATCAGGCTTCCTCCCGCAGACCACTCGCGCTCGTTGAACGGAGCCTATGTCGCGGCGCCTGCCTACGGTGCGAATTCGCGATACCTCAGCGTTGTAGGCGCAACGGCACCGACACCGGACCTCGAAGCGACGGGGTGGTGCACCACCGCACCGGTCCGGCCAACTCCAGCCCGTCGACCTCGTCGAGCAGGCAGTCGATGGCGGTGACGGCTTCGAGCCGGGCGAGATGTGCGCCCAGGCAGAAGTGCAGACCGTGGCCGAATGCCAGATGCCCCGTCGTGTTGCGATGAAGGTCGAATCGGTCGGGGTCCGCGAACTTCTCCGGATCCCGATTGGCTGAAGCGTAGAACAGCAATGTCCTTGCGCCTCTGGGTATTAACGTGTCGCCCACCTGATAGTCGACGGTGGCGGTTCTGGTCACCCACTGCACCGGCGATCCCCACCGCGCTGTCTCCTCCACGGCGGCTGGTAGCAGGCTGCGATCTGCTTTCAATTCGGCGAACAGGTCTGGTTCTTCGGCCAGCCTCACGAGCAGCATGCCGAGCAGGTTGGTCGTCGTTTCGTTGCCGGCCACCAGCAGGACCAGCACGTAGAGGAACGCCTCCTGTTCGGACAGCTGACCGGCGGCCGTCGCCGCCTGCAGGAGGGTCATCAAATCTTCAGCGGGTTGCGTTGCCCGACTGCGCATTTCGGTGGCAGAGAAGCAGCGCAGCCGCAGATAGGCCTGCATCGCCGATCCCATCAAGCGCACGATCTCCGACAGACTCTGGGGACCGAAGATCTGTGCGAACTTTTCCGAGACCGCCCGAAATCCGGGCCATTGCTCCCGCGGGATGCCCAGGATTCTGGCGATCACGTTGATCGGCATCGGAACCGTCAGTGCCGGAACCAGATTGACGGTTCGTCCCGCATTCAGGCCGGCGACCGCCTCATTCGCCAACGCACGGATCTCGGCCGTCCAGGTCTGAACGGCACGTTTGCTGAATAAGGGCGCGACGACGTGCCGCAGTCGGGTGTGATCCGGGGGGTTGCTGAAGATCACCATGTTGGCTACGAACGAGCGCAACATGATGCCATCCCGCGACGAGAAGATGTCACTGCGCCGCACCGCGGAGTGCACGTCGTCATAACGCCCGAGCATCCAGACGCCGAGCCGCTCGTTGACGACAACAGGATGCTCGCGCAGACGCGCCAGTGCAGGGTACGGGTCGGCGATGTTCGCCGGCAGGGTTGGATCGAACGAGGTGCGCGGCACCGCGGCAGGCGCTGAATTCGGCCGCGGTCGCCGCAGGTCCCGGTATCCACCGGTGGCGACGGGACGCCACAGATCGCCGACGGAACTGTACGCAGCCGACACGAGGGCGCGCGGGCTAGGTCTGAGGAGATCGGTTGCCACAACGACGACGTTATGCCCAGCTCAACAGTGCGGGAAGGCCCGAACCGGACAAGTATTTGATATTTTCAGACACGTGGCGACCTCGTCGGCGAACTGGGATGTCGCCCTGGCCTCCGCTACGGGGCGGCACGTTCTGGAAACCGCACGACGGCACGGACTTGTCCCGGCCGTCTGTCTGGCGGGTACCGGACTCACCGCTGCGGACCTCGCCGATCCGGCAGCCGAGGTGTACGCCTCCCAGGAGCTGACGATGATCCGCAATCTGATTGCGCGATTGGGTGACCAACCCGGTCTCGGCATGGAAACCGGAATGCAGTACAACTTGGCCGACACCGGCATCTTCGGCTTTGCGTTGATGGCCAGTCCGACCTTCGGGGACGCGATCGACGTCGCGTGCCGCTACGCCGCCCTCACGGATACCTATCTGCGCCTGGTTGCCCCGGCGGTCGATGACGTCGAGGCGGTCCTCGTCTTCGATGACGCGCGGGTGCCCCGGGACGTTCGGCGATTCATGCTGGAGCGGGACTTCGCGATCATGTTGCGGCTGTTGCCACTTCTGCTGGGCGTCAACCACCCGCCCTTCACCGTGCGAGTGGAGTTCGCGGACCTGCAGTTGCCGGTCGAGACGGTGCAACTCGACAAGCTGACCGTAATGGTGGAGAACACCTCGCGCAGTGCCTTGGTGATGCCGGCGGCCCTCATCGATCTGCCGATGCCAGCGGCCGACGCGCAGACCGCGGCGATCTGCATCCGGCAGTGTGAGGACCTGCTGAACCGGCGTCGTGTCCGCACCGGGGTTTCCGCGGCCGTCCGCACGCGAATCATTCAGGACTCCAGGGCAATTCCGCCGATGAGTGCCGTCGCGAAGGATCTGTGCATCACCGAGCGAACCCTGCATCGTCGGTTGGCCGCGGAAGGTACGAGTTACCGCGCGCTGCTCGACGAGGTCCGTGCCGCGTTGTCGACTGAATTGCTCCGGTCTGGGCTGACGGTCGGGGAGACCGCACGCCGCCTCGGCTATGCCGAGACGGCCGCATTCACCCGCGCCCATACCCGGTGGTGTGGGCATCCGCCTAGTCGGCATAGGTGAAATCGGCTGCGCTGCTTGCTCTTGGCCAGTTGTTGTCGGTGCCCCTCCATAGAATGCGGGGTATGTCGGGCAGTACGTGTACGGAGATCGTCGAGGCTCTCGACGGTCTCGAATCGTTCGCGGATCGACTGTGTGAGTTGACCTTTGAGGCGCCAGGTACCACGGAGCTGTTGGTGACCCGGGAGCGCCTGGAGCGCATCACCCGAAAGTTGCGGGTGCCCGGGCATGCCGTCATCAACCAGTTGGCGGTGGTGGCCACCAACGCTGAACTCGGCGGCACGCTGGGTCAGGCGTTGTCCAACCGGCTGCGGGTCAGCAAGTCTGAAGCCAATCGGATGATCAACCAAGCTGCGGATCTGGGTCCGCGCCGGGCGCTGACCGGTGAACCCTTGGGGCCGGCGCTGCCCGAGGTTGCCACCGCCGAACGTAAAGGGCTGATCGGGACCGAACAGGTGGAGATCATTCAGAAGTTCTTCACCAAACTGCCCACTAGCGTCGATGCCGCCGCGCGCACCGAAGCCGAATACAAACTGGTGGTGATCGCCACGGGGTTTCGCCCCGACCAACTGACCGACTACGCCCGCGTCTACAAAGACTGCCTCAAACCCGACGGCGACTTCATGCCCGACGAGCCCGAACGCGCTCGCAAACGCGGCATCACTCTCGGCCGCCAACAAGCCGATGGAATGTCGAAGATCAGCGGCATGATCACCCCGGAATGCCGTGCCACCCTGGAACCGGTTTTGGCCAAACTCGGCGCTCCGGGAATGTGCAACCCCGACGACGCGTCCCCGATCATCGAAGGCCGAGCCTCTGAAGAGGCGGTGGGCCGCGACGCCCGCAACCGCGACCAGCGCTACCACGACGCCCTGCAGACCGCGGCGCGGATCTTGCTGGAGTCCAAGACCTTAGGTCAACATCACGGTCTGCCGACCAGCATCGTGATCACCACCACGCTGGCCGAGTTGGAGGCCGGCGCCGGACGCGCCCTGACCGCCGGGGGCACCCTGCTACCGATGGCCGACGTGATCCGCTTGGCCTCGCACGCACACAACTATCTCGCGGTGTTCGATAAGGACAAGACCCTGGCGCTCTACCACGGCAAGCGCCTGGCCTCCCCGGAACAACGCCTGGTGCTGCTCGCTAAAGACCGCGGCTGCACCGCACCCGGCTGCACCGTGCCCGGATATTGGACCCAAGTCCACCATGTCGAATCATGGCTGGAAACCCGACGCACCGAAATCGACAATCTCACGCTGGCCTGTGGGCCGCACAACAGGATGGTCGAACTACTCAACTACTACACCTGCAAAAACAAACTCGGCGACACCGAATGGCACCCACCCGAACACCTCGACTACGGCCAACCCCGCACCAACTGCATGCATCATGCCGAACGAAAACCTGACCCTGAAGACGCGGAAAAACCTACCCGCGCAGAGACTTCGGCGGAATCGTGGAAGTCACCAAGGAGGCTGCATCGATGGTAAGCGGTCGGTAACCCAGCGTCGGCAACCGCGCTGTCATCGTCGCGACAAGATCGTCCTGAACGGGCCCGGACAAGCCGGTCAGGAATGCCCACTCGTGTTCGACGCTGCCGAAATAGACCACTGTGCCGAACGTTTCGTGGAACCGCCGCCAGGACTGCCGCAGCGTCTCGTCGCGCCACAGCGTCGGACAGCCGGCCTGACCGACGACGACACGGCCGATCTCGCGACACCGCTGCAGGAAGCTCTGCTCGTACAACCGATTGTGCTGGGCGGGTTCGGCGTGCTCGTCCGGAAGGTCGATCACCACAATGTCGTACGGCTCGGTGACGTGCTCCACGAAGTCCCAGCCGTCCCGGTAGTAAACGGCGATCGGGCCCAGTCCTCGCTCTGCCCTGCGCAATTCGTCCACCGAGTAGCCGTAGGGTAGGTGCTGCGCGCATAGCCGGACCGCCGCACGGTCGATATCGACGTGGTCGACCTGGGTAGCACCGGCGGCGACGGCCAGCTGGCTCACCACCCCCTCGCCGGAACCCACGACAAGCACCCGATCGATCTTGTCGGCCAGCAACAGCGCCGGCACCAGGAGCGCCTCGTGATAGACCAGCTGACTGAATTCGGTGCTCTGCCGGTCACCGTCGCTGAACAACGCGATGCCCTGCCGGGTGCGGCCGATCACCAGATGCTGATAGTCGGTGTGTACGTCGCAGACGACGCCGGACAGCTGCCAGTGGCGAGTCAGCCCGGGCGCCAGTGGCTCCACGATCGTCTGGCCCACCTCAGTAGCGGCGCCGAAATAGGTTGGCAACGGCGAGAATCCGTTGAAGTTCACCGATGCATAACTGGCGGTGTACGCACCGGCGTGCTCGATGCGGACCCGATCACCCGGCTCGAGCGTGACCGGTAGCGGACAGCGCTGGTAGAGCACGTCGTCGCCGTCGCACGTCGGGCCCGCGACCACGGCATCCTCGACCGGGTCGCCGTCACGCACGGTGCGGAACCGGTAGCGGATGTACTCGTTCTCGGTTTCGGCGAGTCCGCCGTAGCGGCCGACGTCCAGATACACCCAGCGCCGTCCGTCGGTACCGGTGCGCACCGACACCACCTCGCATTCGAGGGTGCCGGCGGTGCCGACGATTCCACGCCCCGGTTCCACGACGAGTTGTACTGCACGCGAACCGAAGTGTCGTTGCACCGCCGATCTGATGCCGAGCGCGACAGCCTCGAGCGAGGGTGCCTGCGCCAGGTAACCGATGGGAAACCCGCCGCCCACATTGATTGTCGTGAGACCGGGGACTTCATCGAATAACTGAGCAGCACAAGCAATCCCAAGTTCCCACGCGCCGACGTCGAGTTGTTGTGAACCAACATGGAAGCAGACACCCCGAGCCGCCAACCCCAGTTCACCGGCGCGATGCAGCAAGTCAGACGCGGCATCCGGCGCACACCCGAACTTGTCACCGAATGGCGTCACTGACGGCGGAAAGACCGGCGCGATACGGCATTCCACCTCCGCGCCGGGCGCGTGCTCGGCGATCGTCACCAGATCGGTTGCGGTGTCGAACGCGAACCGACGGACCCCGCGCGCGTGTGCGCGGGCCACCGCGGCCGACTTCTTGATCGTGTTCCCGAACGCCAGCCGCGCACCCTCGATTCCGGCTGTGATGCAGGCGTCGATCTCCCCCGTGGAGGCGACGTCGAACCCGGCGCCCTGGCCGGCCAGTGCCCGCAGAATCGGTGCGGCGGGATTGGCTTTGACGGCGTAGCGAATCTGCGCATCGGGCAACGCCACCCGAAGCGCCCGGAAGTTGTCGCGTACCCGATCCAGATCGATCGTCAGGTACGGGGTCTCGGGCACCCGGTCAGACTAGTTGGGCGGATGGGCGGGCAGGGAGAAGTGTTCCGGTGGAACGTTCGGACCGCTCGGCGGTTGCGTCGAGAGCGGCGTGGTGATCCCGTCCATCACTTGGGTGATGTTGCCGGTGAGGCGCTCGAAGTTGAGCGTTCCGTGCTGGAAGTTCTGCGTGATCTGCAGCGGTTCGTGAATCTCGGCGCTGGTGGGCAGACCGAGCGGCCCGCGCTCGTAACTCTGCGCCGCCCATGCGTCGTAGAGGGCGCCGGTGACCGGCTGCACGCCGGTGGCGGCCGACCAGTACATCGCGCCCTTGACGAAGGTGGCGAACCGCGATCCGCCGGCCCCGTCGTCCTCCGGTGATGTCGGGGCGCCCAGCACGCTGCTCGTGCCGCCCATCTGCTGCCAGCGCTGGTAGATCGCGCCACCCTCCAGAGCCTTGATCAACTCCTCGGGCGGATCGTTGAAATGTGCTGCAATGTCGCGGATCTCGTCCATCAATGCATACGCCGCATTGCCGGGGCAGTCGGTATTCCCGACGTCGCGATGGGTGAAGACGGCAGGCAGTTTCGCCACCGCGCCGGCCGGAAAGACGGTGTAGGAGCCGCCTTCTGATTCGAGGTCCACCGTGCCCTTGGGGTCGACTTCAGCCATGCTCAACCGCCAGCCGAGCAGTCGGCCCACGGTGCGCAGCTGGATCGGGGTGGGTGCCACGTCGTCGAAGTTGCCGATCATCGCCACGCCCCAGGTCTCGCGATTGAAACCGCCGGTGTGGAATCCTTCGACCGCCTTGGTGAGGCCGCCGGCACTGCCCTCGAACACCTGACCGTACTTGTCGACGAGTGCGTTGTACGCGATGTCGCACCAGCCCAGGGTTTTGCTGTGGTAGGTGTAGATCGCCTTGACGATGCCGGCCGATTCCAGCGGCGAATAGTCGTTGCTACCGGCGGTGTGGTGCACTACTCCGGCCCGGACCGCGCGGTCGTATTGCGGGCTGCCGCAGCGCAACGATTCGTCGGCGCCCCACTGGGCACGGCTGATGATGGGCGGCGCCTGGCCCGGCATCAGCACTCCCGCCGGGGGATTCCAGTGCTGCTCGGCGGGCGCCTGCGGCGGCGAGATGAGGACCGCGGTGATGTTCTGCCCGAACGGTTGTTCCTTGGTGACCGGCCGGTAGCCCAGCCCGGTTCGGTCGGCGGGCGCCGGCGGCGCCTGAGTCACCGGTGCGTCGACCGGCCTGGTGACGGCGATCTGCACGGCGGTGGTGGTGCCGACGAAGACCGGGTCGGTGCTGCGCGGGTCGTCGGCCGAACCCGATCCGGCGGGCGCCGCAGTCTGGTACTCCGTTTGATACCACGGCCCCCAGGACCCGTCGGCTCGCCTCGCCCGCACCCGGGCGGACGTGCCCGCCAGGTCGCCGGTGAAGGCGACCATGGCGAACGGCACGTCCTGGGTGAGTTCGCGGACCGTCACCCCGCCGCCGAGCCCGATCAACGGTTGCTCGGCCAGCCGGGTGTCCGCGGCGGGTGGTTCGACGGGAGATCGGGTGGGCATCCCGAGCAAGACCCAGGACACGATGACGACCGTCGCCGCGAATGCGGTGACAAGCATGGTCGGTGCGTGACTGCGGGCCACCAGGCGATGTTACGTGTGTGACGAATGTTTCTACTGAGGCGACACGGCTTTACCCGCCAGAAACTGTCGACGACACCGCAGAGGATTGGGTGGGACTCTGCGGTGTCGTCTGGTGACAGGTTCGGACGGTTGTTACACCGGTGGTACGGCGGCGGCCGCTGCCGGGATGGCGCCGGGCACCGCTGCTACCGCGCCAGGCACGGCAGCCGCTGCACCGGGCACGGCCGCCGCGGCACCGGGTATCGCGGATGCGGCGCCTGGTATCGCCGATGCCGCCCCCGGAATCGCAGACGCGGCACCGGGAATAGCGGCAGCGGCGGGAATGCCGGGAATCGAGGGAAGTGCGGGTGTGGCGCCGGCGGCCGCCGGCGCGCCAGCGGCGCCGCCCTGAACACCCTGCATGATGGCCGGCATGATCAGGCCCTTGAGCAGGTCGATGGCTTGGCTGGCACCCAGCTGGTTGGCCGCCTGCATCAGGTCGCTGACCAGTCCGCCGCCTCCGCTGCTGCCGGTGGCCGCCGGGCTGACCGGCGAGAGGCCGGTCCCACCGCCGCCGCCGCCGAGGCCCGAGGTGTCGCCCAGGATCGGATAGGTGCCGTCGGCGCCGGGGTCCAACCCGACCGGTGCCGCGATCGGCACCTCACCGGTGCCGGCGGCGGTGGCCGGGCTCAGACCGGTCGTGCCGGACAGTCCCGGTGCCACCCCGGTCGGGCTGGTCAGCCCCGGGTCACTCAGTGCCGGGTTGGCGCCCGCTCCGGTTGCACCGAGGGTCGGTGCCAAACCGGTGGCCGGTGACAACGAGGTGCCCGGCAATCCGGGTGTGGTCGGTGACAGGCCCGGGCTCAGGCCGGTGCCACCGAGGCTGGGACTGGCCAGACCGGGCGTGGTGCCCAGCCCGCTGCTGGCGGAGGTGCCGCCCAGCGCAGGAACCGGCGGCAGGTTGACCCCGAACTGCGAGAGTCCCTGCGACAGCGCCGATATCAGCTCGCTGGGCAGGTCGGCGACGCTGGCTGCGCGCTTGAACTCGTGGTGTTCCACCGGTGTGGTGGTGGCGGTCGATTCGTAGACAAGGAAGTACGCGCACGGACTCGCGACCGCCAGGGCGGCGACTGCGCTCATGGCTGTCGAGAGCTTGCGTCGGCGTCGGTTCGGCACGGAAGTCTCCTCAATGTGATCGGGGTGCAGGCATGAAACCCGCACCACTGATGGTACGAGTGAGATTGATGTGACTCGTGTGACGAGACCTAATCGTGAGGTGAGTGGTTCACAGGTGTGACGTTCAACCGACGGCTCGCCGTGCGGCGCGGCCGTACCTGGGAAAACCCGCGCCTGCAGGACCCGCCAAAGCAAGTTTCGGCGGCACGGTCGGATACCCTAGGCAACCGATGACTTCTCCTTTCGGTCGCTACGACCTCTTCGTCGTCGGCTCCGGATTTTTCGGCCTGACGATCGCCGAGCGCGTGGCCACCCAACTCGACAAGCGGGTTCTCGTCGTTGAGCGGCGCTCGCACATCGGCGGCAACGCCTATTCCGAACCCGAGCCGCAGACCGGAATCGAGGTGCACAAATACGGTGCGCACCTGTTCCACACCTCCAACAAGAAGGTGTGGGACTACGTGCGGCAGTTCACCGAGTTCACCGACTACCGGCACCGGGTGTTCGCGATGCACAACGGGCAGGCCTATCAGTTCCCGATGGGGCTCGGCCTGGTCTCGCAGTTCTTCGGGCGTTACTTCACCCCGCAGCAAGCGCGTGAGCTGATCGCCGAGCAGGCGTCCGAGATAGCCACCGCCGACGCGCAGAACCTGGAAGAGAAGGCCATCTCGCTGATCGGCCGGCCGCTCTACGAGGCGTTCGTCAAGGGCTACACCGCAAAGCAGTGGCAGACCGACCCCAAAGAGCTGCCAGCGGCCAACATCACCCGGCTGCCGGTGCGCTACACCTTCGACAACCGGTACTTCAGCGATACCTACGAAGGTCTGCCGGTCCACGGTTACACCGCATGGCTGCAGAACATGGCCGTCGACGAGCGGGTCGAGGTGGGGCTGGACACCGACTGGTTCGACGTGCGCGACGAGTTGCGCGCGGCCAGCCCCGACGCGCCCGTGGTCTACACCGGGCCGCTGGACCGCTACTTCGACTATGCCGAGGGCCGGTTGGGCTGGCGCACCCTGGATTTCGAGCTGGAAGTGCTGCCGATCGGCGACTTCCAGGGCACCCCGGTGATGAATTACAACGACCCCGAAGTTCCCTACACCCGCATCCACGAGTTCCGCCACTTCCACGCCGAGCGCGATTACCCGACCGACAAGACGGTGATCATGCGGGAGTACTCCAGGTTCGCCGAAGACGACGACGAGCCCTACTATCCGATCAACACCGAGGCCGACCGCGCCCTGTTGGCCGCCTATCGGACCAGGGCGAAGTCCGAGACCGCAGCAGCGAAGGTGCTGTTCGGCGGACGCTTGGGCACCTACCAGTATCTGGATATGCATATGGCCATCGCCAGCGCTCTGAGCATGTACGACAACGTCCTCGCGCCGCACCTGCGCGACGGCGCACCCCTGGAGGGAGCGTCGGTATGAGTGCCGCCAGCCTGCTGTCCCGCATCATCCTGCCGCGCCCGGGGGAGCCCCTCGACGTGCGCAAGCTGTACCTGGAGGAATCCACCACCAACGCGCGGCGCGCCCACGCGACCAGCCGCACCTCGCTGCAGATCGGCCCGGAGTCCGAGGTGTCGTTCGCGACCTACTTCAACGCCTTTCCGGCCAGCTACTGGCGGCGCTGGTCTGTCTGCGAAACCGTGGTGCTGCGCGTCGAACTGACCGGCGCCGGCCGCGTCGACCTCTACCGCACCAAGGCCACCGGGGCGCGCATCTTCATCGAAGGACACCCGTTCGCCGGCACTGAGGACACCCCCGCGCTGCTGGAGATCGAGGTGGCGCTCAAGCCGTTCGAGGACGGCGGCTGGATCTGGTTCGACATCACCACCGACACCGCGGTGACGCTATTGAGCGGCGGTTGGCACGCCGCGACGCAGGCGCCGGGAATCGCCAACGTCGCCGTCGGGATCCCGACGTTCAACCGGCCCTCCGACTGTGTCAACGCGCTGCGCGAACTCACCTCTGATCCGTTGGTGGACGAGGTGATCGGCGCGGTGATCGTGCCGGATCAGGGCACCCGCAAAGTCCGTGACCACCCGGACTTCCCCGCCGCCGCGCAGCGCCTCGGCAGCCGGCTGTCCATCCACGATCAGCCGAACCTGGGCGGCTCCGGCGGTTACAGCCGGGTGATGTACGAGGCACTGAAAAACACCGACTGCCAACAGATCCTGTTCATGGACGACGACATCCGCATCGAGCCGGACTCGATCCTACGGATCCTGGCGATGAACCGGTTCGCCAAGGCGCCGATGCTGGTGGGCGGTCAGATGCTCAACCTGCAGGAGCCCTCACACCTGCACATCATGGGCGAGGTGGTGGATCGGACGAACTTCATGTGGACCGCCGCGCCGCACACCGAGTACGACCACGACTTCGCCGAATACCCGCTCAACGACGACGAGGACAAGAGCAAACTGCTGCACCGTCGCATCGACGTCGACTACAACGGCTGGTGGACGTGCATGATCCCGCGTCAGGTCGCTGAGGAACTGGGTCAGCCGCTGCCGCTGTTCATCAAATGGGACGACGCCGACTACGGGCTGCGTGCCGCCGAGCACGGCTATCCCACCGTCACGCTGCCCGGTGCGGCGATCTGGCACATGGCGTGGAGCGACAAGGACGACGCCATCGACTGGCAGGCCTACTTCCATCTGCGCAACCGGCTGGTGGTCGCCGCGATGCACTGGGACGGCGACGTGTCCGGTCTGATCCGCAGCCACCTCAAGGCGACGCTGAAACATCTTGCCTGCCTTGAATATTCGACGGTCGCGATCCAGAACAGGGCCATCGACGACTTCCTGGCCGGGCCCGAACACATCTTCTCCATCCTGGAATCCGGGCTGCCGGAAGTGCATCGCCTGCGCAAGGAGTATCCCGACGCGGTGGTGCTGCCGGCGGCCACCGAGTTGCCCCCGGCGATGTACCGCACCGCGGCGATGAAGCCGCCGGTGAACCCGGTGACCATCGGCTACCGGCTGACCCGCGGGATCCTGCACAACCTGAAAGCCGCCGACCCCCAGACCCATCGGCGTCCGCAGTACAACGTGCCCACCCAGGACGCGCGCTGGTTCCGGTTGTGCACGGTCGACGGGGTCACCGTCACCACCGCGGACGGGTGCGGCGTGGTCTACCGGCAGCGGGACCGGGCCAAGATGTTCTCGCTGCTGCGGCAGTCGCTGCGCCGCCAACGTCGGTTGGCTCGCCGGTTCGACGAGATGCGGCGGGTGTACCGGGACGCGTTGCCGGTGCTGTCCAGCAAGCAGAAGTGGGAGTCGGTGCTGTTCCCGATGTCGGACGCGGCCGCGCACCATGGCTGAAGCCCTGCCGCCAGGGGAGCCGCCGTCCGGCGAGATCGCCGCCATGGTGGCCGTCCAGTCGATGCTGGCGCAGCGACCCGGAGTGCTCGGCACGGCGCGCGCGCTGTCGTATTTCGGTGAACACAGCCTGGGTTGGCTGATCGTGTCGGTGCTCGGCGCTTTCCTGTCGCCGCGCCGGCGCCGGGAGTGGCTGGTTGCCGGGGCAGGCGCATTCGCCGCACATGCGGCGGCCGTAGTGGTCAAGCGGGTGGTGCGGCGTCAACGACCGCGGCATCCGGCCGTCGCGGTCAACGTCGGCACCCCCAGCAACCTCAGCTTCCCGTCGGCGCACGCCACCTCGACGACGGCGGCGGCAATCCTGCTGGCCCGGGCCGCGGGTCTGCCGGCGGCGGTGGTGAGCGTGGCCCTGGTGGCGCCCATGGCGCTGTCCCGAATACTGCTGGGCGTGCACTATCCCAGCGACGTGGCCGTCGGCGTGGCACTGGGCGCCGGCGTTGCCGCGACGGCCGTCCGGCTGGACAGCGCGGCGCAACAGAGGTGGCTGTGATGAGCAAAGACGTAGCCGACGAAACCAGCGAGCAGACCAAGGTGGCCGGACCGCCGGGCAACCTGGTCACCGGAGTGATCAAGGCGATCCGCCCGCGGCAGTGGGTGAAGAACGTGCTGGTGCTCGCGGCGCCGCTGGCGGCGGCGGGCCGGGGCCAGCGCTACGACTGGGCGGACATCGGCAGCAAGGTCGGGGTGGCCTTCGTGGTGTTCAGCCTGGCCGCTTCGGCGGTGTACCTGGTCAACGACGTGCGCGACGTCGAAGCCGACCGCGAACACCCCACTAAGCGGTACCGGCCGATCGCGGCCGGGGTGGTGCCCGAATGGCTGGCCTACGCGTTGGCGGTGGTGTTGGGCGCCGCATCCCTGGGCATCTCGTACTGGTTGACCCCGAACCTCGCTGTGGTGATGGCGATCTACCTCGCCATGCAGCTGGCCTACTGCTTCGGCCTCAAACACCAGGCGGTGCTCGACGTCTGCATCGTGTCGTCGGCGTACCTGATCCGGGCCATCGCCGGGGGCGCGGCCACCAACACCCATCTGTCGCAATGGTTTCTGCTGACCGCCGCCTTCGGGTCGCTGTTCATGGTGGCCGGCAAGCGTTACGCCGAACTGCAACTGGCCGAACGCACCGGGGCGCAGATCCGCAAGTCGCTGGAGAGGTACACCAGTACCTACCTGCGGTTCGTCTGGACGCTCTCGGCCACCGCAGTGGTGCTCTGCTACGGCTTGTGGGCGTTCGAGCGGGACGGCGACAAGGGCTCCTGGTACGCGGTGTCGATGATCCCGTTCACGATCGCGATCCTGCGTTACGCCGTGGACGTCGACGGCGGTCTGGCCGGGGAACCCGAGGACATCGCGTTGCGCGACCGGGTGCTGCAACTGCTGGCGCTGGCGTGGATCGCAACAGTGGGTGCTGCTGTTGCTTTCGGCTAGTCAACGTTTCCGGGCCATCCAGGCCGCAGCGCGGCAGACGGGAGAGCTCCGTCGGCCTGCGGTCCGTCGGGTCAGGTGGCCGGTGTTCCCCTACACCGTCACGGTGCGGGTCAGCCTGTGGATCAGCGTCGCGGTCGTCGCGGTGTTGTTCGGTTGGGGGGCCTGGCAGCGCCGCTGGATCGCCGATGACGGGCTCATCGTGTTGCGCACGGTGCGAAACCTGTTGGCCGGCAACGGGCCGGTGTTCAACATGGGCGAGCGGGTGGAGGCCAACACCTCCACGGTCTGGACCTACCTGCTCTACCTGCTGAGCTGGGTGGGCGGGCCGCTGCGGTTGGAGTACGTCGCGCTGGCCGCGGCGCTGACCCTGTCGGTGCTCGGGGTGGTGCTGCTGATGCTGGGGACGGCCCGGTTGTACGCGCCGAGCCTGCGGGGTCGCCAGGCGATCCTGCTGCCGGCCGGGGCGCTGGTCTACATCGCGGTGCCACCGGCCCGTGACTTCGCCACCTCCGGTCTGGAGAACGGGCTGGTGCTGGCATACCTGGGCCTGCTGTGGTGGATGATGGTTTGCTGGGCTCAACCGCTGCGGGTCCGCCCGCAGAGCCGGGCCTTCATCCTGGCGCTGGCCGTGGTCGCGGGGTGCAGCGTGCTGGTGCGACCGGAGTTGGCACTGATCGGCGGGGCGGCGCTGATCATGATGCTGATCGCGGCCCGCAACTGGCGTCGCCGGGCCCTGATCGTCATCGCCGGCGGCCTGCTGCCGGTGGGCTACCAGATCTTCCGGATGGGGTACTACGCACTACTGGTGCCCGGGACCGCGCTCGCCAAGGATGCCGGCGGCGACAAATGGTCCCAGGGCATGATCTATCTGGACAATTTCAACCAGCCCTACCTGCTCTGGCTGCCGCTGCTGCTGCTGGTCCCGCTCGCTGTCGTGCTGGCGGCCGCGCGCCGGCGGCCGTCGTTCTTGCGGCCCACGCTGGCGCCGGACTACGGCCGGGTCGCCCGGGCGGTGCAGAGCCCGACGGCTGTGGTGATCTTCATCGTCGTCAGCGGCCTGCTGCAGGGGTTCTACTGGATCCGCCAGGGTGGCGACTTCATGCACGCCAGAGTGCTGCTGACGCCGTTGTTCTGTTTGCTGGCTCCGGTCGCGGTGATACCGGTGGTGATCCCGGACGGCAAGGATTACAGCCGGGAGACCGGGTACTGGCTGGCCGGGGTGGTCAGCGTGCTGTGGCTGGGCGTGGCGGGATGGTCGCTGTGGGCGGCGAACTCGCCGGGCATGGGCGACGACGCCACCCACGTGACCTACTCCGGCATCGTCGACGAGCGTCGCTTCTACGCCCAGGCCACCGGTCGTGCGCACCCGTTGACCGCGGCCGACTACCTGGACTACCCGCGGATGGCCGCCGTGCTGGTGGCGCTGAACAACACCCCGGAGGGGGCATTGCTGCTGCCGTCGGGCAACTACACGCAGTGGGACCTGGTGCCGATGATTCCGCCGGGCAGCGCCCCGGGCATCCCGGCGACCCAGAAACCGCAGCACGCGGTGTTCTTCACCAACCTGGGCATGCTGGGCATGAACGTGGGACTCGACGTCCGGGTGCTCGACCAGATCGGACTGGCGAACCCGTTGGCCGCGCACACCGAGCGGTTGAAGCACGGCAGGATCGGTCACGACAAGAATTTGTTCCCCGATTGGGTGGTGGCCGACGGGCCGTGGGTGAAGTGGCCGCCGGGGATCCCGGGCTACCTCAGCCGGCAGTGGGTGGCCGAGGCGGAGGCGGCGCTGCGCTGTCCGGCCACCCAGGCGGTGTTGAACTCGGTCCGCGCACCGATGAGTGTGCGCCGGTTCGCGTCCAACGTGCTGCACGCCTACGAGTTCACCAAGTACCGCATCGATCGGATCCCGCTGAACGAACTGATCAAGTGCGGGCTCGAGGTGCCGCAGGTGCCGCCCGATCCACCCCGTGATTGACCGCGGTAGTAGAGGTCACCGAGAATTTTTTTCGCCCACCCCCACTCCGGCGGCCGGCGCCCCGGGCCCGAACCCGACAGCTAAATCGAATCAGAGCCGTTACCAGCACGCACTCGACAGTTGGCACACGGGTGAACCCCGCTGTCCGACGCGGATTCAGTGGCGTCAAGGAGGTCAAAACCGCACCGAAAGGGGCCGGCGGCGGCGTCCCGGAGGAGAGCGTCTCCCGCAACGTGTGGTTGACTACAGAAGCACTGCAGCGCCGCGTGCGTGCAGTCTGACCCAATTCGGGACGCGCCCCCAAGCACATCGATGCGTAAGGACGTGCCACAAGGATGAGGATGAGGAAAGCAAGGATGAAGCTTGTTGACAAGTTTCGTGGCGCCGTGACAGGTATGCCGCGCCGACTCGCGGTGGGTGCTGTCGGCGCCGCCATGCTGGCGAGTCTGGTCGGTTTCGTTGGCGGCTCGGCGACTGCGAGTGCGTTCTCGCGGCCCGGCCTGCCGGTGGAATACCTGCAGGTGCCCTCGGCGGCCATGGGCCGCGACGTCAAGATCCAGTTCCAGAGCGGTGGCGCCAACGCCCCGGCGCTGTACCTGCTCGACGGCATGCGCGCCCAGGAAGACTTCAACGGCTGGGACATCAACACCCCGGCGTTCGAGTGGTACCTGCAGTCCGGCCTGGCGGTCGTCATGCCGGTCGGCGGACAGTCCAGCTTCTACTCAGACTGGTACAAGCCGGCCTGCGGTAAGGCCGGTTGCACCACCTACAAGTGGGAGACCTTCCTGACCAGCGAGCTGCCCGCTTACCTCGCCGCCAACAAGCAGGTCAAGCCGACCGGTAGCGCTGCGGTGGGTCTGTCGATGGCTGGTTCGTCCGCGTTGATCCTGGCCGCCTACCACCCGAACCAGTTCATCTACGCCGGCTCGCTGTCGGCGCTGCTGGACCCGTCGCAGGGGATGGGCCCGTCGCTGATCGGCCTGGCCATGGGTGACGCCGGTGGCTACAAGAAGGACGACATGTGGGGTCCCACGAGCGACCCGGCCTGGGCGCGCAACGACCCGACGCTGCAGGTGGGCAAGCTGGTGGCCAACAACACCCGCATCTGGATCTACTGCGGTAACGGCAAGCCGTCCGAGCTGGGTGGCGACAACCTGCCCGCCAAGTTCCTCGAGGGCTTCGTCCGCGACAGCAACATCAAATTCCAGACGGCCTACAACGGCGCCGGCGGTCACAACGCGGTGTTCAACTTCGACGCCAACGGCACGCACGACTGGCCGTACTGGGGTGCGCAGCTGAACGCGATGAAGGGCGACCTCCAGTCGACGCTGGGGGCCACCCCCGGAGCGGGTCCGGCCACTGCGGCCCCCGCCCCCACCGCGGGCACCTAAACCGCGCTGATCGAAACGCAACTGACGGCGGCGACCCACCCGGGTCGCCGCCGTTGGTCGTTGGCCAGTCAGCGCCCCTTTATCCGATCGATACCGGTGTGGTTAGCTACCTTGCGGGCTGTCTGGCTGTCGCGTACTCGATGGAGGTGGACATGAGGGGTCTGTCGGTGCTGCTGAGGCTGCTCTGCGTTGCCGTGTTGGCAATCGCATTCGGCGGTCTGACGGCAGGAGGGGCACTGGGCCCGGTGGGCCCGGCCACGGCTGCCCCCTACGAGACCCTGATGGTGCCGTCGGCGGCGATGGGCCGCGACATCCCGGTGGCGTTCCTGGCCGGTGGACCGCACGCGGTGTACCTGCTGGACGCCGCCGACGCCCACCCCGACGTCAGCAACTGGGTCACCGCGGGCAACGCGATGAACACCCTGGCCGGCAAGGGCATCTCGGTGGCGGCCCCGGCCGGTGGCGCGTTCAGCATGTACACCAACTGGGAGCAGGACGGCAGCAAGCAGTGGGACACCTTCCTGTCCAGTGAGCTGCCGGACTGGCTGGCCGCCAACAAAGGCCTGGCGCCCGGCGGACACGGCGTGGTGGGCGCGTCTCAGGGCGGGTACGCCGCGATGGCGCTGGCGGCCTTCCACCCCGATCGCTTCGGCTTCGCCGGCTCGCTGTCCGGGTTCCTCTACCCGTCGGAGACCTTCACCAACGGCGCGATCCTGGCCGGGTTGCAGCAATTCGGTGGCGTGGACGGCAACGGCATGTGGGGAGCCCCGCAGCTGGGTCGGTGGAAGTGGCACGACCCGTGGGTGCACGAGGCGCTGCTCGCCGCGAACAACACCCGCGTGTGGGTCTGGAGTCCGACCATGGGCGGCGCCAGCAACCCCGCAGCTATGCTCGGCGCCCAGGATGCAGCGATGGGCAACAGCCGGTCTTTCTACCAGCACTACCGCGAGGTCGGCGGCCACAACGGGCACTTCGACTTCCCGGGCGGCGGCGACAACGGATGGGGCTCCTGGGCGGGCCAGCTGGGCGCCATGTCCGGCGACATCGTCGGCGCCATTCGCTGACGATCTTCGGGCCGTAGGGCAGCCGGTACCGTGTAGGGAGCGCGGCGGAGGGCGGTCGTTCCGCACGCCGCGCGGGTGACTGGTAGGGCGCGACGCTGCGCATGCCGCGCGCAGACTCACCCAGCCCCGACCCGGACTCTGTTAGCAGGAGAACATGGCCAAGAACGCTGCCCGCCGCCGCCGACACCGCCGCCTTGCCTGGTTGGCGGCGGGTTCGATGGCATTGGTGGTGGCGCTGGTCATCGTGGCCGGGGTGATGCTGCTGCGTCATCGGGACACCGCGCCCAGCGCCGTCCCGCCCGGCGTGCTGCCGACCGGTCCGACGACCTCCCAGCACCGCAAACCCCGGCCCGCCACGCAGGACGCGTCGTGCCCCGACGTGCAGCTGGTGTCGGTGCCGGGCACCTGGGAATCGTGGCCGACCGATGACCCGCTGAACCCGGTGCAGTTTCCGCGGGCGTTGCTGCTCAACGTGACCGGCCCGATCAGCCAGCAGCTCCCGGCCGGCCGGGTGCAGGCGTACACCGTCCCGTACACGGCGCAGTTCCGCAATCCGCTCAGCAACGACGGTCAGATGACCTACAACGACAGCCGCGCCGAAGGCACCCGCGCGACGGTCAAGGCGCTGACCGACATGAACAACAGATGCCCGCTGACCAGTTATGTGTTGATCGGCTTCTCGCAGGGCGCGGTGATTGCCGGCGACGTGGCCGGCGACATCGGCAACGGGCTGGGACCCGTCGACGAGGACCTGGTCCTGGGTGTGACGTTGATCGCCGACGGCCGGCGTCAGGGTGATGTTGGCAACAACATTCCGCCCACCCCACCGGGGGTGGGCGCCGAGGTCACCCTGCACGAGGTCCCGGTGCTGGCCGGGCTCGGCCTGACCATGACCGGTGCGCGGCCCGGCGGCTTCGGTGCACTCAACGCCCGGACCAATGAGATCTGCGCTCAGGGCGATCTGATCTGCGCGGCGCCGAAGGAGGCGTTCAGCCCGGCCAACCTCCCGACCACGCTGAATACGCTGGCTGGCGGCGCCGGGCAGCCCGTCCACGCGATGTACGCCACCACCGATTTCTGGAGTTCCGACGGTCTGTCGGCCACCCAGTGGACGTTGAATTGGGCGCAGGGTGTGCTGGACAAAGCACCCCATCCCAAGCACGGCTGACCGGTCCCGCACGGCGGGCAGTTAGACACACTCTCTAGTGCGGCGGCACCGAGCAGGATAAGGCGTACCTTGTGATTTGGTCAGCTGTGCGCCGCCCCTTAACATTAAGAGAAAATTAAGAGCATGTGGTTGACCCGATCGGGTCAGAGTTGGCAACGACGAGCGCCCAAGCGCCAGTCGGTGCCGGCCCGCGCGCGTAGCGATAGTCGGCGTAGTTGGCCGAGAACAGTTCGTCGGCTTGGCCGACCTTAGAAGGTTTTCGACAGGAGAGTGCGGCATGGCGTACCACAACCCCTTCGTGGTGAACGGCAAGATCAGGTTCCCCCAGAACACCAACCTGGTTCGGCACGTCGAGAAGTGGGCCAAAGTGCGCGGCGACAAGCTCGCGTACCGCTTCCTGGACTACTCCACCGAGCGCGACGGCGTCGAACGCGACATCTTGTGGTCGGAGTTCAGTGCCCGTAACCGTGCCGTCGGGGCCCGGCTGCAACAGGTCACCCAGCCCGGTGACCGCATCGCCATCCTCTGCCCGCAGAACCTGGACTATCTGATCGCGTTCTTCGGCGCGCTGTACTCGGGCCGCATCGCGGTACCGCTGTTCGACCCGGCCGAGCCCGGGCACGTCGGCCGGTTGCACGCGGTGCTGGACGACTGCACCCCCTCGACCATCCTCACCACCACCGACGCCGCCGAAGGAGTGCGCAAGTTCATTCGGGCCCGGTCGGCCAAGGAACGGCCCCGCGTCATCGCCGTCGATGCGGTGCCGAACGAGGTCGCCGCCACCTGGCAGGAGACCGAGGCCGACGAGACCACCATCGCGTACCTGCAGTACACCTCCGGTTCCACCCGCACCCCGACCGGTGTGCAGATCACCCACCTGAACCTGCCGACCAACGTGCTGCAGACGCTGGTCGCCCTGGAAGGCGAAGAAGGCGACCGCGGTCTGAGCTGGCTGCCGTTCTTCCACGACATGGGCTTGATCACCGCGCTGTGCGCGCCGGTGCTGGGGCAGAGCTTCACCTTCATGACGCCGGCCGCATTCGTGCGGCGTCCCGGCCGCTGGATCCGCGAACTCGCCCGCAAGCCCGGTGAGACCGGCGGTGTTTTCTCGGCCGCACCGAACTTCGCGTTCGAGCACGCCGCGGTCCGCGGGCTGCCGAAGGAAGGCGAACCGCCGCTGGACCTGAGCAACGTCAAGGCGATCCTGAACGGCAGCGAACCGGTGTCGCCGGCGTCGATGCGCAAGTTCTACGACGCCTTCCGGCCGTACGGATTGCCCGAGACCGCCGTCAAACCCTCCTACGGCCTGGCCGAGGCGACGCTGTTCGTCTCCACCACCCCCAGCGACGAGCCGCCGACGATCATCCACGTCGACCGTGACGAGCTGAACAACCAGCGCTTCGTCGAGGTGTCTCCCGACGCTCCCAGCGCCGTCGCCCAGGTGTCCGCGGGCAAGGTCGGCGTCGACGAGTGGGCGGTGATCGTCGACACCGACACCGCCAGTGAGCTGCCGGACGGCCAGATCGGCGAGATCTGGCTGCACGGCCAGAACCTGGGCATCGGCTACTGGAACAAGGAAGCCGAGACCACCGAGACGTTCAAGAACATCCTGAAGTCGCGGATCAGCCAGTCCCACGCCGAGGGCGCCGCCGACGACGGGCTCTGGGTACGCACCGGTGACTACGGCACCTACCACAACGGGCACCTCTATATCGCGGGCCGGATCAAGGACCTGGTCATCATCGACGGCCGCAACCACTACCCGCAGGACCTCGAGTACTCCGCGCAGGAGGCCAGCAAGGCGTTGCGGACCGGCTACGTGGCCGCGTTCTCCGTCCCCGCCAACCAGCTGCCACAGAAAGTGTTCGACGACCCGCACACCGGCCTGACCGCCGACCCCGAGGACACCTCCGAGCAGCTGGTGATCGTCGCGGAGCGTGCCGCCGGGACGCACAAGCTCGACTACCAGCCCATCGCCGACGACATCCGGGCGGCCATCGCGGTGCGCCACGGCGTGACCGTGCGTGACCTGCTGCTGGTATCGGCCGGAACCATCCCCCGAACCTCGAGCGGCAAGATCGGTCGCCGCGCGTGCCGCACCGCCTACCTGGACGGCAGCCTGCGCAGCGGCGTCGGATCGCCGACGGCGTTCGCCACCTCCGACTGAAGGTAGCCATGTCTGATCTGAACGAGTCTCAGGAGAACACGCCTGCCGCAGGAATGACCGTCCCCGAAATGCGCCGCTGGTTGCGCGAATGGGTGGGCAGGGCCGTCGGGAAGTCTCCCGACGACATCGACGAGTCGGTGCCGATGGTGGAGCTGGGGCTGGCCTCGCGCGACGCCGTGGCCATGGCCGCCGACATCGAAGACCTGACCGGTGTCACTTTGTCGGTCGCGGTCGCATTCCAGCACCCCACTATCGAGTCGCTGGCGACCCGGATCATCGAAGGCGAGCCCGAGACCGCTGACCAGGGCGGCGACGACGCGGACTGGACGCGTAACGGACCCGCCGAGCGCGTCGACATCGCGATCGTGGGTCTGGCCACCCGGCTGCCCGGCGACATGAACTCGCCCGACGAGACCTGGGCGGCGCTGATGGAGGGCCGCGACGCCATCACCGACCTGCCCGAGGGCCGCTGGTCGGAGTTCCTGGAGGAGCCTCGGCTGGCCGAGCGCATCGGCAAGGCGCGCACCCGCGGCGGCTACCTCAAGGACATCAAGGGCTTTGACTCCGAATTCTTCGCCGTCGCCAAGACCGAAGCCGACAACATCGACCCGCAGCAGCGGATGGCGCTGGAACTGACCTGGGAGGCGCTCGAGCACGCCCGCATCCCGGCGTCCAGCCTGCGCGGCGAGTCCGTCGGCGTGTACGTCGGCGTCTCCAACAACGACTACGGCTTCCTGGCCATCTCGGACCCGACCGTCGCCCACCCCTACGCGATCACCGGTAACTCGAGTGCGATCATCGCCAACCGGGTGTCGTACTTCTACGACTTCCGCGGCCCCTCGGTCAGCGTCGACACCGCCTGCTCGAGTTCGCTGGTGGCCATGCACCAGGGCGTGCAGGCGCTGCGCAACGGTGAAGCGGACGTCGTCGTCGCCGGAGGCGTCAACGCACTGATCACCCCGGCGGTGACGCTCGGCTTCGACGAGATCGGCGCGGTGCTGGCGCCCGACGGCAAGATCAAGTCGTTCTCCGCCGACGCCGACGGTTACACCCGGTCCGAGGGCGGCGGCATGCTGGTGCTCAAGCGGGTCGACGACGCCCGCCGCGACGGTGACCAGATCCTGGCCGTCATCGCCGGCAGCGCGGTCAACCACGACGGCCGGTCCAACGGTCTGATCGCGCCGAACCAGGACGCGCAGGCAGACGTGCTGCGCCGCGCATACAAGGACGCGGGCATCGATCCGCGCACCGTCGACTACATCGAGGCGCACGGCACCGGCACCATCCTGGGCGACCCCATCGAGGCCGAGGCGCTGGGCCGGATCGTCGGCCGGGGACGTCCGGCGGACCGTCCGGCCCTGTTGGGTGCGATCAAAACCAATGTGGGACACCTGGAGTCGGCGGCCGGTGCGGCCAGCATGGCCAAGGTCGTGCTCGCGTTGCAGCACGACAAACTGCCGCCGTCGATCAACTTCGCCGGTCCCAGCCCGTACATCGACTTCGACGGGATGCGGTTGAAGTTCGTCGACACCGCGACCGACTGGCCGCGGTACGGCGGGTATGCCCTGGCCGGGGTGTCCAGCTTCGGCTTCGGCGGCGCCAACGCGCACCTGGTGGTGCGCGAAGTCCTGCCCCGCGACGTGATGGAACGGGAGTCGCGCGAGCCGGAGCCGGCCGCGCCCCAGGTTCCCGTCGTCTCCGCCGGCGGCGACCTCGCCGAAGGTGAGGGTCACGCGCTGCGTTTCGACGAGTTCGGCGAGATCATCTCCGACGAAACGTCGGCCGCCGAGGTGGAGTACGAACTGCCGGGCATCACCGAGGAAGCGCTGGCGCTCAAGGCGGCCGCGCTGGAAGAGCTTGCGGCACAAGACCTTCCGGAGCCGCTCTATCCACTGGTGGTGTCGGCGTTCCTGACCTCGCGCAAGAAGGCGGCCGCCGCCGAACTGGCCGACTGGATGGAATCGCCCGAGGGCCAGGCGTCGTCGCTGGAGTCCATCGGTCGTGCGCTGTCGCGGCGCAACCACGGGCGGTCCCGGGCTGTGGTGCTGGCCCGCAACCACGACGAGGCGATCCAGGGCATGCGCGCGGTCGCCGAAGGCAAACAGAAGCCGAATGTGTTCAGCGCCGACGGGCCGGTGACCAACGGTCCGGTGTGGGCGATGGCCGGTTTCGGTGCGCAGCACCGCAAGATGGCCAAGAGCCTGTACCTGCGCAACGAGGTGTTCGCCCAGTGGATCGAGAAGGTCGACGCACTGATCCAGGACGAGCGGGGTTACTCGGTGCTCGAGTTGATCCTGGACGACTCGCACGAGTACGGCATCGAGACCAGCAACGTCACCATCTTCGCGATCCAGATCGCGCTGGGTGAGCTGCTCAAGCACCACGGCGCCAAGCCCGCCGCAGTGGTGGGCCAGTCGCTGGGCGAGCCCGCGTCGGCCTACTTCGCCGGCGGTCTGTCGCTGGCGGATGCCACCCGGGTGATCTGTTCGCGCTCGCATCTGATGGGCGAGGGCGAGGCGATGCTGTTCGGCGAGTACATCCGGTTCATGGCGATCGTCGAATACTCCGCCGACGAGCTCAAGACGGTGTTTGCCGACTTCCCCGGCCTGGAGGTGTGCGTCTACGCCGCCCCCAGCCAGACCGTGATCGGCGGCCCGCCCGAGCAGATCGACGAGATCGTCGCCCGGGCGGAAGCCGAGGGCCGGTTCGCCCGCAAGCTGCAGACCAAGGGTGCGGGCCATACCTCCCAGATGGATCCGCTGCTCGGTGAGTTCGCCGCGGAGCTGCAGGGCATCACGCCGATGTCGCCGACCGTCGGCATCTTCTCCACCGTGCACGAGGGCACCTTCCTCAAGCCCGGCGGTGAACCCGTGCACGACGTCGCGTACTGGATGAAGGGGATGCGGCACTCGGTGTACTTCACCCACGGTATCCGCAACGCCGTGGACAGCGGGTTCACCACCTTCCTGGAACTGGCCCCCAACCCGGTCGCGCTGATGCAGATCGGGCTGACCACCGCCGCGGCGGGTCTGCACGACGCCCAGCTGATCGCGACGCTGGCCCGCAAGCAGGACGAGGTCGAGTCGATGATCTCGGCCATGGCCCAGCTCTACGTGTACGGCCACGACCTGGACGTGCGCACCCTGTTCCCGCGGCCGGCCGGGCCCGCCGGACCCGACGACTTCGCCAACATCCCCCCGACGCGGTTCAAGCGCAAGGAACACTGGCTGGACGCGCACTTCGCCGGCGACAGTTCGGTGCTGATGCCGGGCAACCACGTCGCGCTGCCCGACGGTCGGCACGTCTGGGAGTACGCGCCGCGCGACACGACGGATCTGGCCGCGCTGGTGCGATCCGCCGCGACGGCGGTGCTGCCGGATGCGCAACTGACCGCCTCGGAGCAGCGTGCGGTACCCGGTCCGGGTGCCCGGTTGGTGACGACGTTGACCCGCCATCCCGGCGGTGCCGCGGTGCAGGTGCACGCCCGGATCGACGAGTCGTTCACGCTGGTCTACGACGCGTTGGTGACCCGCGGCGGTGCGCAGTCGGTACTGCCCGCGGCGGTCGGCGCGGGCACGGCCGTGGTGGCCGCCGAGACCGCGGTCCCGGAGGCGCCGGCCGACGAGGACGCCGAGACGCTGACGGACAGCCTGACCAACCGGTACCTGCCGTCGACCGTGGGCCGGTGGTCGCCGGATTCCGGGGAGACCATCGCCGAACGCCTGGGCACCATCGTGGCGGCGGCCATGGGTTACGAGCCCGAGGACCTGCCGTGGGAGGTGCCGCTGATCGAGCTCGGCCTGGACTCGCTGATGGCGGTGCGGATCAAGAACCGCGTCGAGTACGACTTCGACCTGCCGCCGATCCAGCTGACGGCGGTGCGCGACGCCAACCTGTACAACGTCGAGAAGCTGATCGAGTACGCGATCGAGCACCGCGAAGAGGTCGCGGCGCTGCACGAGCATCAGAAGTCGCAGACGGCCGAGGAGATCGCCCGGGCGCAGGCCGAGATGCTCAGCGGCGCGACGCCGATGTCGGTGACGGCGCCCGCGCCGGATCCGCAGGCCGAGCCCGAGACGCAGGCCGAGCCCGCAACCCCGGCCGAGCCCGCGCCCCAGGCCGAGCCCGCGACCCAGGCCGAGGCCGCATCGGTCCCGCCGCCGTCGGATGTGCCCATCCCGCCGCCCCCGACCGACCCATCGGGACCGAAGGGTGCGAACGTGGCCGCGGTGTCGGAGGCGCTGAGCCAGGAAGCCGTCGCCAAAGCACTGAACTCCGACGTGCCGCCGCGCGACGCCGCCGAGCGGGTCACCTTCGCCACGTGGGCGATCGTCACCGGCAAGTCCGCGGGCGGCATCTTCAACCCGCTGCCCAAGCTCGACGAGGACAAAGCGGCCAAGATGGCGCAGCGACTGTCCGAGCGGGCCGAAGGCCCGATCACCGTCGAGGACGTGCTGAGCTCGGCGAACATCGAAGAGCTCGCCGACAAGGTGCGTAACTACCTCGAGGCCGGGGTCATCGACGGCTTCGTGCGCACCCTGCGCGCGCGGCCCGAGGGCAGCTCCACCCCGCCGGTGTTCGTCTTCCACCCGGCCGGAGGTTCCACCGTGGTCTACGAGCCGCTGCTGAACCGGCTACCTCCCGACACCCCCATGTACGGGTTCGAGCGCGTCGAAGGGTCCATCGAAGAGCGTGCCGCGCAGTACGTGCCGAAGCTGATCGAGATGCAGGGCGACGGGCCCTACATTCTGGTCGGCTGGTCGCTGGGCGGGGTGCTGGCCTACGCGTGCGCGATCGGGCTCAAACGGGCGGGCAAGGACGTCCGGTTCGTGGGCCTGATCGACGCGGTGCGCGCCGGTGAGGAGATCCCGCAGACCAAGGAAGAGGTCCGCAAGCGCTGGGACCGCTACGCCAAATTCGCCGAGAAGACGTTCAACGTCACCATCCCGGCGATCCCTTACGAGCACCTCGAGGAACTCGACGACGACGGCCAGGTGCGGTTCGTGCTCGAAGCCATCAGCCAGAGCGGCGTGCAGATCCCGGCCGGGATCATCGAGCACCAGCGCACGTCGTACCTGGACAACCGCGCGATCGACACCGCGGAGATCCAGCCTTTCGACGGCCACGTCACGCTCTACATGGCCGATCGTTACCATGACGACGCGATCATGTTCGAGCCGCGGTATGCCGTCCGCAAACCAGACGGCGGCTGGGGCGAGTTCGTTTCCGACCTCGAGGTCGTGCCGATCGGTGGCGAGCACATTCAGGCCATCGACGAACCGATCATCGCCAAGGTGGGCGAGCACATGAGTCGCGCCCTGAAAGAGATCTGACGAGATCCAGCCGGACGAGCAAGGTAGGCGCGTAGTGACGGGTACAGAACCGACTCCGGTGATACACACGACCGCAGAGAAGTTGGCGGAACTGCACCAACGGCTGGAGCTGGCCAAGGAACCCGGCGGCGAGCAGGCCGTGGCCAAGCGGGACAAGAAGGGCATCCCCAGCGCCCGCGCCCGGGTGCATGCCCTGGTCGATCCGGGGACGTTCTTCGAGATCGGCGCGCTGTGCAAGACCCCGGGCGATCCCAACGCCCTGTACGGCGACGGTGTGGTCACCGGACACGCGCTGATCGACGGTCGCCCGGTCGGGGTGTTCTCGCACGACCAGACCGTGTTCCAGGGCACGGTCGGGGAGATGTTCGGCCGCAAGGTCGCCCGGCTGATGGAGTGGTGCGCGATGGTCGGCTGCCCGATCATCGGGATCCAGGACTCCGGCGGCGCCCGGATCCAGGATGCGGTCACCTCGCTGGCCTGGTACGCCGAGCTCGGCCAGCGGCATGAGGCGCTGTCCGGGGTGGTGCCGCAGATCTCCCTCATCTTCGGCAAATGCGCTGGGGGAGCGGTCTATTCGCCCATCCAGGACGACCTGCTGGTCTCGGTGCGCGACCAGGGCTACTTCTTCGTGACCGGGCCGGACGTGATCCGCGAAGTGACCGGGGAGGACGTCACCCTCGACGAGCTCGGCGGCTCCGACGCGCAGGCCCGGTACGGCAACATTCACCAGGTCGTGAACTCCGAGGCCGAGGCGTTCCAGTATGTGCGGGAGTTCCTGTCGTTCCTGCCGTCCAACTGCTTCGACAATCCTCCGGTGATCAATCCCGGGCTGGAACCGGAGGTCACCTCGACCGACCTCGAGCTCGACGCGATCGTGCCGGACTCGGACAACATGGCCTACGACATGCACGAGATCCTGCTGCGGATCTTCGACGACGGCGACTTCCTGGACGTCGCGGCCCAGCACGGGCCGGCCATCATCACCGGGTTCGCCCGGGTGGACGGTCGCCCGATCGGCGTGATCGCCAACCAGCCCATGCACCTGTCCGGCGCGATCGACAACGAGGCCTCGGACAAGGCGGCGCGGTTCATCCGGTTCTGTGACTCCTTCCAGCTGCCGCTGGTGTTCGTGGTGGACACCCCCGGTTTCCTGCCCGGCGCCGAGGAGGAGAAGCGGGGCATCATCAAGCGCGGCGGCCGGTTCCTGTACTCCGTGGTGGAGGCCGACGTGCCGAAGGTGACCATCACGATCCGCAAGTCCTACGGCGGCGCGTACGCGGTGATGGGCTCGCGGCAGCTGACCGCCGACTTCAACTACGCCTGGCCCACCGCGCGCATCGCGGTGATCGGCGCCGAGGGCGCCGCGCAGTTGCTGATGAAGCGCTTCCCCGACCCCACCACGCCCGAGGCGCAGCAGATCAAGAAGGACTTCATCGAGGGCTACAACCTCAACATGGCGATTCCGTGGACGGCGGCCGAACGCGGCTTCATCGATGCGGTGATCGACCCGCACCAGACGCGGCTGTTGCTGCGCCGGTCGCTACATCTGTTGCGGGACAAGCAGAATTGGGCGCGGCTGGCGCGCAAGCACGGCCTGATCCCGATCTAGTGGGTCGATCAGCCCGATGAACGCGCGCCGTTGATGTGCAGCGACACCCAGTCGACAACCTCGCGCACTGTCTCGATGGGGGCATCGGGTTCTTCCAGCGGGGTCTGCAGGTGGTTCTCCAGCGTGGCAACGAGTTCCATCTTGCGGGGCGAGTCGTAGCCCAGATCGTCGACGAGGTGCGAATCGATCGTCACCGGCGCCAGGCGGTCCGGGGCCAGCGATGCCACCACCGAAATGATCTGTTGTTCCAGCACACTCATAGCGGTACGACCTCTCCGAACATTTCCCGGGCGGCGACGTGGCGGATCTTGCCCGACGGTGTCTTGGGTACCCGGCCCTTGCCGACCAGCAGCACCGTGGGGCTCAAACCCGTTGCGCCGCGCACTCGTTGAGTGATCTGCCGACGAATGTTCTGACAGATGTCCTCGGGGTAGTCCGCGACGGTCTCGGCGACGATCCGGATCTCCTCCCGCCGGTCGGGCAGCGTCACGCCGAACGCGACGACGCCGCCGCGCCGGACGCCGTCGGCCGATGCGGTGAGACGCTCGATGTCGGCGGGAAAGATGTTGCGTCCGGCGACGATGATGACGTTCTTGAGCCGGCCGCACACCACGATCTGACCGTCCTCGGTCAGGTAGCCGAGATCACCGGTGTGGAACCAGCCGTCGTCGTCCACCGCGGCGACTTCACCGGCCACGGTGAGATAGTGCCGCGTGACGGACTCGCTGCGGATCGCGATCTCGCCCATCTCGCGCGGTTGCCGCGCGGTCCCGGCCGCGCCGGCGATCCGGACCTCCATACCGCTGATCGGTGGTCCCAGCACCGCCAGTCGCTTGGTCGCGGTGTCACCGGCATCCGCCGGTACGGCCAGCCCACGATTCTCCAGCTCTTCGGAGGACACCGTGTCGTAGGACAGCGGTTCGTCGACCGGCGAAAATGACACCGCCACTGTGGCTTCGGCGAGCCCGTAGGCTGCTCCGACCGCCGAGGCGGGCATGCCGAAGCGTCCCGCTTGCCGCGCGAACTCCACCATGGTCTCGGGGTCGATCGGTTCCGCCCCGGTGACGACGCAGCGCAGGCTGCTCAAATCGTAGGTACCGTCCGGAACGGCGTTCAGTCGGCGACTGGCGATGAGGTAGGCGAAGTTCGGTGCCGCAGTGACGGTGGCCCGCTGCTCGCTCGCGACCCGTAGCCAGTTCAACGGCGATCTCACAAACTCGGTCGGCGGCAGGATGACGGCGTGGGTGCCGAAGAACATCGGCGCCAGCAGGTAGGCGATCAGACCCATGTCGTGCGACAGCGGCAGCCAGCTCACGGTGGTGTCGGACTGTGCATCCAACTTCACCTCAGCCACCATCGACGCGATATTCGCGTACAGGTTGCGATGGGTGATGGCAACAGCTTTCGGTTCACCGGTGGAACCGGAGGTGAGCTGGTAGAGGCCGATGTCGTCCTCGCCGGGTAGGCCGTCTTCGTCGCGGAATTCGAAATCCGGCCATTGCGGCGGTATCTCGACCACCCGGAAGCCCGCCGCACGCAGCGTCGCGGCAGCCATGCCGAAAGGTTCGCCGACGAGCACGCACTGGGAGTCGAGCATGCTCAAGGCACGTTCCATACCGGCGTGCCAGTCGGCGAGGCCGGCTTGGGAAGTCGGCTGCTGCAGCATGGTCACCGCTGCGCCGAGTCGCCAGACGCCCTGCAGGATGGCGGCGACGTCGAGCGGGTCGGCAGCCAGCACGCTGACCCTGCTGCCGTGCGTCACCCCTGCGGCGGCCAGCATGCCCGCCACGTTGCCTGCCGTGCGATGGATATCGCGCCAGCTCGTGAACCTCAGATCGGTCACGGTGCCGGAACGCAATCCAGTTGTGGAATGTGCTGCCACCACACCGATCTGGTCGGTGAATCTGCTCATGTCGGCTCCAGGTTCCTAACTCGTGGCGCCGAGTACCGCCGCGGCGATGACAGCTACCGCCTGGTCGATCTGAGCGGGCGAGTGCGCCGCCGACACGCTGCAGCGCAGCAGGCTGTCGTTTTCGCCCACGGCCGGGGCGACCGCGAGCGCACAGAAGAGGCCGTTGTCGTACACCTCGTTCCACGCCGCGATGGCGTGGTCCTCGCGACCGATCCAGACCGAGACGTGTGGCGCCACCGCCTGCGACCCGTCCGACAACGTGATGCTGCTGCCCGCCGACAGGCCGTGCGACATCAGGCCGTCGCGCAGCCGACGGGCGTTGGCCAGGACAGCCTCGGCGCGCTGGGCGCCTTCCGGGCTGCGAATGATCTCCACTGCGGCCAGGCTCGCCGCCAGTGCAGCCGGGGCGGCTGTGGCGGTGAATGTGTGTGAGCTGGAGTGCAATCGGAGGAAATCGATCAGGTCGCGTGAGCCGGCAATGAAACCACCGGTGGACGAGATCGCCTTCGACATGCTGCCCATCACCACGTCGACGTCTGCCAGGCAGCCGTACTCCTCGGCGATGCCGGTGCGCCGTGGCCCGAAGACACCGAGGCTGTGCGCTTCGTCGACGAAAAGTCCGACGTTGTACCGGTCGGCCAGGGCGACGAGTTCTGCCATCGGCGCCACATCGCCACGCATGGAGTACAAGCCGTCGATCGCGATCATCTTCGTTCCGCCGCGGTCCGCGGTGCGAATGAGGTTCTTCTCCAGCGAACCCAGGTCGTTGTGGTCGAAGAACCGGGAACTGGCTCCGGACAAGCGGATACCGGCATGAATAGAGGTGTGCGCCTCACTGTCCGGATACACCAGATCGGTGGCACCGACCAGCGCGGTGATCGCACCGACGTTGGCCAGAAAGCCGCTGTTGTAGACAAGCGCCGCTTCGGTGCCGTACCAGTCGGCCAGCACTTCTTCCAGCTCGACCTTGACGCCCAGCGTGCCGCAGAAGGGCGGGGCACCGCCGCACGAGGAGCCGTACTTCACCGTCGCCCGATTCGCGGCTTCGATCAAGCGGGGGTCACCGCCCAGGCCCAGCGCATTGTTCGAGCCGAGCATGATCCGGGACTTTCCCCCGATGGTGGACGTGGCACCCGGGGTGGATTCCATCAGCCGAAAGAACGGCAGCCTATTACCTGCTTCGTAGGACCGCATACTGGCCAATCGGCTATCTCGTTCGGCGCGCGGATGAATACCGAGTCGCGAACTCTGACGCTCGTGGCCGGCACGCAAGCGGTCCGGGGCCGCGGCGGCAGACCCGACGTTGCCGGTCACGACCAGTGCCCGGTGTCGGGCAGCCGTCCACCGCCGAAACCCGCACCGTCGAAGCCGGTTTGGGGGAAACCGAACCTGAGACGCCTACTCCTGTATGCCACTCACCCATCCAATCTGGTCGGTTGGATTGCCGTCCGTGCAAGCATGAAGGACTGTACGAGCTTCAGCATGGATTCGTATCTCTTTCGCCGAGAAACAAATGATTTAGGTCCCTGCGCCAATGCGCAACATTTCACGGTTGTTTTGCGTATAAAGGATCGTCCGGAGTCGTGATTCGTCCGCGCAGCGCACGAGTGGTTACGTGTAGTTATCGATAGGGGCCTCGATGATCCGCTTCCTCCGACGCATGTGGATACCGATCGTTGTGGTGCTGGTGGCGGTCGCCGGGACGGCCACGGTCCTTCGGTTGCACGGTGTTTTCGGGTCGCAGCACCGCGTCTCGAAAGCCGGCGACGTCGACGCAATCGTCGAGTTCAACCAGAAGCACGTGCTGTATGAAATCCTCGGCCCGACAGGGCGAACCGTGACGGTCAACTATCTGGATGCCAGCGGCCACTCACATGAGGTCGACGACGCGACGCTGCCGTGGTCGTTGCCGATCGTGACCACCTTGACCGCGGTGGTGGCCAATGTGGTTGCGCAGGGGGACAGTGACAACCTCGGTTGTCGCATCACGGTCAATGGTCAGATTCGAGATCAACAGATGGTCTCCGCTCATCACGCTCAGGCCAGTTGCCTGGTGAAATCGGCGTGAGCGACGACGGTTCGCCCGCCCGACTGGATGCCTTCGCGCGGATCCTTCGCCGGTTTGCCGTGCCGGTGGTGTTGTTCTGGATCGCCCTGACCGCTGTCGCCAACGTCGTGGCACCCGAGTTGCAGGAGCTGTCCAAGACGGAGTCGGTGTCGCTGAATCCCCCCGACGCACCGTCGATGATCGCCATGAAGCGCATCGGCAGGGATTTCCGCCAATTCGATTCCGACGCAACCGCTATGGTCGTGATCGAGGGCCAGCAGAAGCTGGGCGACGAAGCGCACCGGTTCTACGACCGGTTGATTGCCAGACTGTCGCAGGACCGTGTTCACGTCGAGCACATCGACAACTTCTGGGCCGACCGGCTGACTGCCGCGGGTTCGCAGAGCGTCGACGGCAAAGCCGCCTATGCGCAGCTGTATCTGGCCGGCGATATCGGTGGATCGCGGGCCCGGGATTCCATCCTGGCCGTCCGCGAAATCGTGGACGGCCTACCGCCGCCGCCGGGGCTGCGGGCTTACGTGACAGGTCCGGCTCCGCTGTCGGTCGATCTGGACGCGTACGGAGACCGCAGCCTGCAGAAGATCACCATCGCGACCGTCGTGGTCATCGCGATCATGCTGCTGCTGGTCTACCGTTCCATTTCCACCGTCGTGCTGATACTCGCGACGGTCGGCATCGAACTGGCGGCGGTCACCGGCGTCATTGCTGTGCTGGCCAGCAATAAATTCTTCGCCCTCACCACGTTCGCGACCAGTCTGCTCATCCCGGTGGCGATCGCCGCCGCCACCGACTACGTCATCTTCCTGGTCGGGCGCTATCAGGAGGCCAGGGCTGCCGGCGCGGACCGAGAAGCGGCCTATCACAGCATGTTTCGCGGGACTGTCTACGTGATCTTGGGATCGGGCACCACGGTCGCCGGAGCACTGTTCTGCCTGAGCCTGGCCAGGCTGCCCTACTTTCAGAGCCTCGGATGGCCTTGCTCGATCGGGCTGCTGGTAGCGGTGGTGGCGTCGTTGACGCTGGCTCCCGCCGTGGTCTGGATAGCCAGCCGCTTCGGGGCATTCGAATCCAGAACGACGAACCGGACCCGCTGGTGGCGCCGGGTGGGCACCATCGTGGTCCGCTGGCCCGGGCCGGTTCTGGTGGCGACGGTGCTGATGTTGATGGTCGGACTGCTCGCGCTGCCGAAATACGAGACCAACTACAACGACCGCTATTACATCCCCGGGGCGGCGCCGTCCAGTGTCGGCTACCGCGCGGCGGACCGCCATTTCGCGCAGGCACGCATGGAACCGGAGGTCCTCATGATCGAAGCCGATCACGACCTCCGGAATCCCACTGACATGCTGATTTTGGACAGGATCGCCAAGAACGTCTTTCACCTGCCCGGTATCGCTCGCGTGCAAAGCATCACCCGGCCGCTGGGCGGACCGATCGACCACACCTCGATCCCGTTCCAGATCGGCATGGAAAGCGCGATGACGCAGCAGAACCTGAAGGGGCTCAAAGACCGGGTGGCCGACATGACCAAGTTGACCGATGCGATGCAGCAGATGATCGAGATCACTGAGCGCACCGAAAGCTTGCAGCGCCAGCTTGCCGACACCACCCACGAGATGAACCTGCGCAGCCAGCGGATGCGGGCAACCGCCAACGAATTGCGCGACCGGCTCGCCGATTTCGATGACGTATGGCGGCCGGTGCGCAACTATTTCTATTGGGACCGACACTGTTTCAACATCCCGGTGTGCTCGTCGCTGCGCTCTCTCTACGACGCCACCGACGGCGTCGACAAGCTCACCGAAGACCTCGGGAGCTTCGCCGACAGTCTCGCGCAATTCGACACTCTCCAGCCGCAGCTGCTGAGCCAGGTCGCTCCGATGATCGCGACCATGCGACTGGTCAAAGGCCTTGCGCAAACTCTGACGAGCAGCTTCTCCGGGATGGTCACCCAGATGGAGAAGATGGCGCGAAACGGAACCGTGATGGGCGAGGCATTCGATAACGCCAAGAACGACGACTCGTTCTATCTGCCGCCGGAGGCCTTCGAAAACCCGGACTTCCAGCGCGGTCTGACCCTGTTCCTGTCGCCCGACGGTGACGCGGCGCGGTTCGTCATCACCCACCAGGGTGACCCCGCAACGGCTGTGGGCATCTCACACATCGACCCGATCATGCAGGCCGCGACCGAAGCTGTGAAGGGAACTCCCTTGGCCGAGGCCGACTTCTACCTGGCCGGCACCGCCTCCACCTACAAGGACATCCGGGACGGCTCGACCTACGACCTGCTCATCGTCGTGGTGGCGTCGCTGTGCCTGATCTTCATCATCATGCTGGCCATCACCAAGAGCGTCGTGGCCGCCGCGGTCATCATCGGCACGGTCACGCTCTCGCTGGCCTCATCGTGTGGACTTTCTGTCCTTGTCTGGCAACACATCCTGCACATGCCGCTCAACTGGTTCGTTCTTGCGATGGCCGTGATCGTCATGCTCGCGGTCGGCTCCGATTACAACCTGTTACTGGTGGCGCGCTTCCAGGAAGAAATCGGTGCCGGCATCAACACGGGCATCATCAGATCGATGGCCGGCACCGGCCGGGTCGTCACCACCGCCGGACTGGTGTTCGCGGTGACCATGGGCGCGATGGTGAGCAGCGATCTGCGCGTCATCGGGCAGATCGGCACCACAATCATGATCGGGCTGCTGTCGGACATCCTCATCGTCCGGTCGTTCATGACGCCGGCTATCGCGGCGCTGCTGGGCCGGTGGTTCTGGTGGCCGCAGGTGGTCCGCTCCCGAGCGGTTCAGACCCGGCGCGCGCCCTCGCCCTCGCCTTCGCCCTCGCCCGAGCAGCAGCCAGTGGGTGCTGTGCTGCCCAGCTGAGCGACATGCCGGACCCGGCAACGGCTCAGCGTGCCAGGGCGCCGTCCACCAGTTCGTCGAAGCGGTCCTGCGCTTCGTCGGTGTCGGCGTCGAGGCCACGCAGCGGCCCTCGATCGGCCAGGTAGCGCTGCGCGTACAACCGCGCCACCAGTGCCTTGCGCTCGGCGCCGCGGGTCTCCCGTTCCCAGGCCGCCTGCTCGGTGAGCAGCGCACCCGCGTACACGTCACCCATGAACTGCGCGAGCGGGAACAGTCGCGCCTCGGCCACCGGCGCGTCCAACTTCTCCCACGCCGTGATCGCGCCGTCCAGGTCGTCGATCCGCTCGGCAACCAGACCGGTCGTCGCATCGTCGTCGGACACCCTCACCGCGTCGCGCAGCCGCGTCAGCAGGGCTTCGTGGGCGCGGGTCTGCACGATCCCGCGCCGCACGTCCAGGCACAGGATGTTGTCCGGGCCCTCCCAGATGGTGTTGACCTGCGCGTCGCGCAAAAGCCTTGCCACCGGCCAGGTTTCGATGTAGCCGTTGCCGCCGTGGATTTCGATGGCATCCGAGGCGGCGGTGATGCCCAGCCGACTGACTTTCAGTTTGGTGACCGGTACCGCGATGCGCTGCCGGATGCGGCGGGGCTGGCGGTGATTGGCGGCGCCGATGCCGTCGAACACCAGCGCCTGAGCGGCTTCGACATCGACGATCAGTTCGGCGAGTTTGCGGCGCATCAGCGGCTTGTCGATCAGCGGGCCGCCGAAGGCGTGGCGCTGCGTGGCGTAGCACAGGGATTCGACCAGGGCGCGACGCGCGTTGCCGAGCGCGAACAGTGCGATGCCGAGGCGGGCCGCGTTGGTCAACTCCATCATCCGGCCGAGGCCCCTGCCGTCGGACGGGCCGGCGTGGTCGGCGGGTTCCCCGGACAGGAGGAAGGCCTCGGCGTCGACGAACTCGACCTCGCCCGAAGCCACCGACCGGGTGCCGAGTTTGTCCTTCAGTCGCCGCACCCGGACCCCGTTGCGGGAACCGTCCCGACGGGTGCGCAGCACCAGGAAGTTGGCGACGCCCCGGCTGGAGTCGGGTGCGCCGTCGGGCTTGGCCAGCACCACGAACGCCTCGCCGGCACAGTTCGACGCGAACCACTTGAAACCGTTCAGCAGCCAGGCGTCACCGGCCCGGCGGGCGGTGGCCTCCAGCGCGCCCAGATCCGAGCCGCCGGTGCGTTCGGTGAGCAGCTGCGCGGTTTCGCCGGCCCACTCACCGGAGTCGAACTTGGCCAGCACATGATCGCGCACATCCGGTGGCGCGTAGGCGGCCACCAACGACTGCACCATCCCGCCGCCGGTGCCCAGCGCGCAACCCATGCCGATGTCGGCCTGGTCGAGCAAGTAGTTGGCGGCAAACATCGGCAGCGACGAATTGAACCCCGCCCCACGCGAGGCCGTGCGCAGTGCCCGTTGGGCATCCAGCACCGCCCGCTTGGACTGCAGGAACGATTCGGGCATGACCACCCGGCTGACGTCGTGGCCCCACCGGTCGTAACGTTCCAGCCGCGGCGGGTTGCGGTCGGTTTCGTCGGCCCAGCGGGTCACCGGGCCGCCCATCAGCGCGCCGATGCTCGCCAGGTGTGGCTCGGCGATCGCCAGTTCGTCCGGCGTGAGGTAGTACGCCATGGTGAACTGCAGCGTGGGGTCGGTCAGATACCAGTTGAGTCCGGTTGCCCCGCTGTAGTTTTCGGTCCGATACCGCTGCGACTTCTCCGGTGTCCAGAACGGCAGCCGGTCCACGGCCTCGAGGTCGTATTCGGTCATGCCGCGACCGTATTACAGAAACTCGCCGGCGCCGCCTACACGGGTGACACGAACTCGCTGGTGTAGAACTCGCCTGGTATCTGATCGTGCGGATTCGCCGTCTCGACGATGACCCACACGCCGGTGGTGCCGGGTCGCAGGGGAGCGGTGATGGTCACGTGCCCCTGACCCGATGCGTCGGTGTCCAGACCGGCGAATGTGGTGCCGGGGTCGCCCGGACCGCAGGTAGCCGACGACGGTCTCGGCGCCTGGATCAGGCCGACGTCGAAATGTGTGCCCGGAGCGGTCGCGATCACCATGTCGATATCGGCGACCGTGGTGGACCCGGAGGTTTTGAAGTTGGCGACGCCGTGCCCGAGTATTGTCTTCGGCCTGATCAAGGCGGTCGAGATGAGGCTGAAATCGCAATTACGCAGGTCAGGGTTAAGTGGTACGCGTGAGGCGGCCGACGCCGTTCCTGTCCCCAGCGACACGAGCGAAGCGCCCAGAATCGTTATTGTCGCGGCGGAAAAACCCAACCGGTTCAGTATGCGCAATTTGCCACCACCATGTCGTACCCGATGAGCCCGATCCAGGACTTATCTATTGACCAGATTCGTCCAGTTCAATCCTGCAATTTCTGGCGGTTCGGCGCAATTGTGGCAGCGGTCCTGATTTTCCGGCGTCGCACATATCCAATTCAGTGGGATCTCAACGTTTTTCGAGCAAAATCAGGGCGCTGAACTGCGGCTTCGATAGGTAAACGGTCCCTGGAATTTGCTTTACAAAACTAACTTAATGTGGCTTTTTTGCCGGGTCCGTCAATTTAACGATTTTCGGACAGGACCAGATAATCGGTAAGGACATTCCCCACCGTCATGGCGCCCAGGGCGGTGGGATGTAGCGGCACCGCCCGATTCCGGGTCACGTAACCCTCGACGTATCGTTCGGCCGGCACTGCGCACATGTCGTGCCCGGCCGAAAGTTGACGGGTGTCGAAATATTCAATTCTTTTCTCCGCCGCGAGGCGTCGTTGCCGGTCGCCGAGTTCGTCGATTTTGGCCTGCAGATAGTTGGCGTCGTGCGGCAGGATGGGCTGTTCGGGATAACAACCACCGGCCCGCATCAACAGCCCGTATCCGACGAGGATGATCCGCGCTCGGGGCGCCTGGGTCCGCACCGCGTCGATCATCGCCGCCCATACCGGTATCTGGGCGTTGATCAGACCGGAGATGCGGTCGACGTCGCCGACGACGAACTTGCCGGTACACGGACTCGGATTCGCGCCGGTCGCCTCGCAGGATTCCGCGTCGCCCGCCAGTCCGACGTCGTTGGCGCCCACCGTGATCGTGATCAGTTCCGTATCGGGGGCGACGGCATCGAGCTGACGGTCGACCGGACCCTGGGCGGTCTGCTGGGACCGGCTGTAGATGTCGTCGGTCGTCGCCCCGCTGCAGGTGACGTCGCGAAATGTGGCGGCACGCAGCCGTCGCGCCAACACGGCTGGGTAATTGTTGGTCGATTTGTGGCAGCGCAGCGGTGCGGCCTGCTCCGGCACGCCGGGCGCCGCCGCGAACGAGTCGCCCAAAGCCACGTACCGCGACCGTGCGGCCGAACCGGGGCCGGCCGGCGGCGGCGGGGCGCAACCCAGGCACACGCAGCCCACCAGTGCGGCGATGACCAGGCGAGCGGACCACATGCAGCCCAGTGTTACATCCGGACCCGATCAACACCCCTGGTGTAATGACCGGGTGCGCTACGGGATATCGAGGCGGCGGTTCGGTGTCGCGGCGGGCGTCATGGCCGCCGGCAGCGTCGCAGCGTGCGGGTCCGATCAGGACGAGCCGACGGCCACACCGTCCACGCCACCGCCGCCCGGCGGCGCCGAGGTCTCGGCCCGATCATTGGGTTACACCGTCACCGTGAACAAGCCCGGCGGCGCACCCGGCTACCTGTTCTTCGTCGCCGGCACCACGGCCGCTGACCCGGGCGCCCGAGCCGGCCGCACCGTGGTGCTCGTCGTCGCCGATCGCAGCGGGAAGGTGGTCTGGCACCGTGAACTGCCGCCCGACCAGACCGCGGGCAACCTACGGGTGCAGACCTGGCGGGGGCGGCCGGTGCTCACCTGGTGGCAGGGCACCCGAGTCGGCAGCCACGGTGCCGGCGTCAACTACATCGCCGACGAGCACTACAACGTAATCGACACTCTCACCCCCGGCGGAGACCTCGCGTCGGACATTCACGAATTTCGGCTCACCCCGGACGGCCATGCCCTGATCAGCTGCTACCAGGAGGTGACCACCGACCTCACCGCCATCGGCGGTCCCAAAGACGGCAGGATCTACAACTGCGTCGCCGCAGTGGTCGACGTGGCGTCCAAGCGGACGCTGTTCCGGTGGGACGCGCTCAGCCGCGTGCCGGTGGCCGATTCACCCGCCAAATACACCGCCGGCCAAGTGCTGGACCCCTACCACCTGAACTCGATCGCGCTGGATCCCGCGGGCAACCTGCTGCTCAGCATGCGGGCGCTGTCCACCGTATTCAACGTCGACCCGCGCACCGGGGCGATCAACTGGCAACTCGGCGGCAAGCACTCGAGTTTCGAACTCGGCGACGGTGTCGAGTTCGCCTTCCAGCACGACGCCGAGATGCCGGACGCGGAGACGCTGACCTTGTTCGACAACCACTTCGAAGGTAGCCGCGCCCAACCCGGCGGGGGATCGGTCCCGAGCAGCCTCAAGTGGATCCACCTGGACTTCACCGCGCGCAAAGCCAGCCTGATCCGCGCCCAGCCACACCCCGGCAACCTCAGCGCCGGCGCCATGGGCAACCTGCAGCAACTGCCCGGCGGCAACACCTTCTCCGGTTGGGGTACCGCCGGACACCTCGCCGAGTTCGGGCCGACCGGGGAGCTGATCTACGACGCCACGCTGCTGGATGGCACCTATCGCGCCTTCCTCGACGTCTGGGTGGGCGACCCCGTCGGCCCGCCGCAGTTGATCTTCACCGACAGCGGCGTCCGCGCCAGCTGGAACGGCGCCACCGGGGTGGCGCGGTGGCGACTGCTGCACGGGCGGCTGAGTGACGCGATGATGGAGGTGGCCACCGTGGACTGGACCGGCTACGACACACCGATTCCAATAGGCGCCAAGGCTGACGGGTATTACCGGCTGCAGGCGCTGGACGCGGCCGGCGCCGTCGTCGGCGAGTCGCCGCCGCTCCCGCGGGGACGTTAGGCGCGTTGGTCTGGCGCTGAGCCTGAATGCACGGCGCCGAGCCTGAATTCACGGTGCCGACACGCGGACGGCGCATGACCTGAGTACAGGGCTCGGTGGATCAGTCCGGGCTACGGCTTGATCCGGATCTGTCCCGGCGACCACAACCCGCTGCGCGTCGCCTCCCCCAGATCCAGCCGTGCCGGCGGCGCGTCGACCAAAGTGTCGAACTTGCGCAGCGACCCCCAGTCCCGCGCCCAGTCCCGGGACAGGTACGTAGCCATCACGTGCGCGTTGAGCAGCAGGTCGGTGATGCCGAGCAGGCCGCCGTTGGTGCCGTCCTCCCAGGTGTCGGTGTCCAGCTTCTTGGCGTTGTAGTCCGGGGTGATGCGGAACCGCGGGATCTCGGTGACGCCGTTGGTGTGCAGCATCGGCTGCTGGCAGGGGAACGCCAGCCCGACCGCCCAGTCCAGCAGCACCGGCTGCGTTGAGCCGACGTATTCCTGCAGGGAGCGCAGTTCGGGCACCCGCGGCGGAGTGATGGCGATCCAGTCCTCCGGGGTCAGTGACAGGTCCTCGGCCACCACCCGCACCGCGATGGCGTCGGCGGGCATCTTGTCGCGGGCGAACCGCAGGTTGCGCCACGCCTTGGGCTGCTCCCCGTACAGGTCGTCGGGCACCAGTCGCCCGGCCGGGACCAGCGGGCCGGCGCCGGGACGGGCGTACTCCAGCACCACCGTCTGGCCGGTGGTGTAGTGGTGCAGCACGCTGTTGCCGGTGATCTTGCCCGCCGCGGTGATCACCACCAGCGGATGACCATCATCGGGTCTGGGTAGCGAGTACCACGCCGAAGCGAGTTTGCTCTGCTGTTGGGCGCCGGTGGTGTAGGTGCCGGCCAGCGGCACCTGCGCCGGATTGAGTTGGTAGGGCAACGGCACCGTCGAACCATTGATGCCGGGGGTCTTGAGCTTGGTGGGCGCGTCCCAGTCATGGTCGGTGCCGGGCTGGTTGGGCTTCATCACCACCGCCTCGGCGACGGTGTGTTCAGGCACCCCGTTCGGCGAGAAGCCGACGGGATCGGTGCCACCCAGCGGACCCAACGGTCCGTAGTCGCCGGGTAGCGGCGTCATGAAACCGTCGTTGGGATTCGGCTCGACGAGTACGTCGTCGGCCAGTCCGCAGCCGCCGGTGAAGGCACGCAGGTTGGACCAGCCGTTGGAGTACGTGGGGTACTGGCGCACGATCCCGATGCCCATCGACGCGACGAACACCAGCACCATGAAGCCGGCTGCCAGGGACACCGGAGCGGTGGTGAGCAACCGGGCCAGCTTGCCCTCGCCGCTGCTGCGGGGCGCGAAATGCAGCCAAGCCGCGTACACCGCGGCCAGCGCGAACAGCACGAAAAACATTGTGCTGACGGTGATTCCGGCGATCTTGGGCATGGTGCTGTTGAACGGCACGCCGTAGCTGGACACATACCACCACCCGTTGGTGGTGGCGAAGGACAGGGCCACCACAAACAACACCGCAGCCAGGAAAGCCATCCGGTTACGCGACCAGCGCAGCACCGTTGGCGACACCAGCACCGTCGTCAACCCGGCCATCGCGGCACCCACCGCAGCGAACAGGCCGAAGTGATGCACCCACTTGGTGGGGGCGAACATCAGGAAGAACATGGTGCCGAAAATGACGCCCATCAGCCGCCAGGCCGGCCCGCGGGCCACACCGGGAATCCGCTTGCGGCGCAACATGATAAATACCCCGGTGAACAGACACAGCGCGGCGATCAGGAACCCGAACCGACGCGACAGCGACCCGTCCACCGTCGGCAGGAACAGGTAGTAGTAGCGCAGGTTTTCGGTGTACCAGGCCTGGCTCGGTCCGATCTTGCTGCGAACCCTGGTGGCTTCCAACACCGTTGACAGCGTCTGGTCGGCGAACACCACCGTCAGGATGATGGTGCCGGCGGCCAGCATCGGCGCCAGCAGCGGCAGGGTGCCGCCGACCATGCGCCGGCGTTTGGCCAGGATCCGCAGGATCGGCCGGCCACCGGCCACCAGTGCGGCTACCGCGATCAGCCCGGTGGGTTGCACACCCAGGGTGAACGCCGCGGTGATGATGGCCAGCGCCGCCGGGGTCAACCGGCTGTAGCGCATCGACCGCTCGATCAGCACATAGGTGACCAGCGAGCCGAGTGCGATGATGCCCTCCGGCCGCAGGCCGTTGTTGAACGGCATCCACGCGGTCAGCAGCACCATCGCTGCGGCCCAGTTGGCGGGTTTGCTGGCCGCCACCGCCGGACCGAGCCTGGGCAGCACTTCGCGGGACAGCAGCAGCCAGCACACCAGCCCGGCGAACAGGTCGGGCAGCCGCATCCAGATGCTGGCGTCGCTGACGTGGGTCATCAGCGCCAACAGGTTGTAGTACCAGCCGAACGGGTCTTCCGGACTGCCGAACCAGCGGAAGTAGTTGGACATGTAACCGGCCCGGTCGGCGACGCGGGCCATGCCCAGGATGTAGCCGTCGTCCGAGGAGTTGGCCCCGATCACGTGCCACAGCAGGAACGCGAAGATCATCACGCCGTCGAGCAGAGTGAACGTGCGCCAGCTCGCCGGTATCCAGCGCCGCATCCGGTGGCCGTCCAGCTGGTCGAGGCGCCACAGCGCGATCAGCGCGACCATGGTGGCCACGATGGCGCCGACCATCGCCAGCAGCTTCAAGGTGGTCGGGGTGGTGGAGAACCGGGTGTCGATGGTCGCCGAGAGTTTCAGCTGCGGCGGCGCCGGCCCGATGAGGTCGGTGAACACCCCGACGATCTGCGGGCGCAGGTTCGGGTCGGGGAAACCGCCGCGCAGCGGCCCGCCACCGGGATCTTTGAGCCCGATGAACTGGGCGAAGGTGCCGGCGTGCGTGGAGGAGATGTCGATGCGCTCGCAGTTGGGGGAACGCATCAGCTCGCGCGGCACCGACAGGATCACCACGTTGCGGTCGGTGACGTCCACCCGCTTGGCGCTGACCACCACGAACAGCGCGTTGAGGTTGGCGTCCTTACCCTGCTTGGGCGCGGTGCCCAGGATCACGCCGCCCTCAGCTGGCATGTCGCGTTCGATGCTGCACGGCACCGAGGCTTTGAAGTCGACCGGTGTCAGTGAGATCAGCGGTGCGGTGACGCTGTTCAGTTGACCGTTCTGCGGCCAGTTGAGCATCGCGGTGGTCTGCACCACCGGCAGCAGCGGTGTCGCGACGGACAACACGAACCCGATCAGCCCGGCGATGGTCGCCACCCACCGGGTCGCTTTCACGTGGCTCGCGCCCGGGTCTGCGCCGGGGTTCGCGGCGGTCATGGCAGCGCCCTGATGGGTCCCTGCCGGCTCCAGCCGGGGACGGTGACCACACCTTGGTCGACGACGGCATCCGGCGCCCGGTCCGGCGGGACCAGCCGGTGGAACTGCTCCACCGATCCCCAGTCGCGATACCAGTCACCGCTCAGGTACGTCGAGATCGTCGACGTCCACTGCAGCGCCTGGGTGAACATGAACGGCCCGCCGGTCTGGGCGGACTGCCACAGGTTCGACGACACCGCGGTCTGTTTGTGGTCGGGCAGGATCCGGTAATCCGGGAGTTCGGCGATGCCGAGATGTTCGGAGAACGGCCGCTGGCAGGGGAAGTTGGCGGCGGTCGCGATGTCCATCAGCACCGGCCGCTGCGAACCGATCAGCTGCTGTAGGGGCTGCAGTTCCGGCACCCGGGGCGGGGTGAACGCGAACCACTGTTCGGAGCTCAGGTTCGGGTCGTAGGCCACGATGCGCGCCAGGTTCGCCTCCGGCGGGGCCCAGGCGAACGGGAAGCGCAGGTTACGCCAGGCCGGTTGCGGCCCGAGATCGATGGGGAACACCTCACCGAGTGGAGCGATGTTGCCGTCGGGTTTGGCCACACCCCACTGCAGTTTCAGCGACTGGCCGTACATGAAGTCGCCGTCCTCCTTGTAAGACCAGATGGCCCCGGCGGCCGAGACCACCACCAGCGGCCGGTCCGGCCTGCGTGCCGGCAGCTGGTACCAGGCTGAGGTGGCGCGCGCGGCCAGGTTGTTCTCGCCGTAGCTGCCCATCACCGGGGTGGTCGCGGGGTTCAGCCCGAACGGGAGCGCGGCGTGGGAGCCGTTGACGCCGACGGGTCCCTTGCCGCCGGCGGTGCCCGCCAAGTCGGTGATGGCCGCGTTGGGTTTGTTGGGGGAGGCGTCGGAATTGACCACCCCGGGCTTGCTGACCACGGGGTCGGATTGCAGATTCTCGCCCACGCCGTCGGGTTTGAAGCCGAACGGGTTGAGCCCGCCCAGCGGACCGTCCGGCCCGAACTGCTGGTTCGGCGCGGGCTGCAGCATGCCGGCGTTGGAGTCGGGTTCGGCCAGCACGTCGTCGGCCATCGCGCAGCTGCTGCTCGACTCCAAGGCCCGCAGGTTGGCTTTGGCCGTGGTGTAGAGCGGATAGCGGAACACCGCGCCCTTGGCCATCGAACCGACCTCACCCAGCACCATGATCACCGCCACCACCAGCAGCGGTGTGGAGGCCAGCACCCGGTTGCGCCGGTTGTTCTTGACCTCGGTGTGTCCGGCTGAGACTTTCCGGAAGTCCATCCGGAAGTGGTACCAGGCGCCCAGCAGGCCGGTGAGAATCGACAACGTCAGGAACATCGACGTCACCGGGTGGCTGGCCACGACCGGTTGAATGTCGTACCACGGCACGCCGTAGTTGCCGACGTAGAACCAGCCGTTGATGCCCGACGTAGCCCACGCCAGCACGAACAGCAGCGCGGTGACGTACAGGGCCAGGTTGCGGCGGCTGTGCAGGCCGATCCGGGCCACGCTGAAGCTGGTGACCGCACCCAGCGCGCCGGCCAGCCCGGCGAAGACGCCGAATTGGATCGCCCACTTGGTCGGGGTGAACGTCAGCAGCAGCAGGCCGATCGCCGTGCTGCCGATCAGTCGCCAGGCCGGTCCGGAGGCCAGTCCGGGCACCCGGCCGCGCCGCAGCAGCACGAACAACATCCCGAACATGCACAGCAGCAGGATCAACGCGGCGAACCGGCGCGCCATCGAACCGTCGGCGTTGCTCTCCACGGTGAGGAAGTAGTAGCGCAGGAAGTCCTGGTACCAGGCGATCGTCGGCCCGACCGTGTACTTGATCCGGGCGGACTCGGCCACCGTGGCCAACGTCTGCGACCGGAACACCAGCACGGTGATCAGCGACAACGCCGCCGCCAGCACTGCCAGCGGGGCCAGCACGCCGTCGACGGCGCGGCGCCGGCGAATGGTCTGCGCGATGGCGCGGGCTCCGGTCAGCAGCGGTGCGACCGCGATCAACCCCTGGGGGGCCAGCGTCACCGTGAACACCGCGACGATGATGGCCACCGCGGCCGCCGCCAGGCGGGCCAGGCCGATCGACCGTTCCACCATCATCCAGGTGATCAGCACACCCAGGGCGATCAGCGGCTCGGGCCGCAAGCCGTTGTTGAACGGCAACCACGCGGCGATGAACACCGCGCCCGCGGTCCACACCGCGACCCGGTTGGCGGCTAGTCCGCCGGCGCCCGGCCCGAGCCGGCGCAACACGCAGTGGCTGATGATCAGCCAGCAGGCGATGCCGGCCAGGGTGGCGGGCAGCCGCATCCAGACCCCCGCCGTGCTCACCTGCGTCATCGTGGACAGCACGCTCAGATACCAGTCGAACGGCGCGTCCGTCGTCCCGAAGTAGCGGTAGTAGTTGGCGACGTAACCGGCCTTCGGCGCCACCCGGGCCAGGGTCAGGTTGTAGCCGTCGTCGGAGGTGATGGCACCGATCAGATGCCAGCCGAGCAGCGTCGCGATCACCCCGGCATCGGCGATCCAGGTGGCCAGCCCGACCCGCCCGGTCCGGGGCCGCTGCCCGCGTGGGCGGTAGCGCGCCAACCAGGCGACCGACGAGCGCCAATGCCGTACCGAATCGCCGCGGCCGAGCCGGTCCAGCGCGCCCAGCGCGCCGATGGCTACCAGGACGGCCAGCACTCCCAACACCATCGCGACGGTTTTCAGCGCGGTGGGCGCCAGGATGAACCGGGTGTCGACGTCCACTCGGGCCGACAAACCGGGCTGGGGCGGCACTTTCAGGTCGGTGAAGATACCGCCCACCTGCGGCTTCTTCTCCGGGGGCAGCTTGCCCGCCGCGTTGGGGATTCCGACGAAGTCCGCGCCCGCGCCGCCGGCGTCGGCCCAGACATGCAGCACTTGGCAGCCGCCGGCGGCGATGGCCGCCCGCGGCGCCACGGCGGCCACGGTGTCGCGAAACGCGACGACGACGGTGTCCTTGTTGGCCCGGACGAACAGGCCGTGCTTGCCGGTCTGGAAGCCGTCCGCCGGCAAGGTGGACAACACCAGCCCGCCGTCAGCGGGCAGGGTGGCCATCGCCGAGCAGGGGATGGAGATGTCGAGTGCCCGAGGTGCGCCGGAGACCAGCGGCGCCGTGATCTGGCTGATGTTGCCGTCCTGGGTGCCCTGCGGCCACCGGATGGTCGCGGTGGTCTGCCGCACCGGCAGCAGCGGGACCAGCAGGCACAACAGCAGACCGGTGACCCCGGCGACGACGGCGATCAACCTGGCGATCCGGTGGGATCGCTCATTACCGTCGGGGGACACGAGGCTCGATCGTAGGCGACGCCGGTCAGTGCGTTGAGGATGCAGGGCCGCTGGGGGGCTCTGTGCCTGACGCCAATGCGGCCTCGTCGTCGACGGCTAACCGCTAGTCTTCGGTTACCGGCAGAGCACCCTGGGGGACGACGTGGGCAGGAGCGAATACCGTTTCGCCACGCGTGCGCTGCGTGAAGGACGCTTGATGAGGCCGTTCCGAGCGGCCGCCGCGGCGTGCTGCTTCTGTCTGGCCGGTCTGGTCGTGGCGGTTCAGTTCGTGCCGAGCGGTCCCGCGGGGCCGCTCGCCAGCTGGGTGCAACTCGGTATCGCCTGCACCGGTGTCGCCTACGGCGTGGTGTGGCTGCTCGGCCACTGGCCGAGATACCGGCAGGCGCTGGCCTTCGCGATGTGGGGGGACGTGGCGATTGCCGTTGCGGCCGCGACCATGGCGACGCCCGAATCGCGCCTGTGCGCCACGCTGTATCTGGGTCTGATCGCTGTCTTCGCCGCGTTCCTGCTGGGTACGGCTGCGCTCTTATGGCATTGCGGATTCGCCACCGGGGTGATCGGGGGGATCACCGTTTGGGCGGTGATCGTCGACGACGCCGACGCCTTCGGCCTGTTCGTCTACTACATGCCCGCGCTGACCTGGGTGGTCGTTGTGCCCCTGACCGGCGTGGTGTTGATCGAAGGTGGTCGCCGGGCGATCCGCCGCACGGCGCGCTCAGCGCACTACGATCCGCTGACCAGGCTGCGCAACAGACGCGGACTGAATGCCTCGTTCGAGGTCGCGGTTCGACGACAGCCGCCGGGCGCCACGGTGGCCGTCGCGGTGTGTGACATCGACCGGTTCAAAGCCCTCAACGACGCGCACGGCCACTCGGTCGGCGATGCCGCCCTGATCGCGTTGGCTCTGAAGCTGCGGTCGATCGCACGAGCCGAGGAGATCACCGCACGGATCGGCGGCGACGAGCTGGTACTCGTCGTTTTCGGAAACGAGACCGACGACATGGCTGCGCTGTTGCACCGGCTCGACGCTATGACGTTCACCCGGATCGACGCGGTCTCCCTGAGCGCGAGCGTCGGCGTCGCGGCGCACGCGGCCGCCCAGGATCCGTACTTCTCCCTCGATGATCTGCTGCGGAAAGCCGACGCAGCCATGTACGAAGCGAAGCGGTCCGGCGGCGGAAGCCTGCACCTGCACCGTGCGGACCAGCCGAAGCCGTCCGACGCCGCCGACAGCGCGAGGGCGTGACCGCGGTCAGCTCTTGCGCAGCGGCGCCGGATCCCACAGGCCGCTGCGGGTGACCGTGCCGAGTTCGAGGCGGGCGGGCACGGCGTCGGGGTAGAACGGCGACAGCCGCTGCAGCGCGCCCCAGTCCCGGAACCAGTCGTCCTTGAGATAGCTGGCCACCGTGGTCGCGCGGGCCAGCAGTTCGGTGATTCCCAGCGGGCCGCCGCCGAGGTGATCCATCACCGGGGAGTTGGCTTCGGCGCCGAACCGGTCGGGCAGGATGCGCCACTTGGGCGCCTCGACGACGCCGTTCTGGTGGCCGAACGGCCGCTGGCACGGGAACGCCAGCCCGACCAGCCAGTCCAGGAACACCGGATCGTTGGGGCCCACCACGTCCTGCAGCGTGCGCAGCTTCGGGACCCGGGGTGGGGTCAGGCCGATCCAGTGCTGCGGGGCCAGGTCGTCGTCGTCGGCCACCAGGCGGATCTGCGTGGCGGAGTCGGGGATCGCGGACAACGGCGTACGCAGGTTGCGCCAGGCCGGGACCGCGCCCACATCCGCGAATCCCATTGAGCCACCGTGCTTTCCGGCGGCAGCCTGTTCATCGGTGGCCCACTGCACCTGGACCTCGCGCGGGTCGAACCGGCCGGCCGCCGTGACCACCAGCAGCGGCGTCTTGCTGCGCTGATCCTTCGGTGGCAGCCGGTACCAGCCCGAGCGCAACGTGGCGGGCACCTGGATTCCGGAGCGCCAACTGCCCAGCACCGGGACGCGGGCCGGTTCCAAGTTGAACGGCAGGCTCGCCCGGGAACCGTTGATGCCCGGCGCGGCGGTGGTGCCGCCCTCGGTGCCGGGGTCGCTGCCGGTGACCACACCGTCGTCGCTGGCGAAATTACGGTCGCCCGGCCGTTCCATCACCGGGTCGGCAGAGACGTCGGCGGGAATTCCGTTGGGCGTGAAGGCTTCCGACAGACCCGCACCCAGCGCGTCGGCGACCGGCGCACTCACCGGTTCCAGCATCCCGGCCACGGGGTCCAGTTCCACCAGTACGTCTTCGGCCAATCCGCAGGTGCGGCCGGTCAGCGCCTGCAGATTGGAGCGGCCCACCGTCCAGGCCGGGTACTGCGAGATCATCGCCGAGGTGAGCGAGGCGACTTCCATCAACACCAGCAACCACGTCGCAACTGCCAACGGGGACTGCAGGATTCGCGAAATCGGAGCGCCGACGCGGGTCTGCTGGAATTTGCCGGGCCGGTCGTCGTCGGTGGTTTTGAAGTGGAACCACGCGGCGATGAGCAACACCACCACGGTGAGTTCCAGCAGCGCGGTGGTCAGCGACCAGCGCCACTTCGGGAACGAATTCGACCACGGCACACCGAAGTTCGACACATACCACCAGCCGTTGACGCTGGCGAACGACATGGCCATCACGAAGATCACCACGGCCGCGAACATGGTGCGGTTACGCCGAGACCGCATCGCCGCGCCGGTCACCGCCACCGCGGCCAGCGCGCCCAGCGAACCGGCCAGCCCGGCGAACACCCCGAAGTGGTGTGTCCACTTGGTGGGGGTGAACATCATCGCCAGGAACGAGATGATGGTGATGCCGATGATGCGGCGGCTCGGGCCGGCCGCGGTGCCGGGGATGCGGCCCTTGCGCAGCGACATCGCCACCGCGATCGCCAGCGCGACCAGCAGCGCCAGCACCGCGAAACGGCGCGCCACCGAACCGTCCGGGCTGGGCATGAACAACCGCTCGTAGCGGATGTGCTCGTCGAACCATTTCAGGCTCGGCCCCACCGCCTGCTTGAGCAGGCTGGCCTGCATCTCGCTGGCCAGCGTCTGATCGCGGAAGATCAGGATCACGGTGACGGTGGTGGCGGCCAGGATCGGCGTCACCAGCGGCAGGATCCCGAACTGCTTGGAGCGCCGGTGCAGGATGGTGCGCAGCGGGCCGATCGCCACCAGCAGCGCACCGATGGAGGCGATACCGGTCGGTCCGGAGAACAACGTCAACGCGCCGATGATGCACGCCATCGCCACCGGCAGCAGCCGGCTGGTCGCCACCGCGCGTTCCACCGAGCACCAGGTCAGCAGGATGCCCAGGGCGATGATCGGCTCGGGCCGCAGGCCGTTGTCCAGCGGCAGCCACACCACCAGGAACATCCCGGCCGCCGTCCACGCCGCGGCCCGGCTCTTCTTGACGGCGTGACCCAGTCGGGGGATGACTTCCCGGCTGATCACCCACCAGCAGGTCAGCGCCATCACCAGGACCGGCAGCCGCATCCAGATGCTGGCCGTGGTGACGTGCGCCCAGATCGCCAGCAGGTCGTAGTACCAGCCGAACGGCGCCTCGGGCGTGCCGAACCAGCGGTAGTAGTTCGCCATGTAGCCGGCGTGTTCGGACACCCGGGCCATGGTCAGGATGTAGCCGTCGTCGGAGGTGTTCGCGCCGACGAAGTGCCACCACCCCAGCACCGCGATGACCAGCACGTCCAGCCCGCCGACCGACCACCACCGCGACGGCAGGAACCGGCGGTGGCGGGTGCCGTCGGCGGTGTCCAGAATGTGCAGCGCGATCAGCGAGGCCGCGGTCATCAGCAGCCCCAGGACCATCGCGGCCATCTTCAGCGTCGTCGGGCTGGTGCTGTAGCGGCTGTCGACGGTCGCCGAGAAGCTCAGACCCGGTGGCGCCGGCCCGGACAGGTCGGTGAACACCCCCACGATCTGCGGCCGGAAGTCGTACCCGCTCTTCTCGCCGCGCAGCGGCTGGCCGGGATGCTCGGTCGTCGGACCCTGCTTGAGTCCCACGAATTCGCCGATGACCCGGTCCGCGTGCGCGGTGAACGTCATGCGCTGGCAGGACGGTCCCAGCACCTCGCTCATCGGGGCGGTGACCACCGGCACGTTGCGCACGATCAGCACCAGGTCGTCGTTGACGCGTTGCAGCAGCAGCCCCCGGTCGATGGCTTTGGGGGCCTGTTTGGGCACTGTGGACAGCAGGACCGTCTTGCCGGCGTTCTGCGGACCGGCCAGCCCGGCGGCGGCCTGGCAGGGCACGGTGATGTTCAGGTCGGTGGCCACGTAACTGATCAGCGGCGCATCGACGCTGCCGAAGGTGCCGTTCTGCGGCCAGTTGAGCTGGGCGGTGGTCTGCTTGACCGGTAGCAGCGGCGTTGCCAGGGCCAGGGCGGTTCCCAGCAGACCCGCGACGACGGCGACGAGCCGAGCGATTCGGTAGTTTGCTCCCGGTTCGCTCACGGAGGTAGATGCTAGTTGTTGAGCGGCGGTGGGTGCCGTGTCGGTCGCCATCAGCCGCTCGGCCTGCGGACGGCCACCACGAACGGGCCGATGGTCTCGACGGCGAAGCGCGGGTCGCTGAACAGCGCCGCTTTGAAGTCCACGGTGTAGCGACGGACGTTGGGCTGGTTGGGGTAGACGTCCTCGGCCAGGCGAAGCGTGTAGGTGTTGCCGGCGCCGCGGCGCATCAGGAAGACGGTCGGTGGTGGCCAGGGCAGCGTGTCCAGTGCCCGGATCAACTCGTCCGCAGTCTTGAGCTGGGACCAGCTTTCGATCGCGCCGGCCCGCTTGTCGAACTGCGCCAGCGGATTCGCATAGTGCGACGTCAGACCCTGGAAGCCCCAGTAGGGATAGAACGACAGGAAGCTGTAATCGGCGGTGAGCACCACGGTCTGATCGCGCGGTTTGCCGGTCACGTGCTGGATGGCGGCGTCGACGGCCGCGTAGTACTTCTCCGCGCCGGGCGGGCGCCGGTCGCCGCGCTGGCCGTCGCCGCCGGTGTCGGTGTAGGCGATGGTCAGGTCGGGCCGCAGCACGTCGGGAATGTCCTGGCTGAAGGCGATGGCCCCGGTGAGCCCGATCGCCGCGGCGACCGGGAACCACGCGCGACGGCGCCTGGTCAGCGCGTGCACGCCGTCGATGAATCCGAAGACTCCGGCCGCGACCAACAGCACCGACAGGGTGGGCTGCAGCCGGAACGAGAGCAGGGTGGTCCGCGCCAGGGTGGTCAGCATCGACAGCAGCGACCACAGGTAAACCGCCAGCACGCCGATGGCCAGCCCGCCGGCCCGCACCGAGCTGCGGGCCCGGATCACCAGCCACAGCGTGCCCAGCAGGCACATCGCGCCCAGCAGCGAGAACTGCAGCATCGGGAAGGTCAGCTGGGCGCCGTCGGCCGGCAGGTAGTGCTGGGCGCTGCCGGTGTTGCTGACCGGGTCGCGCAGCGCGCGCGACAGGAAGGGCAGCCAGGTGATGGATCCGATCACCGCCGCGATCACCGCCATGACGGCCAGTCGGTACAGCGGGTCCAGGGCGGCTCTCTTGTCGGTGCGCCATCGCGCAGCGGCCAGGCCGAGCGCCATCAGCGTTACCGCGAATGCGGTGTAGCCGAACAGCAGGGTGTACCAGGTGGCGGTGAAGCCGAGGAACAATCCGGCGCCGACGACCGCCGCCCAGCCCGCTGTCCCGCCGAGCGTCACGCCAGCGTGGCTTTCGCCGTCGAGCGTCACGCCAGCGTGGCTCCCGTCGACTGTCCCGCCGGCTGTCCCGCCGAGCGTCACGCCAGCGTGGCTTTCGTCGTCGAGCGTCACGCCAGCGTGGCTCCCGTCGACTGTCCCGCCGGCTGTCCCGCTGAGCGTCACGCCAGCGTGGCTGTCGTCGTCGAACGTCACGCCAGCGTGACGCTCGACCGAGGGGCGGGCAGCCGCCCGCAATCCCGACCAGGTCAACACCAGCACCGGCGGCAGCAGCACGGTGATCATCGCGGCGTAGGGCTCCGGGGAGCTGTAGGCCAGCGTCACCGCCGCGGCGGCGGTGGTGACCAGCAGCGCGTACTCGAAGCGGATCATCCGCCACCACAACACCAGCGCGACAGCAACCGCGACAGTGATCGAGGTGATCGCCCACGGCTTGAACGCTTCCCAGCCCGGCGTCCCGGTGAGTGCCGCCGCCCGTCCGCCGATCCAGAACCAGCCCGGCGGGTAGAACGGCGGCAACCCGAGGTAGGTCATGTCGCGCAGCTGCGGACTGTCCGTCAGCCGGGTCAGGTATTCGGTGCGGAACTGCTGGTCGACGGAGATCCCGAACAGGTACAGCTTGGTGGCTCCCAACGGCATGCCGAGCGTGACAACGGTGAACGCCGAGACGAACACCAATCCGCCCAACCGGGCCAGCCGGCGGAACCGGCCGTGCCGCCACACCAGCCCGACGGCAAGCAGCCCGGCCAGGCAGCCGACCTGGCCGACGGTGGTCAACGCGTGCAGCTGGTTGGACGACGGGAACGCCGGCCACTGCACCCGCGAAATGGCCGACAGCGCTACGACCGCTATCACAATCGCCACGAAGGCCGCAGCGGCCATCTGGCCCACGGTGGCCAGCGCATTGCGCATAGTCAGATGGGCAGCTTGCGGAAGATGCTCCGCGGGACGTGCCGCAACACCATCATCACGTAGCGGAATGTTGCCGGCGCCCAAACCAATTCCTTACCTTTAGCGGCAGCGGTGACCGCGAGGTCGGCGACGTACTCCTTGTCGACGGTCAGCGGCGCTTCTTTGGCGCCGGTCGCCTGCCAGTATGCGATCGTCGTGGTGGTGCGAACCTGGCCGGGACGGATCACCAGCACCCGAACGCCGAACTCGCGCAGTGCTTCTCCGAGCCCGAGATAGAAACCGTCCAGGCCGGCCTTGGTGGAGCCGTAGACGAAGTTCGACCGCCGCACCCGCTCCCCGGCGGCGCTGCTCATCGCGATGATCTGGCCGAAGCCCTGGGCCTTCATCTTCTCGCCCAGCAGTACACCCACCGAAACCGCTGCGGTGTAGTTGACTTCGGCGATCTGAACCGCCTTGCGCTGGTTCTGCCACAGCTCCTCCGCGTCGCCGAGCAGGCCGAACGCCACGATGGCGACGTCGACGTCGCCGCCGGCGAAGGCTCGGTCGATGACTCCGGGATGGCTGTCGGTGCTGGTGGCGTCGAAGTCGATCCATTCGACGGATTTGGCGCCGGCCGCCGTCATCGCGGCAGTGGCTTCCGCCTTGCGGGGATGGTCGGGCAAGTCCGCCAATATGATTCGCGCGGCAGCGTTGCGCAGATAGCGTTCGCAGATGGCCAACCCGATCTCGGAGGTGCCTCCGAGCAGCAGGATGGTCTGCGGATTACCGACAGCGTCCAGCACCATCTAGAGCAGCTCCAAACGTCGGGCCATGTCAGAGGCGAACACCCCTGACGGGTCAACCTTGCGGCGCACCGCAATCCATTCGTCGATGCGCGGATACATGGCGTGGAACGTCTCGGCGCTCACGCGGGAATCCTTGGCGGTGTAGACGCGGCCACCGAATTGCAGTACCCGGCGGTCGAGTTCGTTGAGGAACTCATTGATGCCGGGCTTGTTGGGGAAGTCCATCGCGACGTTCCAGCCGGCCATCGGGAAGCTCAGCGGTGCGCGATTGCCGGGGCCGAACAGCTTGAACACGTTGAGCGCCGAGTAGTGGCCCTGGGTCTGGATCCAGCGGATGATCGCTTTGAACTCGTCCATCGCATCAGGTGGGACCAGAAACTGATGCTGCGCGAAACCCATTGGCCCGTAAGCATTGTTCCAGCCACTGACCAGGTCCAGCATGTGGTAGAACTGCGACAGGTTCATGATCTTGCCGCTGTAGGTGCCACCCAGCCGGTAATACACCTCGCCGATCGCCATGAAGGACAGCTTGTTCATCGCACTGACCGGAAACACGTTCGGCACCGTAAGCAGTTGCGGTGCATCGAATTTCAGCGGATTCTTGGCCAGCTTCGGGGGCAGTTGATCCAGCGTCGCCAGACTGCCGCGGCTGACCGCAGCCCGGCCGAGCTTCGGCGGCGGACTGATCAGGTCGAACCAGGCGCTGGAATAGGTGTACTTGTTCTCGCTGCCGTCGAGGTGCACGGCGACGGTCTCGTCGAGGTCCTTGGTCGCCACGCCGTCGGCGATGAAGTACGCCGTCTCGGTCGGTGTCATCTCGATGGTGGCCCGCAGGATGATGCCGGTCAGGCCGTTGCCGCCGACGGTCGCCCAGAACAGCTCGGCCTGCTCGCCGTCGGGAGTGAGGTGGCGGATCTGCCCGTCGGCGGTGAGCAGGTCCATCGACCGCACATGGTCGCCGAAGCTGCCCGCGCTGTGGTGGTTCTTGCCGTGGATGTCGCAACCGATCGCCCCGCCGACGGTGACCTGTCGGGTTCCGGGCAGTACCGGGACCCAGAGCCCGAACGGCAGCGCCGCCTTCATCAGCTGATCGAGGCTTACGCCGGCCTCCACGTCGACGATCCGAGTGTCGGCGCTGATCGAGTGGATGCGGTTGAGCCCCGTCATGTCGATCACCAGGCCGCCGCCGTTTTGTGCGTTGTCGCCGTAGGACCGACCCAGGCCGCGGGCGATCACGCCGCGGCCGCCGGCTTCGGCGACGCGGGCGACTGCCTTGGCTACCACTTCGGGATCACGGGTCGAGAGCACATCGGCCACCGATGGCGCGGTGCGGCCGAACCCGGTCAGCCGGGTCGGGGTGGTCGGTATATCAGCGCTGAACATCGTCCAAGAGGGTACCGCGAGCCCGGGTGACGACGATGCGGGACGCGAGCGTCCGGGTGCGGCGGCGAATCGAACGCTGAAGCCGGCTCAGCGAACGCGGAAGATCACGGTGCGCTGCACCACGAAGTTGATGACCGTCGCGACACCCTGGGCGATCACGAACGCGACCGGGATCGCCCAGCTGCGGTAGTGCAGCAGCGCCAGGCACAGGTGGTTCAGACCGACCTGCACGGCGAAGGTGACTCCGTACAAGGCCATGACGGCGGCGAACCGGGAACGGCTCGGCGCGGCCTGGAACGTCCACCGCCGGTTGATCAGATAGGCGGTGATGGTGCCGATCACCACGCTGATGAACTTGGACAGGTCAACTTGCAGACCCACACCCTTGTAGAGCGCCACGTAGACGCTGAAGTCGACGATGGCCGCGAACACGCCGGTGATGACGAAGCGCAGCGCCTGGGTGGTCAGGTGCAGATATTTGTGCTGGTCCTCACCGGCCGGCACGGCGTCAGGTTCGGGCGGGAGCGTCGTCAACTGGGCAACTTCACCGAGATGAGCTCCACCTGGGTGGGGCCCTGCGGGGTGGAATAAGTCACCGTGTCGCCGGCTTGGTGGCCGGCCAGTGCCTGGCCCAGCGGGCTGCGGGCGGTCAACGTCTCGGCTTCGTGACCCACCGGCGTCTCCTCGACGATCGAGATGACGTGCATCGTCACCACCTCACCGTCGGCGAACCGCAGGGTCACCTCGGTTCCGGCCGGCAACGCATCCGACGGATCGGTGTCGGCCGGCCCGGCCTTCAACCGTCGGTCCAGTTCGTTGATCCGATCCGCGAGCACGGCCAGTTCGTCGGCACGCTGGATGGCCTCGGCGGCGTCGCCGTGGTCACCGACCATGCCGCGGTCATTCTTGACCTCGACCTCCAGCCGGTCGCGCCGCTGCCTGAGCCGGTCCAGTTCGGCAGCGAGGTTGTCGCGCGCCGCTGCTGCCAGGTCAGTTGACTGGGCTTCCTCGCTCACCTGCGCCGCCTTTTCGCCCTGTGAAGTGCCGTCGGAGATTTGTGGCTTTCAGTGATACACCACAACTATCCCGGCCGTCACTGGTATTCCGCGCGGCAGGGACCCCGTTGGCTAGCGCTGAGCGTTCTGAGCAGGCAGCGCCGTCAGCGTGATCACCTCGTTGCCGCTCTCCTGGGCGGCGATGCGCGACACCCAGGTCCGGCCGCCGGTGGCGTGCGCGAGGGTCCGCTCCACCGTGTCGAACGTCCAGGCTGCCGAGGCTTCGGTGGCGGTGCTTTCCACGATCCGGATGTCGACCACACCGCGGTCGGCCAGCAATTCGAACAAGTCGCGTTGCGGGTCGTTGGCGGCGATCAGGGTGGTGTGGCCGAACTGCCGTCGCAGCGCGGCGCCTGCCAGTCAAGTGCCGGTTCGGTTCCAGCGCAAGCGAATTCGATGTCGAACGCGAGCTCGAAACCGTGCAGGAACAGGTGCTTGCCGTCGTCGGACCAGGAACGACGGCAGCACGACAAGGCACCGAACCGCTTCCGCAGATGAGACCGCGCCACCCGGCCGATCGGGGCGTCGTCACGATGCATCGTGGCGGTATGGACGGTTTCAGCAACAGCTAGATCGGTCATGGTCATTCGGCCGCTAATTTGACGAGCTCTTGTCTGGTGCGGGTGAGGAAGTCGCGCTGGCGCTCGGCGCTGTGCCGCAATGCGCCGTAAAACGCCAGGGTGGTGGTGTCGGCGTGCGGCGCGGCGCACGCGTAGGCGCCCTCGACCAACACGCCCACCCCGTACGGGGCGAGTTCGTGGTGCACCCACAGGCCGATCCGCGTCGCCATGCGCTGCTGGACCTGGATCCCACTCGAGCACGCATCGACGATCCGGGTGAATTCCGGATGCTTCAACGGCTTTCCGCTGCGCAGGTAGCCGATGTGCACGGCACCGTGGAACGGCAGCAGGTGCTCTTCGCACAGGGAATGAAACGGGATCGGGCGCACCAGTTCGAGATCGACTTCGGCGGGTGGTGCGACGTCACCACCGATCGGATAGTGCAACAAGGTGTCGACGGCGAGCGAGGTGCCGTGGTCATGACGCAGCATGCGGCATAGCCTCGGACCGCATCCTTGGCGGATCCTCAAAGGATTCTTGGCGACGGCGGCCCTTGGCTAGCCGTTGTTGCCAGGCGAGCCATTCTGTCCGTCGCCGCCGACCTGACCCGGCCCACCCGTGCCGCCCGTCGCGCCGGTGCTGCCGCTCAAGGCGCTACCGGCTCCGCCGCTGCCGCCGCTGCCGGCCGCACCCGCCGCGCCACCGCGACCGCCCGCGCCGAAATCGCCGCCACTTCCGGCGGTTGCGCCGGTGCCGTTGCTGCCGATGGCACCACCGTTGCCGCCGTCGCCACCCACCCCGCCGGTTCCTCCATTACCGCCAACGCCCCCGATTCCGCCCGCGCCGCCGCTGCCGGCGAGCAGTCCGGCGCCGCCGCCCTGACCTCCCGCTCCGCCGGCACCGCCGTCGCCGCCCGCTCCACCGGCGCCGCCGTCACCACCATCGCCGCCGTCACCTGCCACCGGGTTGCCGGTGGTGCTGATTTGGGCGGCACCGCCGTTGCCACCGTTGCCGCCGTTGCCGCCGAAGTCGCCACCACCTCCGCTACCGCCGAGGCCGCCCGCACCCCCGTTGCCGCCGTTGCCGATCAACAGTCCGCCGCGACCGCCACTGCCTCCGGTGCCGCCGACGCCGCCGGCGCTGCCGGACATGCCCGTCCCGCCGAAACCGCCGTCACCGCCGTCGCCGCCGGTCGGCCGCGTGAAGTAATTCGCCGTAGCCGTCGCGTCGCCGCCGGCCCCGCCGTCACCACCTTGGCCGCCGTATACCCCGCCCGGTGCGCCGAATCCGCCCCGACCGCCGGTCGCCAAGGCGAGACCCGACGTGCCGGCGTTGTCATTCATGAAGCCAAGGCCACCGTCGCCCCCCGCACCGCCAGCTGCACCGGCGCCAGCCTCGCCACCGTTACCACCGGCGCCGCCTAGCCCGATCATGACCTTTCCACTGCCTGAACTGCTCGTGGCGATGCCTCGACCACCCTCTCCGCCGGTGCCGCCGCCGACTCCGGGGCCTCCCGCTGCGCCGGTGCCGCCGGTGCCGCCGCCGCTGATGATGGTCGTTCCGCCGTCGGTTGAATTGAAGGTGCCGAAGGCGCCGGTCGCTGCCGTCTGTCCGGTGGGCGTGGGGTTCACGCCACTGGTTCCGGCCAGTCCCTGGCCGCCCTGACCACCGTGACCCCCGCTGCCGAACACCGCGGCGTTGCCGCCGCTGCCGCCCATCCCGGCCAGACCGCCGTTGAAACCGGCAACCGCGGCCCCACCGGTGCCGCCGGCGCCACCGTTGCCGTAGAGCAAGCCGCCGGCGCCGCCGGCGCCGCCCACAGCACCCAGCCCGCCCCGGCCGCCGGCTCCGCCGTTGCCCAGCAGACCTGCGCTGCCACCCGAGCCCCCGGCCACTCCGGTGGCAGTGCTGTCTCCGCCGGCGCCGCCGTTGCCGAACAGCAAGCCACCGGCACCGCCGGCCTGCCCGACCCCGTTGACCGTTCCGCCGGCGGCGCCGTCACCGATCAGCGGACGGCCGAGCAGTAACTGGGTGGGTGCGTTGATCACCCCGAAGACCGCCTGTCCGGCGGCGTCCAGCGGCGCGGCGCTAGCGGCTTCGGCTAATGCATAAGACCCGCCGGCCGCATTGAGTGCCTGCATGAACTGGCTATGGAAAACCGCGGCCTGTTCGCTCAACGACAGGTAGCCCTGGGCGTGTGCGCCGAATAACACCGCGACCGCTTCAGACACCTCGTCGGCGGCCGCGGCCAGTACGCGGGTGGTGGGGCCGGCCGCTGCCGCGTTGGCGGACTGGAGTGCCGATCCGATGTCGGCCAGTCCGGTGACGGCCGAGGAAAACGCTTCCGGGACAGCGACCAAGTAGGACACCGCATCTCCAATCCGATGTGTTCTGCCCACCCCGCAACAACGTGGCGGATCGTAACCGGTGCAGCGACACCATGTCCGGCGTTTTGGCGAAGCCGATCTGACGCTCAGACCCAGTAGGGCACCCGGGCGCGGTACTGCCGCATCGCGATCGCCGCGAGCGCCCAGCCGACGATCGTCAGGACCACGACCACCGCCCAGTGTCGCAACTCCTGGTGTGCGCCCAGCAACGGTGCCCGCACGATGTCCAGATAGTGCAGCAGCGGATTGAGTTCGACGATCTTGGACCAGTTGCCGGCACCCTGGTGGCGCAGCGTGTCGTCGTTCCAGATGATCGGCGTCATGAAGAACAGCAACTGCACAAGCGAGTTCAGCAGCGGGCCGATATCGCGGTAGCGGGTCGCCAGAATGCCGAAGCACAGCGACACCCACACCGCGTTGAGCATGATCAACGCCAGCGCCGGAAAGACCGAGAGGTCCGCCCACGACCACGGCTTCGGAAAGATGATCGCGACCACGACATAGATCACGATGTTGTGTGCGAACAGGATCATCTGCCGCCACACCAGCCGGTACACGTGCACGCTCAGCGGCGTCGGCAACTGCTTGATCAGCCCTTCATTGGCGACGAACACGTCGGCGCCCTCCAAGATGGCGGCATTGATCAGGTTCCAGATGATCAGGCCGAGCGTGACGTACGGCAGGTGCACCGACAGGTCCAGATGGAACAGCTTGGAATACAGCCCGCCCATGGCGACTGCGGTGGTGCCGGTGGCGATGGTGATCCAGAACGGTCCCAGCACCGAGCGGCGGTAGCGCTGTTTGATGTCCTGCCAGCCCAGGTGCAACCAGAGTTCGCGGCGGTGGAAGCCGGCGGCCAGATCGCCGCGGGCCCGGGCGAACGTCTTGGACTGCGCCGCCGCGTCGATGAACGTCATGCCGAACCTCCGGGCCGTCCGAACTGTTCGCGCCGCCCCAGGCGGCGCAGCCGACACCATTCCAGCAAACCCTCAGGGTCGCGTCGGGTCACCAGGAAGAACCAAGCGAACCGCACCCATTCCTGGGGCAGCAACTTGCGCAGACCCGGCTGGGACAACACATAGCCGCGGTTGCGGTAGGTGAAGTACCGCTTGCTCGGGTTGTCCGGGTACTGGGTGTGCATGCGCCCGCCCAGGATCGGTTTGAACTCGTCGGATCCACACGGGTGCAGATAGGTCGCATCCAGACAGGTGCCGAACGGCAGGCCGGAGCGGACCAGCCGACGGTGCATCTCCACCTCGTCGCCGCGGATGAACAACCGCAGGTCCGGCACCCCGACCGCTTCCAACGTCGAGGCCCGGAACAGGGCGCCGTTGAACAGCGACGCGATACCGGGCAGCAGGTCCTGACCCGGCGCGGTGCGCAATTCGCTTGTCCGCCTGCGCCATACCAGACCGCGGCGCAGCGGAAAGGCCAGCTGGTCGGGGTCGTCGATATTGCATACCATCGGTGACACTTCGGCCAGCCGGTACTTTTCCGCGCAGGCCAACAGGGTCTGCAGCACGTCGGGTCCGTGCGGGTACCCATCGTCGTCGGCCAACCACACCCAGTCCGCGCCGTGCGCCAACGCAAGGAGCATGCCGAGTGCGAAACCGCCTGCGCCACCGAGGTTTCGGGCAGAGTTGAGGTAAAGCTGCGGAATCCGCTGACTGTCCACCAGGCGGCGCACCCGGCTGTCTGCGGAGTCGTCGTTGTCGATGACGATCAGCTTGTCGGGTTGCCGGGTCTGACCGCTCAGGGCGTTCAGCGAGCGAGCGAGTTCCTCAGGGCGCCGATGGGTGACGACCACGGCGAAGACGGAATCACTCACCGCCAGAGGCTCTTTGGGTCAGGTCATCGCGGCGGGTCTCGGCCAGGACCTCGCGCACGTGCCGCGCCGCGTCCTCGCCTTCGTAGGCGCGCACCACATCTTCGATTTCACCCTGCTGCTTGATGACGCCGTGGTCTATCCACATCGCGGTCTTGCACAACCGAGCCAGGAACTCGTTGGAATGGCTTGCGAATACCAGGATTCCGGAGCGTTCCACCAGGCTCTGCAGCCGTGACTGCGCTTTCTTGAGGAACTCGGCGTCCACCGCGCCGATGCCTTCGTCGAGCAGCAGGATCTCCGGGTCGATGCTGGTGACCACGCCCATCGCCAGCCGGACCCGCATCCCGGTGGAATAGGTGCGCAGCGGCATCGACAGGTAATCGCCCAATTCGGTGAATTCGGCGATCTCGTTCACCTTGGCCAGCATCTGCCTGCGGGTCTGCCCGAGGAACAGGCCGCGGATGATGATGTTCTCGTAGCCGGAGATCTCCGGGTCCATCCCGATGCCCAGGTCGAACACCGGCGCCACCCGACCGGTCACCTTCGCCCAGCCACGGGTCGGTTCGTAGATGCCCGAAAGTAGGCGCAGCAGAGTCGATTTCCCGGCACCGTTGTGGCCGACCAGGCCGACGCGGTCGCCGAGTTCCAGCGACATGGTGATATCCCGCAACGCCTCGATGACCACCACGTTGGAGCTGTTGCGGCCGATCGTGCCGCCCGCCTTACCCAGGAAGGCCTTCTTCAACGATCGCGACTTCGCGTCGAAGATGGGAAATTCGACCCACGCGTCGCGTGTCTCGATGTGCGGCCCGCTCGACACGGCTTACAGATACTGTCCGGTGCCGTGCGCCCCGCCGGGGTGGCCCTGTTTGCCCATCCCGGGCGGCAGCGCACCCTGGCGCATCTGCTCCAGTTGTGCGCGCGCTGCCATCTGTTGGGCGAACAGCGCGGTCTGAATGCCGTGGAAGAGCCCTTCCAGCCAACCGACCAACTGCGCCTGGGCGATCCGCAACTCGGCGTCGGACGGGGGCGTGTCCTCGTTGAACGGCAGCGTCAGCCGTTCCAGCTCTTCGCGCAGTTCCGGGGCCAGACCCTCCTCGAGTTCACGGATGCTGGTGGCGTGGATGTCGCGCAACCGGGTGCGGCTGGCGTCGTCGAGCGGTGCGGCCCGCACCTCTTCGAGTAGCTGCTTGATCATCGTGCCGATCCGCATGACTTTCGCCGGCTGCTCGACCAGGTCGGTCAGCGAGCGTTCGTCGGAGTCGTCGGCGTCCTCAGCCTGACGCAGTGCCATCAACCGCGGATCGACACCGCCGATGACCTCGATACCGTCGTCCTCCGGGCCCGTGCTCACCCCATCACCGTCCTTCACGCGTGCTGTCAGCGGTGCGTCGCCGCGTAGTCATGCCATTCGTAGATCTGGGCGCCGCCGTTGTCGTAGATCAGTGTCCAGTACGGCGACTTGTCCAGTGAGATTAGCCCTTCGGGAATCTTGAACCCGCGCACCGTGGGGCCGCTGGCCAGCACATAACGGATGTTGAGGGCTTTGATGGCTTTGGGGACCCGCTCGTCGCTGTCGCCTTTTCGGGCGTAGGCCCAGATGATGTAGCGGTTGGGCCCCGGGCCCATCTGCACCGGGTAGTCGTAGTGGGTCCACAGCGGATGCAATCCGGCCACCGCGTACATCCAGGCGGTGCCGTCGACGTTGGAATCGGCGATCAGGGTGTCCCGCGCGCCCGGCAGCGTCGCCAGGTACGCCATGGCGTCGAGGTCCTGTTGATTGACCATGATCTGGTCGTACTTGTCGCCGAACAGGAACCGGTGCCGTGGGAAGTAGTGCCAGGCACCGGCCACGCAGATGCCCACGATCACCACCGCGGCGGCCGCCCGCCACAGTTCCGGCGGCATGGCTTGGGGAACGCGACGCCGGACCAGCGTGACGACTCCGCCGACGATCGCGACCAGCGCGACGGCCGCCATCAGGGTGAACAGCGGGGTCGTCGCGGCCGCTATCCGGCGCGGGTCTTTGTAGAAGAACTCACCGAACGCGCCGGCGACCCGGCCGAATGGGCCCCAGAGCGGGGTGCCCGCGTCGACGTTGATCACGATCAGCAGCAGCCAGACCGCCAGCGGCCACGGCACCTTCAGCAGTGCCAGCCGCCAGGGGAGTTTGAGGACCCGGCGGTTCCGCCTGATCCCGTCGACCAGGATGATCAGCCCGCCCACAGCGCACAGGAAGCTCAGCGCCCACTGGTAGGGGAAGTCGTTGAGGTGCCGGGAATGCATGAACACCGCGTCGAACAGACCGTGCCGCATGCTCAGGTAGGTGAGGAACGAGTGCCCGGCGATGATGTCTTCCTGCTGCGACACGCTCAGGAACTGCGGCAACAGGATCAGCCCGGCCAGCACGCCGACGCCCAGCAGCGTCAGTAGGTCGGCGAGCCGGCCCCGAACCGGACGCCAGAGCAGCTCGAACAGATACCAGCCACCCAGCAGCAACAGCACGATGATGCCGCCGGTGATGTGCACCGAGAAGACGCCGACCAGGGCCAGCACCGCCACCGGGATGCGGTCCCGGTGGCCGGGGGTCGAGGTGATCAGCGCCATGACCGGGATGGCGACGCCGTAGGCCGCCAGGTTCGGCATCGCCGCGGTGTCGAACTCCACGTAGGGCACCGCGGTGAAGGACGCCGACAGCGCGGCGGCCGTCGCGGAGATCGCCGCGGTGCGCCACTCGGTGGTGTGGCTGCGCAACACTTTCCAGGCGAGCACCGCGGCGCTGACCGGGAACAGCCAGATGGCCGCGGCCAATGAGCTCAACGTGTAGCCGGTGGTGGCGGCCGCTCCGGTCAGCTGGCAGAACACCGCGGCCAGCGCGTGGAACACCGACGGGTAGTACAGCAGCGCGTGTGTTTCGACGTTGCGCAGTTCGCCCATGTGGGTGGACGACGCCTGGCCGGTGTCCAGGATCCAGCGGACTTCGTTGGCGTGCCAGACCGCGTCCCAGGTGCTGGGGATCGTCTGCCAGTGCGGAATGCCGCTGAACGCCGCCCAGCCGATCAACACGACCCCCAGCAGCACTCCGGCCGCGACCAGCAGGCCGGGGCCGGGTTGGACCGCGCACGCCTCGGCCGGTTTGTCCCGGAAACGGGCCAGCAGCAGCGTCAGAATCGTCGCCGCTACGCAGACGACCGCTAGCGCCGCCAGGCCCGTCCAACCGTTCCAGGGGATGCCGAGGGCGCCGTAGGGGATGATCGCCAGCGCCACCACGCCGTACGTCAGCGCCGGTCCGACCGCGATCGCGATCGGCCAGTTCAACTGCGCGATACGTGCGACGATGGCACCCGGCGCGATCAGCAGGATCAATGCGATCAGCGTTCCGAACCACAAGCTCACTCGACTAGTATGGCTGGCCGGGTGTCCTCACTCGGGAAGCCGTAACGGCTGGAACGTCAATGGCGCACCCGCTACCGACAATCCGTTCGCAAAACGGCGAATGTTCTTGAGGACTTTAAGGTGGCTGGCATGGCCTACGACGTCGCCCGGGTGCGTGGGTTGCACCCGTCGCTCGGTGACGGGTGGGTGCACTTCGACGCGCCGGGCGGCATGCTGATCCCTGATTCCGTCGCGACCACCGTGTCGACAGCCTTCCGCCGGTCCGGTGCGACTGCGGTCGGGGCGCACCCGTCGGCCCGGCGCAGCGCCGCGGTGCTGGAGGCGGCCCGCGAGGCGGTCGCCGACCTGGTCAACGCCGATCCGAGCGGAGTGGTGCTGGGCGCCGACCGCGCGGTGCTGTTGTCGTCTCTGGCGGAAGCGTCGTCGGCGCGGTCCGGCCTGGGTTACGAGGTGATCGTCAGCCGCCTGGACGACGAGGCCAACATCGCGCCGTGGTTGCGTGCGGCGCACCGGTACGGCGCCAAGGTCAAATGGGCCGAGGTCGACATCGAGACCGGTGAGCTGCCGACGTGGCAGTGGGAGAGCCTGATCGGCAAATCGACCCGGCTGGTCGCTGTGACGTCGGCGTCCGGCACGTTGGGCACGGCCACCGACCTGCGCGCGATGACCAAGTTGGCGCACGATGTGGGTGCCCTGGTGGTGGTCGATCACTCGGCGGCCGCGCCGTACCGGCTGTTCGACATCAAGGAAACCGACGCCGATGTGGTGACGGTGAACGCGGTGGGCTGGGGTGGGCCGCCGATCGGTGCCATGGTTTTCCGCGACGCGTCGCTGATGAACACCTTCGGTTCGGTCTCAACCAATCCGCACGCCACCGGCCCGGCGCGCCTGGAGGTGGGTGCCCACCAGTTCGGTTTGCTGGCCGGCGTCGTCGCCAGCATCGAATATCTGGCGTCACTGGACGAGGCGGCCCGGGGCAGCCGACGCGAGCGGCTCTCGGTGTCGATGCACTCCGCGGCCGCCTACCTGAACCGGGTCTACGACTATCTGATGGCTTCGCTGCGGTCGCTGCCGCTGGTGATCCTGCTCGGTGTTCCCGAGGCGCGGATCCCGGTGGTGAGCTTCGCCGTCAACGAGGTGCCCGCAGACCGGGTGGTTCAGCGGTTGGCGGACAACGGCATCCTGGCGATGGCCAACGCCAACTCGCGGGTGCTCGATGCGCTCGGCGTCAACGACATCGGCGGCGCGGTCACCGTGGGACTGGCGCATTACTCCACGATGGCTGAAGTCGATCAGCTGGTGCGGGCTCTGGCGTCGCTGGGCTGATTCCGAACGTGTTGTCTGACAATAGGTTCGGTGCGCCGACGGGGCCGGGGTCCGATGAACCGTTGGGGCACTTGACCGTTATCGATGCAACCGGCGCCGAGCGTCGCGTGCCCATCTTCGATCAGCTGTTCGTCGGGCGGGAATGCGCCGGGATCAGGGCTTCCCGCCGGCTGGTCATACCCGACCCGGAGATCTCCCGCACCCATCTCGAGATCCGCCTCGACCCCGAGTCCGACCAGGCGTTCCTGATCGACACCAGCAGCAACGGCACGTCGCTCAACGGTGTCCGGGTGGAACGAGCGGTGGCGCTGCTGATCAGGCCGGCCGATGAGATCCAGATCGGCGATGTGCTGCTGACATTTCACGCTGAGCGGTTCAACGGGGTGCCCCAGCGGGTGGTGAAGAGCACGCTGGCGCGGATCGGCAAGTCCGCCATGGTGATGGTGGTCGGTGACATCGTCAACTATTCGACGATCTCGCAGGTCACCGACGAGGAATTGATGGCGCGCAGCCTGTACACACTGTGGCGCCAGGTGGGCGGTGTGCTGCGCGCGCACAAGGGCACGCTGAGCCATTACGCCGGTGACGCCCTGTTCGCGGTCTGGGAGGTGCGCCGATTTCCCGACGCCGCCGAGTTGGCCATCGATTTCGCGCTCGCCGCGAACCGGCTCGTCGACGATCTCGCGCCCGAGTGGCCGTTACGCACGCCGGATGGATCTCCGATTCGCATGGGCTGGGGTGTGGTGCAGGGGGTGGCCGCCACGGCCGCGATGACCAGGTCGACCGACGCGGTCATCGGCGATGCGACCAACGTCGCCTTCCGGTTGGCCTCGATGGCGGGGCGCGAGGGTCGGGCACCGGTGTTGGCGGCCAGCGGTGTGCAAGCTGCTGTCGTAGACCAGTTCAGTTGGGGCCCAAGTGAAATCGTGCAGATCAAGGGGCGGCACGGGACGGCGACGGTGTACCCGGTGACCGCGCGCAAGGAGCCGGCGGGCTCGTAGTGTCAGACGGTCAGGACGATCTTCCCGGTCACCTTGCCCGACACCATCAGCTGATGGGCCTCGCCGGCCTGCTGGACGGGCAACCGGGCGCCGATGATCGGGCGGACCGCGCCGTTGGCGAACATCGGCCAGACCGATTCGGTGACCGCGTCGACGACCGCGCTCTTGCTGTTCGGGCCGGTCACCGGACGGGCGCGCAGCGTGGTGCCGACGACGCGGGCGCGCTTGGCCAGGAGTTTGCCGATGTTGAGTTCGGCCTTCACCCCGCCCTGCATGCCGATCACGATCAACCATCCGTCGGTGGCCAGCGCGTCGATGTTGCGGTCCAGGTAGGCCGCACCCATGATGTCCAGGATCACGTTGACCCCGGCACCCTCGGTCTCTTGGGCCAGACGCGCGACGAAGTCCTCGTCCTGGTAATTGATCATGATCTGGGCACCCAGTTCCCGGCAGAAGTCCAGCTTCTCGGTTGAGCCGGCGGTGACCGCCACCCGGGCGCCCAGGGCGCGTGCCACCTGGATGCCGTGGGTGCCGATGCCGCTGCCGCCGCCGTGCAGCAGCGCGAGCTGACCGGGACCCAGCCGGGCGGTCATCACCAGGTTCGACCACACCGTGCAGGCGACCTCCGGTATCCCGGCGGCGTCGATGAGGTCAACGCGCGCTGGAATCGGCAGCACCTGCCCGGCCGGTACGGCGACGTACTCGGCGTAACCGCCGCCGGCGAGCAACGCGCAAACCTCTTGCCCGACAGACCACTTGGAGACACCCGCACCGACATCGGCGATGGTGCCGCTGACCTCCATCCCGATGGTCTCGCTGGCGCCCGGTGGGGGCGGGTACTTGCCGGCGGCCTGCAGCACGTCGGCGCGGTTGACGCCGGCCGCGGCGACCTTGATCAGCACTTCACCCGGTCCGGCGGTGACGTCGGGGACGTCCCGCCAGGTCAGTTGTTCGGCGGATTCGGCGACGATGGCACGCATGTGGCCACGCTACCGCCCGCTACCCTTATCGACGGTGGCGTGGCAGAGCGGCCTAATGCACTCGCCTTGAAAGCGAGAGACGGCTAACACCGTCCGGGGGTTCAAATCCCTCCGCCACCGCTCGTCCGCCGGCACCGGTGGAACCTTGCGCGGCTACCGGACCGGCTAAAAAATTCTGGCTCCATCACTTGCCAGACACTCCATCCCGAGTTATATAAAAAGTGTGTCTACGGACACAGATTTCCTGTCCACAACAATGATGATTGGAGTGTTGGAGGTGGCGACCATGTTGGTACGTAGCGATCCGTTCCGCGATCTCGATCGCTTCACTCAGCAGGCGCTGGGCACCGCAGCGCGTCCGACGGTGATGCCGATGGACGCTTGGCGCGCGGGCGAAAAGTTCATCGTCGAACTCGACCTGCCAGGCATCGACGCCGACTCGTTGGACCTGGACATCGAGCGCAACGTGGTGACCGTCCGCGCCGAACGCCCGGATGTGGAGTCGAGCAAGGAGATGCTGGCTGCCGAACGGCCCCGCGGGGTGTTCTCCCGGCAGCTGGTGCTCGGCGACAATCTCGACACCGACCGCATCGAGGCCTCCTACGACGCCGGCGTGCTGCGTCTGCAGATCCCGGTGGCGGAGAAGGCCAAGCCGCGCAAGATCACGGTCAACCGGACAAACGGTCAGCACGCTCTCAGCGCCTGAGTGGCCGGTCGTATTGCTGACGGAAAGTGGGTCAGTGATGTCGCAGTGCAGCACATGGGCCGCGCGGGAGACACCGCGCGCAACCGCGCCGGCGCCACCGACCGTGGCGCCGGTCCCGGACGACTCGTCGCTGATCGCGCTGATCGCCGAGGTCGACGCCATTCTGTGCGCAGCCGAGCGACGCCTGCTCTGTCAGCCACCGGCACCACCAGCCGTCGGATGCGCCATCGACGAGCCCCGACGTGCTGGTCGGTCTTGGCCGCTGACGGCCTCCGCGCGGCGCGGGGCCGAGCGTCGAATCGATGCCGTGCAGCGCAGTCCTCCGGGCGCCGAATCAGGCATTACCCGGTGAACCGCATCCACAGGGAAGGGAGGTGATGCCATCACCGCGCATACCAGCGGGCCTGCCCGCGACCCGGGCCACATCATGGGCGTAGCCGGCACCCACCGGTAACCAGCACGCCGATGCCCAGGTCGGGCGACGCATACCGGGGCGGGCGGCCCGTCCACCACAACTGTCACACCCGCGACGTTCGAGGAGTTCGAGGAGGAGGCCAGAACATGATCGATGTGATGACGCTGGAAGCCGACCCGGTCGACTGGGCGGAACAACATGACCTGGTGACGCTGCCCGATGACGACTACCCGCGCGTCGGCGACCACAGTCCCATGACGAGCTGGTACGCCAATCCTCAGCTACTCGGAGCGTGACTCAGCGCAGCTCCGCGGCGATGGTGTCCATCAGCGCGGTGTAGCGCTTGAGTTCGGGGTCGCGGCCGGGCTTGCCGCTGCTGATCAGGCCGGCAGCAAGTCCGCGCTGCGGGTCCGCCCAGATCGCGATGTTGGCCAGGCCCAGATTGCCGAACGCCGCCGGCGCGTGGCGCCCGAACGGTCCGAACCGGTCGGTGCCCAACATGTAGCCGGTGCCCCAGCGGGCTGGCATCAACCCGACGGCGAAGTCCGGCCGCAGCCGCCGGGATTGCTGCACCGCGCCGTACATCCGTTCCGGACTCATGATCCGCACGCCGTCGAGTTCGCCACCGCGCCGCCAGATCTCAGCGAAGCGTGACAGTTCGTCGGCAGTGGAGATGGTGTTGGACGACGGCACCACAGTGGTCAGGAACGCCGGGGTGTTGGTGTACGGGATGATCTCGTGCACGGTGCCGCCGATCGCCTTGCGGAAGATCGCCGCGATCAGCGGCGGCAGCGGCCGGCCGGTCGGGTGACTGGGCGCGACCAGCGGGACGTCCTGCGCGGCGACGCCGAAGTTGGTCCACCGGAAGCCCAGCGGGTCGAGGATCTCGGCGGCCAGGATGTCGCGGATGTCCTTGCCGGTGGCTGCGTAGACGATTTCGCGCATCAGCGGACCCCAGGTCAGCGCGTGATAGATGTGCACCAGTCCCGGTCGGTACAGCGGGCGCAGTTTGCCCAACTGTTCCTGTGCGTACTCGTGGTCGTCGGCGCGTTTGAGGTCCGGTCGCGGGCCGGTGGGGAACGGGACGCCCGCACTGTGGGTCAGTACGTGCCGGATCGTGGTGCGGTCCTTGCCGTGGCTGGTGTAGCTGGGGATGTACTTGCAGACGCGATCGTCGAGGGCGAAGACCCCCTGCTCGACCAGCATGTGGATCACGGTCGCGGTGATGCCCTTGGCCGCCGAGTACACGCAATACGGTGTCGTGGTGGTGACCGGGATCTTCTCCGCGTCCGGGTCGTCCGTCGGCGCGTTGCCCCAGCCGTGACCGATTGCGCGGTTGAGCACCACCTGCCCGTTGCGCCGGATGCACAACTGGATGGCCGGGTGCATGCCGCCCTGATACCAGTGCCGTGCGGCCCGCCAGATCCGTTCCACGGCGGCCCTGTCGACGCCGGAGTGGTCTTCGTCGCCGACGGCGGTCACTGCGTCCAAATCGGCGGGGACACGGATCTTGCCGTCGGGGGTCTCGGTGGTCGCCACCTTCGTGAGGGTACGTGAAGCGCGCCTAGCCTCAGGGTCATGCGCACACGCTATGTCGAGGTGATTCTGCTCGTTTTCGGCTTCTATTCGGTGGCTCTGGGGTTGTTCATGGCGTTGGCGCCCGGCATCTTCTTCGACACCCTGGGCGCCTTCGGCATCCGCAACACGCACTACATCCTCGACAACGCGTCGTTCGAGTTCCCGCTGGGACTACTGCTGCTGGGCGCGTTGCGGTGGACGTCCTGGCGGGTGCCGGCGCTGGCCTTCGCCACCACGCACTGGGTGCTGCATGCCGTCAGCCACCTCGTCGACACCAGGCACCGCGCCGGCGACATGATCGGCTGGCTGGAGTTCGCCGGGCTGGCGGTGTCGAGCGCATGGCTGGCTGCGGCCCTATGGCTGTGTGTTACTCGCCGGTGAACTGCGGGGGCCGCTTGGCGAACGTCGCGGAAATGCCCTCGGTCAGGTCCTTCGACGGCAGGAACGCCGCGTTCCAAGCGGCGACGTACCGCAGGCTCTCCGAGACCGCCGACGTGCGCTGCTGGTCCAGCACATCCTTGATTCCGTGCACGGTCAGCGGCGGGTTGGCCGCGATCTCGGCGGCGGTGGCATGTGCTGCGGCCAGCGTCGCGTCGGCGTCGGCATACACGTCGTTGACCAGGCCGATCTTCTCGGCGCGGGCAGCGTCGATGTCCTTGCCGGTCAGCGCGAGTTCGCGCAGGTGCCCGTCGTTGAGGATGAGCGGCAGCCGCGCCAGGCTGCCGACGTCGGCCACGATCGCCAGCTTGACCTCGCGCACCGAGAACTTGGCGTCGGCGCTGGCGTAGCGGATATCCACGGCCGAGATGAGGTCGACGCCGCCGCCGATGCACCAGCCGTGCACCGCCGCGATGGTGGGGGTGCGGCAGTCGGCGACAGCCGTGATCGCGTTCTGCATCCGCTTCACTTCACGGTGGAACACCGCGCGCGGCCCGGCCAGCGCATCACCGGACAGCAGTGGGGTGAACGAGCCGCCCATCGCCGGCACGTCCAGGCCGTAGCTGAAGTTTCGGCCCGACCCGGTCAGGACGATTGCCCGCACGTCGGGGTCGTCGTCCAGCGCCGGAAACAGTTCGGGCAGCTCAGCCCAGAATGCCGGTCCCATGGCGTTGCCCTTGCCGGGACCGATCAGCGTCACCCGCGCGACGTGGTCCTTGATCTCGACGGACACGGATTCGTATGTTTCGGCCATAGCGAGACCGTAGCGTGGCGCTCATGCCCTCAGATTTGCGACCCGGACCGGATTCGCCGCCCACCGACGAACTGGACAGCGCCGAAGCCACCCTCGCGGTGCTGCTACAGGTGCTGCACACCATCAGCCGCGACGACAGCACCAAGCAGACCCCGTGCGGGGAGTACGACGTCAAAGCGCTGACCAAGCATCTACTGAACTCGATCACCACGCTCGGCGGCATGGCCGGCGCTCAGATCAACGTGCCCGCCGACACCGATTCGGTGGAGAGTCTGGTCGTCGCCGCCGCCCGGCCGGCCCTGGACGCGTGGCACACACGCGGGATGGCCGGCGATGTCGCGCTCGGTGAGAACGCGATGCCCGCCCAGGTCGCGGTCGCGGTGTTCTCGATCGAATTCCTGGTGCACGGCTGGGATTACGCGATCGCGGTGGGGCACGACGTGCATGCGCCGGACTCGCTGTCCGAGTATGTGCTGGGGTTGGCGCAGCGGATCATCCGCCCCGAACAGCGCCGCCAGGCCGGTTTCGCCGACCCGGTACAGGTGCCCGACGACGCGCCCGCGCTGGACCGGCTGGTCGCCTTCACGGGGCGTGATCCCATCCGGGATCAGTCGCGCTCGAGGTAGAAGTAGTAGTAGCGGCCGTCGTCCACGACGCCTTTGCCGTTCATGATGCCCATCACCGCGTCGTCGTCGATCTTCTTGAAATGGTCGTGCACGGGCGCCCCGTCGTAGACCATCGTGGCCGTCACTTCGCCGCGGAACTCCTCCAGCCACAGGCTGGCTTCGCCCTTCATCCGCTCGGTGTTGGAGTATTTGTTGCCGTCGGCGTCCAGGCAGACGAGCGGCTGCACGTCCTGCACCGATTTGAACGTCTTGCCGTACCAGTTGATCTTGGCCAGCGTGCCGACGGCGCGGTGGGCGGTGACGAACTCGCCTCCCTTCCACTCGCCGAGCATGCCGTCCAGCGTGGCGGGCTCCAGTGTTGCCCAGAAGTCGTCGAGTTCGGCGTCGGGGATCGGATCGGTACGTTCCTTGAACTCGGTGAACTGCTTGCGCGCCTGACTCATGGGTGTCCTCCTCTGATCCAGCTGCGGGCGAACCGCAGCATCGCGTCGTTCTCCTCGGGGTCGGCGGTCACCGTGACCCGGACACCGTCGCTGCCGTACGGACGGACCACGAGCAGCGCATTGGCGGCCTGCTGCACGAAGTCCCCGGTGCGGGAGCCCAGCGGCAACCAGACGAAGTTGGCCTGCGACGGCGGCAACGTGAACCCGGCGGCGCGGAGTTCGGCGCTGACCCGCACCCGTTCGGCGACGACGGCGTCGGTGCGCGCCAGCAGTTCGTCGGCGGCTTCCAGCGAGGCGATCGCCGCGGCCTGCGAGACGCTGGTGGCGGTGAACGGCACGTAGACCTGGTCCAGCGCGGTGATCACGTCGGGATGGCCGATCGCGTAACCCACCCGCAGGCCCGCCAACCCGTAGGCCTTGGAGAACGTGCGCAACACCACGACGTTCTCGTGCGCGCGGACCAGGCCCAGGCTGTCCGGGGCCATGCCGTCGCGGATGTACTCCACGTAGGCCTCGTCGATGACGATCAGGATGTCCGGCGGCACGGCCTTCACGAAGCGGGACAGCGCGTCGGGGTCGACGACGGTCGACGTCGGGTTGTTCGGGTTGCACACGAAGATCAGCCGGGTGCGATCGGTGATGGCAGCCAGCATGGCGTCCAGGTCGAAGGTGTGGTCGGTCAGCGGGATCTGGATCGGCGTGGCGCCGGCGATCTGCACTTGAGGTGGGTACAGCTCGAAGCTGCGCCAGCCGAAGACCACCTCGTCGCCCACCGAGGAGGTGATCTGCACCAACTGCTGGCACAGGCTGACCGAACCGCAGCCGACAGCCACGTGTTCGGGGGCGAAGTCGGGGCCCAGATGACGCGCCAGCGCGGCTTTGAGCTGCACGCAGCCGTTGTCGGGATAGCGGTTGATGTGCGCGGTCGCGTGCTCGATGGCGGCCCGGACGCTGGGCAGCGGGCCGAACACCGTTTCGTTGCTGGCCAGCTTGATCGCCCCGGGCACGGTCTTGCCGGGAACGTAAACGGGCAGCCCGGCCAGCGCGGGCCGCAGGCGGGCGGTCATTTCGACAGCATATGACGCGGCTGTGTACGCTATGCCTCCGGCGGCTCCGGGTTTCCGGGGTCGGGTACCCTTTGGAAGGCCATGGAGGCGTGCCAGAGCGGCCGAATGGGGCTCACTGCTAATGAGTTGTTCCCCTCAAAGGGAACCGGAGGTTCAAATCCTCTCGCCTCCGCCACGCAGGACCAGCTGGACAACTGAATAACGCAGGCGCCCGTAGCTCAACGGATAGAGCATCTGACTACGGATCAGAAGGTTAGGGGTTCGAATCCCTTCGGGCGCGCTCTCTTTGGCTGATTCATCCGTCACCGTCCATGTAGCACCATCGCCCCGCCCGCCGCTGGAAGCGGCTGCGTTCGCGCATTTCCTCGACCCGTCCCGCGGATTCGAAACGGGCGGTGAACGCCACCACCGCGTGCTCGTCGTCTTCGTGGAGGCTTTCGGTCACCTGCAGGCCGATCCAGGTGACCCCGGGATCGAGGACGAGATCGGGCGGCCGGGTCCGCGGGTGCCAGGTCCGGAACAGGTAATCGGCGTCGCCGTGGGCGTAGGCCGAGTACCTGGACCGCATCAATTCCTCGGCCGACCGGGCCTGCCGCTCACCGTGGTGTAGCGGCCCGCAGCACACCAGATAACCCTCGCCGCCGCCGCATGGACACGGCGGACCGAGCAGTTCGCTCACCCGTCCAAAGTAGTCAGCGCTGCCGGCCGCCGATATCTGATACCGGAATTACCTGTTCTGATGCCTGACGGACACCTAATATCCGACGAGTGTTCACTGACGACGCGCGCCGGGTGCCACTGTGGGCCCGGTGGACCCACAGTTGGGTCCCGGCCGTCGTCGCGGTGGGGGTATCGCTGCTGGTAGTCCTGCAGATCGTGGCCGGCACGGCTGGGTTCCAAGGGCCGTTGCACAGCTTGATCAGCGACTATGTCGCCACCCCGAAGTCGACGACGGTGTCGTGGGTCGGCCTGTGCATCGGCGTCGTCGGGGTGTCGATGCGCTGCCGGATCTGGGCGCTATCGCTGGCCGCGGGGCTCGACGTGGTGTTCGCCGCCGAACGTGCGGTGCGCGGCGCCGCGGTGACGTTCGGCAACGGACCGATGATCGTGCTCACCGGGCTGGTCCTGGTGGCTTGGCAGCGCTGGACCGGCGCCCAGCGGGCGACCGCGCTGCGTGGGATCGCGCTGGGATTCCTGGTCATCATCGCGACCAAAGTGGGCGACACCTGGCTGCGCATCACGGCGATGGTCCGGCCGACCGTCCTCGACGAGTACGCCTACCTGGCCGATCACGCGCTCGGGCAACCGTCGTGGGTGATGGGCTGGCTGTTCGAGGCGGGCGGGCCGATCCTCACCGCCGTGCTGCACTGGGTCTACATCGAGTTGCCGCTGGCCGCGATGGTGGTCGTGGTCTACCAACTACGCCACGTGAACTCCGCGGGCTGGCCGCGGCACTTCCTGGTGCGAACGTTCCTGGTGCTCGGCCTGGTCGGACCGTTGATCTACGTGTTGTTCCCGGTGGTCGGCCCGGAATTCGCGTTCAGCCCGGCCGGCCAGGGCTTTCAAGTGGGCGACTACTGGCCGCATGCACTGCCGCAGATCCGCACGCCGCGGGCGATCGCGTTCGACGACCTGACCGCACGCAACTGCATGCCGTCGATGCACACCAGTTGGGCGCTGGCGACCTTCATCCACTCCCGCCGCGGGCCGCGCTGGCTACGGTGGGGCGGCACCACCTGGCTGTTGGGGACCATCGCGGCCACGCTGGGCTTCGGCTATCACTACGGCGTGGACCTGGTGGCCGGTGCCCTGCTGTGCCTGACGGTGGAGTCGGCGATGCGTGCGCAGGGCAACCGTTGGTCCCGCACCGGGCTGGTGGCGTCCGGGTCGGCGCTGCTGGCGGCGCTGCTGTTGTGTTGCCGGTTCCTGGCGCCGGTGATGGCGCAGTATCCACTGGTGTTCGGCTCGCTGATCGGCGGGGCGACGGTGGCTTTCAGTGTCGGGTTCTACGCCGCTTTCTTTGCCGCCGGCGACGCAACCCGGTCAGGGCCGGGTTGCGATCATCCCCAGCGCACGTTCGAACAGGTGCACCGTCCCGGCATGCAGCTGGTCGCCCACCGCCTTCTCGGCTTTGCCGGCACAGGCCCGCGCCAGCGTGCCCTCGATCACGATGCCGAGCTTGAAACACGCGAGCACCGTGTACCAGGTGAGGTGCGACAGGTCGCGGGTGGTGTTGGCGGCATAGCGCCGCACCAGGTCGTCGGTGCTGGCCAAGCCGTCACTCTGGCCGAGGGCATGACCGAAAACCGATGAGCCGTCGTCCTGCTGCCAGGTGGCCAGCAGCCAGCCGAGGTCCAGCAGCGGGTCGCCGATCGTGGACATCTCCCAGTCGCAGATGGCCACCACGTCGGGGCCGGTGAGGGAGAACATCACGTTGGCGGCGTGATAGTCACCGTGCATGATGCCGGGCTGCCAGGTGGTCGGGCGGTTGGCTTCCAGCCAGCGGGCGACGTCGTCGATGCCTGGGATGTCCGGTCCCGGGTAGCCGTCGTATTCCTGGTAGGACGCCAATTCCGAAAGCCAGCGTGGCACTTGCCGTTCCAGAAAACCGTCCGGCTTGCCGAAATCCGCCAGCCCGGCGGCGACGTGGTCGACCGCGCCGAGCTTGGCCAGGGCATCCGCCATCGACAGGCCCATCCCGTAGCGCACCGCGGGATCCCCGGCGTGCAACGGCGGCAAACCCTCACCGGCGTTGAAGCCCTCGATCGGTTCCATCAGGTAGAACACCGCGTCCCCCAGCACGCTGGTGTCCGCGCACGTCGCGATCAGGTGCGGATGGGGCACGTCCGAGCCGGCCAGCGCGGCAAGCACCCGGGTTTCGCGCAGAATCACGCTGTTGCTGCGGGTGCGCAGGTGCCTTGGGCCGCGGCGCAACACGTAGGTCCGGCCTGACCTGGTGAAGCGCAGCATCACATTCTGGGTGCCGCCGGTGATCGGAACGACGTCGTGCAGCGGACCTTCACCCAACCCCTGATCTGTCATCCAGCGGCCGACGGCGGCCAAGTCGACGCCGCTCATGCGCCGGCCTGCGCAGTGCACCGGTTTGACACGTCCCGCTCCCTCTGCAGCCTGTCGATCGTCTGGCAAAAAGCGTAGGGGATGCTCGGCCCGCCGCCCGAGGCGCAACCGGCTGGAACAATCGTCCTCGTGCCGCGCACCGACAATGACTCCTGGGATATCACCGAAAGTGTGGGCGCCACCGCCCTGGGCGTGGCTGCGGCGCGCGCCGCGGAAACCGAGAGCGCCGACCCGCTGATCCAGGACCCGTTCGCGCGGGTGTTCCTCGACGCGGCCGGCTCCGGAATGTGGAACGTCTATGCCGACCCGGCGGTGCTTTCCGGCGCGGTCGAGGTGGAACCCGAGGTGCTCGCCCGGGTGCGGCTGATGGTCGACTTCATGGCAACGCGCACCGCATTCTTCGACGAGTTCTTCCTGGGCGCGGCTGACGCCGGTGTTCGGCAGGTGGTGATTCTGGCGTCCGGCCTGGACTCCCGAGCGTGGCGGCTGGACTGGCCCGACGGCACCGTCGTGTACGAACTCGACTTGCCGCGGGTGCTCGACTTCAAGTCTGCCGCGCTGCGCGAGCACGGTGCGCAGCCCACGGCGCAACTGGTGAGCATTGCCGTCGACCTGCGACAGGACTGGCCAAAAGCGTTGCGGGACGCCGGTTTCGACCCACAGCTGGCCACCGCGTGGTCGGCCGAGGGCCTGGTGCGTTACCTGCCCGCGCGGGCGCAGGATCTGTTGTTCGAACGCATCGATGTGCTGAGTCCGGCCGGCAGTCAGCTGGCGACGAACGTGCCCGGGCCGGGCTTCCTGGATCCGGACCTGGTACGACGCCAGCGCGCGGACATGGCGCAGATGCGCACCACCGCGGCGCGGCTGGCCAACGTTGAAGTCAACGACAACGACGACCTGTGGTACGCCGAAGAGAGAACCGCCGTCGCCGACTGGCTGCGTGAGCGCGGCTGGGACGCGTCGGCGACCACCTTCGCCGAGCTGCTGGCCCGCTACGGTCGCAGCGTTCCGGACGATCTCGATCACTCGATTCCGCCGACGCTGTTCGTTGCAGCGTTGCGGCGGTGATGAATTCGCTACGTCGACGGCTCGGCCTGTTCCAGATCTTTCTTGATCGCTGCGATCGCATCGACCGGGGTGAGGTTCTGGCCCTGGCTGTCCTGCCCCAGCTGCGGCCAGCCGGCGCCCTGCGGTCCGCGCAGCTGATCCCAGATCTCGCGCACCTTGGTCAGCAGTTCGGTCTGCTCCTCATCGCTGAGCGCCATCAGCGGTCCTCCGTTCGTCACGATGCCGCACGCGGCGGCAAATTGTTGCGGTGTCAGTCCATTCGCGGAATTCATGTCACACCGACCGAACGGCGGTGCGCCTTGCGGCAGGTTGGGGCTGTACCCCTGCCCGTCGGTGTATTGGTGTGCGACCTGCCCGGGAAGGTTGGGGTTGGATCCGTAGCCGGCAGCCACCACCCGTAGTCCGGCCGGTCGCACCTGCCACATGTTGTAGAAGTCGTAGGCGTTGGCATAGCCGATGATGCGGGCCGGCGAACCCGCGTAATCGGCCAGGTTCCAATACAACTGGTTGATCCAGCTCGAGCCGTCACCTGGCGGATTACCGCCCGATTCGACGTCCAGCATCAACGCGACCCGCGGGTGCAACCCGCCCTCAGCTTCGATCATCGAGCGCACCGTGTCGGCGTTGGCCGACCAGTTCGGGCGTACATAGGTGTAGATGATCGCGAATGTCATTCGCCCACTGTCCAATGCCGCACGCACCCAGGCGTAATTGCGCGCGAAGTTGTGGTCCCGATAGGTGCCGTCGCAGACCCGGAACGACAACACCTGGTAGGGGTACGAGTCGTCCACCGGCACTTGATATTCCGAGACATCCGCGAACAACGTGTCGGGCACGGTGCCGTTAACCTCCTTGGCCGCAATGGTTGTCGGGACATGTTACCGAGGAGTTCCTCCGCACCCCGCAGCCGGATTGTGCCTATCCGCAGACCAGTGCGCGCTATGCGGACGTGATCATGAGCTGGCTGGAATCTGGGAGCGATCCGTCGGTGCGTGTCCGAGCCAATTGGCTGCCTGAAATCGGCGTCACCGAATTACCTGGGCTGGCCGCGGACACGTGCTGTCTCGCCCGTCGAAAGGCGGGCTGCCAGGTGGCTTGCCGAGCAGTCCGGATAGTACTCCGCCACGCCGCCTTTCATGTTTAGACACAGGTCCAACGGGTAACGCTCATCACACAGAAATTGGTTTCGGGATCAATGGAGGAAATTATGGTGCGCGGTCGCGGAATTCTCGGTGCAATTGTGCTGGTGTGGCTGCTCATCGGAGTCCTCGCGGCCTGGCAGCGCGACTACTTCAAAGGCGAGGCCACCAGCTGTGCGTCAGCGGGAACCGTTGCGGTAACGGTGATTGCGGGTCCGCTGAATTACATGGGAGTAAATCCGAAAGTAACTGACTGCCGCACCCCGCGTTTACCGCAGCCGAGTGCGATGCAAGCAATTGACCACATCCCCTCTATGTAAAGGAATCATCATGATTGTCGTGGGCGCTATCTTGCTCATTCTGGGATTTGTCTTCAACGTGCATTTATTGGCGATGCTGGGCGTGGTGCTGTTGGTCATCGGTGCGGTGATGTGGGCCATGGGTTCGGTGGGCCGGCCGGTAGCCGGACGGCGCAACTGGTACTAATCAGTCATTTCCCGAAGGTCGCGTGATCGCTGGTGCGGTCACGCGACCGTCTTGTTTCACAGCCGACACACAGTGCGGCCATAGCGCCGCCCTAGTGGGTTGTGCGGATACTGGAAGCCGTGGCCTCCCCCCGAACTTCCACCGAGCGCGTTGTCATGTGCCGCGCCGACGGCCAACCGGTCAACGTGCTGGTGGTTGACGACGAACCTGTTCTCGCGGAGATGGTGTCGATGGCCCTGCGCTACGAGGGCTGGAATATCGCCACCGCAGGGGACGGCACGACCGCCCTCGCTACCGCTCGCACCGAACGTCCCGACGTCGTGGTCCTCGACGTGATGCTGCCCGACATGAGTGGCCTGGAAGTGCTGCGCAAGTTGCGCGAAGAGAATCCGCGCCTGCCGGTGCTGCTGCTGACGGCCAAGGACGCGGTGGAGGACAGAATCGCCGGATTGACCGCTGGCGGAGACGATTACGTCACCAAACCGTTCAGCATCGAGGAGGTGGTGCTGCGGCTGCGTGCGCTGCTGCGGCGCACCGGCGTCACCACGGTCGACAGCGGTGCCCAGCTGGTGGTGGGCGATCTCGTCCTCGACGAGGACAGCCACGAAGTGTCCCGCGCCGGCGAGCCGATCTCGTTGACATCCACCGAATTCGAGCTGCTGCGCTTCATGATGCGCAACGCCAAGCGGGTGTTGAGTAAGGCGCAGATCCTGGACCGCGTGTGGAGCTACGACTTCGGCGGTCGGTCCAACATCGTCGAGCTCTATATCTCCTATCTGCGCAAGAAAATCGACAATGGTCGCGAACCCATGATCCACACATTGCGCGGCGCGGGGTATGTCCTCAAGCCGGCGCGCTAGACGGCCCCGGGTCTGGTCGCTGCGGCTGCGGCTGCTGGTCGGACAGGTGGCCGTGTTGGCCATGGTGTGCGTCGGCATCACCGCGGCAACCGAACTCGCGTTACGGCACCACCTGCTGGCCCAACTCGACAGTCAGCTCAGCGGCACCTCCTACCGCTCCTCGCTGCTCTACCCCGAGCCGCCGCGCCGTCACGAACCCCGCTACGTCAAAACCGGGCCCGGACCCAGATTTCTCGACGCGCCGGGCCAGCCGGCCGGCATGGTCGCCGCCGTGGTCAGCGACGGCACCACGGTGGACGCCGGATACCTGACCAGCAGCGGTGCGCGGGCCGCGCTGTCCGCGACCGCGAAACACCAACTGGAACAGATTGCCGGTAGCCGCTCGCCGGTGACGCTGGACCTCGACGGACTGGGCCGCTACCGGGTGGTGGCGGCTCCGAGCCGAAACCGGGCCGACGTGATCGTCACCGGCCTGTCGATGGCCAACATCGATGCCACCGAACTACGGATGCTGGTCATCTTCGGCGTGCTCACCTTCGTTGCGCTGGTCGCCGCGACCACCGCCGGGGTGATGATCATCCGGCGGGCGCTGGCGCCGCTGCGACGGGTCGCGCAGACCGCGACCGAGGTCGTCGACCTGCCGCTGGACCGGGGCGAAGTCGAATTGCCGGTGCGGGTGCCCGAGCCCGACGCCAACCCGGACACCGAAGTCGGCCAGCTCGGGTCGGCGGTCAACCGCATGCTCGACCACATCTCCGCTGCACTGTCGACGCGGCAGGCCAGCGAGACCCGGGTGCGCCAGTTCGTTGCCGACGCCAGTCACGAACTGCGTACCCCGCTGGCCGCGATCCGTGGTTACACCGAGCTGGCGCAGCGGATGGGGGACGACCGCGAAGCGGTGGCACACGCCATGAGCCGAGTCGCATCGGAGACCGAACGGATCACCCGCCTGGTGGAGGATCTGTTGCTGCTGGCGCGGCTGGACTCCGGCCGACCCCTGGAACGCGAACCGGTGGATCTGTCCCGGCTGGCCGTCGACGCGGTCAGCGACGCCCACATCGCTGGCCCGGATCACCAATGGGAACTGGATCTGCCGCCCGAACCGGTGGTGGTCATCGGCGACGAGGCGCGGTTGCACCAGGTACTGGCGAATTTGCTGGCCAACGCCCGCGTGCACACCGGCGCCGGCTCCGTCGTCACCACCCGGTTGAGCACTGAGCCGACGCACACGCTGCTGCAGGTGATCGACAACGGGCCCGGCATTCCGGCGGCGCAGCAGACCGAGGTGTTCGAGCGGTTCGTGCGCGGCGATACCTCGCGTTCCCGGAAGGGCGGCAGCACCGGGCTGGGCCTGGCGATCGTCTCCGCCGTCGTCAAAGCGCACAACGGGATGATCACCGTGCACAGCTCGCCCGGTCGTACCGAGTTCGCGGTGCGGTTGCCGGTTAATGGTCGGCAACCGCCCGCGTCCTCAGCTCAGCCCGTCAGCCCGAGCAGGTGACGTCGATTTCGAAGGACTTCTTGACCGGTGCCATGGGGTTGGCCATGTCCACTCCGGTGGCGGTGCCGCTGATCTTGTAGGCGTTGCCGTTCTTGGTGGCTTCGGCTTTGGCGTCCGGGGTGCCGGGGGCGTACCCGAGCGACACGCCGTTGACATTGCCGAGCGCAACCGACTTCACCTCAGGGGGATTGGCGTCGGAGAGGACCGCGCCGATGCCGGTCGCCGATCCGCCGATCGCGATGTTGACGGTGCCACCCGCCGTGGTGCACAGAGTTGTGCCGGTGACGTGCTGGTCCTGCCCGTCGATCAGCACCTTGGTCCCGGAGGCGCTGGCGCCTCCGCTGGCTGCAGCCGAACTGGAGGATCCACCACTCGATTTCGGCTTGTCATCCGAACACCCCGAAAGACCCGCGACCAGAATGGCCGCCCCCGCCACCGCGACCGTCAGTCCACGCTTCACCTGAGCTCCTTTGCTCGTCGTAGCGACCCTCGTGGTTGAAGACCGCTTCGGCAGTATGCGGCTTAACCGGAGCTGAGGTCTAGCAACTCAGGAAAATCGGCACTGCATGCGGGCACTTCCGGTGGAATCGCACTAGTGGCAAGGTGGAGACGGTGGACCACAAACCCCCGACCGCAACCATTGAAGCGGCGCATGGCAAACATTCCCTACCATGGCACGACTCAAGGGATTTCGACGACGCCGACCGCGGATTCCTTGCCGCACTATCACCGTGCGTGGTCAAAGCCGCCGACGGCCGGGTGGTGTGGGACAACGACGCCTATTCATTCCTGACCGACTCGGCACCGGTGTCGGTGCACCCCAGCCTGTGGCGCCAATCGACACTGGCCGCCAAACAGGGCCTCTACGAAGTGGTGCCGGGCATCTATCAGGTCCGCGGACTGGACATCTCCAACATCAGCTTCATCGAGGGCGACACCGGTGTCATCGTCATCGATCCGTTGATTTCTACCGAGACCGCCGCTGCGGCGCTGCAGCTGTACCGCACGCACCGTGGTGGGGACCGGCCCGTCGTCGCCGTGATCTACACCCACAGCCACGCCGACCACTTCGGCGGTGTACTCGGTGTCACCTCGCAGGCCGACGTGGACGCCGGCAAGGTGGCCATCCTGGCGCCCGAAGGCTTCACCGAACATGCCGTGCAGGAGAACGTGTACGCCGGTCCGGCGATGCTGCGTCGGGCGACGTATATGTACGGCGCGTTGTTGGACCGGGGTCCGCTGGGGCAGGTGGGGTGTGGTCTCGGACAGGTTGCCTCGACCGGCGAGGTGGCCCTGATCGTCCCGACGATCGATATCCGGACCACGGGGGAGACGCACACCATCGACGGGGTGCAGATCGAGTTCCAGATGGCGCCCGGCACCGAGGCGCCGGCCGAAATGCACTTCTATTTCCCGCAATTCCGTGCGCTGTGCATGGCCGAGAACGCCACCCACAACCTGCACAACCTGCTGACGCTGCGCGGGGCACTGGTCCGCGATCCACGCGCCTGGTCGGGGTATCTCACCGAAGCGATCGACACCTTCGCCGATCGCGCCGAGGTGGTGTTCGCCTCCCACCATTGGCCGACGTGGGGGCGGGAGCACATCATCGAGTTCCTGTCGCTGCAACGCGATCTGTACGCCTACCTGCACGACCAGACATTGCGGTTGCTCAATCAGGGTTATACGGGCGTCGAGATCGCCGAAATATTCCAGCTGCCGCCGGCTTTGGAGCACGCTTGGCATGCGCGGGGCTACTACGGCTCGGTCAGCCACAACGTGAAAGCCGTCTACCAGCGCTACATGGGCTGGTTCGACGGCAACCCCGGCCGGCTGTGGCCACATCCGCCCGAGGCGCTGGGACCCCGCTACGTCGAGGCGCTCGGTGGCATCGACCGGGTGGTGGAACTGGCAAGGTCCGCCTTCGATTCCGGTGATTTTCGCTGGGCGGCAACGCTACTCGACCACGCGATGTTCACCGACGAGCAGCACGGGCCCGCGCGGGAGCTGTATGCGGACACGTTGGAACAGTTGGGCTACGGCGCGGAGAATGCGACATGGCGCAATTTCTTCCTCAGTGGCGCCACCGAATTGCGGGTCGGCAAATTCGGCACCGCCGGCCAGGTCACCTCGCCGACCCTGTTGTCTCAGTTGACGCCCGAGCAGGTCTTCGACGGCCTGGCCATCCGGGTGAACGGTCCGCGCAGCTGGGACCTCGATCTGTCCATCGACGTCACGTTCGCCGATTCGAACACGAATTATCGGCTGGCCCTGCGCAACGGGGTGCTGGTACATCGCCAGGTGTCCGCCGATCCCGCCTCTGCGAACGTTACGGTCAAGCTGGCCAACAAGATTCGACTGCTGCTGGTCGCGACCGGTGACTTCACGTCGCCGGGCTTGGAACTGTCCGGTGACCAGACGGCGCTGCAGTCGCTGATCGAGGTCCTCGATGCGCCCGACCCGAATTTCAACATCGTCACGCCGTAACAACGCTTGTCATCCTGCGCTGGTGGCGTGGGCTGCTCGAACCTCACCGCCATAGCCGCAGGGTCAACGCCTAGTCGGCGACGTCGATGATCACCTTGCCCAGCACCTTGCGGTCGGCGACGTAGCGCAAGGCGGCCGCGGTATCGGCCAACGGGAACCGCGCGCCGATGTACGGACGAATCTTGCCGTCGGCGAACAACTTTGACAGCTCAGCGATGTCGCGCGCGCACTGCTGTGGGTAATCGTCGGCGAACGTGCGGATTTCCATGCCGCGGACCGTCACGTTTTTGAGCATCACCAGGTTGAGCGGAATGGCCGGGATGGAGCCTGCCGCGTAGCCGAGCGTGACGAACATGCCACCCCGGGCGAGACCGCGCAGGGCCGGCTCGGCATACGATCCCCCGACGGGATCGAGGACGACGCGCGCGTTGTCCCCGGTGAGTTCGCGGATACGCAGCTTGAGGTCCTCGTTGTCGTAGTCGACGGTGGCTTCGGCGCCGCGCTCCCGGCACAACGCCAGCTTCGCCGGACTCGACGCCGCCGCCAGCACGCGTGCCCCCATCGCCACCGCCAGATCGACAGCAGCCAGGCCCACCCCACCGGCCGCGCCGAGCACCACCACCCAATCACCTGTCGTCACCTCGGCCACCGAACGCAGTGCGTGATAGGCGGTGCGGTATGTCACGCCGAACGCCGCTGCGGAATCGAAGTCGACGCCATCGGGAATCGGTTCCGCAATAGCTTCTTCCAGCAACGCCAGTTCGGCGAACGCTCCGAACGTGGTGCCGAACACCCGTTGTCCCGGACGCGATGCTGCACCGGGGCCGGCCGCTACCACTTCGCCGGCAATCTCGTTGCCCGGTATGAACGGTGGCGGGATTTTGATCTGGTATTTGCCGGCGACGAACAGCACGTCCGGAAAGTTCACCGCCGCCGAGTGCACCCGCACCAACAGCTGACCAGGCGCCGGAACCGGGTCCGGCATGTCGGACAGCACCAGGTCTTCGGGCGGGCCGTACGCGCGGCAGACGATCGCGCGCATCAACCGACCCCGAGCCCGCGCAGGCAGAACCGCGAAAGGTGCTGTATGTCCGCATGGCCCGGCCGGTCGCAGGATCCCACATACCGCCGCATCATCGCCACCGTGCAACCGTAGACGGCCTCGACGTCGCGATCGACGTCGGCGCTGCCCAGAGCGGTGACCGGTTCGACGAGCAGGTCGCGCAGTGGCCGCATCAGCTCCTGGTCGGCGACGTGCCAGCTGGACAGCTGCCCGGTGACCGCGCGACTCATGCTGATCAGGTGCGGATCGGCGACCTGGGCCAGGGTCCCCTCGATCCAACGGGTCACTTTGTCCTGTGGGCGCAATTCCTTGGCCATCTGATGGTCGAGATAGGACACCACCAGCCCCACCCCACGCTCCATCACGGCCAGGATCAGATCGTCCTTCCCGGCGAAGTAGCGGTAGAACGCCTTATTCGACGAGCCCGCTTCGGCCACGATGTCGCTGACGCGGGGCGGATCCGGTGCGACGCGTTCCATCACCCGCACGGCGGCGGCCAGGATGCGCTCCACTTCCTCGGTGGCGCCGCGTTGCCGGTCGTCGAGAGCGCGTTCGACGGCCGCCACGGCTCTGGTGTTCACGGCGAATCGGGCAGCGCGGGAACGCGATCGATCAGGTCGGCGTACTTCTTCAGCGCGGCCTCGCGGCGCACGTGCAGCATCTCGCTGGGCCACTCACCGTCTTCGGCGTCGTAGCCTTTGAGCAGCATCCGCGCCAGGTTCACCTTGTGCGCCTCGGTGGGTCCGTCGGCCAGGCCGAGTGCGATCCCACCGAGCAACGCGTTCACCAGCGGCAGCTGGTCACTGAGTCCCAGTGCGCCGTGTACCTGAATGGCGCGCAGCGCAATGGACTTCAGTACCTGGGAGGCCAGGATCTTGCAGGCCGCGATCTCGGCGCGGGCGGCCCGCTCGTCCCCGGTGTCGATCAGCCACGCCGCGTGCAGGACGGTCAGTCGGAACGGGATCAACTCGGTGTAGGAGTCGGCGACGAACTCCTGCACCAGTTGTTTGTCGGCGAGCAGACTGCCTTGGGTGAAGCGGCTTTTCGCGCGGCGCGACATCATCTCGACCGCGCGGTGGGCAACGCCGAGCGACCGCATCGCGTGGTGCAGCCGACCACCGGCCAGCCGGGTTTGCAGGATCAGGAAGCCTTGTCCGGCCTCGCCCAGCAGCGCCTCCGGCCCGACCCGCACGTCGTCGTAACGGACCAGGGAATGCCCCGGCTCGTGCGGGTCCGATCCGACCAGGTGGTGGTTGGCCTCGATGGTCAGTCCCGGGGTGCCGGCCGGGATCAAGAAGGTCGACGCGCCGTGGTGGACCGGTACATCGGGGTCGGTGACGGCGACGACGATGAAGAACGATGCCACCGATGCGTTGGAGGAGAAGAACTTTCGTCCGGTGATCACCCAGTCTTCGCCGTCACGCACCGCCCGTGTGGTGAACACCCGCGGATCGGCGCCGCCTTGCGGCTCGGTCATGGAGAAACAGGAGAAGATCTCCCCGGACAGCAGACCCTGCAGGTAGCGGTCCTTCTGTTCGGGGGTGCCGAAGCGCGCGATGATTTCGGCGTTGCCGGTGTCGGGCGCCTGGGTGCCGAAAATGATCGGCGCCCAGGGGCTGCGTCCGAGGATCTCGTTGATCAACGTCAGCTTGACGGCGCCAAAGCCCTGCCCGCCCAGCTCCGGCCCCAGATGCGGGGCCCACAACCCCTGGTCGCGAACCTGCTGCTTGAGCGGATCGACGATCCGGCGCCGCTCCTCGTTGAGTGGCAGGAATTCGCAGCCCGGGAACAACACTTCCAGGGGTTCGACTTCGTCGCGGACGAAGTCGCGCACCCAGTGCAGCTTCTGCTCGAATTCCGGTTCGGTGGAAAAGTCCCACGACATACGAATCTTCCTCTCGTTAGGGGATGCCGCCGTCGGCCCGCACGATCGAGCCGGTGGTGAAACTCGACGCGTCGGAGGCCAGAAACAGTGCGGCACCGACGATTTCAGTCGGATCGCCGGCACGTTTGAGGGAAAGGTGCTCGAACGGGTTGCGCGTCGCCTGATCCAGATTCCACGCCTTGCTGACGTCGGTCAGGAACGGCCCGGCCATCAGTGTGTTGACCCGCACCGACGGGCCGAACGCCTTCGCCAGCGCCTCGGTCATCGCGTTGAGCCCGGCTTTGGCGCAGGCGTACGGAACGATGTCGGGTGTCGGACGCAACGACCCGGCGGTGCTCACATTGATGATCGAACCACTGCCCGCAGCCACCATCCGTTCCCCTACCAGTGTTGAAAGGCGAAACGGCCCTTTGAGATTGAGGTTGATCACCGAGTCGAACAGTTTCTCGGTGACATCGGTGAGCTTGTCGTACAGGGGCGACATGCCGGCGTTGTTGATCAGCGTGTCGACCTTGCCGAAAGCGTCGTACGTCGCCTCGACGAGCCCGTCGAGTTGGTCCCAGCGGCCCACGTGCACCTGGTACGGCAGGGCGGTGCGACCGGTCTGGGACTCGATATCTTTGGCGACGGCCACACAGTTGTCCATGTTGCGACTGGCGATCACCACTTCGGCGCCGCATCGCGCCGCGCCGAAGGCCATCTCGCGGCCCAGGCCACGGCTGCCGCCGGTGATCAGCACTACCCGATCGGTCAAGTCGAAAAGCTGTTCGGCGTAACTCATTTCACCTCCCGCTCGACCGCGCCAGCTCTGCCGCGGTGGCGATCAGCTGGGGGATCATCGCCCCGAACGCGTCTTTGATCTTCGGATCGACTTTTCCGGTCCGCACCCCGGCCGCATATGTCTTTTCCAGCACGATGCCCAGCTTCCAGTTCGCCAGTACCAGGTAGTAGTCGATGTTCTCGGTGGACAATCCGCTGATCGACTCGTAGTGCTGCAAGAGCTCACTGCGGGTCGGCATGCCCCGCATATCCAGATAGAAGCCGTCCGAACGGGGTTGCTCACCGTCGTAGCCGAGCAATGCCCAGGCCAGGTCCAGCAACGGGTCACCGACCGTGGTCATCTCCCAGTCCACGATCGCGGCCAGCCGGGCCGGCTCTCCGTGCGCGAACATCACGTTGGCGAATTGATAGTCACCGTGCATGATGCCGGCCGGGTAATGCGCGGGTCGATTGCGGCGCAACCACTCCGACGCTTCGTCCAGGCCCGGCAAGTCGCGCACCTTGTAGGCGTCGAGAAAGCTCAGCCACCGGTCGACCTGCCGCTCGTGGAAACCGTCCGGGCGGCCGAAACCGTCCAGACCCTGCGCGCGCCAGTCCACCCGTCCGAGCCGTGCGGCGCCCTCGACCAGTTGGAACGCCAGTTCACGCCGGGCAGTCAGGTCGTGGTCGAACGGCGCCTGCCAGCCGCCGTCCATCGGGCTCCACCCGTCGATCGCGCGCATCAGGTAGAACGGCATGCCGAGCACCGATCCGGTCTCGTCGGCGGCGATCAGTTCCGCGTGCGGCACGTCGGTGCCGTTCAGCGCCCGCACCAACCGGATCTCGCGCACCAGTCCGTCGATACGCGCGGCGTCGGCGCGCGGGCCGGGCATGCGCAGCACCATGCGCTCGGGACCGCGCTGCACCAGGTACAGGGTGTTCTGCGAGCCACCGCCCAGCTGCTCCAGCACTGGTTCCACCCCATGGCCGGGCGCCTGATTCGTATCGAGCCAACGACCCAGCACGCCGGTGTCCAATTCAGTTCTGCTCGCCGTCATCGCACACCCCAATCTCCGTAGGGAGAATAGCATTCTCCGCGCTGCACCGAAGCGGCCAGTGCCATCGTGTAAGGGTTGAGCCATGCAACTGCTCCTGGTCCGGCACGCGTTGCCGCTGCGTAGCGATCATGGCGAAGGTTCTGATCCGGAGTTGTCCGAGACCGGATTTCAGCAGGTGGCACGGCTGCCGGAGGCGCTGGCCCGATTTCCGATCGCCAGGGTGGTGAGCAGTCCGCAGCGCCGCGCGATCCAGACCGCCGATCCCGTCGCGCAGGCCCGCGAGCTGAAGGTCGATATCGACGACCGGTTGGCTGAGTACGACCGCGACCTGCAGTCCTACATTCCGGTCGAGCAGATTCGTACCGAGTTCCCCGACGAGTGGGCGCGCATGTCCCGGGGCCACCTGCCCAGTGGCGTCGACGAGGACGCGTTTCGCGCCCGGGTCCGGTCGGCAATCGACGATCTGGTCGCTACGGCCGACCCGGAGGAGACCGTCGCGGCGTTCAGCCACGGTGGGGTGATCAACGTGGTGCTGCACGAGGTGCTGGGCACGGCTCGGTTGTTGTCGTTCCCGATCGATTACGCCTCGGTGAGCCGGCTGTTGTTCTCCCGGACCGGCCAGGCGACCGTCGCGGCGGTCAACGGCACCGAGCACGTGTGGGATTTGCTGCCGCGGAATCAGCGGTGGTGATACGACGATGCAGGCTGGGTGCGGCCTGCGGAGGAGTGAACCAATAGGCAATGGTGAGGCGTGGTAAACAAGTTCGGTGACTTCGGTGGACCGCCTCGACGGCTTGGACCTGGCCGCGCTGGACGGGTATCTGTGTTCGCTCGGCATCGCACGCGACGGTGAGCTGCGTGGCGAGTTCATCTCCGGTGGACGTTCCAATCTGACCTTCCGCGTCTACGACGACGCGACGAGCTGGCTGGTGCGGCGCCCGCCGCTGCACGGGCTGACCCCCTCCGCGCACGACATGAACCGCGAGTTCAAGGTGGTGGCCGCGCTGCAGGACACTCCGGTGCCGGTGGCGCGCACGATCGGGCTGTGTCAGGACGAGTCGGTGCTGGGCGCACCCTTTCAGGTCGTGGAATTCGTTGCCGGGCAGGTGGTGCGGCGGCGCACCCAACTCGAGTCGCTCGGCCGCCGCGCCATCGACGGTTGCGTCGACGCGCTGATCCGGGTCCTGGTCGACCTGCACAACGTCGACCCGGCCTCAGTCGGGTTGGGCGACTTCGGAAAACCGAACGGTTACCTGGAACGCCAAGTGCGACGGTGGGGTTCGCAGTGGGAGTTGGTCCGGCTGCCCGACGACCGCCGCGACGGCGACGTCTCGCGGCTGCATTCGGCTCTGCAGCAAGCTATCCCGCAGCAGAGTCGGACCTCGATCGTGCACGGCGACTACCGGATCGACAACACCATCCTGGACGCCGACGATCCCACCATCGTTCGGGCGGTGGTGGACTGGGAGCTGTCGACGCTGGGCGATCCGATCAGCGACGCCGCCCTGATGTGCGTCTACCGCGACCCCGCGCTGGACCTGATCATCGACACGCAGGCGGCGTGGACGTCGCCATTGTTGCCCACCGCCGACGAGCTGGCCGACCGGTATTCACTGGTCTCCGGGCGTTCGCTGGGACCGTGGGAGTTCTACATGGCGTTGGCCTACTTCAAGCTGGCAATCATCGCCGCCGGTATCGATTTCCGGCGGCGGATGTCTGAGCAGGCCGACGGCCGGGACAGTGTCGACGACGCACCCGAAGTGGTGGCGCCGCTGATCTCTCGCGGACTGGCGGAGATCGCCCGGCTGAGTTAGCGGATGCCGGCGGTCAGGTTTTTCTTGGCCGCGCGGCGCAACTGCAAGATGCGCGCGGTGCCGACGGCCACCGTGAGCAGTCCGCCGGCGACAGCCGCCAGCAGCAGGGCCACCCCCTTGGGCAGGCTCCAATGCCAGCCAAGGAAGGTGAACGACGCGGGCTCGATGTTCTGGGTGACGAAGATCAGCAACAGGATCAGGACCAGGAAGCCCATGAATAGCGACGTCCACAGAGCGCCGGCGCGGGTGAACCGGGAGGCACTGTCCTTGGGTAGCGGACGGGATCGCTCTTCCGGGGTTAGCGCCGGCGGCTCACCGGACGCCTTCTTGTCGAAGGGCGCCGAGCCGGGAGGGTTGCTGCTCATGTCTACATCTTTCTCCCCTTCCACGCGGATTGAAACCAAACCACGCGGGAAAACTTGGATAGTGTCGGCACGGTGAGACTGCTGCGCCGCGTAGCACTTGTCGCGGCAGTGCTGTGCCTGGTCGCTGCCTGCAGCAATCCGGACCCGTTCGGGTCGGGTGCGGGCGGCCCGACGTCTATCGTAGTGGGGTCCGGCGATTTCCCCGAGTCCGAGATCGTTGCTGAGATCTATGCGCAAGCGTTGCAGGCCAATGGTTTTCAGGTCGGACGGCGGATGGGTATCGGCAGTCGCGAGACATACATCCCGGCCCTGAAGGACCATTCCGTGGACCTGGTGCCGGAGTACGTCGGCAATCTGCTGCTCTATTTCGAGCCGAACTCCAAGGCGACGGTCCTGGACGCCGTCGAATTAGAGCTGTACCGACGCCTGCCCGGGGACCTGTCGATCCTCGCCCCGGCGCCGGCCTCCGACACCGACTCTGTCACCGTCACCGCTGCGACCGCGGCGAAGTGGCACCTCAAAACCATCGCAGATCTGGCCGCGCATTCCGCCGAGGTGCGGTTCGCGGCGCCGTCGGCATTCGCCACCCGCCCGGCCGGACTGCCGGGACTGAAGCAGAAATACGGACTCGACATCAGCGCAGGCAATTTCGTGACCATCAACGACGGTGGCGGTCCGGTGACGGTGCGTGCCCTGGTCGAGGGCACCGTGACGGCCGCCAACATCTTCAGCACCTCCCCGGCCGTGCTGCAGGATCATCTGGTGGTGCTCGAGGATCCCGAGCACAACTTTCTGGCCGGCAACATTGTGCCGCTGATGAATTCGCGGCAGAAGTCCGACCGGCTCAAGAACATCCTGGATGCGGTGTCGGCCAAGCTCACCACCCAGGGCATCGCCGAACTCAACGCAGCCGTATCCGGCAACGGCGGCGTCGACCCGGATCAAGCAGCACGAAATTGGCTGAAGGACAACGGCTTCGATCACCCCATCGGCAGCCGATGATCAGATTCGACGATGTCAGCAAGCAATTCGCCGGTGGCACCATTGCCGTCGACCGGTTGACCCTGGACGCGCCTGTCGGCAAGCTCACCGTCTTCGTCGGTTCGTCGGGCTGCGGCAAGACCACGGCGCTGCGCATGATCAACCGGATGATCGAGCCCACTTCGGGCACCATCACCGTGGACGGTGCCGACGTGTCGGCGGTCAACCCGGTGCAGTTGCGCCGCGGGATCGGCTATGTCATCCAGAACGCGGGTTTGTTGCCCCATCAGCGGGTGATCGACAACGTCGCGACGGTGCCGGTGCTCAACGGGCAGTCGCGCAAGGCCGCCCGCGCCGCCGCCTACGAGGTGCTCGAACGCGTCGGTCTGAATCCCCAACTCGCGAACCGGTATCCGGCCCAGCTCTCCGGCGGGGAACAGCAGCGCGTCGGGGTGGCGCGCGCCCTGGCCGCCGACCCGCCGATCCTGTTGATGGACGAGCCGTTTTCTGCCGTCGACCCGGTGGTGCGGCACACCCTGCAGGACGAAATACTGCGGCTGCAAGGCGAATTGCGCAAGACCATCGTCTTCGTCACACACGACATCGATGAGGCGCTGCGGCTGGCCGACCGGGTCGCGGTGTTCGGCTCCGGTGGCGTGCTGCAGCAGTATGCCGAGCCGGCGCAGTTGCTCGCACGCCCGGCCAACGAGTTCGTCTCGAAATTCCTCGGCACCGGCCGGGGGTACCGCTGGCTGCAACTCCTGGACGCGACCGGGCTGCCCGTGCATGACATCGCACTGATCACCACCGGCGAGCTCGCCCGTGCCGAACCGCCGGACGGCTGGGTCCTGGTCGTCGACGACGGGACACCGAAGGGTTGGCTCGACGCCGACGGATTGCGCCGGCACCGCGACGGGCTACCGCTGGCCCACGCCATGACGTCGGTCGGGTCGGTGTTTCACCGCGGCGGCGATCTCAGCCAGGCGCTGGATGCGGCGCTGTCCTCGCCGGCGTCGGTAGGTGTCACCGTCGATGAGGCACGCCGGGTGATCGGCGGCGTCCTGGCCACCGATGTGCTGGCCGCGGCCGAAGCGCTCCGGCGGGCCTGATGCATTACCTGCTGACGCACTTGGACTCCGCGTGGGCGCTCACCGTGATCCACTTGCGACTGTCGCTGGTCCCGGTGCTGATCGGGCTGGCGATCGCGGTGCCGCTGGGGTTGGCGGTGCAGCGCGCCCCGATTCCGCGGCGGTTGACCACCGCGGCGGCCAGCGTGATTTTCACCGTCCCGTCCCTGGCGCTGTTCGTGGTGTTGCCGTTGATCATCGGCACCCGAATTCTCGACGAGGCCAACGTGATGGTCGCGCTGAGTGCGTACACCACCGCGCTGATGGTGCGCGCCGTGCTCGAGGCGCTCGACGCGGTGCCGGGCCCGGTGCGCGACGCGGCGATCGCAGTCGGCTATGCGCCGATCGCCCGGTTGGTGAAAGTTGAACTGCCGCTGTCCATCCCGGTCCTGGTGGCCGGTTTGCGGGTGGTGGTGGCGACCAATATCGCGATGGTGTCGGTGGGTTCGGTGATCGGCATCGGCGGTCTGGGCACGTGGTTCACGGCTGGATTCCAGACCAACAAGAGCGATCAGATCGTGGCCGGCATCATCGCAATGTTCGTGCTGGCGGTGGTCGTCGACGCGCTGATCGCCGTGAGCGGCCGGTTGCTCACCCCGTGGGAGCGGGATCGTGGCATCACCGGGCCGATCGTGGGAGGTGCCCGGTGAACTTCATCGGACAGGCCTGGTCGTTCCTGACGACGGCCGGCAACTGGGCCGGCCCCACCGGGGTGGCCGCCCGCATCGGTGAGCACCTCGAGTACACCGCCCTGGCGGTGGCGGCATCAGCGGTCCTCGCCATCCCGGTCGGGCTGATCATCGGGCATACCGGCCGCGGGCAGGTGCTGATCGTGGGTGCGGTCAACGGGTTACGGGCGCTGCCGACGCTGGGCGTACTGCTGCTGGGTGTACTGATGTTCGGTCTGGGGCTGGGGCCACCGATCGTCGCGCTGATGCTGCTGGGCATCCCGTCGCTGCTGGCCGGCACCTATGCCGGCATCGCCAGCGTCGACCCGCTGGTGGTCGATGCCGCTCGCGCGATGGGCATGACCGAATCGCAGGTGCTGCTGCGCGTCGAGGTACCCAATGCCCTGCCGCTGATCCTGGGCGGACTGCGCAACGCCACCCTGCAGGTGGTGGCGACCGCGACGGTCGCGGCGTACGCGAGCCTGGGGGGACTGGGCCGTTATCTGATCCACGGCATCCAGGAGCGGCAATTTCACACGGCGTTGGTCGGTGCGGTGCTGGTGGCTGCGCTGGCGTTGTTCCTGGACGGCCTGCTGGCGGTCGCGGCATGGGCCTCCGCCCCGGGCAGCGGGCGGCTGAGCAGGCCCACCGACCGAATTGACACCGCAGTTGGTGACAAACGTGTCGCGGCTCCCCCGGAGGTCCTACGGTAGAAGGGTGAACGCAGCCCCTTCGGAACCTTCGCGCGCTTTGACGGCGATGTTGACCTGGCGTGCCCAGGATTGTTCGCGCATGGAATCAGTACGAATTCAGTTGTCCGGCAAGCGAATCAAAGCCAATGGCCGCATTGTGGCCGCGGCTACCGAAACCAGTCCGGCGTTCGGTGCGTACTACGAATTGCAGACCGACGAGTCGGGGGCCACCAAACGGCTCGGGCTCACCGTCACGCTGGCCGAGCGGGAGCGCCAGCTCGCCATCGCACGTGACGAAGAGAACATGTGGTTGGTGACCGACCATCAGGGCGAGAAGCGGGCCGGTTACAACGGCGCCCTCGACGTCGACCTGGTGTTCAGTCCGTTCTTCAACGCGCTGCCGATCCGCCGTCTCGGCATCCACCAGAACGCGGAAGTGATCGCGTTGCCGATGGTCTATGTCAACGTGCCGGACATGTCGGTTGACGCGGCGACCGTGAGCTACGCCAGCGAGGGCCGACTGGACGGCATCAAACTTCGGTCGCCGGTGGCCAACACCACAGTGACCGTCGACGCCGACGGGTTCATTGTGGACTATCCAGGGTTGGCAGAGCGGATCTGATCACGCCACCGGCTCGGCCGGCCGCGGCCAGCTGCTGACGCCAGTTCTCTTCGCCGACGACGACGGCGACGATGTCGGAGCGCGGGAAGCTCTCGTAGCGGGTGCGCGCGGCGTGACCCTGGTTGACCAGGTCGGCGACCGAGCCGTTGACTGCCAGCGAGTCGCGGGCGCGGCCGAGCAACTCGATGATCCGGCTCGTCGCCGGCACCAATTGGCTGGTGTTGGCCTCGCACATGGCGCGCACCAGGTCCGGGGCGGTGCCCGCGACCCGGGTCGCATCCCGGAACGAGCCCGCTGCCAGCGCGAAAGCCAACGGCACTTCGGCCGCGGTGACGGCCAGCGCCTCGGCAAGTAGGTGCGGCAGATGCGAGATGGCGGCGGCGGCGGCGTCGTGCTCGTCGGACTTGGCGGGCACCACTACCGCGCCGCAGTCCAGGGCGAGGGTCAGCACCGTCGACCAGATCGCGGGGTCGACGTGGTCGTCCACACTGATCACCCACGGCGCCCGGTTGAACAGCCCGCCGTGTCCGGCGGCCCATCCCGAGTGCGCGGTACCGGTCATCGGGTGCCCGCCGACGAACCGGTCCGACAGGCCGGCTTTGGCTACTTCGTCGAGCACCGCGGTCTTGACGCTGGTGACGTCGGTCAACGGGCAGTCGGGGGCCAGCGCCTTGATATGGGCGAGCATGCTCGGCAGCGCGGGCATCGGGACGGCCAGCACGATCAGCGCATTGCTGTCCGCTGCGCGCCTCAACACGTCGCCGAGGTCGGTGCTGGCATCGAATCCGTCGGCGCGAGCGCCGGCGGCGCTCGCCACGGACCTGTTGTAACCGAAGACCTCGCGGCCCGCGCCCGCGGCGGCCCGCACAATCGACCCTCCGATCAGACCCAGGCCGAGTACACAAACCGGTGTCCCACTCACAGTCCAAGGTTGGCACAACCGCCCGACCGGGCTTCGTCTGGCCAGGGAGACAGGTCGGGGACTAGCGTAAGCGCCCATGGGAGCACAACGGGCTTCAGCAGCAGGCCCGTCCTCGGACGTTCCGGACGGCTTCGGCGTTGCGGTCGTGCGTGAAGAAGGACGGTGGCATTGTTCGGCGATGGGTGCCAAATCGCTGACCAGTCTGTCGGCGGCCGAGACCGAGTTGCGTGAACTGCGCAGCTCCGGCGCCGTGTTCGGGCTGCTCGACGTCGACGACGAGTTCTTCGTCATCGTGCGCCCGGCCCCCTCGGGGACCCGGTTGTTGCTGTCGGACGCCACCGCGGCCCTGGATTACGACATCGCCGACGAGGTGCTCGACAGCCTGGACGCCGATATCGATCCGGATGACCTCGAGGATGCCGACCCGTTCGCCGAGGGTGACCTGGGCTTGCTGTCCGACGTCGGACTGCCCGAGGCGGTGCTCGGCGTGATCCTCGACGAGACCGATCTCTACGCCGACGAGCAGTTGGGGCGGATTGCCCGGGAGATGGGGTTCGCGGAGCAGCTGTCTGCGGTGATCGACCGTCTCGGTCGGTGAAAGTTCCCGTTTCCGACGAGTCGTTGATCCGGGCCGCGTTGGCGGTGGCTGCGACGGCCGGGCCTCGCGATGTCCCGATCGGCGCCGTGGTAGTCGGTGCTGACGGCACGTTGTTAGGGCAGGCCGTCAATGCGCGCGAGGCACTAGGTGATCCCACCGCGCACGCCGAAGTGCTGGCGTTGCGGGCGTCCGCTGCGGTTCTGGGCGACGGCTGGCGGTTGGCGGGCGCGACCCTTGCGGTGACGGTCGAACCGTGCACCATGTGCGCCGGTGCGTTGGTGCTGGCCCGGGTGGGCCGGCTGGTGTTCGGCGCCTGGGAGCCCAAGACCGGCGCAGTCGGCTCGCTGTGGGACGTAGTCCGTGATCGCCGACTCAATCACCGCCCAGAGGTCCGCGGGGGAGTGCTTGCCGACGAGTGCGCCGCGCCGCTCGAGGAATTCTTCGCTCGCCAGCGATTGGGGTGAGACGCGGATAGTTCGGTAAGCTGCTCGGCGGTGGCGTGTCCGAGCGGCCTAAGGAGCACGCCTCGAAAGCGTGTGACGGCTAAAACCGTCCGAGGGTTCAAATCCCTCCGCCACCGCCAACAGCTGTGCGCTGTATGTCCAGCTAGATTTTGTTGGGTTTGCTGATGGTCCACGCGACGCTGGTGCGGCCACACTTTGGCGTGAATAGAGACGATCTAACTTGTGCCACCCGCGTCGAGGCCTGTCGAAATGAGCCTTCTCCGCCGAATCGATGTCGCGCTGTGGATGCATGCCACACGACATTGATCTTGCCTTCAACGAGATGCGACGCGCGAAGAGTTGTGGTCAGAGCCGGCTGCGCCAGAAGGCTCGATAGTGCAGAGCGCTACCCCCATCAAATATTCGCTGAGGCACCTGATGGAAGTCGAGTAGGAACTCAGTAACCGTCCCGCATGGTCCTGTAAGACCGTTGTCCCGCCGATCTATTCGCGATCCTGCTAGCCTCACACTTGTCGCGCAGTGGTCAGTATTCAGTTGCCGCCGACAGAACGTGACCTTTGTGGACTGTGCCCGAACATCCATCGCAGGGCCAGGACGTCACGTCGGCCGACATTGCGGCGCGGATACATTTCTGTTGTACGCCAACGCTTTTCGCCAACAAGCTCAACAGCCGCTGTCGCAGATTTGCCTGACCGTGTCAGTGGTCGACGCTACGCTGACCGCCATGGCTACCGAAATTATGGTTCGCGGGTACTTCGCGGCGTCCCGGCCACCGGAGCGAGGCACTGTTCACGCCTCGATCAGCTACGAGGGTCCGTCGATGGAACCGGTGTACAGGCGGGTGGTACGTGACCTGGACGTCGTGCAGAAGTCAGTGGCATCTCTTAAGGACGGCGATAGCCCTACGGTCACCTGGTGGTCCGCCGAGCGTTTGCGCACCTGGTCTACCCAGCCGTGGAATCAGGACGGTGAACAGTTGCCGCTCGTGCATCACGCCAGTGTCGCCATCGAGGTCAAGTTCTGCGACTTCGCCGCGCTGTCGAGTTGGGTCGGTGAGCACGCCACTAACACCGAAGGATTTCGTGTCACTCACATCGAGTGGGCTTTGACGGCGAAACGACGCGATGAGCTGACCCGTCAGGTCCGCGAGCAGGCCGTCCATGACGCCGTTGCGCGCGCCCAGTTATATGCGGATGTTCTCGGACTCGGCACGATCGCCCCCGTTGCGATCGCTGACGCCGGAATGTTGGGTGCGAACCTGTATCCCGACTCAAGCAATGGGCAGCTTTACACCGTGGCGAGGGCCGGACGGGGACAGGCCGTTCAGGAACCCGGATTCGAACTGGTGCCACAAGACATCGAGGTCGCGGCCTCAGTCGATGCGCGATTCGTCGTCGAGGGATTGCCATCAACCATGTTGAGCTCGCACGCTGACGCCACGGAGTCGACGGAACTGGCGTGCGAAGCCAGCGCTGAGGCCTACGTGTGTGAGTTTCGGGACGACGACTCCGGCTATTTGGGCTGGCTCGCCGCCAACCCCAATGGCTACGTGATCAACATCGCGCGCAGCCACAGCGCGACCCAAGCGAGGTTGCACAAGGCCGTTTGCCGGACCATTAGCGTTGAGAACCCACATGGTGGCGCGTGGACCGGGGCATTTGTCAAGGTTTGCGCGGAGCGTCTGGCCGAGCTGGACCGGTGGGCGATCAGCCAGGTGGGGCAACCGATTGGGCGGTGCGGTACCTGCCTTCCTGCGGGCCAGCCTCTCTCACCTAGTCCGATCAAGCCGTCTGAGCAAATGCTAGGCGCCGCGGTGCCCGACGGTCGCTGCGAGGTTGTTGGACCTACGACCGACGGGGCCGTCGTCCAAGCTTGGGCCGATGACTACATCCGTTTCGAACACCTGCCAATCTGGCAAAAGGATCTGCGGGATGAGATTCGAAGTCGCTGCCGACAGCTCGAGCCGTCGACCGAACAGTTGCTGCACGCCACGTTCTTCGGTCCCAAGCTCCCCAACGCCGACATCGAGAACGTGTTGCTCTACTACATTGATTCGTTCAAAGTCGCTGGTAGAAATGGGATTCGCTTCGAGCACGGCGCCGGGGTGCCGGCGGCGCCAAATAGTGCCCCTTACCGGTTTTGTTACCGCTATGCGCTCGCGCCTCGGTCGGGCGCCTTCGACACCTGGCAGCAGGGTCGAACGGTGGCCTCGTTCGACTGGACTGACCTAGGCGCGTTCGCTGGCGAGAAGCAGCTGGCTCAAGTATGGCTGGCGCTGGCCCGCGGCGAGGTCAGAGTGTTTGCGCCAACTGCGCCGGAGACGCCCTTCGCTGTCAGAGTAAAGCTTCGGCCGCCGGTCAATCGCCAGCCGGTTTGGGGTGGGCTGGTGAAGGGAGTCTTCGATGGGGTGATTTGCGCCTTACAGGCTCACATCGATACCGCAGTCCTGCCCGATGTCACGGCGCGGCTCGCGACGCAACTTCCGGCAGATCCCGCTGAGATTGAGTACCGCCTCCTCGATCAACGTCGAGCGGTATTGGGCGCAGTACACAGGCTCGTCTCTCCGTATCGGGCAGGCGTCAAATGGGACCCCTGCGATCATCTCTGCGTGGCCGGGGACTTACTGGCCGCTGAACCGGTCGATGACCGTTGGGCAATTAAGGCTGAGGTATTCGAACTTTCCCGCGAAAGCTAACGACTATTGACAAGGGTTGCGATCCATGTGAATGCGCCAGCTCACGTGTTCCAACAGGACTGCGACGTCCCCAATCCAGCACCTCAACAAGAACGCCGAGAACGCGCTGATGACAGCAACGGAATGCGGCCCCAAGATCGCTGCCTCGATCCTCACGAATGCTTCTCGATGTACTCGTCCGCGTCTTTCTCCCGGTTGCCGACGCCCGAGGTCCCCATGTGCTCGTCGATGAACTGCGCCCACTTCATGGCCAGCTCGTGCCGCAACTCGAGCGAAGCGCTCTTGATGAAGTCCGGCATCGCCTCGCGCTCTTCTTCTTCGAGGTGTTTGCCGTTCTGTTCGCGGGCTTCGTGGACGGCGGCGAACCATTCGTCACTGCCCGGCTCGTGCTGGCGCGACTGCCGGATCGCATCGCGGATCGCATTGTGGTCGGTGATGGCGTCTTCGGTCTCGTCCTCGGGGTCCCCGGACGGATTGCTGGGATGGTCGTGCCCGCCGTGCTTGAGCAGCGCCGGATAGAACACCACCTCCTCGGCTTCGGCATGAACGTCGAGGCGGGCGCTGAGAATATTCCAGATCGCGGCGAGATCCTCGTGGGACTTCGCGTCGTCGAGCCGGAAGAACTGCCGACGAAACCAGTCGTGGTCGGCGTAAACGAGGTCGATGATGTCCGCCATGGCGCCAGCCTAATCCGCCTGCACCGACACCAGGACGAATGTGCGCACCGCGCCGGGAACCGAGGCGCTGCACATCGACAGCAGCGGCTCGGACATCTGTTCTGCGAGAACAACTTTCACGGGCCCGGACGCACCTGCGAGCTCGACATGAATTCCGTCCTCTTTGTGTTCGATCCCCAGTGGCGACAACGCCTTGATCCGGTCCTCGCCGATCGCTTCCCGGGCGAAGTACTGCGCGGCTTGCACGGCATGCGGCAGACAGGTGCGGCCGCGCAGGTACCTGTGGTCCAACCGGCCGTCGAGATACAACGCCACCAAGCCGGCGGAGTCGGTCGAATCCACCCGTCCGTAACAGAGCCCCTCAGGCAACACCAGCATCGTTGCCGCAAACCGGTCGCCACCCAAATGCGAGCATTCCCAGGTGAATTCGGGATACTGTGACGCAATGGTAGCCGCCGCGGCGCGGCCTCGCACGGCGCAGCACTGATCGTGCTTGCCATGTGCACACACCGCGACGAGTGGTCCGGTGGTCAACGAGCCGTCGGAACCGTCCAGCGCGATGTCGAGGTATTCGGCGGGTTCGTTCACCTCCCCGTGGTACAGGGCCTCGCTGCCTTCGTCGCACTGTGCAATGAACCAACGCCAGCGCGGCTTCTCGGGACGGCGTCCCGGCCGACGAATCGCGGTGACCCGCATGCCTGCTGTCTCGAAGCGGCGGCAGATCTGGCGGCCGAGTCCACGATCGATGATTGCCGGCGAGTCGAGGAATGCCGATTTACCCCAGCCGCCGCACAATTCGAGCATCGCCCACGAAGGTCCGGCGCCCGCAGTGCCGTAGATGGGGTCGTTGCGTAGCAGCGACTGGTCGCTGCACGGTGTCCGCTTCGGGGTGCTCATCAAATCTGTTGTGGTGCTGTCGAACTGCCTTCGACTGGGACCAATACCGCCTCGCGCAGCAGACGGCGGATCAATACGATCGAGTCCGCACGGTCGAGGCCGGGTAGCGAATCGGTGGCGACCAGCCCACGATGGAGCGCTTCGATTGCCGGGGCGCACGACTCGGGAAAGGTCATGGTCCGATCCGGTAACCGCAATACAACACGGCCGTCGGATAGTCGCGGCGTGCCGACGAGTCCGCGGCGCCAGCGAACCGGTACCGCGCCGGCCGATTCCGCGGCCTCCATGTTGGCAAGCACCCGGACCGCGGCAGGCCGGGTCCGTTCGGCGTGCCGGTCGGACAGTCGGACAGCTGCACCGTCGCTCAGATCGCCAGCTCGATCCCGCATGACGTCGATCAAGTCAGCCATGACTTTGCTTGTCGTCGCCGCCATTTCATCGCGGTTGGTGGCGTCGATACCCAGCGGCAGCGACCTTCGAAATTCGCTGTCCCCGGCCAGGGTGTCGACGACCGCGCGGACGACGTCGAGATGTGTCAGCGCGGACACCCCGATGGTCATGTGAATCGATGTGGCGTCCTCGGATTGTGCGGAGTGCACCCAACCTCGAGGTAGGTAAAGCGCATCGCCGGCTTCCAGGACGGTGTCGATGACCGGGTCGTCGTCCACTCGGGCGGTGATCTCGTCGCGGTAATCGGTCCACGGTTGGGAGGGCAGCGGGTGCAGGTGGACGGGCTCGTGCACCGTCCAGTGCTTTCGGCCCGACGTCTGCAGGACAAACACGTCGTGGACGTCGTAGTGCGGATCGAATCCGCGGTTGCCCGGCGGGGTCACGTAGGCGTTGGCTTGCACGGGGTGACCCAGATCGTCGACCATGGATCGCACGAAGTCGATCAGCGGCGGCCACAGCCGGTGCAACCCCTGTAGCACGATGGTTGCACCAGATAAGAACTCCGCCAGTACCTTTGCCGAATCCACCTGGTCCGGCATCTCGGCGCCGAAACCGGCCGGTCCGGTATAACAGCCACGGGCGAGCAGGTCACCAGCCCTGGCCATGCGGATGAACGGCGTCCGCACCCCGCGCTCGCTGATCAGCTCGTCGACTGCCGACGGCGACAGCAAATCGCTGAAGTCACGCGGCAACGCATCAGCTCGGCTGAGCAACGGTCTGCGCCCCCAATACTGGGTTGCGAACAACCCAGCATCGGTGGCTATGCAGCGACTGAGCATCGACTAACGGTTAGGCGGTTCCGTCGGCTCCGCCGTCGTGGCCTTCGGGGTTGGAGCCGCCGTCGGCTGGGCCTTCGCCCGCGGATTCGCCCTTGGAGTCGTCGGCAGTCCCGTCGGCGCCGCCGTCGTGACCCTCGGGGTTGGAGCCGCCGTCGGCCGTACCTTCGCCACCGCCGCCTGATGTCGTGATGTCGTCATCGTCGAGTGCCATGATGATCCCTTCTCCTTGATTCCGGAATGCCGGACTGTTGCTGGCTTGCGCCGGTCGCAACCTATCAGCGGCCACGCATCAGGGGGTGTTCACGCGCGCGGCGCCGGTCAAACCCATGATCGGCCAGAAGGTCATTCTTGATTCTGCCCACTGGCCAGCTTCTTGATCAGCTGCATCTCGCCATCGGCAAACGGCCGACCGTTGGGCTGCAATAGGTCGGCGAACCATTGCTTCGGCGGTGTGGTGACCGGTCGATCCCAGGAACTCCACGGCAGATACGTCTGCGTCTTGCCGGCCACCAGACCCCAGTTGAGCGCACCCACATTGTGCCGCTTGGCAATGGGCAGCACACCTTCCACGGTGCTGCCCAGCGATCGCGCCAGATATTCGGTGCAGAGGATCGGGCGCCCCAAGGGAGCGAGTTCGGTGATGCGGCCTTCGAACTGGGACGGCGACCCGTAGTTGTGGAAGGTGATCACGTCGGCATTGTCCAGCTGGATGCCGGCGATCGCGCTGCGGCTGCCGGGGTCTCCCCAATTGCCCTGCCACACCCCACTTGTCAGCGGTTGAGCCGGGTCGACGGCACGTGCCCAGCGGAATACCTGTGGCAGCAGCGCGGCAACCTTGTCCAGTTTGTCCTTGCGTTCCACTTTGCGGTATTCACGGGCGGGATTGTCCGGTTCGTTCCACAGGTCCCAGCCCAGGATGCGGTCGTCGTTGCGGAACTGGCTCAACACCCCGGTGACGTAGTCCTGCAGCACGGGGAAGTAGCGGGGGTCGTCGAGGCGTTCGGCGCCCGGGCTCTGCACCCAGCCGGAATTGTGCACGCCAGGGGTGGGCGCCCGCTGGCGACCGAGTCGGGGGAACGGGTCCCAGCAGGAGTCGAACAACACGAAGAGTGGCTTGATGCCGCGGCGCGCCGCGATGCCGACGAACTGTGCCAACCGGGTCTGGAAGCCCTGTCGATCCTGCGCCCACAGCTGGTCGTGCAGGAAAACCCGCACCGAGTTGATCCCATAGAAACGAGCCGCAGCCAGCTCGTTGTCGATGCGCCGTGCGTCGAAGGTCTGCGCCTGGAACATCTCCAGCTGGTTGATGGCGGTGGAGGTGGTGTAGTTGACGCCGACGAGCCAGCCCTGTGCCTGATACCAGTTGTGGGCACGGTCGGCCGGCCAGCGGCCAGCCTCGGCGGAGGCACGCGGTACCCGAGCCAGAGCCGTGCCCACGGCCAGCGCAAGCGGCAGCTTGAGGGCGGTTCGACGGTCCACGACGCGACGGTAGTTTTCCGCGACGGTGTGTCGGGTGCGGCCCACCGGGGTGCGACACTTTGCGGTTGGTAATTGTTATCGCGCTGTCATCTTGAGCGCGGATACCGTGGCGGGGCCCGGGCCGCACGAGCCCCACCCGTCACCGCTCGGGCGGGCCTGCCGGGGCTGCCCAACTCCGAGCGATATTTCCACCAGAGCGCGACAATCCGCCGTCGCACGTGATGTGGCGGAATATGGAGCCGTGGCCGGACCTGCTGGCGCAATATCGCGGGTAGGTGGAAAAGTCGCGCAGAGTCGGGCAATGGTGGTGGTCGGTCCACCCGGCCCTACGCCGGCGAAAGCTCCCCGCTCACGATCAGCGGAAGCGAGATCATCCCGGCGCCGCCGGTAACCATCAGTACCCAGCGACCGTTCACCGGCAGGGTCACCTCGACGGGGAAGATGGCGAATCCGAGCTCGGCAGCGGTGGCGGCCTCGGGCAATGCGAATTCGATGTTCAACGGAACGTCCTCGGCAGGTGGCCTGATCTCGACCTCGATCCGCCGATCCGGACTGCCGGTCTCCGACTGCGTGAGCACCACCAGCAGGAACTGGGCCAGCCGATCTCGTTCCACCGCGAACCGCAGCAACACCCCGCCCGAGACGCTCAGCTTGTTGTCCACCGCCGAAGCTGCTTCGGCCAGGAACGCCCCCACTATCACCTGGCTGAACCTACGCCGCGACCTGCGGTAAGCCCATACCTCGATATATTCGACTGACCACCGGCCGAGGAGGGTGAGCGTGGATGATGCGGGCCCGGCCGTCGACTTTGACGATCTGACGTCGCCGCAGCTCACCGATGTGCAACGCCAGATCCTGGAGTTCACCGAGGCCAAGCCGGTCGCATTCGACATCGGGAAGATGCGCGCTGAGGCCGGCGAACAAGCCGGCGTGACCGACCTCGACGACACCGACGGCTTCACCGATCGGCTCACCGCGCACGTGGCCGCGATCGAAGCGGACGACGGACTGCGCCAGCTCACCCGGTCGAGTCTGCGGCAGCGGGTCGTGCGGCTGCTGCGTAACCGGATGTCGCTGACCGAACTGCTCAAGCGATATCCGGAGATCGAATCGATTCCTATTGAGAAGCCCTTCATCGTGGTCGGCATGCCGCGCTCGGGCACCACGCATCTGGTCAACCTGATTGCGGCCGACCCGCGTCGGCGTGCTCTGCCGTATTGGGAGAGCCAGGATCCGATGCCGCTGCCGGGCCAAGGTCCCGACGCGTACGGCGTCGACCCGCGCTACACGCGCACCAAGGCCGAACACGACGCATTGATGGCCAGCGCGCCGTTGGTGGCCGCCATGCACGACCGCTATCCCGAAGCCATCGAGGAGGAGGTAGAACTGCTGGATCTGGACCTGGCCTCCTACGTACTGGAATGGCATGCCCGCGTTCCGGATTGGCGCGACTATTACCTGTCGCTGGATCAGCATCACCACTATGCGTATTTGAAGAAGGTGTTGCAGGCATTGACCTTCCTGCGCGGACCGCGAACCTGGATTCTGAAGAGCCCGCAGCACTGTGAGCAACTCGGACCGCTGGTGGCCACCTTCCCCGATGCGACGGTGGCGTTCACCCACCGCGATCCCGCCGCGGTGATCCAATCCGCGATCACCATGATGGCGTATTCGGATCGGTTGCGCCGCAACAGCATCGACCCGGAATGGCTACTGGAGTATTGGAGTGACCGGGTGCACCGGCTGCTCAGCACCTGCGTACGCGACCGCGGTCTCGTCCCGGCCGAGCGCAGCATCGACATCAGCTTCCACCACCTCAACGGCAACGAAATGCCGCTGTTGGAAGAGCTTTACCGCTGCGGCGGCGTCGAACTGACCGCCAAGGTCCGTGACCGTTTCCAGAAGTACCTCGAGGGCAACCCCCGCGGTAAGCACGGCCGCATCCGCTATGACCTACGCCGGCATTTCGGAGTCTCGGCCGACGAACTGCGTGCCCGATTCGCCTTCTATTTCGACAGATTCGAAGTCCGCGCCGAATGAAGGAGGGTCAGTGAGTTTTGAACCGGTGTACCGCACCCGGCCCGGCGCCGACGCGATGCGCCCCGCCTGCGCCGAACACGCCGAGCCGATCGCCCCCGGACTCTGGTGCTCGCCCGGACTGTCGAATACCTACCTGCTGACCACCGACGAGGGACGGGTGATCGTCAACACCGGCATGGGATTCGAAGGCCCAGTGCACCGCGCCAACTTCGATGCGGTCGACTCCGGCCCGGTGCGTTACATCATCTTCACCCAGGGGCACGTCGACCATGTCGGGGGACTGGACAGCGTCCGTGACCCCGAAACCACCGTTGTCGCGCAAGCGAATTGGAAATTGTGGCGGGACGACAACGAACGCCTGATCCCGTACCGGGCCAGCCGCAGCGCGTTCGCCTTCAAAGACACCCTGGCCGACGGTATTCAGGCCATCCAACACCGCCTCGGCACCAAACGACTGCCCGGGCAGAGTGTGCCGGTGGTCGACCTCGACTTCGACGAGACCCTCACGCTACAGATCGGCGAGCGACGGCTGGAGCTGATCTCGGTGCCCGGCGGCGAGACCACCGACTCACTGGTGGTGTGGCTACCCGACGAGCGGATATGCCTGTGCGGCAACACCTTCGGCCCGATTTTCGGCCACATTCCCAATCTCGTCACCATGCGTGGCGACCGGTACCGCGACGCCTTGTCGGCGATCGCCTCCGTCGACCGGGTGCGTGACCTGCGGCCCGAGCTGTTGGTTACCGGCCACTTCGAACCGATCGCCGGAGCAGAACGCATCCACGCCGAACTGACGCGGCTGCGCGATGCGATCGCCCACATTCACGACCAGACCGTGGCCGGGATGAACGCCGGCAAGGATGTGCAGACGCTGATGCAAGAGATCAGGCTGCCCGCGGAATGTGAAGTGGGCCAAGGCTACGGGAAGGTCGCCTGGGACGTCCGGGCCATCTGGGAGAACTACTCCGGCTGGTTCCATCATCGCTCGACCACCGAGCTTTATCCGGTGCGGTTCGATGCCGTCGCCGCCGACGTGGTCGAACTCGCCGGCGCCGATGCCCTGGTCGCGCGGGCCCGGATGCATCTGGACGCCGGACGCCCGGTGCACGCCATCCACTTGGCCGAGCTGGTGGCCGAACAACATCCGGAGGCGCGCGCGGTGCTCAGGGCGGCCCACGAAAATCTGCTCGCCGACAGCACGAATTTCTGGGAAACCGCCTGGCTCACCCGACAGATAGCGAGCAACTCATGACCACGCCGGCATTGAAAGCCGAAGACCTTTACCACACCGGCATCGTGGTTCCCGACCTCGAGGCGGCGATGATCAGATTCACCGCGCTGGCGGGCTACCGGTGGATCAGTCCGATGAGCTACACCCTGCCGTTCCGCACCGCCGACGCAACCCGGGAACTGACCTCGACCATCACATACTCGGTGCAGGCGCCGTATCTCGAACTCATTCAAGAGCTTCCGGGCACGCCATGGGTGGCCGCGCCCGGCAACGCCGTCCATCACCTCGGCTACTTCACCGACAACCTCGCCGACACCGCCCGGCTGTTGCAGGACAACGGCCTCACCTTCGAAATGACCGCTGATGTGCCCGGTTCGGAGTTGGCGATGTTCGCCTACTACGTGGACCCGGATGGCACCCGCATCGAGGTCGTCGACCGGGCCCTGTTCCCCGACTTTCCCGCGTTCGTGCGGTCCCAGGCCCAGTAGCCGTTACGAGCTGACCCTCGCCCATATCGATCATCCGCTCAAGGTGACGGCCGGCGCCCCTGTGCTGGCCGCACACCGCGCTTAGAGACCGAACGACGGCGGCGGCGGCATTTCGGTCACCAGCACCGGCAGCGAGATCGCTCCGGTGCCACCGGTGACCACCATGACCCAGCGCCCGTCCGCAGGCAGGGTCAACTGCAGCTCGAAGAAGGCGAACCCGGGAAACTCTGCGACGGAGGCTTCGGGTACCTCGAATTCCAACCGGATCGGATCGTCGTCGTTGGGCGGACGCATCTCGATCTTGACCTGTCGGTCGGTGTTACCGGGCTCCGCCTGGGTGAGCACCACCAAGACGAACCGGGCCGACCGATCCGGTCCGAGCCCGAAGCGGGACAACACCCCGCCCGATACGTTGAGTTTGTTGTCGACGACGGCGGCCGCGTCGGCCAGGAATGCGCCCGTAAGTATCACGCCGCTGAACCTAGCCCATAGGCGCGGCGGACTGCAGATGCCCCTCGAAGCGGCAGATGCGAAAGCTCCGCCCAACCCGGCGCCGAGGGACAATACTGGGCACATGTCTGATCGCCTGCCTGATCGCAACGTGCTGGGTGGCCCGTTGGAACCGTGCGGCAACGAGCCGGTCACCGGCTTCTACCGGGACGGCTGCTGTTCCACCGGCGACGAGGACCGCGGCTTGCACACCATTTGTGCGGTCGTGACCGCCGAGTTCCTCGAGCATCAGCGCTCCATCGGCAACGACCTGTCCACCCCCGTGCCCGAGTACCGGTTTCCCGGGCTGCTGCCCGGCGACCGGTGGTGCGTCACCGCCCGAAATTGGCTGCGGGCTCACCAGGACGGGTGCGCAGCGCCAGTGGTGCTGGCGTCCACCCATCAGCGCACGCTGGACGTGGTGCCGCTCGAAGTCCTCGAGGAGCATGCTGTGGACGTGCCCGACGACCTGGCCAGCCTGTGATCACGGCACCTCGGTCGAATACAGCCAGGCCTCCCACAATGGCCGCAGCGACTCGTCGGTGTAGCCCGCCGCCAAGCCGGTGAAGTCGTCCGTGTCGGCCGTTGCGTGCCGATAGCGATTCGTCCAATCCTTCAGCAGCGCAAAGAAATTCGTGTCACCGAGCCGACCGCGCAGGGCGTGCAGCGTGAGCGCGCCGCGCTTGTACACCCGATCGTCGAACATCCGCCGCGGTTCGGGATCGCTCAACAGCAGGTCCTGTGCCTGGTGGCGTAACTCGGCGTGATACTGGTGGGCGAGTTCGTCGGCGCTGGGACCGCCGCTGTGCTCGGACCACAACCACTCCGCGTAGCAGGCGAATCCCTCGTGCAGCCAGATGTCCCGCCATCGGCGTGCGGTCACGGAGTTACCGAACCACTGGTGGGCCAGTTCATGGGCGATCAACCGCTCGCTGTCTGGGCTGCCATCGCAGTGGTTGGCTCCGAAGATCGAAATCCCTTGTGCTTCGAGCGGAATTTCCAGTGAGTCGTCAGTGACCACCACCGTGTACCCGTCGGCCAACGGGTAGGGTCCGAACAGGTCGATGAACACCTTCATCATCTCGGGTTGACGGCCGAAGGTGTGGTCGAAGTCCCTGCGCAGCCGCCGGGGGAGCGCGGCGCGGATCGGCACCGGTGTCCTTGTCAGCCGCGCCATCTCGTAGACGCCGATCTGCAGGGTGATCAGATACGTCGACGTCGGTTCGGACTGTTCGTAGGTCCACACCGTCTGCGAGGACCGGGTGCGGTGCGCTATCAACTTGCCGTTGGCCACTGCGCGGTAAGCACTTTCGGTGCTGACCTGAATGCGGAAGGCGGCCTTGGCGCTGGGATGGTCGTTGCAGGGGAACCAGGATGCGGCGCCGTTGGGCTGTCCGGCGACCAGCGCGCCCTCAGTCAACTCTTCGAAACCGACGTCGCCCCACAGTGTTCGGAACGGCTTGGGGTTGCCGCTGTAACGCACGACGACGGTCAACCCGGCACCGGACGCCAACTTCTCGGCCAGCGTGATGCGCAGTTTGCCGCCGCGGCAGCTGAAACGCTGCGCGCGCTTGCCGTTCACCGTCACCTTCGACACCGAGAGGGTGCTGGACAGATCGAGGGCGAATGCCTGCAGTTCGGTGAGGGTCACCGCGGTGATGGTCGCTGTCCCCGTCAAGCGGTTGACGCCGACTTTGTATTCCAGGTCCAACTCGTACCGCGACACCGAATAACCGACGTTGCCGTTGCGCGGCAGGTACGGATCCAGGGCAGCCTTCTTCGCCGGGGACTTCACGCCGCGGTGTCCTCGACGCGGGACGCGTTCTTGCGGGCCGACTTCTTGCGGCCGGCTTTGCGGGCCGCCTTCCCGTCCGCCTGCCAGGGCCGGACCGGATTGCCCTGCCAGCGAGTCGATCCGGGCACCTCGTCACCACGGACCACCAGCGACGCCGGGCCGACGGACGCCCCGGCCCCCAACCGCGCTGCCGGCAGTGCGACGCAGTGCGGGCCCAGCGTGGCACCCGACTCCAGCACCACGGTGTCCATCCGCATGATCCGGTCGTGGAACAGGTGAGTCTGCACCACGCAGCCGCGGTTGACGGTGCTGCCCGCGCCGAGCGAGACCAGGTCCGCCTCGGGCAGCCAGTAGGTTTCACACCAGGTGCCCCGCCCTACCGTCGCCCCCAGCCCCCGCAGCCACACGTTCAGCACCGGCGTGCCGGCCGCAGCCCGCGCAAACCACGGCGCCGCAACGGTTTCCACGAAGGTGTCGGCCAGCTCGTTGCGCCACACGAACGACGACCACAGCGGGTACTCACTGGCCTTGATCCGGCCCACCAGCAACCACTTGGCCACCACGCTCACCACGCCGGCGACCGCACCTGCCGCCAGCAGCACCAGTCCGGCGAAAAGGGCGGTCCACCAGATCCCCCATTCCGTTGCCAGAGCCTGCAGTACGCCCAGCACGGCGAGCCCGATGGCGGCGGTCACCACCATCGGCAGCAGCCGGCAACCCTCCACGGCCGCGCGCTTCAGCTTCAACCGTGTCGGCGGGTGGTAGGTGGTTTCGTCATCGGCCTCGGCGGGGCGTCGACGCAACCGCATCGGCGGACTGCCCAGCCAGGACGAGCCGCGTTTGGCCTTGGGCGGCGTGGCCGACAGCACCGCAACCAGACCCTCGTCGGGCACCCGTCGGCCCGGCTGGGTGATGCCCGAATTGCCGAGGAACGCGCGTCTCCCGACGGTCGTCTCGGCGGCGTAAATCCAGCCGCCGCCAAGCTCATACGAAGCAACCATGGTGTCGTCGGCCAGAAACGCCCCATCTTCGATGACGGCGAACGTGGGCGTCAGCAGCACGGTGGAGATCTCGGTGCCGCGGCCGACCTGCGTGCCCAGCAGCCGCAACCAGGCCGGCGTCAGCAGACTCGCGTACACCGGGAACAGGTAGGTGCGGGCGGCGTCCATCAGCCGCTCGGTGGTCCACAGTTGCCACCCCGACCGGCTGCGCACCGGGTGGTATCCGGCCCGCAATCCGAGCGATAGCGCCCGCACTGCCGCCACCGTCACCACCGCATAGACGATGACCGCAACCAGCGTGGCCGCCGGCGTCCACAGCAGCGCGGGCACCGCCGCCTGCGCCAGGCTGCGGGTGCCGTGGACGGCCCACGCGATGACCGCCAGCCCGCTCGCCACTGCGAGCAGCGGCAGGCCGGCCAGCAGCAGCGACGTCACCCCGTATACCGCCACCCAGTGTGAGCGACGGGCGGGTCGCTCATCGGGCCACGGGTGCTTGACCCGGCCGGATTTGGTCGCCGGGGACCCCTTCCAGTACTGGCCGTTCTTGATCTTGTCGATCACGCCGGAGCCGGGTGCCACGTCGGCGTTCTTGCCGACGACCGCGCCGGGCAGCAGCGTGGTCCGGGCACCGATGGTCGCGTCGTTGCCGATCGTGATGGCGCCGAGGTGAAAGGCGTCCCCGTCGATCCAATGCCCGCACAGATCCACTTCGGGTTCGATCGCGCTGCGTTCACCGACAGTCAGCAGACCCGTCACCGGCGGCATCGAATGCAGGTCGACCCCCTTGCCGATCTCGGCGCCCAGCGCGCGTGCGTAGTACACGAGCCACGGTGCACCGGCCAGGTTTTCGGCACCGCTGGCCGCGGCCAGCCGCTCGACGAACCACACCCGCAGATGCACCGAGCCACCGCGCGGATAGGTACCCGGCTCGACATTGCCCAGCAGCAGACGAGCGAACAGCACCGCGATCCCCATCCGTCCCGGCGGGGTGACGAACAGGATGAACGCGATGCCGACCAGCCACCAGCTCACCGTGGCCGTCCACGGCACCAGATGAAGAGCACGGGCGATGTTGTTCCCCAACGCCAGCCAGGTAACCCACTGTAGGGCGGCCAGCGTCGCCAGCGGGAGCGCTGCACAGAGCTGAATCATCTGAGCGCGCAGCGGGGTCGGTCGCACCACCCGTTCGGTGACCTGCGGCGGCGCGTCGAGCTCGTCGAGGAAACCGGCGAGCGAGCCCAGCCGCGGATGATCGTAGAGATCAGCGACGGTGAGCTGCGGGTACTGCTGTCGCAGGCTGACGATCAGCTGAGCGGCGGCCAGCGAGCCGCCGCCGAGCTCGAAGAAGTCGGCCTGCGCGCCGGTCACGGTGGCGCCCAGCAGGTCTCGCCACAGTTCGGCCAGCCGCCCCGCGGTGCCGGCCAGTTCCGGGATGTCCTCGGCGCTACCCGGCGCGGGCCACGGCAACGCGTCGCGGTCGACTTTGCCGGAGGTCCGGGTGGGCAACTCCTCGATGCGTACCAGCCGGGGCACCAGCCCGGCCGGTAGGTGCTGGGCAAGTCGGTTGCGCGCCTCGGCGATGTCGAAGTCCGGGTCGGCGCTGACGACGTATCCGACCAGTACCGCGGCGCCGCCGGCGGTGCGCCGGACCGCTGTCGCCCCGCCGCTGACCCCGGGCAGGCTGATCAGCGCCGCGTCCACCTCGCCCAGCTCGATGCGCCGGCCACCGACCTTGACCTGGTCGTCGCTGCGTCCACAGAAGTACAGCCCGTCGCGCTCGAGGCGGACCAGATCGCCGCTGCGGTAGGCCCGCGGCCAGTCCAAAGTCGGGATTGGCGCGTACTTTTCGGCGTCCTTGTCCTCGTCGAGGTAGCGAGCCAGACCCACCCCGCCAATCACCAATTCGCCGGTCTCGCCGTAGCCGACCGGTTCGCCGTCGGCGTCGACCACCGCCAGATCCCAACCGGCCAGCGGCAGCCCGATGCTGACCGGTCCCGTCGCGTCCAGGCGGGCAGCGCAGGCCACCACCGTGGCCTCGGTGGGCCCGTAGGTGTTCCACACCTCGCGGCCCTCGACGGCGAGGCGTTCGGCAAGCTCGGCGGGACAGGCCTCCCCGCCGAAGATCAACAGGCGCACCGCTTCCAGCGCTTCAGCCGGCCACAACGCGGCCAGCGAGGGCACCGTCGACACCACGGTCACGTCGCGGGTCACCAGCCAGGGTCCCAGGTCGATCCCGCTGCGTACCAGCGACCGCGGCGCCGGGACCAGGCAGGCGCCGTGCCGCCAGGCCAGCCACATCTCCTCGCACGACGCGTCGAACGCGACCGACAGCCCGGCCAGCACCCGGTCACCGGGTCCAATAGGGTTGTCTTGCAGAAACATTCGTGCCTCGGCATCGACGAATGCCGCGGCGCTGCGATGGGTGACCGCGACGCCTTTGGGAGTGCCGGTGGACCCGGAGGTGAAGATGATCCAGGCGTCGTCGCGGGCCAGCGGGGTCGCGGCCCGCCAGCCACGCGAGGCGCCCTGGGTGCGGTGGATGCCTTTGTCGGTGATCACCGCGACCACGTCAGCTTCACCGAACACCAACTCGGCGCGTTCGTCGGGATCGTCGGCGTCGACGGGCACGTAGGCGGCCCCCGCGGCCAGCACCGACAGGATCGCGACGTACAGCGAATAACTGCCTGAGGGCATCCGGATGCCGATCCGGTCACCGCGGCCAACACCGCGGCCGGCCAGCCAGGTGACGCTGGCCTTCATGTCCTCGAGCAACTCGCTGTAGGTGAGTTGCACCTCGCCGTCGTCGATGGCCACTGCGTCCGGGTAGCGCGCGGCGGTCTCTTCGACGATGTCGATCAGGGTGCGCGGGTTCGGCGCGTCAGCCGACAGCAGATACTGCGCGGGAATCTCGGGCACGCTAGGAACCCTAGCCGCGCCGCTCCAACCACTCGACCAGCGAGCGTCCGGCGTCCAGCACGTGTCGTTCGGCGATGGCGCGGGCCCGCTCGGAGTCCTTGTCGCCGAACGCGTCGAGCAATGCCTGATGGTCGTCGAGCGAGTGTTTCTCGTGGTCGGGAAATAGGGTGAGGAAGTTGGTGGGCACCACCCGCGCGGCCTGCTTGATCTGGGCCATCAGGCGCGGTGAGTGTGCGGCGCGGTGAATCTTCTGGTGGAAATGCCAGTTGGCCTCGCCGATGCTGTCGTCGCCGGACCGGGCGGCCACGTCGGCGGCAAGTTCGCGCAGCATGGCCAGTTCGTCCGGTTCGATGCGCTGCGCGGCCCAGGCTGCTGCCTGCCCGGTCAGCACGCCCAGGATGGTGAAGCTGTCCAGCACGTCGTCGGGGCTGATGCCGATCACCGTGACGCCGCTGCGCGGGGCGACCCGGACCAGGCCCTCGAAGGACAGTTCCAGCAGGGCCTCGCGGACCGGGGTCCGACTGGTGGCGAACTCCTCAGTGATGGCGTCGAGGTCGATACGAGCTCCGGCGGGTAGCGCGCCGGTGATGATGCGGTCGCGCAGTTCGCGGGCCGCCCGCTCCCGCACGGTGCCGGAGATGTCGATCCCTACCACCTGGCGAGCATACCAAACGTGACATTTGAAATCTGATATATCAGATGTTACATTCCGAACTATGCGAACCGATCAGATGTCCCTCGTCGCCTTCATGCAAGCGGGCAGCACCTCGGTGTATGCCGGATCGTGGCGGCACCCCGCGACCGAGCACCGCTATCTCGACGCGTCCTACTACGCCAAGATCGGCCGCCAGCTCGAAGAGGGCTGCTTCGACCTGATGTTCTTCGACGACCGGTTGGCCATGCCCGGGGTGTACGGCGGGTCGGTGGACGAGGCGGTGAAGTACGGCGCGCGGCCGGTCAAGCTCGACCTGGGCGTCGTGCTGGGCGTACTGGCGCAGGCGACCTCCCACATCGGGCTCGGTGCCACCTACTCGACCACCTACTACGCGCCGTTCCACGTCGCCCGCACCTTCGCGTCGCTGGACCACCTCTCTGCCGGGCGGGCCGCCTGGAACGTCGTCACCTCGGTCAACGACAGCGAGGCGCAGAACTTCGGTGTCGATGCGCATCTGGGTCACGACGAACGGTATGACCGTGCCGACGAGTTCATGGACGTGGTCACCGGCCTGTGGGACACCTGGGAGGACGACGCGATCCTGCACGACCGCGGCTCCGGTCGGTACGCCGACCCGGCCAAGGTGCACGAACTCGGCCATGTCGGCCAGTACTTCGCCGCCCGCGGGCCATTGACGGTGCCCCGCACGCCGCAGGGCCGGCCGGTCGTCATCCAGGCGGGGTCCTCGGGTCGCGGCCGCGAATTCGCCTCGCGCTGGGCCGAATTGATCTTCACCGGCGACCCGGGCATCGACGTGGCCCGTACCCACTACGCCGATCAGAAACAACGCATCGAAGACGCCGGGCGCGACCCCGCCTCAGTGCGCATCTGCCCGATGGCCTACGCCGTGGTGGGGGAGTCGGAGTCGCACGCCAAGGACCGCGAGGCGATGTTCCTGAACGACCTGGTGCACCCCATGGCGTCGCTGACCCTGTTGTCCGAGTTGATGAACTACGACTTCGCCCGGCACGACCTCGACGACCCGGTCACCGACGAACTCATCGCATCGGCGTCCGGAATCCGCGGCCTGGTGCAGAACCTGCGCACCCATATCGGGGGCGACACCGTGACGGTACGCGATCTGGCCGGCCACCGCGCCACGCTGTTGCAGGGGCCGCGATTCGTCGGCACCGGCGAGCAGGTTGCCGATCAGATGGCGGACTGGTTCGAAAGCGGCGCCTGCGACGGATTCGTTTTGGCGGCAACGCATCTGCCGGGCGCCTTCGAAGACGTGGTGCGCATGGCGGTGCCGGAACTGCAGCGACGTCGGCTGTTTCGCACCGCCTACGAGTCGTCGACCTTGCGGGGACACCTGGGCCTGCAACGACCGGTGGGCGCCCATGCTTGACGGTCTGCGGGTGCTGGACCTTGCGACCCTGGCGGCCGCGCCACTGGTGGCCACCTATCTCGGCGAGTTCGGTGCCGACGTGGTCAAAGTCGAGCAACCAGGGTGCGGTGATCCCATCCGGACGTGGGGCAACCAGCGCGACGGCGTCGGACTGATGTGGAAGTCGTTGTCGCGCAACAAACGGTCCGTCACGCTGGATCTGCGGTGCACCGAAGGCCAGGAACTGACCCGCAGGTTGGTCGCGCATGCCGACGTGGTGATCGTCAACACCCGGCCGCAAACGTTGCGCAAGTGGGGGCTGGACTACGAGAGCTTGCGGGGCGTCAACGAGCGAATTGTGATGCTGCATATCACCGGATACGGACTGAGCGGACCCAAGAGCGAACGGCCCGGGTTCGGCACCCTCGGCGAGGCGATGAGCGGTTTCGCCCATATCACCGGACAGGCCGGCGGGCCGCCGACCCTGCCGCCATTCATGCTGGCCGACGGTGTCGCGTCGCTGAACGCGGCGTATGCGGTGCTGATGGCGCTCTACCACCGCGACGTGCACGGTGGTCCCGGACAGCTCATCGACGTCAATCTCATTGACCCCCTGGCCCGATTGCTGGAGCAGACCCTGCTGGGGTACGACCAGTTGGGCCTGGTGCCGGAACGGTCGGGCAACCGTTGGGACATCTCGGCCCCGCGCAACACCTATCGCACCGCTGACGACCGGTGGCTGGCGATGTCGGGCAGTTCACCAGCGCTGGCGCTGCGGGTGTTCCGGGCCATTGGCAGAGACGATCTGGTGCAGGATACGGATTTCTCCGACCCGCAGCGCCGGCTGGCCCGGGCCCGTGAGGTCGATACCGTGGTGGCGGATTGGGTTGCCGGCAAGACACTTTCAGAAGCGATGGAGGTTTTCCAGGCCCATGAGGTGGCGGCGGCACCGGTGTATGACATCACCGATCTGGTCGACGACGAGCAACTCACCCATCGCGGCGTGTTCATCTCGGTCGACGACGACGAACTAGGCGCGATGACGGTGCAGGCTCCGGTGCCGCGATTCTCGGCGGCCACCGGCACCGTCGGACAGCTGGGTCCACGCCTGGGCCAGCACAACGCCGAGGTCTACGGCGAACTACTCGGTCTGAGTGCCAACGACATTGAGGACCTGCACGCCCGGGGTGTGCTGTGAGAGAGGAGCATTCATGACTGGACCACTGCGTCGCTCGGAACTCGCCGTGCCCGCCAGCAACGACAACATGTTCGAGAAGGCCGCGGGATGCGGCGCGGACCTAGTGTTCCTCGACCTCGAAGACGCCGTACCCGCGGCGTTCAAGGAACAATCGCGGGCCAAAGCAATTGCGGCACTCAACGACATCGACTGGGGCAGCACCGCCCGTGCCATCCGGATCAACGGCCTGGACACCCCGTGGTGCCATGACGATCTGATCGAGGTGGTGACCAAGGCCGGACGGAATCTCGACACCATCATCGTCCCGAAGCCGCGCACCGCCCGCGACGTGTGGTGGGTCGACGTGTTGCTCACACAGCTCGAATCAAAGTTGCTACTCAACAAGCAAATTCGCCTCGAAGTGCTGATCGAGGAAGTGGAAGGCCTGGCCAATGCCGAGGCCATCGCGGTAGCCAGCCCGCGGTTGGATGCGTTGATTTTCGGGGTGGGCGACTTCTCGCTGTCCCAGGGCGCGCGGGTGGACACCAACTTCGTCCCGCTCGGCGAATACCCCGGCGACTTCTGGTCTTACGCGCGCAACAAGGTGATCGTGGCGGCGCGCATCGCGGGCATCGATGCCATCGACGCGCCGTACCCGGACTATCAGGATCTCGCCGGCTATGAGCGGGACGCGCGCCGGGCCTCGCTGATGGGGTATACCGGCAAGTGGGCGATCCACCCCAGCCAGGTGCCGGTCGCAAACGGTGTCTACGCGCCGACCGCCGACGAAATCGCTGTAGCCAAACGTAATGTCGCGGCCTACCGGGAAGCAGAAGCCAACGGTCGCGGCGCGGTCGGGGTGAACGGGGTGCTCGTCGACGCTGCCCACGTGAAGATGGCCGAGCAGACGCTGGCGCGCGCCACACTGATCAACGGGTCCTAGATTGTGATGACTATTGCGAAGATCCCTTGCGGGGATGGTTGACATACCACGATGGCAGCGATCTGCTACGCATGTGGTGAAGTGGCCACTTACCGCTGCGGATGTCTCGCAGTCGTTCTGGATGGGAGATACGGTGCCGTACGTCGAATCCGCGGTACGCACCAAGCAGGCAGTGGCCGCTGCGCGCGCAGTGCTGATGCGCGACGGGGTGGGCGGCACCACCATGCGCGCAGTCGCGACTGAAGCCGGCGTCCCGCTGGGCACCCTGCAGTACGTGTTCCCGTCCAAGCAGGGCCTGCTGCGGGCGGTGTTCGAAGACATCGTGGAAGAGATCGCCGAACTGCTGCGGGTTTCGGCGGAACTCGAAGCCGGTCTGGAGCATGCGATTCGGGTGGGGTTGCGCAACTTCTGGACGGAGTTGGTGGTCAACCATCGCGAATTGCAGTTGGTACAGCTCGAACTCGTCACCCATGCGTTGCGGACGGCCGGTCTGGAGGAACTGCCGCGCTGGCAGTACGAGCGGTACATCGAAATCGTTGCGCAGTGGTGTGAGTCGGCCGCGACGCGGGCGGGGGAGACCACGACGATTCCCTTTGATCGGCTGGCCCGGCTGCTGGTCGCCGGTATCGACGGCCTGATCCTGCAGCACGTGATCAGCGCGGACGCGGACCGGTCAAGGGCCGATCTCGACGCGCTGGTCGAGACGGTCGTGTCTCTCGCGGTGGTCCGGTCCCCCTCCAACTGACTCTTGCCCACGGCTCTGCAGTGCCCTAGTTTAAGCTCAACTAAGTCATACGACTGTATGAGTTGGGAAGGTGCAGGCAATGGTGGATGTCGATGTGGTGGTCGTCGGCGCTGGACTCGCGGGGCTGTCGGCGGCCCGCGAGCTGGTCGCCGCCCGAAAGTCCGTGTGCGTCCTGGAAGCCAGGGATCGCGTCGCCGGCCGCAACCGCGGCGGGTTTCTCAGCAACGGGGTTCCCGTCGAATTGGGCGGTCAGTGGGTCGGGCCAGGCCAGGACACGGTGCTGGCGCTGATCGACGAGCTCGGGCTCGAGACGTTCCCCACCTATGACACCGGTGAGGCGATCACTGCCATCGATGGTGAGACGTTGCGCTATAACGACGCATCGTTCGGACTTCCGGCCGACAACCTTGCCGAGATCGGCCGGGTCTGGGGCGAGCTCGAGACGCTGGCGGCCACGGTGCCGACGGCCTCGCCCTGGCAGGCGGCGGACGCTGCCGATCTGGATCGGCAGACCTTCGACGGCTGGTTGACGGCCCAAACCTCCGACCGGATCGCGCTCCGATTCTTCCGGCTCGTGGTGCCCACCTTGTTTTGTGCGGAGACGCCGGAACTTTCGTTGCTGCATCTGTTGTTCTACCTGCGGTCGGGTAGCGGCTTGGCCGGAATGCTCGCGGTGACCGGCGGTGCGCAGGAGCTGCGAGTACTGGGTGGGACGCACCAGATCTCCGAGCGATTGGCCGCGGAACTCGGTGACCGAGTCCAGTTGGGAGCGGTGGTCCGGACCATCGTGCAGGATCCGGATGGGGTCACGGTCACTTACGAGGATGCCGACGCGGCGAGCTCGGGCACGGTGACGGCCAGCCACGTGGTCGTCGCGATTCCGCCGACCCTGGCCGGCCGGATTCGGTATGTGCCGCCGCTGCCTTCCGCTCGCGACGCGTTGACCCAGCAGTTCCCGGCCGGGTCGGTGATCAAGGTCCAGGTCGGTTACTCGACACCGTTCTGGCGCGATGCCGGGCTGAGCGGCTTCGTGACCAGCCTCGACGATGCGTTGAGTGTTGTCATGGACAACTCACCGCCCGACGCATCCTGCGGGGTCTTGGTCGGGTTCATGGACGGCGCCCATGCCCGGGATGCGGCCGAGTTGCGGGCTGAGCAGCGCCGCAAGCTGATCATCGATGCGCTGGTGAAATATTTCGGGCCGCAGGCCGCCGAGCCGTTCGACATCACCGAACTTGATTGGGCGGCAGAAGAATTCACCCGTGGTTGCTACGGCGGACGCCTCGCCGCCGGCGCGCTGACCCAGTTCGGCAAGGCGCTGGCCGCTCCGGTCGGCCGGATCCACTGGGCCGGCGCCGAGACTGCCCAGCAGTGGTGCGGTTACATGGACGGCGCCATCACGTCGGGTCGCCGCGCAGCCGGGGAGATCCTCGACACCAGGTGACAATGCGGCACACTGGGTCGGTGGTCGAGGTAGCCGTCGAGTCAGGCGTAGTTCGCGGACGACGGCACCGCGACGTGGAGATGTGGCGGGCGATTCCCTATGCGGCACCACCGGTCGGCCCGCTACGCTTCCGGGCGCCGCAGCCCGTCACGCCCTGGTCCGGCGTGCGCGATGCGACCCAGTTCGCCTATGCCGCGCACTCGCACCGGTTCAGCTCGCCACTCGGCGTCGTCAAGCGGCAGATTCAGCACGAGGACTGCCTGACGCTGAACGTGTGCGCACCCGCCAAACGCACCGACGGTCCGCTTCCGGTCCTGGTCTTCATTCACGGCGGCGGTTACTTCGAGGGCACATCCGCGCTGCCGGTGCACGATCCGACGCCGCTGGTGCGGCGCTTCGGGATTGTGCTCGTCACCATCAACTACCGGCTCGGTGGTTTGGGCTTCGTCGATTTCTCCGGCTACGCAACGGAATTCGAGTCCAACCTGGGGCTACGCGATCAAGTGGCCGCGTTGAGTTGGGTGCGGCGCAACATCGCAGCTTTCGGCGGTGATCCCGACTGCGTCACCGCCTGCGGCCAGTCCGCCGGTGCGAGCGCCGTCCTGACCCACCTCGCCGTGCCCGCTGCGCAGGGTCTGTTCCAGCGGGCGATCGCGCAGAGTCCGATACCCGACGCGGTGCGCACGCCGGAGCAGGCCGCAGACACCGCGCGTCAGGTCGTCGATGTGCTCGGCGGTGATCACACCCTGCTGCGCACGGCGCCTCCCGCCGCGATCACCCGGGCCGCGATCCGGGTGATGTTGCGGACCGCGCGCACCGTCCCGTGTCAGATGGCGCTGGCACCGGTGATCGACGGGGACTTCCTGCCCGAAGATCCGACGGCGGCGATCGGCGCCGGCCGCGCCCACCGCGTCCCGCTCATCATTGGGTCGATGCGCGACGAGATGGGGCACGCCGGCTGGGTGCCGGTGCGGCCGTTCGTCGATCTGTTCCCGACCACCCCGGCGCGGGTGGACCGCATGTTCGCGGCAACCGATCCCGCCGCCCGGAAAAACGTGTTGGCGCACTATCCGGATTACCCCAGCGCGGCGACGCTGACCCGGCTCGCCACGGATTGCTTCTTCGTCCGGCCGATGATCGCCGCGGCCGAGGGCCACGCCCGACACGCGCCGACCTACCTCTATCGGATCGATTACGCCCCGCCGGTGCTGCGCCGGATCGGGATGGGCGCCATCCACGCCACCGATGTACCGCTGTTGTTCGGCAGCGCGGGTGCTGCGGCGCTGGCGGTCGGAGGACGCCGCGAACACCGCGCCATCGGCGACTGGGTACAACAGCACTGGGTCGAGTTCGCGCGGACCGGCAGCGCCGCTTGGCCCGCCTACGCCGACGGGGAGGCCGCCATGGTGATTGATCGCCCGGAACCGCGTATGGTCGACGGACTCTACAGCGCGACCCGCGACGCATGGTGTCATTACCGTGGACCGCAGCGGGACGCGAAACCTACTGCAGCGCATTAGCAGGCACCGATGCGCCGGGTAGCGATACTGGATGATTACGCGGGTCTTGCTCTGCAGCTGGCTGACTGGTCGGAGATTCAGAAACACTGTGAGATAACGGTTTTCGATCGGCACCTGACCGAAGACGAGGCAGCCGAGGGGCTGCTGCCGTTCGACGTGCTGTGCACGATGCGCGAGCGAATGGTGTTCCCGCGCGGCCTCATTGCACGGTTGCCGAATCTGAAGCTCATCACCATCGTCGGTCGCAGCCTGCCCAACCTCGACCTGGCCGCCGCTACCGAGCACGGGATACTGGTCGCCCATTCCGACTTCGCGCATCCGCGATTCCGCGCGGTGCGCGACGCCACCCCCGAACTGGCCTGGGGACTGATGATCGCGACCGTGCGGAATCTGGCCGAAGAGCACCGGCGCATGCGCGGTGGTGGATGGCAGAGCACCACCGGTATGACATTGTCCGGCAAGACTTTGGGATTGCTCGGACTCGGCCGAGTCGGTAAACGTATGGCCGAATATGCAACCGTATTCGGTATGGACGTGGTGGCCTGGAGTCAGAACCTGACCCCGGATGCCGCCGCGCAAGCGGGCGCACGGTGGGTCGAGAAGGCGGCGTTGTTCGAACAGTCCGACGTGGTGTCCATCCACCTCGTACTATCCGAGCGCACCCGCGGGCTGATCGGTGCGCCCGAGCTTGCCCTGATGAAGCCGACGGCGTTCCTGGTCAACACGTCTCGCGGGCCGATCGTCGACGACACAGCGCTCGTCGAAGCCCTGCGCCGGGGCCGACTCTCCGGAGCGGGCCTGGACGTCTACGACACCGAACCGCTGCCCGTCGACCATCCGCTGCGGACGCTGCCGAACGTGACACTCTCGCCCCATCTCGGCTACGTCACGCGAGAAATGCTGAGCGCGTTCTATTCCGACGCCATCGAAGCCGTGGCCGCCTGGCTGGACGGTACTCCGACGCGGATCGCGAATCCCGAAGCGCTGCGCTAGACGGTGCGGCCACGCCGTCAGCCCCGACCAGCAATCCAGCGGGGGCTTCGCACCGCCTCCAGGGCCTCAGCTACGCAGCGATCCAGCGGCTGCCGAGCCGGGTCTTGCCGCACCCAGCGCTGGAACCCGAAATCGGCGGCGGCAAAACTCAAATGCACCAACAGACCTGGCCGGATGTCGGTGTCAGGATCCACACCCATCCGGTGCGCGGTGATTCCGGTGGCTCGCTGCCGGTCATCAGCGGTGTGAAACTGCAGCCGCTCCAGGACTTCGGGTGCCACCAGCAGCGCCGACCGCCACTCCTCGGTATCGGCCGCACCGAAGGATCGGGTGCGACCGACGATGGCATTGGCCAGTGCGACATCCGGTGATTCGGTGGCCGGCTGCTGTTCGAGCAGGCTTACCACTTCGGCTCCGCCATGCCGTGCCGGCGCCAGCAGCAGATCCTCCTTGGTGGTCACGTGCCGGAACAAGGTGCGCGTGGAAACGCCTGCGGCGGTAGCGATCTGATCCGTCGTCACGCCGTCGTAGCCGCGCTCAGCGAACAATTTGAACGCAGCGCGACGGATGTCGGCGCGGATCTGGGCACGCTGGCGGTCCCGCAGCGACTCCCCCGAGACACTCACCGGAAGCTGCCGATCCCACCGTCGACATGGATGGTCTGCCCGGTGAGGAACGTCGAATCGGCGCCCAGCAGGAACGCAACCAGTGCACCCACATCGGTACGCACGTCCCCGATCCGCTTCATCGGGACCCGTCCGACTGCCTTGGCGTAGTCGTCGGGAGCGAGCTGCTTCCACAGCTTGACGCCGTCGGATTCGGCGAACGGGCAGATGACGTTCACCCGGATGTTGTCGCGGCCCCACTCCAGCGCCGCGACCTTCGACAGGCCGCGGATCGCTTCCTTGGCGGCGGCGTATCCACCGAACTTGGGTTCGCCGCCGGTGCCCGAACCCGAGCCGAGGTTGACGATCGAGCCGCCACCGGCAGCGACCATCACCGGGTATACCGCCTGCATCAGCAGAAACGTGGCGCGCGGACCGACGTCGTAGCCGAGTGCCAGGTCGGTGGGGGTGATGTCGACGAACGGCTTGGGCTCGTTGCTGGCGATCGCATTGTTCACCAGGCCGTGCACGGTGCCGAATGTGCCGACGGCGGCGGCCACGATCTGCGGCACACTGTCCACGTCCCGCAGGTTGGCCGATAGCGTCGAAAGCCGTTCTCCGGCATTGAATTCCGCTTGCAGTTCAGCCGCGGTCGCGGAGAGCTTGTCGTCTTGGATGTCCACCAGCAACACCGAGGCACCCCGTTCCAGCAGTGCGGCGCTCACCCCTTTGCCGATGCCCTGCGCGGCGCCGGTGACGACGACGACCTGCCCGCGCAGCGAGTCCGGGTGCGAGTAACTCATCCGGCTGGGCCCAATCGCAGGGGCACCCCACGATGCAACTCGTAGGTGCTGCGTACCGCTCCCGGCAGTTCGATGAACTCGACCGCGGTACCGTCCGGGTCCTTGACGAAAAACATTCGCACACCGCTGATTTCGAAAGGCTCCTGCTCCGGGGCATAGCCGGCGTCCCGAACCCGGCGGTGGGTGTCGTCCAAATCGGTGACCGACAGGGACAGGTTGTGAATGCCGGCGATGCCGGGACGGGCCGGCTGGTGGTGCGGCGCGGCTGGCCCCAGCGAGAGCAGTTCGATCATCAGCCCGCCCAGCAGCCCACCGACCACCCGGCCCTGCTGCTTGCGGGTGGAATGCAGGACGGCGTTGAACGGCTCGCCGGAGATGGTCTGGTCGAACACCACGTCGAGGCCGAGCAGGTCGCGATAGAACCCCAGCGCGCGGTCCATGTCGGTCACCCCGACGACCAGGTGACAGAACGAAACATCCTCGAGCACGCTCATGGCTTCTCCCGCGCGCGAGCCGAAACCAGCGGTGGCGCAGGCAGATCGAACGAGGGCTTGGTGGTGCCGCCGTCGACCCGCAGGATCACCCCGGTCACCCAGGACGAGGCGGGCGAGGCGAGATAGAGCGCCGCGGCGGCGATGTCGCGTGGGGTCCCGATACGGCCCATCGGGGTGTTCGCCACGAACTCGGTGCGCAGCGCGTCGTTGGTCGTCACGAAATCCATCGACTGTGTCGCCACCCCACCGACACCGATCGCGTTGACCCGCACCAGGGGCGCCAGGTCGGCCGCCATGTCCTGAGTCATCATGTTCAGCGCCGCCTTGCCCGCGCCGTAGGCCGTCATGCAGCGCATCGCCATGTCACCGGACCGGGATGAGATGTTCACGATCGATCCGGATCCGTCGGTGTCCACCATGGCCTGCGCGGCTAGGCGACTCAACACGAACGGTGCGACGGCATTGAACTGCAGCGCGGTGCTCAGGTACCGCGAGGAGGTCTGCATGGCCGGGCGCGGCTGGGTTCCGCCGGCGTTGTTGACCAGGATGGACAGTCGGCCGAAGTGCTCGACGGTCACTGCGACCAGCCGCTCCAGGTCGTCCTCGACCAGCACGTCGGTGACGACGGAAAGGCCACGGCGACCGGTCTTTTCGATCAGCCGCACGGTTTCGTCCAGATCGGACCTGGTGCGCGCGGCCACGACGACGTCCGCACCCGCCTCAGCGAACGCGACCGCGATGTCGCGACCGATCCCGGCGCCGGCGCCGGTCACGATGGCGACGCGGTCGGTCAGGCGAAAGGAGTCCAGGATCATCGGTTGCCGCCCGCGAGGTGCGGCGCCGGACGTCCGGCGAACAACGGCAGGTCCAGGTAGGTCTTGATACCGGGCTCGGCCGCGCACACGTCGGGGATGGCGTTGACGCAGTGGTTCGCGGTGGCGACCACGCCGGGATTGCGGATCAGACCCTCGGCGACGCTGGGCGGTTGCAGCCCCTTGAAGGTGAGGTTCACGGTGGGGTCACCGGTGATCTCGACCTCGAACCGCTCGCCTTCGCCGCCGAAGTTCCAGGCGGGTTCCAGGTTCTCCTCGCCCATCAGCCAGTTGACCGCGGCGGTGATGACCGGTTCGCCGTCGACGGTCGCTTGCCACCGAAACCGCCGTGCGGCAACGGTTCCCGCAGTGATGGCGAATGGCTCGTAGTCGATCTCGGCGGTGGCTACCGCGATCTCCTGAAGCGTCTGGATGCCGGAATCGATGCGGAAACCCATGTGGTCGGCGATCATCCGGACCGACATCTTGAAGCCTTGCTCCAGCAGCGCGGCCATCGGTCCCTGCACAGCCTCCTCGGGGGTGCCGCCGAATCCCATGATGTGTCGCACCACGTCCGGGGCGTTGTAGGTGCGGATGTCCGAGAATTCCTCGGCGCGCACGTGGGTGACCGCCGAGGACAGCCCGGACAGCATGAGCGGGAAGCGCTCGGTGATCCCGCCGGGGTGAATCCCCGACCCGTGCAACGTGACCCCGGCCTCGAGTGCGGCGTCGGCGACGGCCCGGTGTCGGGGATGGGTCAGGTCCGGGTAGACCCAGCCGACTGGGGTGACGATGTTTTTACCTGACCGCAGGATCGCCAGCACTTCGTCGTCGTTAGGGATCAGCGGGCTGTAAACGACGCAGTCGGCGTCCAGAGCCAGGATCTCGTCGACGTTGGTGGTGGCGGTGACACCTATGGGGTCGACTCCCACGATCTCGCCGACATCTCGGCCGTTCTTGTCCGCGGAGTGGACCCAGCAACCCACCAAATCGAGTTGCGGATGGTTCAGCACGCATTGGACGGCGGCTTTCCCGACGCCCCCGGTCGCCCACTGGATGACGCGAAGTGTGGGCGCAGCGATCATGGGACACCTTTCCGACGGAACTGAGGGCAGTGGTGGCAATGTATGACGATATGGCAGTGACTGTCAATATCGTCGGCACCAACCAGCCGCTACTGGACGGTCCGAACCCGACCGCGGTGTTACGCCTGTGGGGTGACGGCGGCGCGCTCGGCAGCCGCCTGATCGGTGCGGCGGACGAATCGGCGCAGCAGGGTGGTGGCGGTCCCGATGCAGGCGACCAGCAGGATCGGGCCGGTGGTGACGATCAGGATCTGCGAGATGTCCACCGGCAGAGCGAAGATGCACGCGACCGCGGCGATCGGGAACATCCCGCAGACCAGTCCGAGCTGCACGCACAGGCGGGTGTGCAGGCTGTGCCAGTCGCGGATCTCCCGCTCCGACCAGCCGCGCTGCGGTAGCGCCGCTTCCGCGAGGCTGGGCACGATCGCACCGGTGATCACCTTGGAACTTGGTTTGCGCAGCACACCGCTGACGACCACCGACCACACCAGGAACGTGGCCGGAATGAGCTCGGTGACCTGGACGATGCGCGGATTTTTGGTGGTGAACGCGACCGCGAGGGAGACGGCGGCGCACACCAGCACAGCCACGTTGAGAAACTCCACCTTGCGCTTGCGGACCACCGTGTACAGACCCTGCAGGGTCGCCACGACGATCGCACCCACCAGGGCCAGGTAGGGCGTGACGCCGAAGAGGCGCAGGCCGTAGTAAGCCAACACCGGCGGGACCATGTTGACGACGGTGGTCATGGCGTACTCGCGCAAGCTTTTCGGTGCATCGAACCCCGCGTTGGGGGCTTCGATGGTCACGGGCTCGGATTGGTGAGACACGGTTCGAGGGTAGCCGAACGTTAGGTACACCTAACATCGAGCGGGTGGCGAAGCTGAGCGCCGGTCTGCTGTTGTACCGGACACGAGCCGGGGTCGTCGACGTCTTGATAGCGCACCCGGGCGGCCCGTTCTGGGCGCGCAAGGACGACGGCGCGTGGTCGATCCCGAAAGGCGAGTACGCAGACTCCGACGATCCGTGGGCCACGGCGCAGCGCGAGTTCACCGAAGAGATCGGGCTGCCGGTGCCCGACGGACCGCGGACCGACCTCGGTGCGGTGCGACAACCCAGTGGCAAAGTGGTCACCGCCTTCGCCGTCCGCGGGGACCTCGACATCACCGATGCGCGTAGCAACACCTTCGAAATGGAGTGGCCGCGCGGGTCGGGGAAGATTCGCGAGTTCCCCGAGGTCGATCGCGTCGGCTGGTTTCCGGTGGCCCAGGCCCGAAGCAAGCTACTCAAGGGGCAGCGGGTCTTCCTCGATCGCCTGCTGGCCCAACCCGGCCTGCCCGGGTCGGGTCAGGATGCTCCGTGAGCGACTGTGTCGGACAACCACTTTCGCGGGTCAGCCAGCGGCGCGCGACAGCCCGTTGATGCAACGTGCGCCGGGCGGCGCGGCCGCCCCGTGCACAATGGGCAGCATGCCATCGACGCCAACCCAGGCCGACTCGCAGACGCTGCTGCTACGGCTGCTGGACCAGGCAAACCGCGCCAATCCGTATCCCGTGTGCGCGGAGCTGCGCGAGCTCGGACCCATCGAGCTGCCGGGCGGCAACTTCGTCCTGTTCTCCACCTACCGCGACTGCGACGAGGTGCTGCGGCATCCGGCCTCGAGCAGCGACCAATTCAAGTCCACCGCGGCGCAGCAGATGATCGAGGCGGACCAGGCGATGCGCCGGGAAGTACCGCCGGGCTTCCTGTTCCTGGACCCACCCGATCACACCCGGCTGCGCAAATTGGTCAGCAAAGCGTTCGCGCCCCGGGTGGTGAGTGCGCTGCAACCCGAGATCAGCGCGTTGGTGGACGGCATGCTGGACCGGATCGCCGAGCGGGGGAGTTTCGACGTGGTCGCAGACTTCGCCTACCCATTGCCGGTGGCAGTCATCTGCCGGTTGCTCGGGGTGCCCTTGGCGGATGAGCCGCAATTCAGCCGCGCCTCCGCGGTGGTGGCCAGGGCGTTGGACCCGTTCCTGGTCGACGATCAAGACGACGGTGTCGAAGAATCGCTGGATGCCGGGGCGAGTTTGCGCGAGTACTTGCACGGCCAGATCGACCGTCGCCGTGCCCAACCCGGTGACGACCTGTTGTCTGCGCTGGTGGCCGTCAACGAATCGGGCGATCAACTGACCGAGGAGGAGATCGTCTCGACCTGCCTGCTGCTGCTGGTGGCCGGACACGAGACCACGGTGAACCTGATCGGGAATGCGATCCTGGCGATGTTGCGCGACGGCCGCCAGTGGGGTGCGCTCGGCGCTGATCCCGGTCGGGCCGCGGCGATCGTCGAGGAAACCCTGCGTTACGACCCGCCGGTGCAGCAGTTGAGTCGAATTGCCCTGGACGACATCAGGATTGGCGATACCGAAGTCGCCAGGGGTGACGTGATGCTGTTGCTGCTGGCCGCCGCGCATCGCGATCCCGCCGAGTTCGATCGACCGGACAGCTTCGACCCGGACCGCACCTCGTTGCGGCACTTGGGATTTGGTCGCGGTGTCCACTACTGCCTGGGGGCCCCGCTGGCTCGGTTGGAAGCGACGGTGGCGCTCTCAGCGGTGACGGCCCGCTTCCCGAACGCCCGGCTCGCCGGCGAACCGCTCTACAAACCCAACATCAACTTGCGGGGTCTGTCGACACTGCGGGTCGAGGTTTAACGGCGCCCGGCCAGGCTGATCAACAGCGGTATCGGAGTGCCTACCGGATCGAGGGCTTCCGCGTCGCGGTAGACGCCGATGGTGTATTCACCGGTGGTCTCGATGGCGAACGACAGTTGCGGGGTGAAGCACCGGTACTTCGACGGCTTGCCCTCTTCGTCCGGCCACTGCCAGGCCGAGCGGACGGTGCCGCGGATCGTCCCGCCCGGATCTTTGCAGACGATGAACAACTGCGGGTCGAAATCCCCACCTGCCGGTGCATGGACCACCAGCACCAGCGGGACCGTCAGCCAAATCGGAACCTGGTTGACGTCGTAGCTGGTGATCGGCAAACGGGTGGCGTCGATAGCGGAGTCGTCGATGTTGGCGGAGCCCGCCACGAGCAATGCGGCAACGTGCATCGCGCCAGCCTATTCGGGACTGTCGGCGTCTGGGGTGGCATCGGGCAAAACGATAGAAATCGGCACCGGCGTGGACAACTCGAATTTCCCGTCGGCGTCGTAGTACGCCCCGACCGTGTACTCGCCTTCGGACGCCACCTGGAACGAGAGTTCCTGGGTGAAACACCGGTACTTCGACGCGAGCTTTGCGTCATCGGGCCAGTGCCACGTCGCCCGCAGGGATCCCAGCGGTTGCCCGGATGGATCCTTGCACACGACGTGCAGGTCAGGGTCGTAGTCGCCACCTGCAGGTGCGTGCACCACCAAGACCACGGGAACTGTTGCCCACAAGGGCATTTGGTCAACCTGAAACCACGCCATCGGAATGGACGTGGCATTGATCGCGCCGTGTTCGTCGAACGCGGCGGTACGTGCAACGAACAACGCACACACGTGCAGCATCACGACATCCTAAGTGCGGGCCAGGCCAGGTCCGCGATCGCGATGCAGTACCCGTCGCCGACCGGCGTACCGCGCGCGAACATTCAGCGGCGCCAGGTCGTTCATCCGACAAGACCCGGCGCGTCCTGCGCTGGCCGGCGTGAACACAATGAACTGATGGAGCTACCCGTGATGCCGCCGGTCTCGCCGATGCTGGCCAAGTCGGTGAAGTCGATTCCGCCCGGGGCCTCGTATGAGCCCAAATGGGACGGTTTCCGCTCAATCTGTTTCCGCGATGTCGACGAGGTCGAGCTGGGCAGCCGCAACGAACGGCCGTTGACCCGCTACTTCCCGGAGTTAATCGCGGCAGTCAAAGCCGAGTTGCCGCGACGCTGCGTCATCGACGGCGAGATAGTCATCGCCGGCGCACAGGGCCTGGATTTCGAAGCTTTGCAACAACGCATCCATCCGGCCGAGTCGCGGGTGCGGATGCTGGCCGAGCGCACTCCGGCGTCTTTCATCGCGTTCGACCTACTGGCCCTTGCCGATGAGGACTACACGAAGCGGCCGTTCAGCGAGCGGCGTGCCGCCCTGGTCGAGGCGCTGGCCGGGTCGGGTCCGTCGATCCACGTCACGCCGGCCACCACGGATCCGGCCACCGCTCAGCGGTGGTTCGAAGAATTCGAGGGAGCCGGCCTCGACGGCGTCATCGCTAAGCCGATCGCCGGCACCTACCTGCCGGACAAGCGAGTCATGTTCAAGATCAAGCACGAACGCACCGCCGACTGCGTCGTCGCCGGCTACCGGGTGCACAAGTCCGGCGGTGACGCTATCGGTTCGCTGCTCCTCGGACTCTACGAGGATGGTGGCCCCTCAGGACAGCTGGCCTCGGTCGGCGTGATCGGTGCGTTCCCGATGGCCGAGCGCCGACGGTTGTTCACCGAATTGCAGCCGCTGGTCACCACTTTCGATGGCCATCCCTGGAATTGGGCGGCACATGAGGCGGGTGAACGCACTCCCCGCAAGAACGAGTTCTCCCGCTGGAACGCGGGCAAGGACCTGTCCTTTGTGCCGCTGCGCCCGGAGCGAGTCGTCGAGGTTCGCTACGACCACATGGAAGGCCGACGGTTCCGCCACACCGCGCAGTTCAACCGGTGGCGCCCCGATCGTGACCCACGGTCGTGCACCTACGAACAGCTGGAGCAGCCACTGACCTTCAGCCTGGGGGACATTGTGCCGGGCCTCGGCTAGGCGAACCGGGGGCGTAAAGCTGCTTCGACCCCCGCGGGATGGTCTGCTGCTAACTCGGCGTGCTGGAATCGACTCATGGCGGCCAAGGCAGAAGAGCTCGATGTCGACGGCATCGCCGTGCGGTTGACCAATCGGGACAAGATGTACTTCCCCGAACTCGGGACGGAAGGCACCAAGGGCCGACTCGTCGAGTACTACCTGGCGGTGGCCCGGGGGCCGATGCTGGCGGCGCTGCGTGACCGCCCCACGCACCTGCAACGTTTTCCCGACGGCATCGACGGCGAAGAGATCTACCAGAAACGGGTGCCGCAACACCATCCCGATTACCTGGAAACCTGCCGGATCACCTTCCCGTCCGGACGCACGGCCGATGCGTTGCAGGTGACCCATCCGGCGGCGATCGTGTGGGCGGCGCAGATGGGTACCGTCACGCTGCATCCATGGCAGGTGCGCTGCCCCGATACCGAGCACCCCGACGAGTTGCGCATCGACCTGGATCCGCAGCCCGGCACCGGTTTCGTCGAGGCGCGCACAGTGGCGGTGGACGTGCTGCGGCCGCTGCTGGACGAACTCGGGCTGGTGGGTTATCCGAAGACCTCCGGAGGCCGCGGCGTGCATGTCTATCTGCGCATCGCCACCGACTGGGATTTCATTCAGGTGCGCCGCGCCGGCATCGCACTGGCCCGCGAGGTGGAACGGCGTGCGCCGGACGCGGTCACCACGTCCTGGTGGAAGGAAGAACGGGGGGAGCGGATCTTCATCGACTTCAACCAGAACGCCCGCGACCGCACCATGGCGTCGCCGTACTCAGTGCGGCGCACCCCGATCGCGACCGTGTCGATGCCGCTGAGCTGGGACGAACTGGCCGAGGCGGACCCGGATGACTACACCATGGCCACGGTGCCGGATTTCGTCGCCGCCCGGGACGATCCGTGGGCCGGTATGGACGATCACGCGCAGTCGCTGACCCCACTGCTCGAGCTTGTCGAGACCGACGAAGAGCGCGGCCTGGGGGATATGCCGTATCCGCCCAACTATCCGAAGATGCCGGGCGAACCCAAACGCGTCCAGCCCAGTCGGGATACCGACCGGAAGAAGGCCTAGAGCCCGAACCTCCGCGTCCCTGAGTCTGCAATCTCCGCGTTTGCGCCGATGTTTTACGCGCGGTGCCCCCCGCATGCTGGCTAGCATGGACGAGATCGATCCGCACCTGGATATGCCGCTGGCGAGCTGGAGCAAAGTTGGCGTGAGCGGGCTGTTGCCGACGGGCATCGTGTCGTTGCTGCTGGCAGATGTCGAGGGTTCGACGCGGCTGTGGGAGACCCAGCCCCAGGAGATGACCACCGCACTCACCCGGTTGAACAACGCCGTCAACGAGATCGTCGCTGCACATCAAGGGGTGCGGCCGGTCGAGCAGGGTGAAGGCGACAGCTTCGTCGCGGCATTCGCCCGTGCGTCCGACGCCGTCGCGGCGGCGCTGGAGTTGCAACGCGCGCCCCTGGCTCCCATCCGGTTGCGCATCGGCATCCACGTCGGCGAAATTCAACTGCGCGACGAGGGTAACTACGCCGGCCCGACGATCAACCGGACCGCCCGGCTGCGCGACCTGGCGCACGGGGGCCAGACCGTGCTGTCCGGCGCGGCAGAGGAATTGGTGGCTGATCGACTGCCCGCCGATGCCTGGCTGGCCGACCTGGGCAGCCACACCCTGCGCGACCTACCCCGGCCGGAACGGGTACTGCAGCTTTGCCATCCCGACCTGGTCAACGAGTTTCCGCCGCTGCGGACTTCAAAGGGCACGAAAACCGTTGCCGTGCATAACCTTCCACCGGATCTCACCAGCTTCGTCGGTCGCGTGGCGGAGCTGACCCGGGCGCGGGAACTGCTGGCGGCCAACCGGCTGGTCACCCTGACCGGCGCGGGCGGGGTAGGCAAAACCCGGTTGGCGGCCGAGATTGCGACCCGGTTGGCGAGCGAGTTCATCGACGGCGTCTGGTATGTGGATCTGGCTCCGTTGACCGATCCGGAGGTCGTCCCGATCGCCGCGGCGCGTGTGTTCGGACTCGGTGACCATCCGGGTCGATCCACGATGGAAGCCCTCCTCCGGTTCGTCGCGGAGCGCCGGATGCTGGTGGTGCTGGACAACTGCGAGCATCTGCTGGACGCCAGCGCGGAATTGATCGTCGGCCTGGCGGGTGCCGCCCCTGACCTGACGTTGCTGGCCACCAGTCGCGAGCCGATCGGTGTCGCAGGCGAGGTGGGCTGGCGGGTGCCGTCGCTGCCCCTGGCCGACGAGGCCGTCGACCTGTTCGTCGACCGGGCACAACGCGCCCGGCCCGACTTCTCCGTCACCGACGAGAATGCTGCTGCAGTCACTGAGATCTGCCGCCGCCTCGACGGATTGCCGTTGGCGATCGAACTGGCCGCGGCTCGGGTGCGCGCCTTATCGCTGACCGAGATCGTCGACACTCTGCACGACCGTTTCCGGTTGCTGACCGGTGGAGCGCGCACCGCGGTGCGCCGCCAGCAGACATTGCGCGCATCGGTGGACTGGTCACACGCGTTGCTGACCGCGTCCGAACGAATCCTGTTCCGTCGGCTGGCGGTGTTTCTCGGCGGCTTCGATATCGCCGCGGCGCAAGCGGTTACCGGATTCGACGAGGTGGAGCATTACCAGGTTCTGGATCAGCTCACGTTGTTGGTCGACAAGTCGCTGGTGGTCGCGGACGACCGCCGAGGCCGTACGCGGTATCGGTTGTTGGAGACGGTCCGTCAGTACGCCCTGGAGAAGCTGGGTGAGTCGGGGGAGGGAGACGCTGTCCGATCGCGCCACCGCGATCACTACACCTCAGTGGCGATCGCGGTTGACGCACCCGCGGGCACAAATTACGACAACCAGGTCGAGCAGGCCGAACTGGACTTCGACAATATGCGTGCCGCGTTCGGGTGGAGTTGCGAAAACAACGACACCGCAATGGCATTGACGTTGGCTTCCGCCCTGCAACCGCTGTGGATCGGCCGCGGCCGAATTCGGGAAGGACTGGGGATGTTCGAGACCGTCCTCACCGACGACGTCGCCGACGATACCGGTTTGCCTCTTGCCGTCCGCGCCCGAGCGTTGGCCGACAAAGCTTTCCTGGATTCAGCTTTCGGGGGCGTGGACTGCCTCGGTCAAGCACAACAAGCCTTAAGGCTTGCGCGGGAAGCCGACGACCCCGCGGTGTTGGCCAGGGTGCTCACGGCGTGCGGTTTCACCGCCGCCTACAACGCCGTGTTGGCGGGTGAGTATTTCGCCGAAGCGGCATCACTGGCTCGGCAGTTGGACGACAAGTGGCGGCTCAGTCAGATCCTTTCATGGAACGCCAGTTCGCTGATCGCGACAGGCGATTTATTCGGCGCGGAAGCGGCCGCCGAAGAGGGGCGTGATGTCGCCGACGCCATCGGTGACCGATTCAATTCGCGCCAGTGCCGGCTGTGTCTCGGTGTGGTTCGGATCTACCGAGGCGATGTTGCCGGAGCGGTTTCCGGACTGCAGGAGGTGATAGCCGAGGCGCGGGCGGAGGCCGGCGACGCTCTCAGGCTATTGGAAGGGACCTGCCTGGCTCATTGCGGTACAGCGCTGGCGTGGCAAGGTGACGTGGACGCGGCCCGGGCCGCGTCGGAGGCGAGCATCGAGGCCTTATCGGAAGTGGGCGGGATGTTCACCGGTCTCGGCTATTTGGCATTGGCAAACTCAGGCCTGGCCGCCGGTGATGCGCGGCAGGCACTGGACGCTGCTACGAAATCATGGGAGTTCGCGAGTTCGGTGCCGGGCCTGGCCGTGCATGTTCGAGCCGCCCAAGCGCAGGCTCTATGCGCGAGCGGGGATCTGATCGAGGCGCGGCGCTGGGCCGACGAGGCGGTGGCGACAACGCTGGGCTGGGCGGTACAGATGTATTCGCTGACAGCTCGTGCCCGCGTCGCGATCGCACAGGGTGAGCCAGAGCAGGCGCGGCGCGACGCCCAAGACGCGCTGGCATGTATGCCAGCCGGTTTCTTCGGCGCCACCGGTACCGACACCCTGGATTGCGTCGCCACCGTCGCGGCGGAATCCGGCAGCTACCCTGAATCCGCGCGGCTCTTTGGTGCGGCGGCGGGCATTCGGCAGCGGATGGGCATCGTGGGCTTGAAGGTCTGGGCGGCCGGCTACGAGGCCTCCGTTGCTGTGCTGCGCAATGCTATGAGCGACAACGACTTTGAAGCCGCCTGGGCCGAAGGGGCAGCGATGTCCCCCGCGGAGGCAACTTCCTACGCGCAACGCGGTCGCGGCCAACGCAAACGCCCCGCGAGTGGCTGGGGTTCGCTGACCCCTACCGAGCGCGACGTGGTGCGACTGGTCACCGAAGGGCTGGGCAACAACGACATCGCCGCAAGGCTTTTCGTCTCACCCCGCACGGTCCAGTCCCACCTGACGCACGTCTACCAGAAGCTGAGCCTGAGCTCCCGGGTGCAACTGGTGCAAGAAGCCGCCCGCCACCCCTGAGTGCTCAGATGGCGATGGACTTGGTCTCCAGGTAGGCGTCCAGGCCCTCCGGGCCCAGCTCCCGCCCGTAGCCACTGCCCTTCACGCCGCCGAACGGCGCGAACGGATCCATGGTGTAGCCCTGATTGATGCCAAGGGTTCCGGTGCGGATGCGGCGCGCGATCGCCAGCGCCCGGTCGGTGTCGCCGGTGAAGACCGAGCCGGCCAGGCCGTAGTCGGAGTCGTTGGCGATGGCCACCGCATCGTCTTCGTCCCGGTATCCGATGACGGTGATGACCGGACCGAAGATCTCCTCGCGCGCGATGCGCATGCTGTTGTCGGCATTGGCGAACAGGGTGGGTTTGACGTACCAGCCGGTGTCGAGGCCGTCGGGCATCTCGGTACCGCCGATGACCAGTCGCGCGCCCTCCTGTTGGCCAAGCTCGATGTAATCGCGCACGCGGCTCTGCTGGCGTTGCGAGACCAGCGGGCCGAGCTGGGTTTCGGGGTCGTCGGGGTCGCCCACCCGCAGCCCGCTCATCTCGGCCGCAAGCGCGTCGACGTACTCGTCCTGGCGGTGCTCGGGGACCAGCACCCGGGTCAACGCGTTGCAGATCTGGCCGCTGTTGGCCAGGCTGGCCGATCGCACTCCGGCGGCGACCTTGTCGGGTGCCGCATCGTCGAGGACAACCGCTGCGGATTTGCCGCCGAGTTCGAGGCTGACCTTGGTGAGGTTGGCACCGCACGCGGCCGCGACAGCGCGCCCGGCCGCGGTGGATCCGGTGAACGACACCTTGTCCACACCGGGGTGCGAGACCAGCAGCTCGCCGACTTCGCGGTCGCCGGGGACGACGCTGACCACACCCGGCGGTAGGTCGACCGAACCCAGCATTTCAGTCAAAAGTAGTGCGTCCAAGGGTGATTCGAGTGCCGGCTTGAGTACCACCGCACAACCGGCCAGCAGTGCGGGCACCAGTTTGGTGACGATCAGGAACTGCGGCATGTTCCACGGCACGATGGCGGCGACCACACCCACCGGTTCCTTGCGGACGCGCACGTCGGCCCCGAAGTAGCCGGCCCGGGCCTCTTCCCACGGGTGACGCTCGGCCAGGTCGCAGAACGCACCCATCATCATCGCGGGCAGGCCTACCTGCGCACGCTTGGCGAAGGTGATGGGAGCGCCGATTTCGGAGCTGATGGTTTGGGCCATCTCCTTGCGCCGTTCCTGGTAGATCTCGGCGAGCCGGCGGACGGCGGCGATGCGCCGAGACGGCTCGGTGCGTCCCCATGCGTCGGCGGCCTCCCGCGCTGCCTGCACGGCGGCGTCGACGTCGGCGGCCCCGGCGGCAGTCAGCTCGGCGATCGGCTTCTCGGTGTGCGGGGAGATGACCTCGAAAACCTGCGATCCCATCCAGACCCTCCAGTATCAACTACTTGCGATTACCGGGACGAGCATATACCGTCGGCCCGACGGAGTATGGACAGGAGCCGTTATGCCCCGATTCCCCAAGCCCCCGGAGGGCAGCTGGACCCAGCACTACCCCGACCTGGGCACCGGCCCGGTGTCCTACGAGGACTCGATCAGCCCCGAGATCTACGACCTGGAGCGCGCCGCAATCTTCAAACGCGCCTGGCTCAATGTCGGTCGGGTAGAACAACTTCCACGTAAGGGCAGTTACTTCACCAAAGAACTGAAGGTAGCCAACACCTCGATCATCCTGGTGCGCAACACGTCCGGTGAGATCAACGCTTTCCATAATGTCTGCCGGCACCGCGGTAACAAGCTGGTGTGGAATGACATGCCGCTGGAGGAGACCCGCGGGGTGTGTCGCCAATTCACCTGTAAGTACCACGCGTGGCGGTACGACCTGGACGGGAACCTGACTTTCGTCCAGCAGGAGGAGGAGTTCTTCGACCTCGACAAGAGTCGGTACGGCCTGGTGCCGGTGCACTGCGAGGTCTGGGAAGGCTTCATCTTCGTCAACTTCGCCAAACAGCCCGAACAGTCGTTGCGCGAGTTCCTGGGTCCGATGGTGACGGCGCTGGAAGGTTATCCGTTCGATTTGATGACCTCGCGCTGGTACTACCGCTCAGAGGTGAAGGCGAACTGGAAGCTCTACATGGATGCGTTCCAGGAGTTCTACCACGCACCGGTATTGCATGCGAACCAGTCGCCCACCGCGTACTCGAAAGCCGCGGCCGAAGCCGGATTCGAGGCCCCGCATTATCGGCTGGAGGGTCCGCACCGGTTGGTCAGCACCTCGGGGGTGCGGGCCTGGGAGATGGCCGAAGAAATGCGCAAGCCGATCGAGGACATCTGCCAGAGTGGGCTGTTCGGGCCGTGGGACAAGCAGGATCTGGGTGAGATGCCAGCCGGTCTCAATCCCGCGAAATGTGAACCGTGGGGCCTGGACTCGTTCCAGCTGTTTCCCAATTTCGTCATCCTGTTCTGGGGTCAGGGGTGGTATCTGACCTACCACTATTGGCCGACGTCGTACAACAGCCACATCTTCGAAGGCACACTGTATTTTCCGCAGCCGCGCACCCCGCGCGAGCGGGTCGCGCAAGAGCTGGCCGCGGTGTCGTTCAAGGAGTACGGGCTGCAGGACGCCAACACGCTCGAAGCGACTCAGTCGATGATCGAGTCCAACGTCATCAACGACTTCCTGCTCTGTGATCAGGAGATCCTGATCCGGCATCTGCATACCGAGACCGCGGCCTGGATCCAGGACTACCAACAGCGTGCCGGGGTGCGCGTCTGATGAACGAGTCCCCGGTTCTGCCAGTCGAATTCGCCGATCTGGAACCCTTCGTCGACTGGTGTCTGCCCACCGAACCGCAGCGCTACGCCAAACGGCTCGCCAGTTCGATGACCGAGATGAAGGCGTTCTACGACGCGATCACCCCGCGCGCCGAAGAGGCGTTGAGCTACTGCGACAAGTTCCCGCTCGACGACCTGCCCGAGGACGTCCTGAACTTGATGCACCTGCTGTACTCGATGATCATGGTGTCGTTCCCGGTGGAGTGCTGGAAGCAGCCACGCGTGCCCGACTCGGGTGCCTCCACCCTGGACTGCGTGTCCGAGCCCTACCCGTGATCACCGTCCTGCGGGCCGAGCGCTGGGCCGACGTCGATGCCGGGCAGGTCCGCTCACCCGCAGTGGTGGTGGTCGACGGGAATCGCATCCTGGCCGTCAATCCCGAAGGCGCACTGCCGGATTCGGCTGAGGTCATTGACCTCGGGGACGTGACGCTGTTGCCCGGGCTGATGGACATGGAACTGAACTTGTTCATCGGCGGTCCCGGCGGCCCGGAGGGTTTGCCGGCCCCCATGCACGGCGTCCAGGATGACCCTGCCTATCGCACGCTGCGCGCCGCGGTCAACGCGCGCACCACGCTGGAAGCCGGCTTCACCACGGTGCGCAACCTGGGGCTCATGGTCAAGACAGGCGGTTACCTGCTCGACGTCGCTCTGCAGCGCGCCGTCGAGCAGGGGTGGCACGCCGGCCCGCGGATCTATCCGGCCGGCCACGCCGTCACGCCCTACGGCGGGCACCTCGACCCGACCGTCTTTCAGCGCCTGGCGCCCGGGATCATGCCGCTCTCGATCGCCGAGGGCATCGCCAACGGCGTGCCCGACGTGATCGCTTGTGTGCGTTACCAAGTCCGGCACGGCGCCAAATTGATCAAGGTCTCGGCCTCCGGTGGAGTGATGTCGCACAGCACCGCTCCGGGTGCCCAGCAGTACTCCGATGCCGAATTCGCCGCGATCGCCGACGAGGCGCACCGCGCCGGGGTGCGGGTGGCCGCGCATGCGGTCGGGGACAGTGCGATCCGGGCGTGCATCCGAGCCGGTATCGACTGCATCGAGCACGGCTTCCTGGCCTCCGACGACACGATCCAGATGATGGTCGACCACGGCACCTTTCTGGTCTCCACCACCTACCTCACCGAGGCGATGGCGATCGACCGGATCGCACCCGAGTTGCGCAAGAAGGCCGAAGAAGTCTTTCCCCGCGCAAAGGCCATGTTGCCCAGGGCGATTGCCGCCGGGGTCCGGATCGCCTGCGGCACTGACGCACCAGCCATCCCGCACGGCCAGAATGCCAAGGAACTCGGGGCGCTGGTCTCGCGCGGCATGACGCCCATGCAGGCCATCCGGTCGGCCACGGTGGTGGCCGCCGAACTCGTCGAGGCCGACCACGAACTCGGCCGCCTCGCGCCGGGCTACCTCGCCGACATCATCGCGGTGCCCGGCGACCCGTCCCGCGACATCGCTACCACCCTGGAGGTGTCATTCGTGATGAAAGACGGCCAGCTGGTCAAGGTGCCGACATGATCGGCCAGGACCAGGATCCGGCGATGGAGCTCACCGAGAACCTGCTGTGGTTGCTCAAACAGGCGTTCTACTTCTCGCTCACCACCGTCAACGACGCGGTGAGTTCGCACGGCGTCAGCACCGCCCAGATCGGTGTGCTGCGTCAGCTTCTCAACGAACCGGGGTTGTCCGGCGCCGAATTGGCCCGACGGTTGTTGATCACGCCGCAGGGAGTGCAGCTCGCGCTGACCGCGCTGGAACGCCGCGGACTGGTGGAGCGCCGCCAAGATCCGCAACACAAGCGCATCCTGCGGGCCCACCTCACCGACCAGGGGAAAAACGTGGTGACCACGGTGGTCAGCGACGCGGTGGCCGCGCACGAGGAGGTGTTCGGCGTGCTTACCGGCGACGAGCAGGAAACCCTGCGTGACCTGCTGAGCCGCGTCGTCGAGAAGGGCACCGGCCACGAACTCGTCAAAGACCACGTCTGATCGGCCGTCAGTGTCTTCAGTACTTGATACCTATCGCAAGTACTTGATATTGTGGGAGCATCATGCCTGATCCCACGCCGGCTGTAGCTGACAGCACAGTCACCGAAGAGGTGACCATCGAGCTGAACCGACGCTCCACCACCGTCTCCTACAGTGCCGGGGACACCTTGTTGCAGACCGCCCGCATGGCCGGGTTGCAACCGCCGTCGTCCTGCGAAATTGGTTCCTGCGGAACGTGTATGGCCCAACTGACCGAAGGGTGCGCCCGGATGATCAACAACGACGCGCTCGAGGACGACGAGGTGGCCGAAGGTTGGGTGCTGACCTGCCAGGCCTTGCCCACCACTCCCACCGTGCGGGTGGTGTACGAGTGAGCCGGGTGGCGGTGGTGACCGGCGGAGCCTCGGGCATGGGTGAAGCGACCTGCCACGAACTGGGTCGGCTGGGGCACCGGGTCGCCGTTCTCGACATCGACGAGCAGGCGGCGCACCGCGTCGCCGAAGACCTACGGGCACAAGGCTGCACCGCCCTCGGGGTGCAGGCCGACGTCACCGACCGACCCGCCGTCGAGCGGGCCTTCGCCCAGGTACGCAGCGAACTCGGACCGGTCTCGGTCCTGGTGACCAGCGCCGGCCTGTTCGGGTTGGCACCGTTCCTCGAAATCACCCCCGAATCCTGGAACCAGATCGTCGACGTCAACCTCAACGGCACCTTCCACTGTTGCCAGGTGGCCCTGCCGGACATGCTGGCCGCCAACTGGGGCCGCATCGTGATGATCTCGTCGTCCAGCGCCCAGCGGGGCACTCCCTTCGCCGCGCATTACGCGTCGTCCAAGGGTGCGGTCATCACGCTCACCAAAGCGTTGGCGCGCGAATACGCAGCGCAGGGAATCACCGTCAACAATATTCCGCCGTCGGGCATCGAGACGCCGATGCAGCATCGCGCGCAGGCGGCCGGATACCTCAAATCCAACGAGGAGATCGCCGCAAATATCCCTATGGGCCGGCTGGGCGCCGGCGCCGACATCGCCGCGGCCGTCGGATTCCTGTGTTCAGAACAAGCCGGGTTCATCACCGGGCAGGTGTTGGGAGTCAATGGCGGAGCGGTGATGTGAGAGAGGTGGACCGATGACGCGAGAAGGCAGACCGGCTGAGGGCTCCTGGACCGAGCACTATCCCGAATTGGGCACCGGCCCAGTCTCTTTCGCTGACTCTACGTCGCCGGAGTTCTACGAGCTGGAACGCGAAGCCGTGTTCAAACGGGCTTGGCTCAACGTGGCCCGCGTCGAGGAACTGCCCCGGATCGGCAGCTACCTGACCAAGGAGATCGAGGTCGCGCGCGTCTCGATCATCCTGGTCAAGGGTCGTGACGAGGTCATCCGAGCTTTCTACAACGTGTGTCGGCACCGCGGAAACAAGCTGGTGTGGAACGACTTTCCCCACGAACCGACCCGCGGCACCTGCCGCCAGTTCACCTGCAAGTATCACGGCTGGCGCTACGGCCTGGACGGTGCGCTGAAATACGTGCAGCAGTCCTCGGAGTTCTTCGACCTCGATCCCGCCGAGCACGGTCTGGCCCCGGTGCACTGCGAGGTGTGGAACGGGTTCGTCTTCATCAACTTCGACCCCGAACCGCGACAGACCCTGCGCGAATTCCTGGGCCCGATGATCACCGGCCTCGACGACTACCCCTTCGGCAAGCTGACCGAACGCTACGAGTGGGTCGCGCACAACAACAGCAACTGGAAGATTTTCGCCGACGCCTTCCAGGAGTACTACCACGTGCCCTCGCTGCACACCCAGCAGGTGCCCCCGGAGGTTCGCGACCCGAACGCCGGATTCACCTGCGGTCATTTCCAACTCGACGGACCGCACCGGCTGGTGTCGACGGCGGGGCGGCGTCGCTGGCTGCTGCCGCCCGAGTACATGTACCCGATCGAGCGCGCCACCCGCAGCGGGCTGGTCGGTCCCTGGCGCACCCCGGACATCGGCGAACTACCCGCCGGTCTGAACCCGGGTGGCATCGACCCGTGGGGGATCAGCAACTTCCAGATCTTCCCCAACACCGAGATCCTGATCTACGGCGGCTGGTATCTGCTCTACCGGTACTGGCCGACCTCCTACAACACCCATCGGTTCGAGGCCTACACCTACTTCTCTCCGGCGAGCACGGTGCGGGAACGCATCGAGCACGAAGTCGCCTCGGTGGTGCTCAAGGAATTCGCGTTGCAGGACGCGGGCATGCTCGGCGGCACCCAGGCCGCGCTCGAATACGGGATCGTCGACGACTTCCCGCTCAATGACCAGGAGATCCTGGTACGCCATCTGCACAAGGTCGTGGTGGACTGGGTGGAGTCGTATCAGCGCGAAATCGCACCGGCGCCGGCAGGGGTGTGATCGTGCCGGAACCATTGCTGCCCAGTGCATTTGCCGAGCTGGAGGACTACGCCAAGATTTGGTGTCTGGCCACCGAAACCGAACGGTGGAACCAGCGACTGGCCAGCACCATGCCCGAGATGCGTCAGTTCTACGACGCGTTCTTCCCGCGCCTGGAAGAGGCGATCGAGTATTGCGACAAGTTCGCCCTCGACGACCTGCCCGAGGACGTGCTGAATCTGCTCCACCTGATCTATTCGCTGATAATGGTCGCCATGGCCGTGGAGATCATGCATCAACCTGCCCCGACCGACGCCGCGGACGCGGTGATGGTCCGCACCGGCGAACCAACGCCCTGATCACGTAATCCGAGGGGAACACCGACATGAGTCTGCTCACCATCACCAAGCTCAACCAATCGGTCGGCGCCGAAGTCACCGGCCTGGACCCGGGTCGGTTGGCCTCCGACGACACCAGCGCCGAGGCGATCCTGGATGCGTTGGAGGACAACGGAGTTCTGGTTTTCCGGGATCTGCGACTGGACCCGGAGGCGCAGGTGGCCTTCTGCCGTCGTCTCGGCGAGGTCGACCACTCGTCCGACGGCCACCACCCCGTCGCCGGCATCTATCCGATCACACTGGACCCGGCCAAGAACGCGTCAGCCGCCTACCTGAAGGCGACCTTCGACTGGCACATCGACGGGTGCACCCCCACCGGGGACGAGTGCCCACAGAAGGCCACCGTGTTGTCGGCCGTCCAGGTTGCCGAGTGGGGCGGTGAGACCGAATTCGCCAATTCCTATGCGGCATATGATGCCTTGACCGAAGAAGAGAAACAGCGCTACGGCGCGTTGCGGGTGGTCCACTCGCTGGAGGCCTCGCAACGGCGGGTGACACCCGACCCCACCCCGGAGCAGCTGGCGCGCTGGCGGTCCCGGCGCACCCACGAACACCCGTTGGTGTGGACGCATCGCAGTGGCCGAAAGTCGTTGGTGCTCGGCGCTTCTGCTGACTATGTGGTCGGTATGGATCTTGATGAGGGCCGAAATCTGTTGGCGGAGCTGCTGGAACGGGCCACGGTGCCCGAGCGGGTGTACAGCCACAACTGGTCGGTCGGGGACACCGTGATCTGGGACAACCGCGGCGTCTTGCATCGGGCCGCGCCGTACGACCCGGATTCGCCCCGCGAGATGTTGCGTACCACCGTCCTGGGTGACGAACCGATTCAGTGAGGCCATGTGGCCGACAGCACGGTTAGACAGCTCGATCAGCGGGAATTGTCTCGGCATGTCTCTGGGATTCAAGGACGTGATCCAGTCCAAGTACTTGCTGTTGACCACCTTCACCAAAGACGGCCGCGCCAAGCCCACGGCAATCTGGGGCGTCCCCGACGGCGACAAGCTGTTGATCATCACCGATGACAACTCGTGGAAGGTCAAGCGGATTCGCAACACCCCCCGGGTGACCATCGCCCGCAGCGGCGCGCTCGGCAAGCCGAAGAGCGAAGCCGTCGAAGGTGTCGCGCGGGTGCTGCCGAAATCGGAAACCCGCCGGGTCTACAACGCCGTGCTCAAGCGGTACTGGTATCACGCCCCGTGGTTCTACGTGCACTCGCTGGTGCGCGGCGGTATCGACAAGGTGCACGTCGGACTCGAGGTCGAGCCCGCCGCGTAACGCGCAATTCCTGGCACGATAGAGAGCGTGACCACCGCAATCATCGTGGTGACGGCCGTGCTGCTGGGCCTCGGGATTCTGATCAACGGATTGCTGAGGCTCAAAGACTGGTTGAAGAATTCACCGCCGTTGCCGCCGCTGCTCGACCCAGACGACGAGGACGACTGAGCTAGCCGCGCAGGGCGGCCACCGTGTCGGCGATCGTGGTACGCGGATCCCGGTACGAAACTCCCAGTTCCTCTTCGCTGGGCGAGTCGTCGGACTGCGGCATCTGCGTGTAGTACTGCATGCCCGCTGCTGTGACCGGGTTCTCGAACGGCAGGTATGGGCCGGCCAGATCGAGCACCCTGCCGGCGACCCGCAGCACGGTGTCGGGCACCGGGACAGTGAGCATCGTGGTATCGGCGGCCTGGCCCAGCATGTCCGCCAGGTCGCCGACCGGCACCCGATGCCCGCCCACCATGTACCGGCGCGGTCCGCGACCCGGTTCCAACAGCGCGGCATGCACCGCAGCGACGTCGCGAGCGTCGATCACCAGCCAGGCCGCGCTGCGACCCGGGATCGCGTGCATCTGCAGTGCCGCCCGCACGCCCTCGCCGGCCTCGCCGTATTGGTCGCCGACGGGTGGGCCCAGCACCATCCCGGGATAGGTGATGTTCACCGGCGCGCCGGCGTCCTGCAGGCCGCGCGCATAGATCTCCACCTGCGCTTTGGACGTTCCGTAGCCGTCGGTGCCGCCTACCACCGGCAGGTCCGCGCGCAGTGTCTCCAACCCGGGGTGGAACAGCGCGGTGAAGCTCGACACGTGGATCACCGGGTCCAGGCCCAGCTGGACGGCCTGGCCGAGCACGTTGCGGGCGCCGTCCATATTCGTGCTCAGCATCTGCGGAGTCTGGCGCGGGTCGGTGGCGACCAGGGCGGCGCTGTGCACGACGGCGTCGCACCCGGTCAGCGCCGCCCGAACCGAGTCGCGGTCCTTGATGTCGCCCTGGACGTAGTCGGACACGTCGACGCCCAGTTTGCCGACGGAAGTCTCCAGCTTGCCCGGGGTACGGACGAAGAACCGGACCTGGTGGCCCGCGTCGGCGATGGCCTTGGCGGTCCAGCCGCCCACGAATCCCGTCCCGCCAGTTACCAGCACACGCATGTTGCGATTGTGCCGTTACAGGTGACTGGCGGCGAACTCGGCTGCCTGATTGGTCATGCCGTTGACGGAATAGGAAATGTGCTCGAATCCCGGCGGGCCGGGAGCGCCCGAACAGATGTTGTCCCCGTCAGCGCAGAGCTGGATGGTCTTGGCCTGATACAGCGGCCCGATGGTGATCTGGGGTGCCCCGTACTGGCTCAGGAACTGCGGTGACGGCGTGCCGAACAGGGCGACCGCCGCAACGTGACTCGCGACCTGCGGCGACAGCGGTTGCGGTACCGCCGAGGCTGGTACGCCGGCCGGGACGGCCGGTGAAGTCACGTAGCCGGCCAGTGCCGCACCCTGGGAGTAACCGCCGAGCACCTCCCTGGTGTTGGGGCAACTGGACGCCATCGACTGGATGTGCCCGCCCGCGTCGCGGATACCGTCGATGACGGTCGTGGCGAAGTCGCTGCTGCTGAAGTCGGTGCTGGCGGCGTAATTGACCGCGTAGATGCCGAGCGACCTGGCACCGATCGCGGTCTGCAGCGCATCTGCGAAGGATTGGCCCACTCCGCCGAGGCCAGGGGGCTCACCACTGCCGCGGGCGAATACCACCTCGACGTCCGGGCACGGCGCGGCGGAAGCGGCCGGCGCCGGCTCGGACAGCAGGGCAAACGCGCCGACCAGCGCGGTGATTCCGATCGCGACCGCGACCCGGCGTAGCACAGTGGTGCCGAACATATGCGAAACCTTTCCATGACGATCAGCCAGGGATAGCCAGAATCCGGCACCTCAACCAGGCCAGAAAACAAGCTGTCCCGCGCGGATTTTCGCGCGGGACAGCTTGGGAGAGGACTTATTTCTTGAAGGCGTCCTTGATCTTCTCGCCGGCGTCCTTCAGGCTCGACTTCGCCTGGTCCACGCGGCCCTCGTTTTCGGTATCCCGGTCGCCCGAGACACGACCGACAGCTTCCTTGGCCTTGCCGCCCAGGTCTTCGATCTTGTTCTTTGCTTTGTCTTCGGTGCTCATCTGCGTCAGCGCTCCTGTCGGTTATTTCGTTGACCGTCAGCGGGTACCCGATTGCGGGTGGCCCCGAAACCCACCTCGAAACCCGCGGCCCAGCCCCCGTCGCTGCTGGCGCCGGAACGCGTCCCGCGCGCGCAACCCGGTGTCTTTGACGTTTGCCCTGGTCTGGTCGAAGATGCCCTCGAACTCGGTGCGCCGGTTGCCGGTGAGCCTGCCGACGGTTTCTTTAGCCCTGCCGCCCCAGTACTGGGCAGCGTTGCTCAATCTGTTGTTCGCCATGCGGGGAGGCATACCCGCTGGCCGATGCCATTATTCAGGCGCCGCGCGGCACCGTTCCGCGCGGCAGGGTCAACGGCAGATCGGCGTAGGTGGCAATGCCGGGCGCGGCGGCCACCACCGCCGGTATCGCGTTGATTGCGGGCATGGCGGTCATGATGTGTCCGATCGCCATGAACTCGGCCAGCGTGGTGGCCTGGAAGTACGGCGGCGGCAGGAAGCCGACTCGGGTGGTCACCGTCGGCTGGCCGTCGACCTGGATGACCCAGCCGTCCTGGTCGATCTGCCAGTCCGGTTCCAGGGTCTGGCCTTTGCGCCACCGCACGTTGAGGTCGACGACGGTGTTGCCGCCGACGATGCCCCGCCAGCTGATGTAAGTCCCCGCGACGCATCCCGCGGGGATGGTCCAGGATTCCATCACGAGATCTTCGGTGGTCTGGGCGAATTCGGCCACGCACCGCACCTCGTCCAGCTCGACGCCCAGCGCATCGGCGACCAACCGGACCGCCTCGCCGAAGATCGCCGTCCCCTTCTCCGCCATTTGCGGCAGTTCCGGGTTGTCGATCGGCTGACCGAACCCGACCGGCCTCTCGGTGTCCGGGGAGTCGTAGAACGTGGTGTCCGCCGCCTCGTTGACGGTGACCTTGTCGACGCGATTGCACACCATCGCCGACACGATGGCCAACAGCTCGGCGAAGCCGGGGCTCACCCCGGACCCGAACATCGTCGCGCCACCTTTCTCGCACGCCTCCACGATCCGGTCCCGCCCGGCGCCCAGGTTGTGTCCGGTGATGAACGACGCCGTCGTCACCACGTTGACCCCCGCCGACAAGATGCGAACCAACTCGTCGACGTCGATCCACATCGGGTTGTAGACCACGCAGTCCGGTTTGAGGGCGAGCAGCTCGTCGACGTCGTTGGTGGCCGGCACGCCGAGCGGGTCGATGCCGACCAACTCACCGGCATCACGGCCGACCTTCTCCGCCGACCAGGCATAGCAACCGACGAGTTCGAACTGGGGGTTGGTGGCGATCGACTGTAGCGAGCTGGTACCGACGTTTCCGGTGGTCCACTGCACGACGCGATATTTGTTGGGCACTCGCTCAGCATAGGCAGGTTAGACGCGCTCAGTAAGAGGCTTCAGCCGCCAGGATCTCGGCGAGGAACGCGTCCGGCGGTGGTTGGTCCAGTCGCAGCCGCACCCAGCGGCGGATCCGGTCGCGTACGTCGCGGGGTTCGCTGACCGGCACGCCGACGACCACGGACGTCGCGGGCCAGTCCTGGTTCCAGGCGGCCGACTCTGTCAGCGCCTGTTGTTGCGCATCGAACAGGGGAACAGTGGCCCGGCCACCGGGATCCAGGGCGCCGGCGCCGCTGACCTTCCCCGACCTCACCCGCACGGCGATGTCGGTGGCCGGGCCGGGGCCCAGGACGGCCGTTCGGACGACGGCGACAACCGCCGGACCCGCTGCCTGCACACTCCACTCGACGGTGTCCTCAGCCGCGTCGAACACGCCCGGCGGCACCGCGGCCCAGTTGATCGACGCGACTCCGCGGCCGATCGCGGCGGCGGACCGCGGACCCGCGTCAGCGCCGGCAGCCAGCGCGTAGTCGTCGCGTCGTCCGGCCGGAACAGTCCCGGTGATCTTCGAATCCTGCAGTGCGACAGCCAGTTCCGGCCATCCGTCACCGTCGACGCCGACCTCGTCGGCAAGCTCGGACCCCGCCCGCACCAACTCGCGAACCCGCGGATCGCCGGTGCCCAGGTGGGCGGTCAGCGCCGCGCCGTGCGGACTCAGCAAGGCGGCGACGTCCGAATCCAGGGTGTCGTCGGTGAAAAAGTCCTGCAGGCCGACCGTCAGCAGCGCCACCTCGGCGTCGAGCAGGGGCTGATCAAGACCGGGAATGCCGTCACGCCGACTGGCCGGCCACCAGCGCCGCAGCCAATGACCGATCGCCAGCCGGCGCAGTGGTTCCATCGAACCGGCTGCCACGTCGAGTTCGACCGGCCCGGTGCCGGCGATCAGCGCGAGGTGACCAGCTGACCCGACGACGCGCCACAACCAGTCGGCGCGGGCCACGTCGGTGAAGGTCACGGTGGGCGAGTCCGCGGCCGGCTCGTCCACCAGCCAGGACAACACGGCACCGCTGACCTCCAGCACCGCGACCAGCGGAGCCGGCTGCCCGAGCGGATCGTCGACAACCCTCACCCCGCCACCTGCAATTCCAGCATCGACTTGATCCGCTGCCGGTGATCCAGGCTCACCGACCTGGCGACGCCGTCCAGCAACGCGCGGACGTCCTCGACGTCTGCACACGGTTCCTGCCACACGTCGCGTCCATGCAGGCGTGCCCACAAACGGCTCAGATACGGCTGCGCGAACGCGGCGAGATCGTCGATGATCTGTTGCTGGCGCGGGTGGATCGGGCCGTTCCCGGCCACATACCGTCGGGCGTGCAGGACGTAGGCCTCCTTGCGCAACCGGGACTGGATCTGCGCGGCCAGCGCGTAGCGGGCGGTGACCGTGCGGTCCAGTGGCGCCAGTCCGACCGCTACCTCGATGCCGGCCACCATGGTGGCCTGCTTGTCCTCAGCCAGCAGACCCCAGGGCGCGCTCGCCCGGTCCACCTCCTCGGCGCACAGCAGCGGGATGTCGGGCAAGGCGTCCCGGTCCAGGGTGCGCCGCAGTGTCGACCGCACCCGATCCACCACCGTGCGATCCAGCGGGCGGTCGCTGTCGGCGCCACCGGCAATTTCCGGCGGGCGTTGTGGCGCAACAGAACTCAAGCCCAGCTCGACGATGGACCACGGCAGCTCGGCCTCGTGGACGCGGGCCAGGGCACCCAGGTTGTATGGCGTGGTGTCGGCTATTACCGCCGACCACACCCGCTGGCGCGCAGTGGTCGCGTTGTGACTGTCGGCCGGCCCGAGCACGGTGGCCAACTCGGCCAGAAACGGTTCGAGCACCGCGTCCTGCGCCCGCACATCACACCAGCTCCGTTGGAGCTGGGCTGCCAAGGTAGCGACGACCTGCGGATCGGCGATGTAATCGTTGAGCACCTCGACCGCAGTGCGGTCCCGGCCGCGGTGGATCTCCTGCAGCACCGCACCAGCGGTCTCGCGGTCTTGCGGCGCGGGTGCGCCTCTGGTCACCGCGAGCTCGAAGCACACCGGGAAATACAGCTCCTGGGCGTTGCCGCTGCGGATCCGCAATCGACGCCGCTCGATCTTGAGCACCTCGAACCAGGCTGCGGCGCAGCGTAACTGGACGGAATTCCCGACGATCAGGTCATGCATGGCCGCCGCGGTGCCGGCTGCGACCACCGGCGCCGAATACTGCGGATTGGACCGCAGCCGAAGCACTAGTGGATCGATGATGCGTTTCACGGTCCTGCTCAACGGCCCGCCATCATCGCTGCTGAGCACCTCGACACCGGAACCGATTGCGCGCCAGCCCCGATCGATGACCGCACGGCGGGGATAGCCGGGATCGTTTCCGCTGTAGAAGGCAGCCGCTACCTCCTGCGGATCGGCGCTCATGACGACAGAATAGGGGCACCGGGCACGATATCGGTATCTGCGAAGTTGGGTTCGGTAGCCGGTCGGGTCCGCGGCGCTGGTCGTATCCGCAGGGCGGACAGCGCAATTGGCCCCCACCTGAGGTCACCGTGCCCGGTCGACGGCGAAAGTGACCAGCGCGCCCCAGTACAGCGGACTGGCGGTGACATCGCCGTCTCGCCAGCGCCGCAGCTGGGCGCGCTGCCAGCGGTTCACGGCGCAGCCCGCGGCGTCCTCCTCGTGTGCGTCGTCGACGGCAGCGACCAGGTCGGACATCGGGTCCGGGAACTGATCGGTCGGGTCGGCGGCGACCGTGCCGAATTGTCGGTATGCCGCGGTGGTGGGCAGCGACCAGAGCGTGGCAGTCACCAACTGTGCCCCGCACAGGATCATCGCCGCCACCAGACCGGTCGCTTCGTCGAACTGATAGTCACCGCCGGATGCGCAGGCCAGCAGCGCCACCCGCGGTGGTACCGGCAATCGCAGGGCCATCAGATCCGAGGCGGTCAACGGCCGATGGTCGCCGATCGCCGCGGCGTCTCCGGGGGTCGCGGCGGTACATGCCAGGTGCAGCGAAGCTCGGTCTGCGTGCCCAGCTGCGCCGTCGGCCGAGCTCGCGTGACCGACGTAGAGGAGCCGGCTTGGTTGTTGCGCGAGCAGTCCCGCCAACCAGTCGCGGTCGGCGTCTGGACGGCGGAACAATTCGACAGCCGTGTCGACGCGGGGCAACACCGCGCGGTGTTGCTTGAGGGCAGCGAAATGCCTGGCCAGCGCAGTCTTTTCGGACGGTCTGCCGAGCACCGATCCGAGGGCCGAGTCGGGTCGCTGGCCCGGAACCCGGGGATCCAGGACCAGTACCGCCGGCCCGTCGCGCCGGGCGCGCCATTGCGCGGGGACGCGAGGTGCGTGCGTAATGTGCTGCGGCACCGCCAACAGGATGTCGACCAACTCCATCAGCCGATAGCCATCAGTGTGCTGCTCGATATCGGCCAGCTGCCAAGCTATGTGGGCGGCCGTCGGACCGCTGGCGGTGAATGCGCCGTGGCGGGCCTGAACCAGTTCTGCGGTGCTGGGCCCCGACTTGGGCAGCGCGAGCTGACCCCAGGGCACCCGCGCCAGCCGGGTGCTGGGTGAGACGAACAACCTGGGCCGCGGCGAGGCCACGCACTGCGTCAGCAGTTGCCACCCGGCCGTTCCGATCAACAGCGCACCGAGGATGTAAGAGGTGGTCAGTTCGGCCGCAGGCGACGCGAACGGACCTCGGGTCAGGGCCCGTTCGATCGCGTCATGCCGGTTCTCGGCACCGACCGGTTCGGGTAATGTGTCGGCCAGTTCCTGTAAGGCGGCCAACAGGATTGGCTCCTCGATCACCCAGGTGACGGTGCTGGACGGATCGCCGACCACCCGCAGGCTCGCATAGGTGGCGACGCCCAGATCGGCGTAGCGCAGGATGAGCGTCACCGAGTCAGTCATGCCAGGTCGACCACGGTGGCTCGGCGGCGGTGACCTGCCGGCCGTACCGCTGCAGCGCCAGCGCGCGATACCGATCCAGGATCGGCGCCGAGTCCGGCTGCATCTGCAACGGAGGCAACGGCCCGATCCGGATCAGGGACCTGCCGCCCGACCTGACCGGCCCCGCGGCTGCCGTCGCCATCTCGTCCGCTCTCCCGGTGACCGCCGGTGGCACGGCCGTCGACTCCCACTCGCCGGGTTGCCGGGTTGGCAGGTCGCTGTGGAAAGTACCACGCGCACTGTGATATTCGACGAGCTCGCTGAGCAACGCGGTGTTCTCCGACTCCCAGGCGACCGCGAAGGCACCGGCCAGCACGGGTGCCGCGACATGGTTCGCCCAGCGGGATCTCGCATCGGCATCGACGATCGAATAACGCACCGAGTCGACGGCCAGTGCCGCGGGCACTTTGAGGTCGGCCGCCTGTTCGAGCTTGGTCATCGCTCGTCGATGCTGCCGGGTGCCGCCCTCGCCGTGCAGGACGCCGAGTGAGGTGAGGTGGCGGTACTCGACGTGCCGCAACGGCTCGTCGGGATCTCCATAGGCATCAAAACCCATATCCGCCAATGCATCTGCACGCCACACGGTGCCCAACTGATTGTCGAGCAATGCGTACTGCAGCCAGCTGCTGCGTGGCGAGGAGTCGAGCAGCTCCCGGGCTTGGGCTATCAGCTCCACTGCCTGGGCGAACCGTCCCCAGAATATCGCAATCCAGCTGCGCTGCAGCAGAATACGGTGTAAATGCAGCGGCTTGCCCAATTCGCGCCAGTGCCGTTCGGCATGCTCCCAACATTCGTCGGCAGCCTCCAGTGCACCGCCGGACAGCCGGGTCAGGCCCAGGTACAGCCAGCAGCGCGACACCTCATGGGCCCGCGCGTAGCGGGCGATCACCGGATAGGCCGCCGAGACCAATTGCTCGGTCGTGTGATGGTCACCGACCGACCAGCTGGCCGCTGCCCGCTCCAATTGTGCTCTGGCGCAGTCGAGCTCCCAGCCGCGTGCCCGTGCCCGGGCGTCTGCGCGGCACAACCAGGGCTCGGCCTCGACAAGGCGTCCGGTCTCGACGCAGAACCTGCCGTACCCGGTGGCTGCCAGTACCCAGAGGTGATCGGCGTATGCACCGCCGTCCGTCGCACCATCCAGCCAGGTGAGCACCCGTTCCCATAGCGGTACCGACCGGACGTGCAGATCGTCGTCGCACAGAGCCGTCGCGGACAGCAGCTGGGCGTAGCAGAGTAACTGCCGGTGCTCGGCGACGAGATCGGGAAAGGCGTCGTCGGAATCGGCCAGGGCAGCCAGCGCTGCTTCGACCCCCTCGTGATCACCTTGTGCCGCAGCCAATCCCGTCTGCAGGAACTGGGCCCGCCGGGTGTAACGGCACACCATGTGTGCGATCGCGGTGTGCGAGATGTGCACCTGCGCCGCGGCCTCCGGCATGGTCCCGGCCAGGATTGCACGGTAGATTGCCAACGGGTCCAGAATCCGTCGAATACATTCCCGCACTCCGTCATTCGCGCCGCGGACCAGGTAGATCTCGCCGAGCTGAGCGAACACCTCCAGTAGCAGGTCGTCTCGAACTTCCTGCTCGGTCCGCGGCATCAGCGACAGCAACAGATCGCGGGCCGCCTCGTCCTCGGCGGCGCACCCCAGATGACGAGCGCGCTGCAGGTCGTCACCGATCGACACGGCTGCATCATAAGTCCGTCTGACCACCCGGAACGGCGGACGTGCGTCGCACGCCCGCCGGGCCGAACCGCGGCGCATCAGCCGCAGGTCACCTTGATGCTGAAGTCCTTGGTGATCATGCCGGCCATCGGGTTCTTCAGGTCGGCACCCTGCGCCTGTCCGGTGATGGTGTAGGTCTTGCCGTCCACCGAAACCTTGGCCGAACCGACCTTGGAGCCCATGCTGTCGGCCACCGACAGTGCGTTGCCTTCGACCACCAGCGCCAACGAGTCCACGGTCGGCGGGTTCGCGTCGGTCATCACCACGGCCAGCGCCTGCTGGGGGCCACCGGTGGATCCACTGCCGATGTTGATCTTCCCGGCCTGCTTCACACAGGTCACCGAGGCGGGGTCCAGGCCGGCAAGGTCGGCGCCGGCCACTTTGACCTCGGTCTTTCCGCCGCCGGTGGACACACTCGCCGGCGCGTTCGGCGCCGGGGTGGCCGTCTGGCCGCCGCTGGAGCAGCCCACCAACACCGAAGCGCAGCCAAGGGCGCCAATCGCAGCAGCGATAACACGTTTCATCGGACTTCCTTCCGTCATGCGCCGCCCCGATGGCGTCGTCATTGCTGAAGTACAGCCCGCAGCGATCGCTACCGATCCCAACAAATGAGACCGACGGCAACGCAGCTACCGCCCTGGGGAATCACCGCAGTCGCAGTAGTTCTGGTGTAGTAGTGAGCGTGATCGAAATCGAAGCTGTGGGTGGGGTGCGGGTACTGACGTTGTCGGCGGGACGGGTGAACACCCTCGACGTCGAGTTCCTCGGTGAGCTGACGGAGGCTGTGCGGGAACAGGAACGATCGGGCGGGCCACCGTTGGTCCTCTCCGGCGCCGGTCGGGTGTTTTCTGCCGGGGTAGACCTCAACCGCCTCGTGGCGGGCGGGGCCGCATACACCGACCAATTGGTTCCGGCGTTGTCGAGTGCGTTCGACGCGGTGTTCCGGTATCCGGGACCGACGGTGGCCGCGATCAACGGCGCCGCGATAGCCGGCGGATGCGTGCTGGCCTGCGCCTGTGATTGGCGGCTGGCTGCTCCGGGCGCCCAGATCGGCGCCGCCGAGGTCCGGGTGGGGGTGCCGTTCCCGGTCGCCGCGCTCGAAGTGATGCGCTACGCGTGTGGTGACCGCGCCGAAGAGGTCCTGCTGAGTGGGCGGAGTTACCGCGGCGACGAGGCCGTGGCCCGCGGGCTGGCCCATCGCATCGTCGCCGACAATCTGCTCGACGCGGCTGTTGCCGAGGCGTCCGACCTGGGTGAGATCCCGGCGGCGGCGTACAGCCACACCAAAGCACAGTTGCGGGCGCCCACGCTGGCGCGCATCGACGCCGGCACCGACATCGACCGCGAGGTTCGCCGGGTGTGGGCATCGGACCAGACTCAGCAGGGCGTGGCCGCCTACGTCGAACGGTTGAAGAACCGCTGAGGCCCTATTCCTCGACCGTGACCCCACCCCGGGTGCGTCGCCGACGATGCGAGGTCTTGCCGGTCGGACGGCGGTTGCGCAACCGCGGCTGCACGGCGGCTTCGACGGTTTCTTCCGCCGGTGCGTCTTCCCCGTCAGCCTTGGCCGCTGGTGCCGGCTCATCGTCGGAGTCTTTGTCCAGGCTGACACCCGCGGGTGCCTCGACGGTCTCCGCTTCGACAGGTTCGGCCTCGGCGCTCGGCGCTACGACAGTGTCGGCCTCGACCTCTTCTGCCGCTTCGACCTCTTCTGCGTCCGCGATGTCGGAATCGGCGCCCTCGGCGGCGTCCTCAGTTCCGTCAGCCTCGTCGTCGAGCTCATCTTCCTCAGCGTCTTCGACGTCGGCGGCGGCGACCTTGCCCCGCTGCTTGCCCCGGACGCGGCGTTTCTTGTCCTTCTTCGGCTTGATCGGTTTCGGCGGCGGCGGCGGGAGTTCGGCAGCGAACGACAGGTAGAACATGAAAATCCCCAGCACCGCGATGGCGGCGGCGGCACCGTAGATCGCGAACAACCACTGACCGGCCTTGTCCAGGCTGAGCCAGTACTCGCTGATCGCGGTACCGATGATCAGCACCCCCGCCAGCACGTGGGCCACGATTGCCCACGTCCGGATCGATAACGCCAGCTGCGGCACGCCGAGTTCGGGCTTGCGGGTCCGCGACAGGTCGAACACCACCGGCAACGCGGCCAGACCGATCAGCACGCCGGTCAGGATGCGAAGGGCGTTGCCCAGGCCGTGCGAGGTGTCACCCACCAGTTCGGGCCACCGGGGCAATACGAAATAGAAGAAGAGGACGCCGGCGCCGATCGAAAACGACGCGTGCCAAAGCACGGCGACTTTGCGCCCCATACCCCTCCTCAGGCAGATCACTCTGCTGCCGACAGGCGACCAGGATAGACATCCGCCCTGGTCACCCGGCAGACCATACAGCGGAGGATGCGGGATTTGAACCCGCGAGGGCTGTTAACCCAACCCGCGTTCCAGGCGAGCGCCATAGGCCACTAGGCGAATCCTCCGTGGTCATGGTAGCCGTTGGACCGCGCAGAGTGCCTCCGGCACCTGCCTCCGCCGCTGACGAGTCGCCAAGAACAGGTCGGCGGCCAGGTACTACACTCGCCGATGGACCCCGCGCGGCGTCTATCCTGTGAACTCCCCCAGGGCCGGAAGGCAGCAAGGGTCAATGGGCTCTGTCGGGTGCGCGGGGTCCCCTTCATGTCACGACGGTGAAAGGGCCGCATGGCTTCGCTCGATTCCCTCAGCCCTGAAGATCTGTCGGCGGTGCACGCGCGCCACCAGCAGGAGTACGCGGGGCTACAGGCCAAGAAGTTGTCGCTCGACCTGACCCGAGGGAAACCGTCACCCGAGCAGCTCGACCTGTCCAACCGGCTACTGAACCTGCCCGGAGACGAATTCAAAGACCCGGAGGGCACCGACACCCGCAACTACGGCGGTTTGCACGGACTGCCGGGTCTGCGCGGAATCTTCGCCGAGTTGTTGGGCCTTCCGGTGCAGAACCTGATCGCCGGCAACAACGCCAGCCTGGAATTCATGCACGATGTCGTCGTCTACTCCATGCTGCACGGTGGCGTGGATTCGCCGCGGCCCTGGATACAAGAGCCGGGCGGCGTCAAATTCCTGTGCCCGGTGCCCGGATACGACCGTCACTTCGCCATCACCGAGACCCTGGGCATCGAGATGATCCCGGTTCCGATGCTCGAAGACGGTCCGGATGTCGACCTGATCGAGGAGCTGGTGGCGGTCGACCCGGCCATCAAAGGCATGTGGACGGTGCCGGTGTTCGGCAACCCCACCGGGATCACCTACTCGTGGGAAACCGTGCGCCGGCTGGTGCAGATGCAGACCGCGGCCCCCGACTTCCGCCTGTTCTGGGACAACGCCTACGCAGTGCACACGCTGACCCACGACTTCACCCGTCAGGTCGATGTCCTCGGCCTGGCCACCAAGGCCGGCAACCCCAACCGGCCCTACATCTTCGCCTCCACGTCCAAGATCACCTTCGCCGGCGCCGGGGTGAGCTTCTTCGGCGGGTCGCTGGGCAACATCGCGTGGTATCTGCAGTACGCCGCCAAGAAATCGATCGGCCCGGACAAGGTGAATCAGCTCCGGCACCTGCGCTTCTTCGGGGATGCGGACGGGGTGCGCCTGCACATGCTGCGCCACCAGCAGATTCTGGCGCCGAAGTTCGCGCTGGCGGCCGAGATCCTGGAGCAGCGGCTCGGCGGCTCGAAGATCGCCTCCTGGACCGACCCCAAGGGCGGCTACTTCATCAGCCTCGACGTCCTGCCCGGCACCGCGCGCCGCACCGTCGCCCTGGCCAAGGACGCCGGCATCGCCGTGACCGAGGCCGGCGCATCCTTCCCGTACCGCAAGGATCCCGACGACACCAACATCCGGATCGCGCCGTCGTTCCCGTCACTGACAGATTTACGCAACGCGGTGGACGGGCTCGCTACCTGCGCGCTGCTGGCCGCCACCGAATCGCTGCTGGCGGTCAGGGCCGCCGCAGGCTGACGACGGCGACGTCGTCGTCAGTGGCACCCATCACCGACGCCATCGCCGACCAGATCCGCGACGCGGAGGCGTTGCCGACCCGGGTGAGAGTTTCGGCCAGGCGGTCCAGACCGGCATCGATCGGTTCGCCCCGGCGTTCCACCAAGCCGTCGGAGTACATCACCAGCCCCTGGCCGGGCCCGATGGTGAACGTGCTCGGGGCGTAGGTCACCCCGCGGATGCCGATCGGCGGCGAAAGCTGGACCGAGGCCGCCAGCACCCCCGGATTCGTCAGGTACGGCATCAGGTGGCCGGCGCACGCCGCCTCCACGAGCCCCGAATCGAGGTCAATCCGCGCCACGATGACGGTCGCGAACGCGCCGGGCAACATGTGCACCGAGAAGTCGTTCAGTTGATTCAGGGCTTCGGCCGGCGTGGCGCCGCCGAACAGCTGCGCGCGCAGCGCGTTGCGCAGTTGCGCCATGGTGCCGGCCGCCGCGACACCGTGACCCGCGACGTCGCCGAGCAGCAGGATCAGCCGGCCGTCGCGCAGCTCGAACGCGTCGTACCAGTCGCCGCCGACGTTGTCGCCCGCCGCCGGCTCGTAGTGCGCCGACAGCTGCCAGCTGTCCAGCTTGGGGATCGATTCCGGCAGCAGACTGCGCTGCAGGGTCTCGGCCATGCGCAACGCGCCGCGCGTGCGGCGGTACAGCGATTCGACCAGGTGGCGGCGCAGCGATTCGGCAGAATCCGCTTCGCTGGGCGTCCACGCCTCGCTGCGTTCCCGCACGATCTCGCGCCACCGCTCGAAAGACTTTCGCGGGCTGAGCCGGATGCCGTCGCTGCCCTCGCGGATCGCGATGGCCTTGTTGTGCGGGTCGCCGCCCCAGTCGACTGACCGCTGGACCTCGCGGCGAAACCAGATCGCGTACTGCCCGTCGGGCAGGTTGAGAGCGAGCGCCCCGGCGACGAGCTTCGGATCGAGATCCAGCGCCGACAACTCCTGGGTCAGGCACTCGGTACTGGCGACCTCCTCGCCCGCGCCGCGGGCCCACGCCGCGACCATGGATGCGACCTCCGGCGGCGGCACCGCCCCGATGACCCGGTATTCACCCTGGATGTTGACGACGACTCCGTCAGCGGGCACCAGGTCGAGCAGGTTCGGCGCGCCGAGCAGCGCCGCCGCCAGGGACTCGCTGTCGTCCAGCGTGGCCGCAATCAATTTCGTCAGCACCGCATTAGCAGCTAACCGCTGGTGCAACTGGTCGTCTTCGAACCGGTCGACCAGTCGCAGCGACAGGGTCGAACCGAGGAACTCCGCCGCCACCCGGGTGCCGTACGGCGGCAGGTGTGGCCCGGCGTAGTGGTGGCAGGCGATCAGGCCCCACAGCCGGCCGTGTCGTAGCAACGAGATCGACATGGACGCGTGCACACCCATGTTCTGGAGGTACTCGATGTGGATAGGGGAGACGCTGCGCAACGTGGCATAGGTGAGGTCCAGCGGTTGGCCGCTGGCCGGGTCGACCGCGGGGACCAGAGGGGCCGGCGTGTAGTTGACGTCGGAGATGAGCCGAATCCAGTTCTTCTCATACAACGCCCGCGCCTGGGCCGGGATATCGGTCGAGGGGTAGTGCAGGCCGAGAAAGGAGTTGAGGTCGTCGCGCCTGGATTCGGCGACCACCTCGCCGTTGTAGTCCTCGTCATACCGGTACACCATCACGCGGTCGAAGCCGGTGAGCGCGCGGACCGATTCCGCGGTGGTGTCATACAGTTCGGTGAGCGTGGTGGCCCGGTTCAGCTCCTCGACGGAGTTGCGTACCGCCTGGTACGTGTTCGGAAACGAAAACGGGCGTTCGCCGTACGCGATTTCGAGTTCGACCAGCAGGATCCCGCCCGGCTCGCGGCGCAGGATGACGTCGAACGCCCGCGTTTCGCCGCCGACGTCGATATCGCACTCGAGCGGGTTGCGTTGCCGGAGATCGCCGAAAGTCGACGCCGTCTGCTCGACCCGGGCGGCTTGGGCGGTGCCGATCAGATTCGACAGCGGCCGGTCCAGCACGGCCTCGGTAGGGCGGCCGAGCAAATCCGCGACGTTGGCGCTGACCTGGCGCACCACGAAGTCGGGTTCATGCACCACCGCCAGCACCCCGCGCGGCTGGATGCTGCCGGGAATGTGGATCGGCTCCCGGGCGCAGTTCTCCAAGTCGATGGGGGTGCCGACCGGCACCAGATCGTTGTTGATCACACGATCAACCCCGTTGTGTGCGTGACGTGCACGTCCCACATGTCATCAATAGACTCCTCGCTGCGCAACGCTCCTGTGAGGTGCAGCAGTGACTGGTGAGTGCCACCGGCTTTCGTCGAATCATGATTGCCCGAATCAATTACTACAGGGATTGACGGGGCGACCAATTTTCAACCCCGCTCAGGCCACGAGTGGTCCGCGCCACTCCGCCGCGCGATCACGCGCGACTCCGCGGCGCGCATCGTCACCGGGCGTGGTTGATTGCCCGCCTCCTCCTCGCGCCACTCCGCCGCGCGATCACGCGCGACTCCGCGGCGCGCATCGTCACCGGGCGTGGCGGATTGCCCGCCTCCTCCTCGCGCCACTCCGCCGCGCGATCACGCGCGACTCCGCGGCGCGCATCGTCACCGGGCCAAAGTAGCCTGCTCACCGTGGCCCTCTACCGCAAGTATCGACCGGCAACCTTCGCCGAAGTGGTGGGGCAGGAACACGTCACTGAACCGCTGTCGGTGGCCCTGGAAGCGGGCCGGATCAACCACGCGTACCTGTTTTCCGGGCCGCGCGGTTGCGGGAAGACGTCGTCGGCGCGGATCCTGGCCCGCTCGCTGAACTGTGCGCAGGGTCCCACCGCCACGCCCTGCGGTGTCTGCGATTCCTGCCAGGCGCTGGCACCCAACGCCCCGGGGAGCATCGACGTGGTCGAGCTGGACGCGGCCAGCCACGGCGGCGTCGACGACACCCGCGAGCTGCGCGACCGCGCCTTCTACGCGCCTGCTCAGTCGCGCTACCGGGTGTTCATCGTCGACGAAGCCCACATGGTGACCACCGCGGGCTTCAACGCGCTGCTGAAAATCGTCGAAGAACCACCCGAGCACCTCATCTTCATCTTCGCCACCACCGAACCGGAGAAGGTGCTTCCGACGATTCGGTCGCGCACCCACCACTATCCGTTCCGGTTGCTGCCGCCGCGCACCATGCGCGCCCTGATCGCCCGGATCTGCGAACAGGAGCGTGTCGTCGTCGACGACGCGGTGTATCCGCTGGTCATCCGGGCCGGCGGCGGTTCGCCACGGGACACCCTTTCGGTGCTGGATCAGCTGGTAGCCGGTTCCGACGGGGGCCGGGTGACCTACCAGCGGGCGTTGGGGTTGCTGGGGGCCACCGACGTCGCCCTGATCGATGACGCCGTCGACGCGCTGGGCGCCGGCGACGCCGCGGCACTGTTCGGTGCGGTCGAATCGGTGATCGATGCCGGGCACGACCCCCGGCGCTTCGCCACCGATCTGCTGGAGCGGTTCCGCGACCTCATCCTGCTGCAGGCGGTGCCGGACGCTGTGTCCCGCGGCGTGGTGGACGCACCCGAGGACGTGCTGGAACGCATGCGCGAACAGGCCGCACGCATCGGGCCGGCGACCCTCACCCGCTACGCCGAGGTGGTGCAGGCCGGGCTGGGGGAGATGCGCGGCGCGACGGCGCCGCGGTTGCTGTTGGAGGTGGTGTGCGCGCGGCTGCTGCTGCCGTCGGCCTCGGACGCCGAGTCGGCGCTGCTGCAGCGGGTCGAACGCATCGAGACCCGGCTGGCCATCTCGGTACCGGCAGCGGAGGCCGCGACGTCCACCCCGCCTGCGGTTGCCCGCCCCGCGGTGACGCCGGTGCGCCGGTCTGCTGCGCCGCAGGTGGCGCGCCCGGCCGCAGCACCTGACCCCCCGGTTCGGCCGGAACCCGCCCCCCGGCCGGTGGCTCGACCCGAACCCGCGCCCGAGCGCAAACCCGCGCCCGAGCGCAAACCCGAGCCGGCCGCGGCGCCCGGTGAACTCAACGCGACCGCGGTCCGCAGCATGTGGCCCACCGTGCGCGACAAAGTCCGTGAGCGCAGTCGCACCACCGCGGTGATGCTGGCGGGCGCCACCGTCCTTGCCTTGGAGGGCGACACGCTGGTGCTGACGCACGAAGCGGCGCCGCTGGCCAGACGGCTGTCGGAACAGCGCAACGCCGACGTGATCGTCGAGGCACTCAAAGACGCGCTCGGAGTCAACTGGCGGGTGCGCTGCGAAGCCGGCCCACCGGCTGGGGCCGATATCAGCGTCGCTGCGCCGACAGTGGCCGAGCCGGACCCGGCGCCCGACACCTCAGCGCGCGACGACGAGGAGAGCATGCTCGCCGAAGCCGGCCGCGCTGACCCCGCAGAACCACGGCGCGACCCCGAGGAGGTTGCCCTGGAGCTGTTGCAGAACGAGCTGGGTGCCCGCCGCATCGACGGGTAGCGATCACCGCCACCTATATCGTGGTCCTACACAATCGACACGAAGGAGTTGCACCCGATGGGACAGGTAAGGGCAGCCAGCACGATCTTGATCAACGCTGAGCCTGACGCCGTGCTCAGTGCGGTCGCCGATTACGAGAAGGTCCGCCCCACGATCCTGCCCTCGCAATACAGCGAGTACCAGGTGCTGCAGGGCGGCCAGGGCCGCGGCACCGTCGCCAAGTGGCGGCTGCAGGCAACCGAGTCGCGGGTGCGCAACGTCCAGGTCGACGTGGACGTCGCCGGTCACACCGTCATCGAGAAAGACGCCAACTCATCGATGGTCACCAACTGGACGGTCGCACCGGCCGGACCCGGGGCCAGCGTCACCGTCACGACCACCTGGACCGGCGCCGGCGGGATCAAGGGTTTCTTCGAGAAGACATTCGCGCCGCTGGGGCTGAAGAAGATTCAGGCTGAGACGCTGCAGAACCTGAAAGGCGCCATAGAAGGGCGTGACTAGCGGGCCTGGCCCTGGGTGGCCAGAAACCCTGCGACGCCGCGGACCAGCGCGTCGGCGTACTTCTGGCGCCCCTCCGCTGACTCCATCAACGCCGAATCCGCCGGGTTCTTCATGTTTCCCAGTTCGACCAGGATCGACGGATACTGCGCCAGGTTCAATCCGGTCAGGTCCGAACGTCCGTACAGGCCACTTTGGCCGATGTAGGTGGCAGGCGTCAGTCCCGACGCTTGGAGTTGGTCCCGCATCACCCGGGCGAACTGCACCGATGGTCCGGATTGGGCCGCGTTGAGCGGCGGCGACGAATAGTTGACGTGGAATCCGCGCCCGGAGGCGGGTCCGCCGTCCGCGTGCAGGCTGACGACGGCGTTGGGGTGCAGTGCGTTAGCCATGTTGGCGCGTTCGTCGACGCAGGGACCTAACGCGTTGTCATTGCCGCGGGACATGGCGGTCCGCACGCCCAGCGCGTTCAAAGCGGCCCGCAACCGCAGGGCGGTGTCCCACGTAAAGGTGTGTTCGGCATATCCGCTGTTGGTCGACGTGCCACTGGCCTGGCAGTCTTTCGTGCCGCCGCGACCGGTGGGTACCTGACGGCTGATCGACGCGTCATTGGCGCCATTGTGGCCGGGATCGATGAACACGACCATGCCGGCCAGGCTGCCCGGGGCTGCGCCGGCGGCGGGCAGCAACGGCTCGGCGAACGGTGCCACCGCGGCTACCAGCATCCCCAACAACAGGGCCACCCCGACACGAAGGCACATCCGTACGTCCACTGCGCCAAGGTAACGCGGTGCGGACTACGCTGAAGTTTTCGAATCGCCGACACCCGCAGGCGAAACCAACTCGAGACCAAGATGCGAGGGGACTGTCATGCAACCCGGAGGCGATATGTCGCAGCTGCTGGCTCAGGCGCAGCAGATGCAGCAGAAACTGCTCGAGGCTCAGCAACAGCTGGCTAATTCCGAGGTGCATGGTCAAGCCGGTGGCGGGCTGGTCGAGGTCGTCGTCAAAGGCAGCGGTGAGGTCGTCGGCGTCAAGATCGACCCGAAGGTCGTCGACCCCAACGACATCGAGACCCTGCAGGACCTGATCGTCGGGGCGATGGGTGACGCATCCAAGCAAGTCACTCGGATGGCTCAGGAGCGGCTCGGTGCGCTGGCAGGTGGGATGCGTCCGCCCGCACCGCCCGCACCGTCCGCGCCTCCTGCGCCGCCGGGTACGCCGCCCGGTGCGCCGGGTGTGCCGGGCCTGTAGACCGGCCGCATGTTCGAAGGGCCCGTCCAGGATCTGATCGACGAACTCGGCAAGCTGCCGGGCATCGGACCCAAGAGCGCGCAACGCATCGCTTTCCACCTGCTGTCGGTCGAGCCACCGGAGATCGATCGGTTGACCGCCGTGCTGGGCAAGGTTCGGGACGGAGTTCAGTTCTGCGCGGTATGCGGCAACGTGTCCGACGACGAACGGTGCCGGATCTGTGCCGATCCGCGCCGGGACGGTTCGCTGGTGTGCGTCGTGGAGGAGCCCAAGGACATTCAGGCCGTGGAGCGCACCCGGGAGTTTCGCGGCCGCTACCACGTGCTGGGCGGGGCGCTGGACCCGCTGTCCGGCATCGGCCCTGAACAGCTGCGGATCCGGGAGTTACTGACCCGGATCGGCGAGCGGGTGGACGGCGTCGACATCGCCGAGGTGATCATCGCCACCGATCCCAACACCGAGGGCGAGGCCACCGCCACCTACCTGGTGCGGATGCTGCGCGACATCCCTGGCCTCACAGTGACGCGGATCGCCTCAGGCTTGCCGATGGGCGGCGATCTGGAATTCGCCGACGAGCTGACCTTGGGGCGCGCACTCATCGGCCGCCGCGCGATGGTCTAACGCGCCGATAGCCGCTCGCGGCGCAGCAGGTCCACCTCCGGAAGCTGTAGCGGCGACAGCTCGCCTACTACTTTGCTCAGCAGCAGATCGGCGAGTTCGGGATTGCGGGCCAGGCACGGGCCGTGCATGTAGGTCGCGATGACGTTGCCCTGCACCACCCCGTCGAATCCGTCGCCCGCCCGGTTGCCGGCACCCTTGACCACCGCACTCAACGGCCTGGCCAGGGAACCAAGATCTGTTCCGCCCCGGTGGTTCTCAAAGCCGGTGAGGCGTTCGGTCAGACCGGGCAGCAGAGGTTTGGCCACCAGTTCGCCGATGGTCCGCACCTGCTGCGGCGATGTCGTCGCATCCAGCATTCCGACACCGTCGACCCGTTCGCCCGACGACGTCTCATACCAGTGCCCCAGCACCTGCACGGCCGCGCAGATCGCCAGTACAGGGGCGCCGCGGTCGGCCGCCCGCTGCAGGCCGGGGTGGCGGATCAGGTGGCGGGTGGCCAGGCGTTGCGCATAGTCTTCCGCGCCGCCGAGGGTGTAGAGGTCCAATGAATCCGGGACCGGGTCGGCCAGGGTGATCTCGACAATCTCGGCCGGGATATCGCGCAGCAGTAGCCGTTGCCGCAACACCACGGCGTTGCCGCCGTCGCCGTAGGTGCCCATCACGTCGGGCAACACCAGCCCGATCCGCACGCGGGATTCAGCCATTGCGGGCCAGCCTCCGGTTGAGCTGCAGGAAGGCGGTGTAGTTGGCGACTACCTCCACCCGGCCGGGTGGACACGACGCGATGGCTGCCACCGTGTCGTGCACCAGGGTGTGCTTGACGCCCGCGTACCCCAGCCGCACCGCGAGGTCGGTGCCCCGCTCGCCTGCCGCGACAACGGCGGTGTTCTCGAAGTGCTCGAACCGGACGTCCCACAGCCAGGACAGATCCTCCCCGTCCGGCACCTGTCCGTTGACCGCGATCACCACACCGTCGGCGTGCTTGTCGACCATCGACAACGCTTCCTGCCAGCCGGCCGGGTTCTTGGCCAGCAGGATCCGGGCCTCGTGCGCGCCCACCCGCACCGTCCGGTACCGCCCGGCGACCTCGTCGACCCCGGCCACCGCCGCGACCGCGTTGGCGGGGTCGGCGCCCAGCGCGACGGCGGCCGCCACCGCCTGCGCCGCGTTGCCCCTGTTCACCGCGCCGGGCAGGCCCAACTGCATCGGCAACGCCAGCCCGTCGGGCCCGTATAGCGTCTCCTCGTCGAACCACCACTGCGGGCTGGGCCGTTTGAAGTCGGCACCGGTGGAATACCAGTGACCCCGGTCCCGGACGATGACCTCACCGCTGCGCGGGCAACTCACCGAGTCGTTGGCCCACGATCCGCCCGCAGCCACCCAGACCACGTCCGGGCTGTCGTACGCGGCCGACGTCATCAGCACGTCGTCGCAGTTGGCCACGACGACCGCCGTGGGATGGCGGGCCAGCCCGGCGCGCAGGGTGCGTTCGATGACGTTGATCTCGCCGACCCGGTCCAGCTGGTCGCGGGACAGGTTGAGCAGCACGATGGCGGCCGGTTCGACCGCGTCCGACACGTGCGGCACATGCATCTCGTCGACTTCCAGGGCGGCCAACCCGGCCCGACGGTCGGCGGCCAGCGCCGCCACCAGGCCGGCGTCCATGTTGGCGCCTTCGGCGTTGGTGGCCACCGCCCCGAGCGTGCTCAGCGCGGCAGCGGTCATCCGGGTGGTCGTGGACTTGCCGTTGGTGCCGGTCACGATGACGGTGCGCCGACCCACTCCGAGTTGCCGCAGCACCGAGCGGTCCAGCGTCATCGCGACCAGGCCACCGATCATCGCGCCGGCCCCGCGACCGGTGACGCGCGACGCCCACCGCGCACTTGCTCCGGCGGCAAGGGCCAGTCGTGCGCGAGCGGTGATCACCCGGGGAAGTTTAAGGCGATCGCAAGCGCAGCGCTTTTCCGGGCGAAGCGGGTCGCCGTCAGAAACCGAGCCGATCGCGAGCGCGGCGCTTTTCCGGGCGAAGCGGGTCGCCGTCAATCATGTTCAGCGCCGACACGGCGCGCTGCTTTGTCGGCGATGTCGGCCGGGCGTGCCATCCTCGACCCATGAACCGGATGTCCTGGGGCCGGCCCGCCCGAGAGCAGGACGGGGGATGGGCCGTCATCGACGTCGAGACTTCGGGCTTTCGCCCAGGTCAGGCCCGGGTCATCAGTATCGCCGCACTGGGTCTCGATCAGTTCGGGCAGGTCGAGCAGTCAGTGGTCAGCCTGCTCAACCCGGGCGTGGACCCGGGTCCTACGCATGTGCACGGACTGACCCCCGCGATGCTCGAGGACCAGCCGCAATTCGCCGACATCGTCGACGACGTGATCGAGGTGTTGCGCGGCCGCACCCTGGTGGCCCACAACGTCGCGTTCGACTATTCGTTCCTGGCGGCGGAGGCCGAGATGGCCGGGGCCGAACTGCCGATCGACTCAGTCATGTGCACGGTCGAGTTGGCCCGACGCCTGGAACTCGGCGTGCAGAATCTGCGGCTGCAGACGTTGGCCGCGCACTGGGGCGTGACTCAGGAACGCCCGCACGACGCGTTCGACGATGCGATGGTGTTGACCGAAGTGCTCGCCGCTGCCCTGCAGCGGGCGCGGGCCCGCGACATCTGGCTCCCCGTGCGCCCAGTGACCCGGCGCTGCTGGCCGAACGGGCGGGTCACCCATGAGGAGCTGCGACCGCTCAAAGCGCTGGCTGCCCGGATGCCCTGTCCTTATCTGAACCCGGGTCGCTACATCTCGGGCCGGCCACTGGTACAGGGCATGCGGGTGGCGCTGGCGGCCGAGGTCGGCCGCACCCACGAGGAACTGGTCGAGCGGATCCTGCACGCCGGGTTGGCCTACAGCGATGACGTCGACCGCGAGACTTCGCTGGTGGTGTGTAACGACGCCGCACCGGAGCACGGCAAGGGCTATCACGCCAGGCAGTTGGGGGTCCCGGTGGTGCCCGACGCGCTGTTCATGGACAGCGTCGAGTCCGTCGTCGGTGGCCGGAGCATGGAGCACTTCGTCGACGCCACCGCGGACGACGAGCAGTTCGTTCTGTTCTGACGTCGTGCCGAATGTGCCGCAAATCGCGGTTCGACGTTTCGTACCGCAGCCTCCGGGCTATTCAACACATGTAAGAGAGAGACTCGAAACGCTTATCCGGTAAGCGATTTCGACCGGGGACTCACTCTTCAGCTAACAAACCGCAAACCCGGCCCGACCCCCGACCCCCCAGGGCCGGGTTTGCCCTGTGGAACGCAATTCTCAGCGGGAGGCCCGGTTCACCGCTGACATTACCGCCCGTAGCGATGCCGTGGTGATCGACGGGGCGATCCCGACACCCCACACCGTCTTTCCGGCGACCGAAGCCTCGACATACGCCGCGGCCTGCGCGTCGTCACCGGCGCTCATCGCGTGCTCGGAGTAGTCCAGCACCGCCACGTCGAATCCGACGGTCCCCAGCGCGTCGATGAACGCGGCAAGTGGGCCGTTTCCGGCGCCGCTGATCTCGGTCTCCACCCCGTCGATCTTGACCGTGGCCGCAATGGTGGTGGTACCGGTGTCTTCTTCGGACGCGTCCACCCGCTGCTTGACCCTTTCCAGCGGCAGGACCGGGGCGAGGTACTCCTCGGAGAACGCTTCCCACATCTCCTTGGGCGATACTTCACCGCCGTCCCCGTCCGCCATTTTCTGAATGACTTGGGAAAACTCGATCTGCAGCCGGCGTGGCAGGGCCAAGCCGTGGTCGGCCTTCATGATGTAGGCCACGCCGCCCTTGCCGGACTGCGAGTTGACCCGGATCACCGCCTCGTAGGTGCGACCCACGTCCTTGGGGTCGATCGGCAGATACGGCACCTGCCACAACATGTCCTCGACGTCCGAGTTCGCGGCATCGGCATCGACCTTCATCTGGTCCAGCCCCTTGTTGATGGCGTCCTGATGGCTACCCGAGAACGCGGTATAGACCAGGTCGCCACCATAGGGATGGCGTTCGTGGACCGGCAGCTGATTGCAGTACTCCACCGTGCGGCGGATCTCGTCGATGTTGGAGAAGTCGATTTGGGGGTCCACGCCGCGGGAGAACAGATTCAGGCCCAGCGTGACCAGGCACACGTTCCCGGTGCGTTCGCCGTTGCCGAACAGGCATCCCTCGATCCGGTCGGCACCGGCCTGGTAGCCGAGTTCGGCTGCGGCGACGGCGGTTCCGCGGTCATTGTGCGGGTGCAGGCTCAGGATGACGGAGTCGCGACGCGCCAAGTTACGGCTCATCCACTCGATCGAGTCGGCGTAGACGTTGGGTGTGGCCATCTCCACGGTGGCTGGCAGGTTGAAGATGATCGGGTTGTCCGGCGTCGGCTGGATGACAGCACCCACGGCGTCGCACACGTCGCGGGCGTACTCCAGCTCGGTTCCGGTGTAGGACTCCGGCGAATATTCGAAGCGCCACCGGGTTCCCGGGTACTTGGCCGCTTCCTCGACGCACTTGCGCGCGCCGTCGGTCGCGATGGCCTGCACCGCGTCCCGGTCGGCGCGGAACACCACCCGGCGCTGCAGGATCGACGTCGAGTTGTAGAAGTGCACGATCGCCTGCGGCGCGCCGTCGCACGCGAGGAAGGTGCGTTCGATCAATTCGGGACGACACTGGGTCAGCACCTGAATGGTGACGTCGTCCGGGATGGCGCCGTCGTTGATGATCTCGCGGACGAAGTCGAAGTCGGTCTGGCTGGCTGAGGGGAAACCGACCTCGATCTCCTTATAGCCCATCCGGACCAGCAGATCGAACATGCGCCGTTTGCGGGCCGGACTCATCGGGTCGATCAACGCCTGATTTCCGTCGCGCAGGTCGACGGCACACCACAGCGGTGCGTGCTCGATGACGCGGTCGGGCCAGGTGCGGTCGGTCAGCCGGATCGGCTCGACCTCGTCGGCGAACGGGCGGTAGCGGTTGACCGGCATCGATGTGCCGCGTTGCGGGTTCCAGGCGGGCTGACCGGACCGCGGCGGGCCGGCGGGTTTGATGACGGTGCGGGCCGATACGTAGGCATCGGATGAATTGGGATTAGTCACGGTGGGTGCTCCAGGGGGTGTGAATGAGGAACCTCAGACCGGCGCATCGCGAAACACCCGCGACGGGAAGCCGGTCTGGATCAGACCCCGTCGCGGCGTCCGAGAAGGAGCACCCGCTGCACGTGCTGAACTCTACCGCGGTCGGCCCGATCACCAAAACCGCATGGATTCACCTTTGTAGCGGGCTCTTCAGCCAATCCCAGTCCAACCCCACCAGTCCGGCCACCCAGCCGAAACTGCCCAGCAGCCACAATGTCGCAACCGTCACGGCGGCGGTGAGCAATGTCGCGGCGGCCCGTACCGCCGGATGCTGCCGGCCAAGCCACTGCATGACAGCGTCGTAGCGACCACGGACGTACTTCAGCAGCCGCCGGAAAACGTCGAACTCGGTGGCCAGCACGGCCAGCCCCAGGAACACGATCGCCCAGCCCGGTCCCGGATAGGGGATGGCGATGATCCCCACTGTCAGTAGCGCCACGCCTACGACGCCCACCAGGATGCGGTAGCCGAAATCCACCGTGGGCCACTCCCGCAGCCGATCCCGTGCCCGGCCCAATCGGCGCCTGACCGGCTTGTGCTCCTTGCTCACCCCTGCACCGTATCGACTACGCGTCGATGTAAATCGAGATGCGCCGCCGCGTATCCTGTTGTGGACTTAGAGCCGGTTAAGTAATCCCAGACAGGACAATTCAGTGGCGCTCGTCGTGCAGAAGTACGGCGGATCCTCGGTGGCTGACGCCGACCGGATTCGTCGCGTTGCCGAGCGGATCGTGGAGACCAAGAAGCAGGGCAATGACGTCGTCGTAGTGGTGTCCGCGATGGGCGATACCACCGATGACCTGCTCGACCTGGCCCAACAGGTCTGCCCGGTGCCCCCGCCGCGCGAACTCGACATGCTGCTGACCGCGGGTGAGCGCATCTCCAATGCGCTGGTAGCCATGGCGATCGAGTCGTTGGGCGCCCACGCCCGCTCGTTCACCGGTTCGCAGGCCGGTGTCATCACCACCGGCACGCACGGCAACGCCAAAATCATCAACGTCACGCCCGGCCGGTTGCAGGCCGCGCTGGACGAGGGCCGGATCGTCCTGGTGGCCGGCTTCCAGGGTGTCAGCCAGGACACCCGCGACGTCACCACGCTGGGTCGCGGCGGGTCGGACACCACGGCGGTCGCGCTGGCTTCGGCGCTCGGCGCCGACGTCTGCGAGATCTACACCGATGTAGACGGCATTTTCAGCGCCGACCCGCGGATCGTCCCTAATGCCCGCAAGCTCGACACCGTCACCTTCGAGGAGATGCTCGAGATGGCGGCCTGCGGGGCCAAGGTGCTGATGCTGCGGTGCGTCGAATATGCCCGCCGTTACAACCTGCCAGTGCATGTTCGGTCGTCCTACTCGGACCGGCCAGGCACCGTCGTCGTCGGATCGATCAAGGACATCGCCATGGAAGACCCCATCCTGACCGGAGTCGCGCACGACCGCAGCGAGGCCAAGGTAACCATCGTCGGGATCCCCGACATCCCCGGCTATGCGGCCAAAGTGTTCCGAGCCGTCGCCGACGCCGACGTGAACATCGACATGGTGTTGCAGAACGTGTCCAAGGTGGAGGACGGCAAGACCGACATCACCTTCACCTGCGCTCGCGACAGCGGGCCGACCGCGGTGGCCAAGCTGGACTCGCTCAAAGACGAGATCGGCTTCCTGCAACTGCTCTACGACGACCACATCGGCAAAGTGTCGCTGATCGGAGCCGGTATGCGCAGCCACCCCGGCGTGACCGCGACGTTCTGTGAGGCGCTGGCCGCGGTCGGCGTCAACATCGAGCTGATCTCCACCTCTGAGATCAGGATCTCAGTACTGTGCCGCGACACCGAACTGGACAAGGCCGTCGTGGCGTTGCACGAAGCCTTCGGCCTGGGCGGCGAGGAGGAGGCGACGGTGTACGCGGGGACGGGCCGGTAGATGGGCCTGTCGATTGGTGTAGTCGGCGCCACCGGCCAGGTAGGCCAGGTGATGCGCACCCTGCTCGAGGAACGGGATTTCCCGGCCGAATCCGTGCGGTTCTTCGCCTCGGCCCGCTCCCAGGGCCGCAAGCTACCGTTCCGGGGCCAGGAGATCGAGGTCGAGGACGCCGAAACCGCGGACCCGACCGGCCTGGACATCGCGCTGTTCTCCGCCGGGGGAGCCATGTCGAAGGTGCAGGCGCCGCGGTTCGCCGCGGCCGGAGTGACGGTGATCGACAACTCCTCGGCCTGGCGCAAGGACCCCGATGTGCCGCTGGTGGTTTCTGAAGTGAATTTCGAACGGGATGCCGGTAATCGCCCAAAAGGCATCATCGCCAACCCGAACTGCACCACGATGGCCGCGATGCCGGTCCTCAAAGTGCTGCATGACGAGGCGCAGCTGACCCGTTTCGTCGCGTCGTCCTACCAGGCGGTTTCGGGCAGTGGCCTGGCCGGGGTCGAGGAACTTGCCACCCAGGCGCGTGCGGTGATCGACGGCGCCGAGCAGTTGGTGCACGACGGACGTGCGGTCGATTTTCCCCCGCCGAGCAAGTACGTCGCCCCGATCGCGTTCAACGTGGTGCCGCTGGCGGGGTCCCTGGTCGACGACGGCTCCGGGGAGACCGACGAGGACCAGAAGCTGCGTTCGGAGAGCCGCAAGATCCTGGGCATTCCGGACCTGCTGGTCAGCGGCACCTGTGTACGGGTCCCGGTGTTCACCGGGCACTCGCTGTCCATCAACGCCGAGTTCGCCCGGCCACTCTCCCCCGAGCGGGCGCGCGAACTGTTGGACGGCGCGCCGGGGGTCAAACTGGTCGACGTGCCCACCCCGCTGGCCGCCGCCGGTGTTGACGAGTCCCTGGTCGGCCGGATCCGCCACGACCCCGGCGTCCCGGACGGGCGCGGACTGGCGCTGTTCATCTCCGGGGACAATCTGCGCAAGGGCGCCGCGCTGAACACCATTCAGATCGCGGAGCTGCTGGCTGCGCAGTCATAGCTGCTACATAGCTTGCCCATAGCGGTCACTACTGGTTGGCCCGGCATCATCCATTTCATGAGCCAAATTTCTGACATCCCGCCCACTACCACCACCACCGCGGTCGCCCCTGCAGAACGCGTCGAACACCGCACGCCGAAGGTCTTCAAGGCCGCGGCTTGGGTCGCCATCGTCGCCGGCATCGTGTTCATCGTCTCGGTCATCTTCTTCACCGGATTCCGGCTGGGCCTGGCCGCCGGGCACGGCGGCGGCCATCACCGCCACCACAAGCACCACCCGGCGATGTTCCATCGCTCGGGTTACCCCGGGGGCGGGGCCCCGTCAGTTGCCCCCGGCAACGGGCCCGGCGGTCCCGGCCAGGTACCTCCCTCGGTCTCGCCGTCCACCACGGTCGCCCCGACTCCCGGTCGCTGAATCTCGGCATAATCGACGCCCGGCGCTCGTCAGAGCGCCGGGCTTCATCAATTCACGGCAACTTTGTTGCCGCATCCCTTTACGGTGCCGCGGACCTAGGCAATATTCGAAGATGTGAGTGATACCGCCCTGCCGCCGACTTCCACCGCCTCGACCGACACCGCCCCGCCACCCCCGCCGCCGCGCCACTACGAAAAACCGCCGCCCCTCTTCCGGGTTGCCGCGTGGGTGGTGATCGTCGCCGGCATCACGTTCATCGCCTCGACCCTGTTCTTCGCCGGGGCGATGGTGGTCGGCGCCGGCAAGTGCCACCACCATCACCGCCATCACCACGGCATGTTCCAGCCCGGTGGTCCGGGTTGGCAACCCGGACCTCCGCCGCCTGGGATGGGGCCCGGCCTCCCGCCCGGGGGTCCCAATGGTCCGCCAGGTCCGGGTCAGTCCCCGAATACCTCCGGACCCGGCGCGCCGTCCACCAGTGCGCCCGGGCGCTAGCCGTCTTTCTCGAATAACTTTGCAGCCCTTGAGTTTTCCGTTAACAGCCCAGTTACAGGAGATAACGTAATGACGGAGCGTTACACCACCACCGACGGTGGCAGCCCGGCACCCAGCGACAAGGAGTCGTTGTCCATCGGTCCGGACGGCCCACTGCTGCTGCAGGACCACTACCTGATCGAGCAGATGGCGCAATTCAACCGGGAGCGCATCCCGGAGCGTCAGCCCCACGCCAAAGGCGGCGGCGCGTTCGGCCAGTTCGAGGTGACCAACGACGTGAGCCAGTACACCCGGGCCGCGGTATTCCAGCCGGGTGCCAAGACCGAGATGGTGGCCAGGTTCTCGACGGTGGCCGGCGAGCGCGGCAGCCCAGACACCTGGCGCGACCCCCGTGGCTTCGCGCTGAAGTTCTACACCAGCGAAGGCAACTTCGACATGGTCGGCAACAACACCCCGGTTTTCTTCATTCGCGACCCGTTGAAGTTCCAGCACTTCATCCGGTCCCAGAAGCGGCTCCAGGCAAGCAATGTGCGCGACCACAACATGCAGTGGGACTTCTGGACTCTCACGCCGGAGTCGGCGCATCAGGTGACGTGGTTGATGGGGGATCGCGGTATCCCGAAGAACTGGCGGCACATGAACGGATACAGCAGCCACACCTACAGCTGGATCAACGCCAACGACGAGATCTTCTGGGTGAAGTATCACTTCATCACCGACCAGGGCATCGACTTCCTCACGCAGGAGGACGCCGACCGGCTGGCCGGTGAGGACGGCGACTATCACCAGCGCGATCTGTACGACAGCATCGAGGCCGGAAACTTCCCCAGCTGGACGCTCAAGATGCAGATCATGCCGTTCGAGGAGGCCAAGACCTACCGGTTCAATCCCTTCGACCTCACCAAGGTGTGGCCGCACGGCGACTACCCGCTGATCGACGTCGGCAAGATGACGCTGAACCGCAACGTCACCGACTATCACGCCGAAATGGAGCAGGCGGCGTTCGAGCCCAACAACATCGTGCCGGGCACCGGGTTGAGCCCGGACAAGATGTTGCTGGGCCGGGGTTTCTCCTACGCCGACGCGCACCGGGCCCGGTTGGGCGTCAACTACAAGCAGATTCCGGTGAATTCGCCTCACGTTGAAGTCAACAGCTATTCCAAGGATGGGGCGATGCGGATCAAGAATGCGTCCGACCCGGTGTATGCGCCCAATTCGTTCGGTGGGCCGCACGCAGATCCGCGTCGCGCTGCCGAGGTGCGCTGGTTCGCCGACGGCGAGATGGTCCGCTCGGCGTACACGCTGCGGCCGGAGGACGACGACTGGGGCCAGGCCGGCACCCTGGTCCGCGACGTTCTCGACGACGCCCAGCGGGATCGGTTGGCGCATAACATCATCGGGCATGTCTCTGATGGTGTGAAGGAGCCGGTCCTGTCGCGGGTGTTCGAGTACTGGCGAAACGTCGACCCCGACTTGGGCAAGAAGGTGGAGGAGGGCGTGCGGGCGAATCTGGGTTGACGCCGGTATTCCGGGGCCAGCTCGAGGGGCCGCCAGGCCGAGCGGCCGGACGGAAATTGGGTACATGTTTAACCCGTGCACTCCAACCGTGCGGGAATATGTCGGCGCCGTCTGGAAGATGAAGTGATGGTGGTTGTCGTAATCACCGTTGCGAATCAGCTGGGTTCCGGAGGGATGGTGCTATGACCCGGACCGCCGGCACCGCCGCCGCGTTGTCGCTCGATGCCGAGCTGGACAGCTCGGCCGCGGTTGCGCAGCTCATCGCCGATGAATGCCTGGTGGACGGTCCGCTCGGGCGGGTCGGTCTGGAGGTCGAGGCACACTGCTTCGACCCCGCCGATCCGGCCCGTCGTCCGAGCTGGGGGGAGATCTCCGGCGTGCTCGATTGGCTGGGTCCGCTCCCGGGCGGCAGTGCGGTCACCGTGGAACCCGGTGGTGCGGTGGAACTTTCCGGTCCGCCGGCCGACGGCGTGCTGAACGCGATCGACGCGATGCGCCGCGATCAGGCGGTATTGCGGGCAGCTGTCGCCGAGGCGGGGATGGGATTGGTGTTTCTGGGCACCGACCCGTTGCGGTCACCGGCCAGGATCAATCCCGGCGCACGGTACCGGGCCATGGAGCAGTTTTTCGCAGCCAGTGACAGTGGGGCGGCCGGCGCGGCCATGATGACCTCGACGGCGTCGATCCAGGTCAATCTGGACGCCGGCCCGGAGTCAGGCTGGGCGGGTCGGGTGCGGCTGGCCCATGCCCTGGGGCCGACCATGATCGCGATCGCCGCCAACTCCCCGATGCTCAATGGCGAGTTCTCGGGCTGGCAGTCCACCCGGCAGCGGGTCTGGGGCCAGATGGACTCCGCGCGGTGCGGGCCGGTGCTCGGGGTCAGCGGCGACGATCCCGGCACCGACTGGGCACGGTACGCGCTGAAGGCGCCGGTGATGCTGGTCCGAAGTCCGGGATCCCAGCAGGCATCCCCGGTTACGCACTATGTGCCGTTCACCGACTGGGTGGACGGGCGGGTTCTGCTTGACGCGCGCCGCCCCAACCTCGCCGACCTGCAGTATCACCTGACCACGCTGTTTCCGCCGGTGCGGCCGCGGCGATGGCTGGAGATCCGTTACCTCGACAGCCTCCCCGCGAACATCTGGCCGGCGCTGGTGTTCACCCTGGTCACTCTCCTCGATGATCCTGTGGCGGCACAGCTCGCAGCTGAGGCTGTCGAGCCGGTGGCCACCGCGTGGGACACCGCGGCCCGGGTCGGGCTGCTTGACCGGCGCCTGTACACCGCGGCCAACCGCTGTGTCGCGATCGCCGCCGAGCGCGCGCCCGCCGCGCTCGCTCCGGCGGTGCAGCGGCTGCTACTCGACGTTGAACTCGGGCGATGTCCCGCCGACGACTTCGCCGACCGGGTGATCGAACACGGCATCGCCGTCACGGTCACCCGGTTGGCGCAGGGTGACTCGTGATCGCACGCGACCGGCTCGCCGAGGATCTGGAGCGGGCACGGACACGCACCCTGCGGCTGGTGGACTTCGATGACGACGAACTGCTGCGCCAGTACGACCCGCTGATGAGTCCGCTGGTGTGGGACCTGGCCCACATCGGCCAGCAGGAAGAACTGTGGCTCTTGCGCGGCGGCGACGTGCGGTGTCCAGGCACCCTGCCCCCGGAGATCGAGGGGCTGTACGACGCTTTCGTGCACTCCCGCGCCAGCCGGGTCGATTTGCCGTTGCTGTCCCCGGCCGAGGCCCGGTCCTACTGCCGCACCGTGCGGGCGGCCGCGTTGGACGCGCTGGATGCGCTCCCCGAGGACGCCGGCGACTTCCAGTTCGGCCTGGTCATCAGCCATGAGAGCCAGCACGGCGAAACCATGCTGCAGGCCCTCAACCTGCGCACCGGTGCGCCGCTGCTGGCCAACGCCACCGTGCTGCCGACGGGCCGGGCCGGCTTGCCGGGAACGTCGGTGCTGGTGCCTGCCGGGCCGTTCGTGCTGGGTGTGGACGCCGCGACGGAGCCGCACTCGCTGGACAACGAACGTCCCGCGCACGTCGTGGAGGTGCCGACCTTCCGGATCGGCCGGGTGCCGGTCACCAACGGCGAATGGCGGCACTTCGTCGACGACGGCGGGTACGCGGATCCGCGCTGGTGGTCGCGCCGCGGTTGGCAACACCGGCAGCAGGCGGGTCTGCAGGCGCCGCAGTTCTGGAGTCCGGACGGCCGGACGCGAACCAGGTTCGGCTATGTCGAGCACATTCCCGCGGACGAACCGGTCCAGCACGTCAGCTACTTCGAGGCCCAGGCCTACGCGGCGTGGGCCGGTGCCCGGCTGCCCACCGAAATCGAATGGGAGAAGGCCTGCGCCTGGGATCCCGCGACCGGCTCGCGCCGCCGCTACCCCTGGGGAGATGACGAGCCCTGCGCCCGACGCGCCAACCTCGGCGGGGAGTCCCTGCGTCCGGCACCCGTCGGCGCCTACCCGTCCGGCGCGTCGGCATACGGCGTCGAGCAGATGCTCGGGGATGTCTGGGAGTGGACAAGTTCGCCGCTGCGCCCGTGGCCCGGTTTCGTGCCGATGATTTATGAGCGTTACTCCCAACCGTTCTTCGACGGGGACTACCGGGTGCTGCGCGGCGGGTCCTGGGCGGTGGCGCCGTCCATCCTGCGGCCGAGCTTTCGCAACTGGGATCACCCCTACCGTCGGCAGATCTTTTCCGGTGTGCGCCTTGCGTGGTCGGTCTGATGTGCCGTCATCTGGGGTGGTTCGGAACGTCCGTCAGCGTCGCTTCGCTGGTGCTCGATCCGCCGCAGGCTCTGCGGGTGCAGTCCTATGCGCCGCGCCGCCAGCAGCACGGGTTGATGAACGCGGACGGCTGGGGCGTGGGCTTTTTCGACGGTGACACGCCGCGACGCTGGCGCAGCGCGGCCCCGTTGTGGGCAGACCCGTCGTTCGCGTCGGTGGCGCCGGCGTTGCACAGCCATTGCGTGGTGGCGGCGGTGCGTTCGGCGACCATCGGTATGCCCATCGAGCCGAGTGCGACAGCGCCGTTCACCGACGGCCAGTGGTTGCTCTCGCATAACGGCGTGGTCGACCGGACGGTGCTGCCTGCGACTGGTGCGGCCGAATCCGTGTGCGACAGTGCGGTTCTCGCCGCATATGTGTTCGCCCAGGGGGTAGACACTCTGGCTCAGACCATCGTCGAGATCGGTACCGCCGATCCGCTGGCCAGACTGAACATCCTGGCCGCCAACGGTTCGCGTCTCATCGCCACTGCGTGGGGTGACACGCTGTCCATCCTGCGTCGCGGCGACGGCGTCGTGCTGGCCAGCGAACCCTACGATGACGACCCGGATTGGGAAGACGTGCCCGACCGCCATCTGGTGGAGGTCGACCACGGCGGTGTGACCGTCGTAGCGCTCAACCGCCCGAAAGGAATCTGATGACGCTCACGTTATCGAACCATCTCGCAGCCGACGCGGCCCTGCGCGCGTTGCGCCGTGACGTGTTGGCCGGTCTGCAGCAGACACCGAAATCGTTGCCGCCCAAGTGGTTCTACGATGCGGTCGGCAGCGAGTTGTTCGACCAGATCACCCGGTTGCCGGAGTACTACCCGACCCGGGCCGAGGCCGCGATCCTGCGCGCCCGCGCTGCCGAAATCGCCGCGGCCAGCCAGGCCGACACATTGGTCGAACTGGGCAGCGGAACCTCGGAGAAGACCCGACTCCTGCTCGACGCGTTGCGCGCAGGTGGGGCGCTGCGCAGCTTCGTACCGTTCGACGTCGACGCCAGCGTGCTGTCCGGGGCTGCCGCCGCCATTCAGCGTGAATACGCGGGCATCGAGATCAACGCCGTGTGCGGGGATTTCGAAGAGCACCTGACCGAGATCCCCTCCGGTGGCCGGCGGTTGTTCGTGTTCTTGGGCTCCACGATCGGCAATTTGACGCCGGGCCCGCGCTCGGACTTCCTGACGGCGCTTTCCGGGGTGATGCGTCCCGGTGACAGCCTGCTGTTGGGTACCGATCTGGTGAAGGACACCGCCCGGTTGATCAGAGCCTACGACGACGCCGCGGGTGTCACCGCTCAGTTCAACCGCAACGTGCTGGCGGTGATCAACCGCCAGCTCGCCGGGGATTTCGACGTCGACGCCTTTGAGCACGTCGCGCGGTGGAACGCCGAGGAGGAACGCATCGAGATGTGGCTGCGCTCGACCCGACCCCAGCGGGTCCGCGTTGGTGCGCTCGACCTGACCGTCGACTTCGACGCGGGCGAAGAGATGCTGACGGAGGTGTCGTGCAAGTTCCGCCCGGATGCGGTCGAAGCCGAATTGGCCGCCGCCGGCCTGCGCCGCCTGCGGTGGTGGACCGACGACGCGGGTGACTTCGGTTTGTCGCTGGCCGTTAAATGACGTCGCTGCAGCAGCTTTGGCGAGATTCCCGGCCGCCGGCGGCCGGGTTGCACCTGGACAGTGCTGCCTGTTCGCGGCAGAGTTTCGCCGCGCTGGACGCTGCGGCGCGGCACGCCGTGCACGAGGCGGAGGTCGGCGGATACGTCGCTGCTGAGGCCGCGACGTCGGTCCTGGACGCCGGGCGTGTCGGCGTCGCAACCTTGTGCGGGGCACTCGATGCGGAGGTGGTGTTCACCACCGGGTCGTTGCACGCGCTGGATCTGCTGCTGAGCAGTTGGCCGGCCGACCGCAGGGTGCTGGCCTGCCTGCCCGGTGAGTACGGTCCGAACCTGACCGTGATGGCTGCGCACGGGTTCGAGGTGCGTCAGCTGCCGACGCTGGACGACGGCCGGCTGGCGATCGACGACGCGGCTTTCGACCTGGAGGAGAACCCCCCGGACCTGGTGCATCTCACCCCGGTGGCCAGCCACCGCGGCACGGTGCAACCGCTGGCGATGGTGGCCGAGTTGTGCCGGGAGCTGAGTTTGCCGCTGGTGGTGGATGCCGCTCAGGCACTGGGTCAGATCGACTGCGCGGTGGGTGCCGACGTCACCTATGCGTCGTCGCGCAAATGGCTCGCCGGGCCGCGGGGCGTTGGCGTGCTTGCGGTGCGACCCGATCTGATGCAGCGGTTGACGCCGCGGGTGCCGGGCGCGGAGCTCGGCTTTGGTGAGGCGAATGTCGCGGCGCGCGTGGGTTTCTCGGTGGCGGTAGGGGAGTACCTGGCCTGTGGGCCGGAGTCGGTGCGTGCCGGGTTGGCGGACCTCGGCGCGGCGGCGCGGTCGCTGTTGGCCGATGTCGACGGTTGGCTGGTGATCGAGGAGGTGAACGAATCCAGCGCGATCACCACGCTGCTGCCGGTCGACGGCGCTGACGTCGAAGCGGTGCGGGCCTGGTTGCTGGCCGAGCGAGGCATCCTGACCACCTATGCTGGGCTGCCGCGTGCCCCATTGGAGTTGACCGCGCCCGTACTGCGCATTTCGCCGCACCTGGACACCACGGCCGAAGATCTGGAGATGTTCGCCGAATCGCTGATCGAAGCGACTGCGGCGACCACCGCCGACTAGACATACCGCGAAGTTTGGCCGGAGCATTTGATCCATCCAAAAGGTCCCGGGAAATGCCGTCGAGGTACTAGTCACGTTGCACGCGTGTGGAGTAACTTGACGCTCGGTACGCGTTTGGGTGCAGGGTGGGCACCTATGCCCTTTCGCTGCAGGTCGCTGACGACTCCGGTGAAAGGTCCCTGATGAGTTTCTTTGTGCTGCCACCCGAACTCAACTCGTTGCGGCTCTTCACCGGCGCCGGACCAGGCCCGCTGCTGGAGGCCGCTGCGGCCTGGGACGGTCTGTCCGCGGAATTGAGTTCAGCCGCTGAGACTTTCGCGTCAGTGACCTCGGGTCTGGCCGGCCAGGCGTGGCAGGGGCCGGCGGCGGCAGCGATGGCGTCAGCGGCACTGCCGTACGCGGGGTGGCTGAGTTCGGCGGCCACGCATGCTTCCGTCGCCGCGGCGCAGGCCCAAGCGGCGGTGAGTGCTTTCGAATCGGCGGTGGCGGCTGCCGTGCATCCCCTTGCCGTGGCCGCCAATCGAACCGACTTCGTGCGCCTGGTGGTGTCGAACATCTTCGGGTTCAACGCGCCGGCGATCGCGGCCGCCGAAGCGGTCTACGAGGAGATGTGGGCCGCCGATGTCGCCGCGATGGTTGGCTATTACAGCGGCGCGTCGGCCGCGGTCTCCGCGCTCGTACCGTTCGCGCAGCCACTGCAAGCGCTGGCCGGTATGGCCGGGAGCACGCCGTTGGCCGCAGCGGCCACTCGGACGATCGACATCACCATCGGCCTGGCCAACGTCGGTGCCTCGAATATCGGTCTGGGCAACGTTGGTATCGGCAACTTCGGCAATGGCAACTCCGGCAACGGCAACATCGGCTCAGCCAACTTGGGTAATTCCAACATCGGCTGGGGCAACCTGGGTATCTCGAACCTCGGATTCGGTAATTTCGGTGGCGGCAATCAGGGTTTCGCTAATTCCGGTAACTTCAACGTCGGGTTCGGAAACACTGGTAACAACAACTTCGGCATCGGGCTCACCGGGGACAACCAAGTCGGCATCCAGCTGAATTCTGGTACCAACAACATCGGTCTGTTCAACTCCGGCAGCGGGAACATCGGTTTCTTCAACTCGGGAACCGGCAACTTCGGGCTTTTCAACTCCGGTAGCTACAACACGGGCTTTGGCAACTCGGGTATTGCCAACACTGGATTCTTCAACCCCGGCTCCTTCAATACCGGTAACTTCAACGCGGGTTCAACCAACTCCGGGAGCTACAACGTCGGTAGCTTCAACACCGGTGACGTCAACCCGGGCTCGACGAACACCGGAAGCTTCAACATCGGCAACACCAACACCGGATTCTTCAATTCGGGCAACCTCAACACCGGTGCCTTCAACTTCGGTAACCAGAACAACGGCTTCTTCTTCACCGGTGACCACCAGGGCGGGGCCTACGTCAGAATCGGCACCCCTGACATCACGCTGCCGCCCATCCACGTCCCCCCGATCCCGGTGGGGGCGTTCTCGCTGCCAGAGATCACTATTCGTCCGATCGACTTCCCAGGATTAGTGCTGCCGCCGATCGGCCTTGGTGCGTTCGATCTGCCGGCGATTGCGGTGCCGCCGATCGCAATACAAGCGGGATCGCTGCCCCAGTTCAGTATCGGCGGGTTCGATCTGCCGGAGATCACCACACCAGCTATATCGGTACCTAAGGTAACGCTGCCCGAGATCGTTATCCCGAACTTCGAGACACCGCTGGTTACGGTAAACGAATGGAATTTGCCGACGGTGACCGTGCCTTCCATCGCCATCCCCACGCTGAACATTCCGCTATTCAATATCGCTATCAGTGGTGGTGGGCAAACGGTGATCCGGCTTATCGATACCGGCATCATTTTGCCGGCGCTCGGTGTCAATCTGGAATCGTTTAATATTCCGATCACGATCACGAATATCGCCGGCGGATCTATCGGAGCGTTCTTCTTCCCCAGTGTGGGGATCGGCGATATGACGCTGCCCACCCTCACCATCAGCGGACCTGGCGGCAACCCGTACAGCATCCCGCCGATCACCCTGAACGGATTCACGATCGATCCCATCACTATTCCCCCGATTCACCTCGAGCCGTTCGAGTTACCGGCAATCAGCTGGCCAGATTTCAGCTTGCCCACGATCAACATTCCGCCGATCGAACTCGACGCATTCAACCTTCCGCAGATCACCATTCCACCGTTCAGCACCCCGGAATTGGTCATCCCACCGATCGGGCTGGGCGACTTCAGCCTGCCGGCCATCGACATCCCCAGCATCACCCTGGATGCGACCACCATCGCGGAAATCCAGATCCCGCCGGCCCCCGGCTTCTTCAACGCCGTCGACTACCCGTCGTCGGGATTCTTCAACAGCGGCGTCGGTGGCAGTTCGGGCTTCTACAACCGGGGAACCGGGTTGTCGGGCTTCGTCAACCAGAACCCGCTGGGAATTCTGTCGACCTCGGGCTGGAATGTCTTCGGCGAAGGGTCGTCAGGGATTTCGAACTGGGGCAGCGCGATCTCCGGATTCGGCAATATCGGCACGCTTGGGGTGGCCGCCAACAACGTGCTTTCCGGCATCGAGAACATCGGGCATCACCTGGCCGGTATCTTCCTGCAAGGCACCACCTAAGCCTTACGCGCGGACAGTAAGAACGCGGGCATCATCACGCGGCCCTTGTCGTCGCGCGGATGCGGCCACGGTGGCGCGTCCGGGAGGTCGGGCATCCGGGCGTGCACAGCGGCCGGGCGCACCTCGTCGATTTCGAAGTACTTGCCGACGGCGGCGCGCAACTCGTCCTCGTCCACTTCGTTCGGCTTGACCGGAAGATCCTCGGGGAACGCGCCTTTGGCGAACACCAGCACGTAATAGTTCGCGCCGGGAGCCGCCGCGCGATGTACCGCTTGCAGATACGCGTCGCGATCCTCGACCGGCAACGAATGGAACAGCGTGCTGTCGATCACCGTGCCGAACCGTTCGTCGTATCCGGAGAACTTGGTGATGTCGTCGACGGCGAACGTGACATTACCCAGTCCGCGCTCTTCCGCCGCCTTGATGGCCGCAGCAATGGCGGTCGGCGAATTATCGACGCCGACAACGGTGTATCCAGCAGCTGCCAGTGTCAACGACAATTCGGCGACCCCGCATCCGGCGTCCAGGACCACGCCGTGCACCTTTCCCGCAGAGATCAGTGCGGCAAGCTCTGGTTGCGGTTCGCCGATATTCCACGGTGGCGGCGCCTGGAAGACTTCCTCTTTGTACGCCGCGTCCCAGTCCATCGGCTCCGGTGTCGTCATGACCCCAACGTACGCGCCGCTAGATATCCCAGGTGTGCACCGGTTCGTTGGCGTGCATGTGCGCACAGTATCGGCGCAACATCTCGGCCAGGGCCTGTGGCCGGGTCATTCCCGCTTCCTCCAATGCTGCGACGGTGGCCACCTGCCAACTCGCACCGTTACGCCGGGCCTTCGCGCGGGCCTCGATCACGCCGAGAAACCGGTCCCGCACTGCCACCTCGACACCCCAGCGCTGCAGGCCGGCATCCGCCATCGGAAGCAACGTGTCCAACACCAATCGTTGAGTACCGATCACCCCGACGCCGGGCCAGTGCAACTGTGCCTCGATACCCTGCTGCGCCGCCTGCAAGAAATTACGTTGTGCCACCGGAAAACTCATCTCCGTCCACACCGGCCGCTCGGCCTCCGACAAGCTGCGCAGCATGCCGTAATAGAAAGCCGAATTTGCAAGCATGTCAACAACACTGGGTCCGGCCGGTAATACGCGGTTCTCCAGCCGTAGATGCGGGCGGCCGTCCACCACGTCGTACACCGGGCGATTCCACCGGTAGACCGTGCCGTTGTGCAGACGAAGTTCCGACAGCGCCGGGGCGCGTCCCGCGGTCAGTTCGGCGACGGGGTCTTCGTCGGACACCTCGGGAAGGAGAGACGGAAAATAGCGGACGTTCTCCTTGAACAGGTCGGCAACAGAGCCGATCCAGCGCTCACCGAACCACACCCGGGGCCGTACGCCCTGAACTTTCAATTCCTCCGATCGGGTGTCGGTGGACTGTGCGAACAGTTCGATACGGGTTTCCGACCAGAGTCGGTGGCCGAAGAAGAACGGCGAATTCGCGGCCAATGCCAATTGCGGTCCCGCCAGGACCTGCGCCGCATTCCAGTTGGCGGCGAAATCCTCCGGTGCCACCTGCAGGTGCAATTGCATGCTGGTGCAGGCGGATTCGGGTGCTATCGAGCCGGCCTGCCAGTGCAGCGGCTCCGGACCGGCAATGTTGATGGGGATGTCCTCACCGCGGGCGCGGAAGATGGACTCGTTGAGAGCGGTGTAACGCAGCGATTCGCTCATCCATCCGCTGTCCGAGAGATGTTGGGGCATCAGGGTGGGCAGGATGCCGATCATGACGATGTGCGATCCGCTTGAATTCGCTTTCAGCTCCGCGTCATTGAGGCTGGTGCGGACCTCTTGTTCGAGGTCCAGACCGGTGCGACCGCGCAGCGGACGGGGTGGCACGTTGAATTCGATGTTGTAGGCGCCCAATTCGGTTTGGTAGGCCGGGTCGGCGATCGCCTCCAGCACGAATCGGTTGGACATGGCTGGTTGATAGTCGGCATCGACAAGATTGCATTCGATCTCCATGCCGGTCAGCGGCTGCTCGACGTCGAAGCTGCTGCGGGTGAGCATCGTCTCGAGGACATCGAGACACAGCTGCACCTTGCGCCGGTATTCCCGCCGATGTGCACGGTCATACGTGGTGCGCTTGACCTCTTCGCCCACAACAACGATGCAACAGGTTCAGCGGGCGCTGCGCAACCGGCTTGCCACCGCGACCAGCGGCAGGGGCCGTAAGGACCTGTTGAACACGGTGCCGCCCCGCAACGTGACTTCGATCGCAGGGTCGGCGTGCCGGGCCAGCGCGAGGAGCGCGGAGCGGCTGTACGCTCGCAGCGAGCTGATCACGCCGTCATGCGTCATCGCGAACATCGCCAGCGGCAGCATGTGCGCCAGTCGCAGGATGTGCAGCGCCGGCCGCGGCCGGGGCAGGTCGATGATCACCAATTTCGCCGCGACGCGCGTGCCTTCGGCGAACACCCGGGCCGCCGGCAGCGGCGGCAGATGGTGAAACGACAGGGCGAAGACGGCGAGGTCAAAGGCGCCGTCGGGTGCGTCGATGGCGGTCGCGTCCATCACCCGGACGGTGGCGCGCGGGTGCGAACCGAGGTCGCCGGCGCCGATGGCGGCCACCAGTGCCGGATCCACGTCGGTGACGGTGAGCCGCACGCCGGGGTGGATGCTCAGCAGGGTGCGGGAGAGCCCGCCGTGGCCGGACCCGAGTTCGAGGATCCTGGGTTCGACCACGTCGCGGACTTCCTCGAGCACGATGCCGGCGATGGTCTTGTGCAGCCCGAACAGCCGTCCCATGCGATCCAGGGAACGGATCGCCGCCCGCTTCTTCCTCCCTGCGTCGTCGCGGTCGATGTACTCCAGCCGTTGGGTTTCCAGCCGCCGGTCGAGCCACGACGCGTCGGGACCGCCGCGTGGCATCCCCTCGATGTCAACAGCCACATAAGCAATCATGAACGATGAAGCAATCCCGCCACTTTAGGAGTGCATCTTGGCCGAATCTCCTGACTTGATAGCTGCCATCGATCAGGGCACCACCAGCACCCGCTGCATGATCTTCGATCAGGACGGCACCGAAGTGGGCCGCCACCAACTCGAGCACGACCAGATCCTGCCCAAAGCCGGTTGGGTCGAACACAACCCGGTGGAGATCTGGGAGCGCACCGTCTCGGTGCTGCGGACTGTGTTGAACTCGTCCAAGTTCACCTCGAAAGACATTGCGGCACTGGGCATCACCAACCAGCGCGAGACGACTCTGGTGTGGGATCGCAAGACCGGGCGGCCGTATTACAACGCGATTGTCTGGCAAGACACCCGCACCGACCGCATTGCCACCGCGTTGGACCGCGACGGTCGCGGCGACGTGATCCGCCGTAAAGCCGGACTGCCGCCGGCGACATATTTCTCCGGCGGGAAGTTGCAGTGGATCTTGGAGAATGTCGACGAGGTGCGCGACGCGGGCCGTCGCGGCGACGCGCTGTTCGGCACCGCCGACAGTTGGGTGCTGTGGAACCTGACCGGCGGTCCGCGCGGCGGGGTGCACGTCACCGACGTCACCAACGCCAGCCGGACCATGCTGATGAACTTGGAGACACTGGACTGGGACGACGAGCTGCTGTCGTTTTTCGACATCCCGCGGGAGATGCTGCCCAAAATCGAGCCGTCGTCGGCGCTGCAACCCTACGGCGTCACGACCGAAGACGGGCCGGTCGGCGGTGAGGTTCCGATCACCGGCGTGCTCGGCGACCAGCACGCCGCGATGGTCGGCCAGGTCTGCCTGAACTCCGGCGAGGCGAAGAACACCTACGGCACCGGCAATTTCCTGTTGCTGAACACTGGTGAGACGATTGTGCGGTCCGAGAACGGTCTGCTGACCACCGTCTGCTACCAATTCGGCGACGCCAAACCTGTTTATGCACTTGAGGGTTCGATCGCAGTAACCGGATCGGCGGTGCAGTGGCTGCGGGATCAGCTCGGCATCATCAGCGGCGCCGCACAAAGCGAGTCACTGGCCCGTCAGGTCGACGACAACGGCGGGGTCTACTTCGTGCCGGCATTCTCCGGATTGTTCGCCCCCTATTGGCGATCCGACGCCCGCGGCGCAATCGTCGGTCTGTCGCGGTACAACACCAACGCGCACGTGGCCCGTGCGACGCTGGAGGCGATCTGTTATCAAAGCCGCGACGTGGTGGATGCGATGGCTGCCGATTCCGGTGTGCGACTTGAGATATTGAAGGTCGACGGTGGTATCACCGCCAACGATCTGTGTATGCAGATCCAGGCCGACGTGTTGGGTGTGGACGTGGTACGACCGGTGGTCGCCGAGACCACTGCACTGGGTGCGGCCTACGCGGCGGGTCTGGCGGTCGGAGTCTGGAACGACGCGTCTGATCTGCGCGCCAACTGGCAGGAAGACCGGCGCTGGACGCCGAATTGGGACGACGACCAGCGTGCCGCCGGGTACGAGGGTTGGCGAAAGGCGGTGCAGCGGACCCTGGACTGGGTTGATGTGTCCTGAGGTCCAGGGTCCACTGCCACGACGGCAGCTTCAGTCCTCGCCGAGAATGCCGTAGATCTCCCGCCGCGCGTTGTTGAGTACGTCGACAATGCGTTGCTGCTGCTCGGAGTTGGCCGCCTGGGCCGACTGGCCCACCGCGCCGAACAGCTGGCGCGCTGCGGTCCGCAACTTCAGATGGGCGGGGTCCACGCCGTCGGCGATCTCCTCCCAAGGCGGGGTGGCAACCTGTTGTGCGGCAGCGCGACCCTCGTCGGTCAGCTCGAAAAGCTTTTTGCTGCCATCGGTTTCGTTGGCGGTGATCAGGCCTTCGTCATCCAGGAGTTGCAAGGTCGGGTAGACCGAACCGGGGCTCGGCTTCCAGAAACCGTTGCTGCGTTCGGCAATCTGCTGGATCATCTCGTAGCCGTGCATGGGCCGCTCGCCGAGCAGCACCAGGATCGCGGCGCGCACGTCGCCGCGACGACCGCGGCCGCCTCGCCGTCCGCCGCCGCGGGGTCCGCCGAATCCCGGTCGGCCGAAACCGAAACCAGGTCCGAAGCCGGGGCCGGGTCCGAAGCCGGGGCCGAAACCGAACGGTGCGTCCTGGTCGCCGGCGTTTTCACGCAGGTTCTCGATGAATTCGCGTCGGGCGTGTCGCTTAGTGCCGTGGAACGCCCGTCGCTGGGCGGGGCCCGGACCGAAGCCGAATCCGGGGCGGGCGCCCAACGGACCGGGGCCGAATGGGCCGGTAGGGGGTGTGAATGGGGTGTTCAATGGTATGTCCTTCGAATATTTCGATGTGTTGATTAATATCACGATATATCGGAAAGGAGCGTAGTGCAACGCCCTGCCGGTGGGACCGGTGGGCCGTGGTGGCGTGCGGTATCAGCTCGGCGGCGAGAATCCGCCGGGATCGGCACTCGTCGACGGTGTCGTCGTGGGCGGCGGTTGCCAGGCCACCGGTGGCGGCGGTTGCCAGGCCGCCGGTTGTGGGGGTGACCAATTCGGCGGTGGCATCGGCGGTCCGACGCTCGGCCGCAATCGCGCGAGTTCCCGCCGGTGCCGTTCGGCCAATACCGCGGCCAGCAGCAGTTGGGGCGGAACCCCCGGCGGTGGCGGCGGCGCTATGTGTGCTACCACATCGCCGGCTATCCGGTAAGCCATCTGCTCGCGCAGCGGGGGATCGAGTTGCATTGCCCGGGAAAGGAATTGGCGGGCAACCTCGGCCTGGCCAGCGGTCAACCCGGACAATTGCAGGGACGCGGCCCACCCCGCCAGCTGGGGCGGCATCATGGGCGGAGGCGCCAGCCGCGGACCCCGTTCGCTCACCACGACGGTGCCCGCGAATAAGTCACCGACCCGCTTGCCTTTCGGCGAGAACAAGCTACAGATCACTGCGGGGCTGCCGAATAGCATCCAGATCTCGATCACCGCCGCCAATGCGCGAAACAGCGCCTGCCGGAAGCGTTCCGGACCGCCGTCGTCGGAGACTACGCGCAGACCCAACGCCATCTTGCCCAGTGAACGTCCGCGCGTCGCGACCTCGATGCCCACCGGATAGCCGACCATGGCCAACACCGTGAAGATGATCAGGAACGCGATCGTCAACGCCTGGTCGAACTGCGACAGGGTGGCCGCCCACAACACCAGACCCACGAAGTAGGCGAAGGCGATCACGGTGATGTCGATGATCGCGCTGAGCGCGCGCACCGGTAGCTGCGCGATCTGGACGTCGAGCACCACGGCGTCCCCGGTCACCACCTCCGACATACCTGGGAACGCTACAGGGGCGGTGGCCCGCCGGTAGGCTGCGCAGCGTGGACGTCGACGCGTTCTTGCTCACCCACCGGGGCACCTGGGACCGGCTGGAACAGCTGATCAAGAAGCGTCGTTCGCTGACCGGCGCCGAGGTCGACGAACTCGTGGAGCTGTACCAGCGGGTGTCCACCCACCTGTCGATCCTGCGGTCGGTGTCGTCGGACTCGCTGGTGACGGGCCGGCTCTCGAGTCTCGTCGCCCGCGCCCGGTCCGCGGTCACCGGTGCCTACGCCCCGATGAGCAGCACCGTTGTGCGTTTCTGGACGGTGTCGTTCCCCGTCGTCGCCTATCGCGCGTGGCGCTGGTGGTTGGCGACGGCGGTGGCCTTCTTCGCCGTCGTTGTCGTCATGGCGTTGTGGGTCGCCGGGAACCCCGAGGTGCAGTCCATGCTGGGGACGCCGGCCGAGATCGACGAACTGATCAATCACGACGTCGAGTCCTATTACAGCGAGCACCCGGCTGCGGCGTTCGCCCTGCAGGTGTGGCTGAACAACTCCTGGGTGGCGGCCAAATGCATCGCGATGTCGGTCGTGCTGGGACTGCCGATACCGTTTGTGCTCTTCGACAACGCCGCCAACGTGGCGGTGATCGCGGGTCTGATGTTCCCGGCCGGCAAGGGGGGGTTGCTGCTCGGACTGTTGCTGCCCCACGGGTTGCTGGAGTTGACCGCGGTTTTCCTGGCCGCCGCGGTCGGGATGCGGTTGGGCTGGTCGGTGATTTCGCCGGGCGATCGGCCGCGCGGGCAGGTGCTGGCCGAAGAGGGCCGTGGCGTGGTGTCGGTGGCGGTAGGGCTGGTGGCGGTCTTGCTGGTCTCGGGGTTGATCGAAGCAATGGTGACGCCGTCGCCGCTGCCGACGTTCGCCCGCATCGGTATCGGCGTGCTGGCCGAGGTGGCGTTCCTGTCCTACATCGTCTACTTCGGCCGGCGCGGGGTGGCTGCCGGCGAAACCGGCGACATCGAGGACGCGCCCGACTTCGTGCCGACCGGTTAGCGCCGGCACGTCCTACAGCTGGCCGGTAGCTTTCATGGCCAGGTAACGGTCGGCGAGCCCGGGCGCGATCTCGCTCGGCGGCGCGTCGACGACCTCGACCCCGTTGCGGCGTAGTCGCGACGCGATCGCCCGCCGCTCGTTGCGGGAGCGTTCGGCTGCCGCGGCGTCGTAGACGGCGGCCGCGTCGGAACGTCCGGCGGCCAGCTGGTCGACGCGCGGGTCGGCGACCGCGGCCACCAACACGTGGTGCTTGGCGGACAGCTGAGGAAGCACCGGCAGCAGGCCCTCATCCAGAGCGGTGGCATTCAGATCGGTCAGCAGCACCACCAGCGACCGTCGGCGCGTACGCCTCAAGATAGTGGCAACCATTGTCCGCCAATCGGATTCGATGAGCGCGGGTTGCAGCGGCGCCATCGCGTCGACCAATTGAGCCAGCAACTCGGTGCGCGAGGCGCCGAACACCGCGGCCCGGCTCACCCGGTCATGGGCCAGGAAGTCGACATGATCACCAGCGCGAGATGCCAACGCCGCCAGCAGCAGAGCAGCATCCATCGCCCAGTCCAGCCGGGGCCAGCCCGCCGGGTCGCCGGCCGTCGGATCGACACCCACCCGCCCGGCGGCCATGCGTCCGGTGTCGAGCACGATCACCACCCGCCGGTCCCGCTCGGGCCGCCAGGTACGGACCATCACGTCGGTGCGCCGCGCGCTGGCCCGCCAGTCGATCGAGCGGACGTCGTCACCTACGACATACTCACGCAGCGAGTCGAATTCGGTGCCCTGCCCGCGGATCAGGGTAGGCAGCAGCCCGTCGATCTCCCGCAGTTTGGCCAGCCGCGACGGTAAATGCTTGCGGGACAGGAACGGCGGCAGCACCCGCACGTGACCGGGCACCGTCTGTGAACCCTGTCGGCCCGCGAACCCCAGTGGACCAATCGAACGGGCGGTGACCACCGCCGCACGCTGATCGCCACGGCGAACCGGGCGCAGGTGGGTGGCCACCTGCTGACGTTGCCCGCCGGCGATCACCAGTCGATGGGCACGCGGCTCGCCGCGTGCACTGGGCGGCCATGCATCGCGCACCTGGCCGCGAAATCGTCGGCGACTGTCGTTGTGAATCAACAGACCCGCGTCCACCGGTTGCCCCAATCGCACCGACGAGTCCGGCGAACGGCTGTAACGCAGTCGCCGCGGACTCGCCGCCAACAGCACGTCGATCGTCACCAAGCTGACGAGCACCAGCAACAGGATCACGAAAGCCCTTGCCGGCCAAGGAGCTACCGCGATCGGAAAGACGCAGATCAGCGCCAGCAGCCCGGTGCGTCCGGTCAGGATCACTAGCGTGGCACCGGTACCGAGGCCAGGATGCCGTCCAGCACACCGTCAGACGTGGCGCCTTCCAACTCCGCCTCCGGGCGCAGCATGACCCGGTGCCGCAGCGTCGGCCGGGCCATCGCCTTCACGTCGTCGGGAGTGACGTAGTTGCGACCGGACAACCACGCCCACGACCGCGCGGTGCCCAGCAGTGCGGTCGCCCCGCGCGGGGACACCCCGAGTTGCAGGGCGGGGGAAGACCGGGTGGCCCCGACGATGTCGACGATGTAACCCAGCACCTCATCGGCGATCAACACCTGACGTACCGCCTCCCGACCGGCCGCCAGCTCGGCGGGACCGGCGACGGGTTTGACGGCGGACAGATCACGCGGGTCGAAACCATGCGCGTGCCGGCCGAGGATCGCGATCTCGGCGTCGCGCGGCGGCAGGGTCACGTTCAATTTCAACAGGAATCGGTCTAGCTGAGCTTCGGGCAACTGGTAGGTGCCTTCGTATTCGATCGGGTTCTGCGTAGCGGCGACGATGAACGGATCCGGCAACGGCTTGGCTTCACCGTCGATGCTGACCTGGCGCTCCTCCATCGCCTCGAGCAGGGCAGCCTGGGTCTTCGGCGGAGTGCGGTTGATTTCGTCGGCGAGTAGCAGGTTGGTGAACACCGGGCCGGCCCGAAACGCGAATTCCGCGGTGTGGGTGTCGTAGATGAGCGAGCCGGTGATATCACCGGGCATCAGGTCCGGGGTGAACTGCACCCGCTTGAAATCCAGCTGCAGTGCGGCGGCCAGGGCGCGCACCATCAACGTCTTCGCCACTCCCGGAACGCCTTCCAGCAACACGTGACCCTGACACAACAGCGCGATCACCAGACCGCTGATCACCCCCTCTTGTCCGACAACGGCTTTGGCGATCTCGTTGCGCAACCCCAGTAGTGCGTCTCGAGCCGGATCTGCGACAGAGGACTGCGCGGGCGGGGACTGTGTCACGAGTGGGTGACCTGCCTTTCGATGTCGTCGAGCGCAAGGGCGAGGTTTCGTAGGTCGGTGTCGTTGTTCGGGGCGGGACCATACAAGTGGTACTGCACAAAGTCCGGGTCGGCCCCGCTGCGCTGGCTGACGGTTGTCACCACGGCAGGCGGTAGGGCGTTGGGACCCAGGCCCAGTCGCGGCACCAGCCGCTGCAGCGTCGCGGTGCGCAACGCCTCAGCAGCGCGGTCACGGGCGCGACGGGATCGGTACAACCGGCCCCGACCCTCGACCGTCTCCGAGGCGCGCACGACGACCGGGAGTTCCTCGGCCACCAACGGACCGACCCGACGGCCACGCCACAACGCCAGCAGCGCGACGACCAGGCATAGTTGCCAGACGATCCATGTCACGTTGTCCGGGAACAGGTCCGTGATCGACTCCGGTGCCGAATTGTGTCCCTCGGCTCGTCGGGGCGCGAACCAGACGACCCGGGGGCGCATGCCGGCGAGGTTCATCGCCAACGCGGCGTTGCCCGCCTCGAGTAACCCGTCGTTCGTCATGAAACGGCTGCTGCCGACCACGGTGATGGTTCGGCCGTCGTCGTGGTAGCTGACCAATGCGCCGCCGTAACAACTGACCAAATCCAGGTCACCCCTGGCCCGGTAGGAATCACTCGGCCCCAGATTCACCGACCCGGCCCGGTTCGCCTGTGGCAGAGGACAATTGGGCTCAATAGCAAGCTTGCTGGCAGCACCCACTCGCAACCGGGGCGTCAGCGCGGTGCGTGCCCGGGAGGTGGGGTCCACCAACAACAGGTCGCCGGGAACCCTGCCCACCCGCTCCAGCAGCGAGTTGTCGCTCAGGTACTGCGTCCGTGCGACCACCAGCAGCGTGTCGGGTCGGGCCGCGCGCTCGACTTCGGCGACCGTATCGGCCACGACGACCTCGACGCCACCGTCCCGCAGCAACGTCACCAGTGCATGCGCACCCGCCGGACTGGTGGCCTCCGGGTCCAGCGTCCCGCCGGGGCGCGGCGCCGTCAGATATGTGGTGATGAAGGCCACCACCGTCACCGCGGCCAGCGCAAGCAGGACCGCGCGCCACGGACGTCGTTGCCGAACGGAACCGGGCGGCGGGCGGGTGGCGGTCACCGGATCTGAGCCCAATCCGACGCCGGCAACTGGGCCGGCACCGTCGAAGTCATTGAGCGCGAACGAATATGATCGTCGAGGTCGGCGATCAACTGGTAGGTGGCCTGGGTGCCCGGTCGCTCACCGTAGGTCACATCGTTGAAAGCCGTTGCCGCCTGCGACAGTTCACCCACCAGATGCGGAAGTACCACCCCGGCGTCGGTGGACAGTTCGTTGGCGGTCCGGCCGGGCACCTGGTTGAGCACGCCCGTCTCCTCCAGTTCACGCGCTACCGCGCGCAACCTGTGGCGGATCGCAGCGGACCAGTTACCTTCTGCCGCAAAGCCTTCCGCGGTAGCGCGATGCTGGGCCGCGGTCAGTTGACCGGCGTCGAACAGCTCGTAGTCGCCGCCGCGGTTGGTGCGAAGGGTGCGTCGCGCGATGTGTACGGCAACCGCGACGGCGATCGCCACCAGGATGAGCAACACGCTGACAGTGAACCAGCCGCCCGGCAGTGACGAGGTCTTCTGTAGCAACCGGAGCAGGAACGCGGTGATCTTGTCGGCGATGTCGTCGGTCAGTGAGTGTTTGGGATAGATCGGCTTGTTGAGTTCGCGCTGCGCTGCGTCGTGGGCGGCATCGCGGTCGATGTCAATGGCTGGCACCAGTTGTTCTCCGTCAGATGGGGCGCGTCAGCCACAGATTGTCGGTGGATTCCACCGCGGCGGGACCATTGAGGGCGCCAGACTGTAGGACCAGGTCGAACGCTTCGGCACGCATGCGGCGGTCGGTGTACAGCAGCACCACCACGCCGGCGGTGAAGGGCGCGGTCACGATCTGGCTGATGGCGCCCCCGATAGCTGACAAGGTGGACCCCACCAGCACGCCGGTGGTGCCCGAGGCGCCGATCAACATGATCTCGGCGACAATGGTGAACGGCATCGAGATTGCGCCGCCGACGATTCCAACGACCAGGGCAGCCAGCAGCTGGATGCCCAGGACCCGCCAAAAACCGTTGCGCACCAATGCGAACGACCGGGCGATCGCGTCGAATACCGGCAGCCTTTCCAGCACGATCAACACCGGGGCGAAGACCAGCACGGTGTAGGCGTAGGCCAACAGCAGGACGACCACGAACAGCAGCGGAAAGCCGAGCAGCACCGCTACGCCGGAATTGGCCACGTACCCGACTCCGACCAGGATCACCACGACCAAGCCGATGATCACCGCCGTCCCGACGCCTTCCAGCACCGCCAGCCCCAGCAGGGTGAGAATGCGGCCGCGCACCTTGGCCCAGGCTTCGCCCATGGTGATCGGCGAGCCGAATACCGCGCGCCCGACCACCACGGTCAGCATTCCGCTCAGCAGCATGCCGCCCAACCAGGTGACCAGGGCGCTGCCACCTACCGAAGCCAGGTAGGCGCCCGCTGCCCCGGCCCGTGCAGCGGATCGGTCGGAGTCCAACGAGTTGAGCGCGGTCAACGGGCCGATCACGGTGAGCAACGAAATGACCTGCATGACGACCACGACCAGGGCGGTCAACCCCAGGGTCGGCTTGGGGTTGGCGCGGATGTAGCCGACGGCGCCGTTGAACATATCGCTGAGGGTCAGGGGTCGCAGCGGGATGATGCCGGGTTTCGCGGCACCCGGCATGGGTGCGGGGCCGAACTGGGTGCCGTAGGCCTGAGGCGGGGGGCCGTAGCCCGGGGGCGGACCGTAGCCCGGGGGCGGGGGCCCGTAGCCCGGGGGCGGGGGCCCGTAGCCCGGGGGCGGACCGTAGCCCGGGGGCGGGTAGCCGGGAGGCGGCCCGTAGCCCGGCGGCGGGGGCGGGGAGGCGTATGCGGGCGGCGGTCCATAAGCGGGCGGCGGAGCGTAGGCGGCGTCGATCGGTGCCGCACCATCAGCCACGGCGGATCCGCTCTCCATACTCTGAGGACCGTTGGAAGGGTCAGGCGGCAGCGTGCTCACCGGCGGCGGCGGCTGTCGACGTGCGTCATGGGGTCCATCCTGTCGGCGGTCGCGGCATTTCTCAACGTAGGGCCGTGACCGCTCTCTCGCGCGCGTAGCGTCTCTGAGATGGCGGAATTGAAGTCCCGGCTTCGGGCGGACCTGACCGACGCGATGAAGGCGCAGGAAAAGCTGCGAACGGCGACCCTGCGAATGGTGCTCGCCGCTATCCAAACCGAGGAGGTAGCGGGCAAGGAGGCC
>NZ_JCALCL010000005.1:0-345913 GCF_059812325.1 Mycobacterium sp. NGS61
ACGCCCCCCACGCATCGCCGAACCGCACCCCCGCTGACGCCGAGCGTCACACCAGCGTGACGCCCCACCCGACACAAGAGCTCACAGCGGGTCGCGGGCGGCTGGACAGGACATGCACCGGGGCCCGCCGCGCCCCGTCCCCAATTCCGACCCGGCGATGGTGAGCACCTCGATGCCGGCGTCCTGCAGGCAGGCGTTTGTCGCCACATTGCGTTCGTAGGCGACGACAACACCCGGCGCGAGCGCCAGTGTGTTGTTCCCGTCGTCCCACTGTTCGCGTTCGGCGACGTCCGGGTCGCCGGTGTCGATCACTCGCAGCTTGTCGATCCCCATCGCCTCGGCGGCGGCCGCGACGAACGGGACGGCGTCGCTGATGGTCACCCCCTCAGCGGTGCGCGCAACGGTGAAGGCCGAGAGCGTGTCGACGACGTTGGCGTACATCACCGCGGCATCGGTGTCGACCATGGTGCACACCGTGTCCAGGTGCATCTGCGCGCGCTGCTGGGCGATCGGCACCGCCAGCACGGTATGCGCCAGGTCGTCGTCGAACAGACTGCGCGCCAACGCTTCTGCACCGGCCGGGGTGGTTCGCTCCCCCACCCCCACCGCGATCACCCCCGGCGCCAGCAGCAGCACATCACCGCCCTCGACCGGAGCGGTGCGCGATTCGTAGGCGCGCCGCACGCCGGTGAACCGCGGGTGGTGGGCATAGATGATGTCGGTCAGCGACGCCTCGCGGACCCGCGCCCGCAGGGCCAGCGACGGAATCACCATCCGTGGCCCGATCCAGATCGACGAGTCACGGGTGAACACCAGGTTGGGCAGCGGGTCGATGACAAAGTCCGCGCCGTGCTGCATGCGCAACACCAGGGAAACCTGGGGACGGGTAGCGGCCGGCAATTCGTCGAAGGTCAGTCCGGCCGTCAGCACGTGGGCCAGCGCCTCAGGTTCGAGTCCGCGCAGGTAGGACGAAAGTGATTGCGCCAGAGGCGTTCCGAGTCGGCGCGTGTCGACGGCCGCGGCAACCCCCTGCATCCGCGCGGCACCGCTGTGCTGCAGCGCCTCGGTCAACAGCTGTGCGAGCAGCAGTACTTCCACGCCGCGCGATCGCAGCACGTCAGCGAACTGATCATGTTCGTCCTGCGCACGCGAAACCCAGGGCAACCCGTCGAACAACAGTTGGTCGTTGTTGCGCGGGTTGAGTCGACGCAGTTCGTCGCCCGGCCGGTGCAGGATGGCGACCCGCAACGTCCCCACCTCGGAATTGGTCCCCCACGCCGCTGACACGCCTCAAACGGTAGCCGCGCCGGGGCCAGCAGGCGCGACATCGAACTGATGTGCGATAAACTCGGCCCGTGGCGATCGCGGTTCAGGGCTCGCTATTCGAGCACAACGAGCGACGATTCCTCGGCGACGGTGCTTTCATCGATGTCCGGGCGAACTGGCTGCGCGGCTGTGATGGTCTGCTGGAAGCACTGCTGACCTGCGTGCCGTGGCGGGCCGAGCGCCGGCAGATGTACGACCGGGTGGTCGACGTGCCTCGACTGGTCAGCTTTCATGACCTGACCGTCGAGGATCCACCGCATCCCGAGTTGTCCCGGCTGCGGCGTCGACTCAACGACATCTACGGCGGAGAACTGGGTGAGCCGTTCACCACCATCGGGCTGTGTTGCTACCGCGACGGATCGGACAGCGTGGCGTGGCACGGCGACACGGTCGGGCGCAGCAGCTCCGAAGACACCATGGTGGCGATCCTCAGCCTTGGCGCGACCCGCACCTTCGCCATGCGTCCGCGGGGCGGCGGGCCGTCGCTGCGCCTGCCGCTGGCGCACGGGGATCTGCTGGTGATGGGCGGCTCGTGCCAACGCACCTGGGAGCATTCGGTGCCCAAGACGTCGGCGTCGGCGGGTCCACGCGTGAGCATCCAGTTCCGCCCCCGCAATGTGCGATAGATCCCAAGCGTCAACCGCGCACTGCGGCAACCGCTTTGACCAGTAGGTCGCGGGCGCGCTGGGTGTCGACTTTGGCCACCGGCTGACCCGGTATCACCAGCGGGTTGGCGATCACGATCACCTGGTAGTCCCCGAATTGCGCGGAATAGTCGTACAGTTCGCCGGTGCGGGCCGCGCCCTGAAGGAGTGCCTGCAGCACGCGGTGCACGCCCTGGGTGTGGACCCCGTCGATGTGGGGTGCGTCGACGACTTCGATCGCGCCGCGCAGCTGAGCACCGGCGAAGCCCACGCGCGCGCAGTCCTTGCCGGGATCGTTGACCGGCAGCGCGGTGGAGGTTTCCATCGCGATCGCCACGAACCGGTTGCCGTTGCCTTCGGCTGAGATGGCGGCCATGTTGCCCTGCAGGCCCGGCGGCATGTCCGGCCCGACCGCTGCCTTGGCGCAACTCGCCGGATCGAAGGTGAGCCCGTCGGGCAGCTTGCGTGCGGCGAAAAACTGGGGATCGATCGCCTGCGGCGTGATGTTGGTGACCTTGAATTCCGGCCCGAAGGTGGACTTCGCCTCCGCGATCTTGGCGATGTCGGCCTTGATCGGCTGCGCGGACTTGGAATCCGGCGAACAGCCGACCAGGACGCACACCGATCCGAGGGCGAGCACCAGCTTGAACATCGTCGCCAATCTACCCAACGCGGATGCTCAGCTGCGTAACGTCGACACGGTTTTGACCAGCAGATCGGCGGCGTACTGCGCCGGCAGCGCCGGCAGCATCGAGCCCGGGTCGTTGGTCAACGTGGTGAATACGTAGAAATCGCCCAGATAGGCGCCGAATGTGTATGCCCGGGAAACGATTTCGCTGCCCGACTCGACGGCCGACCGGATGTCGGCGACCATGCCGACGGTTTGCGCGCCGTCAATGTGCGGCGCATCGATCAGCGCGATACTCGCGACAGTGCGCCCCGCAGTCAGATCCCAGTGCGCGCAACCGGTTACGACATGGTGGTCCAGTTGCGCGGGCCTCGGCAGCGCCACCACCACCGCATCCACGATGCCGCCCGACCCCGACCCGGAAACGCCCTGGGCGGACTTTTCGCGGCCGCCGGCCGGATCGGACAGCGTGGTGCAGGCCGCAGGATCCGCCGCAGTATCGGCACCGAGTCCCCAGATTGCCCGCGGCGACGGCGCGCGTGGCACCTGCGTCACCTCGTACCCGGGCGGCAGCTCGCGGGCAACCCGCCTGATGTTTGCCGGGGTTACCGCGACAGTCGGTAGCTCCGGAGACGACGACGAGGACACGGGCGGCGGTGCGCTCTGCGGGCCGCATGCGGCCAGCAGGACCACCAGCGGGGGGCCAATCCACGACGGCCGCATGATCGTTGATATCACGGGTGCCGGGCGGAGTCCGGTAGCTCGGCGGTCGTGTGCACCCGAGTGCTGTGGAATACCGACGGCCATCCCGTTCTGTGCGGCCGGAGCATGGATTGGCGGGAGACCACCGAACCGCTGATCGTGGCGTTTCCGCGCGGCAGCGGGTTGCTGGGCGGGCAGCCGGTGGTCGCCGACAGTGCCAGGCGCTGGACCAGTCGGTACGGCGGCCTGGTCATCATCGTCTACGGCATCGGAACCGTGGACGGCGTCAACGAACACGGCTTGGCCGCGCCTGCGCTGTACCTGAAATCCACCGATGTCGGCTCGCGCGACCCGCCAGACCGGCATTGCACACCGGCCTGCAGGCGCAATGCCTGCTCGACCAGGCCGGCACCGTCGCCGAGGCGCTCAGTTTGATGGATGAGGTGCAGCTGGTGATGGTCGGTGCCCGCGGACGCCAGGGCACGCTGCGCCTGGCCCTCGAGGACGCCGCCGGCGACTCCGCGAGCATCGGATTCGACCACGGCCAGATGGTGGTGCACCAAGGCCGTCAATACACCCTGATGACCAACGATCCCAGCTACAACAAGCGACGCGAATTGCTTTCGCGACAATACTTTTCCCATTCCAGCCGAGATATGCCGTTGCGCGGAAACGTCAATCCCGTCGACCGCTTCCAGCGGGCGGCGAATTACCTTGCGCTGCTGCCGGAGTCCGATCTCACCGATCGGTTGTACTTCTTTCAATTGATCACCAGCCCGAATGCGATCTGGGTTGAACTCGACGGTCTCTACCTCAGCGAAGGTGGTCAGCCGAGCGCGGTCGACGCCTATGACGAATCGCCGATCGGCAATGTGACGGCACGATTCACCGCGCGCCAGCCAGCCTTCTGACTCAGCTCACCACATCGATGACTTGCCGGGCGACCTGCCTGATCCGTTCGACCATCTTGCGGTCCAGGCTCAGCTTGCGTGGCACGTCGATCACCGTGGCGATGACACCGATGTCCTCGCGCTGCCATACCGCGCCGGTGCGATCCATGATGGTGCGCATCGGCAGATTATCCGAAAGCATTCGCGCAGAGAATCTTTCGACGCCATCGACCTGCGCTGCCACCGACAGCGCTTCGATCAGGAAAGTCCCGATTCCACGTCCCTGATAAGCGTCGGCGACCGTGAACGCGATCTCGGCGACCGTCGGGTCCGTCGCGTCGCGAACAAAACGTGCGTCGGCCACCGGATCGGTGCCGTCGACCATCACCCAGACGAAGTGGTCGACGTAGTCGACCTCGGCCAGATACTGCATCATCGCCAGGTTCGGCACCCGCGCGGACATGAACCGCCGGTAGATCGTCTCACTGGAGAAGTGGACGTGTCCGTGCACCGTGCGTTCGCTGTCTCCGGGCAGCACCGGACGCAGCATCAGCTCAGATCCGTCTCGGAGCCGGACCGGGATCGGCGTGATGAACGCGGCGAGGCGTTGGCGCACCGTGCGCACCAACCGGTCCATGATCCCCGGGACGTGCACCATCTGGGTCAGCGCGTCCTTGCCGCCGATCCAGCCGGTCAACGGCTCCAGAGTGGTGATCGTCGCTGTTCGCGGAATATCGCGCAGCAAAGCGATCTCACCGACGATCATGCCCGGCACCGCTAGCTCCACGATCACCGCGTCGTCGTCCCCGACATGCATCACCTCGGCGCTGCCGGACGCGATCAGCAGGAAGGAGACAGCCTGCTCACCCTGGCGCATCAACACCTGACCGGTGCGGGCATGTAACGGGGCGAGGCACGAGGCCAGCGGCAACAGGTCCTCGACAGGGCATCCCTGAAAGATGTCCATTTCCGCGAGTTCCGCGATCCCCACGCCGGTCAATTCCGCCACCCCTCCGGGGTCTGCTGCGGCCCCAGGCTATGGCCCACGTTATGGGTAAGGTTGCCGACCCTGCAAACACGGGCACTAGCCTGGGCGACGGGAGGGATGAACCGACGATGATCGATAACCAGGACCGACTCGAGTTGACTCGGGGTCTGCTCAACAAGCCCGCCGTGTTGCGGCACGGCTACCTCGATGTGCTGGGTGAATCCACGGCGAGTCCCGTCCCGACGGTCGCGCAGCTTGCGATGAACAGTCCGCTGGTCGCGACGGTCTATGAGCGGCTGTGGCGACCGACATCGTTCTACCTGGCCAGCGGGGTCACCACCGGAGCCGAGCAGCGACGCGCGGCGACCGCCCTACAATTGCGCAGCGCGACGCGGCTGCTCGACGTTGCCTGCGGGCCCGGCAATTTCACCGCACCGCTGGCTGCAAAGCTGGCCACCGGCAGCCTCGCGGTCGGGTTCGACATCTCCGAACCGATGTTGACCCGGGCCGTGCAGGACAACAGCGGCCCGCGCACCTGCTACGTGCGCGGCGACGCGCGCGATCTGCCGTTTGACGACGAAACCTTCGACGCGGTCTGCTGTTTCGGCGCCCTGTACCTGATCCCCGAACCGTTTCGGGTCGCCCACGAAATGGTGCGGGTGCTGCGTCCGGGCGGTCGCATCGCCATCCTGACCAGCTACGCCGATCAACCCCAGCCGATCAGCTTCGCCCTCAAAACCACCGCGCGGGCGATCGGACTGACTATGTTCGACGGGCACGCCTTCGTCGACCTGTTCTCCTCCGCCGGTTTGATCGACATCGAGCAGCACGCCCAGCGTGCCCTGCAGTTCGTCACCGCAGCCAAGCCGGATTGAGAGCTACGACGCAGCAGCTTCGCACACGCCGAAGAGCCGGACCACCGGTGTGCCGAATTCGTACTCCAGCACCTGGTCGGGATGGCCCTTCGAAATCAACGTAATCAGCGCGGGTTGTCCACTGCGATAAGACATCTGAGTGCATTCGACCTGGAAAAGCCGATACTTGCCGCCGTTCGGAATGGCCAGTGAGAATCCCGGCTCGACGGATTCGACGGGTACCTTGCGCAAGTAGTACTTGGTGCTCATCGGTCTGACACTAGGGGTGAGCGGGCGCCGGAACCGAGCCCAAAACCCCGATCTCAGCGAATGCTCAGCGGAATTTTTGTTAGTCATCAGCCTTCGCCCCGGCTCCCAGATCCATGCCAGTAGCGTTGGCGCCATGGATGACATCAGGGTTGGGCAGTGAGCGTCGCCGGATTCGTCCTCGGTCTGGTCGGGACCGTGCTGGCGGTGATCGCACTGGGCTGGCAGCTCGGCACATTCCTGCGCCACAGACCGCGGCCGAAACTGACGCCCCTGGTCGGTCGATTGACGCCCGACGGGCTGGTGACCAACGACGCCGGCAGCGACGTGCGCGAGGCGCTGGCCAATGCCGCCGAACGGCCCGAGGACACGATCATCGGCGTGAAGGTCGTCAACGCGGGCCGACTGGCTTTTCACGTTGCTGGGTGGGCCATCCGCTCCGATGCAGACGGCACGTCGCTGGTGCCGTTGGAGAAGCCGATCGCCGGGGCCGAGATTCCGCACGACATCCCGCCGGGGGGTACCGCCGTCTTCCTGACCGAACTGCAGCACGCTCAGCATTTCGCCGAGGGCACCACTTCGGAACCGACTCAATTCGTTCTGACGGTCTCGTCCGGAGCGCGCACGTATGCGACCAAACCCGTTGCAGCGGAACTGTTCTCAGCTGAGCGCGATGGCAGTTCGGATTAGCGGGGTCAGCTGCGCAGGGTGACGTGCGGACTCTGGCCGTAGGTCTGCCGGTAGTAGACCGCGAAACGTCCGACGTGCCCGAACCCCCAGCGCCGGGCGACATCGCCGACGGTGACGGTGGCGGGGTCACCGGCCAGCAGGTCGAGGTGGGCGTAACCCAGGCGCACCCGCCGGACGTATTCCATTGGGGTGCAGTCCTGGTGCTTGCGGAAGGTGTACTGCAAGGTCCGCGGCGTGACGTACACCGCCGCCGCGATATCACTCAGCGAAATGTCGGTGTGGGCATTGTCGTCGATGAATGCCGCGGCACGGCGCATCGTCGCACTGTCGAGTTGGTGCTCGACGGCGGGTTCCGGCACCGCGGTAGTCGGAAACGTGGCTAACAGCAAGCTCACCAGGTAGCGCGCCAATCGGGCGCCGAGTAGCGGGTTGGCCTCGGCGTCGCCGCGGGCGGCAAGACGATGCGCATGACTGATGCCCTTGGTGAGGCGTTGGCCGGCCGACCTCGACACGGGAACAGATCCGGTCAGGTGGACCGTGGTATCGGCGCCGCGGTATGCCGCCGCGAACGTACTCAACTCCCTGCGGTTCACGACGAGGTGGTTGTAGTGCCCCGGCCGGACGCGGCCGTTGTAGGACGCGCCGTCGACGGCCCCGAACGCGTAGAAGTCCCCGGGTCGATACCGGGCAACCGGCTGCCGTGCGTGGCCCGCTTCGAGCAGACCGGAGACCACCTGGCACACCAGGATCTGTTCGGGAGGGTCCATGGCGTAGCTGAAATCACGGCCGTAGTCGGCGGAATCGATGCAGACAGGTCCGACGAAATGCCGCTCCACCCGCATCGAAGTGGATTGCGCCCCAGACTTCGCGTGGATGTGCATCCTGGAGAAGTTTGCGCTCAACGCGCTCTGGGCGTGGTCTAGGTCTGTGGTATCGAGCAGAACGGTGGGCATTGCCTCACTCTTGGCCGGAATCGAGCCGCTCGGCATCGTTTCTGAACCGATTTCTACCAGTATCCACGATTTCGCGGGCGTTGACGAACCCGGCGGGTCAGTGGGAGCGGCGGGGAATTGTCAAGGCGGTTCGCAGTATCCAGGCGAACAGCAAGATCGGGATCCCCCAGGTGGTCAAGAAACCTTCGAGTGACAACGGACCGTCGTGAACGATGAAAGCGGCGAGCAGGAGCACGTGCCCAACGACGGCAACGATCGCCAGATGAGCGGTTGAGGGCGGCAGCACCCGGTGGCGATAGACCGCGGTGGCGAATGCTCCCAGGGCCACGGCTGTGGGCATTCCGGACATCGCCAACAGCCCGAAGGTCAGGTCGTAGAGCAGCGTCGCCTGCTCGGCGCCACGGTCGCGGTAGAGCAGGAGGTTGAACGCGGTGAACCCGGCGAGTATCAGCGTGACCAGTGCGACGAAGCCGGCGGCGAATACAGGCGGCAACGGGGACCCCGAGGGTAGGCGCTCCCGCAGGAAAGCCCAGACCGCCGCCCCGAACACCAGCCACAGGGCTACACCGACCGTATAGAGAGTCTGCGTCGCCGCCAGCCGGTCGTGGTAGGTGGCGGCCCACCGCCCGACGTCGGCGCCCGGCGTGCTGGTGAGCGGGAACGACCAGATCGGATAGACAACGATCCCGAGGGCCGGGAGCAGTACCCCGAGCGTGCCTGCCCAGCGCGCCATGCGTGCCGATCCCGAGGATTCGGCGCTGCCGGCCCTGCCGTCGTCCACATGTCCCCCCGCGCTGTGCGACCAAGATCATCGTGATTATGGCCGAACAGGCGATGGGCGTTGAAAGAGCCGAGCGATCGCTGACCTGACGTGCTGGAACCCTGTGGAGCTAGGGAGATTCGAACTCCCGACCTACTCGATGCGAACGAGTCGCGCTACCAACTGCGCCATAGCCCCTGACCGCTAGCAGGCTACCAGCCGCCACCCCGATGGGCCGAACCGCGCGGCTACTGCCCGACGGCGCGCGGCAGGTCCCGCGGCCACCCGTAGTTGCGGGCGGACATCGCATATTCCAGGTGCTGGAAGATCGGGTCCTCGTCGTCGATTTCCAGGACCACTGCACCGGGGCGCCGCAACCGGGACGGCACCACGTCGTAGTCGCGGTCCTCGGTGTTCTCGACGCCCATACGGGCCCGGGCCATCCGCTTCATCCGGCGGCGACGCACCTTTTCTTCGATGCGGGTCTGTCGACGCAGGTAGGCCAGATAGAACAGGGTGATGGTGGTGGCGGTTCCGCAGATCCACCATGCCGTGTCGGTCACTTCGAAGGCGGTGATCGCCGAGCCGACCAGCACCAGCGCCATCGCGACCAGCACCCGCTTGCGGAAGGCGTACTTGCGCGCGCTGACCGCGGCGGCGGTCTTGCTGTCATAGCGGCGCCGACGCGACACACCCGAGGCGTAGACGGGCGGGGCGTCGTCCACCTCGTCCTCCTCGGGCTCCAAACCCGAAGAGTCGTCGACGTATTCGTACTCGTCGTCGGCAAGCCCCTCGTCCTGCTCAGCCGCGTCGTCGGCCGTGGGCTGCGGAGTCGCTTCCGCCTGGGCACTGGCACCCACCGGCAGCGCGGCCGCATCTTCGTCGATCACGTCGACGTCGAGGTAGTCGGGTTCTGCCGGCTCTTCGACCTTGTCCGTCTTGCTCAACGCAGTGACCACCGACCGGCGGCGCATCACCACATCGGTGTCTTCGTCGTCGAGGACGGGCATGTCCTCGTCGTGGTTCTGGTCGGCGTCCGCGTACGGTCCGTCGATCGGCTCGGTTTCCCATTCCTCTTCCGGCTTCCAGTCCGGGTCGCTGCGATGACCGGCCGCGGGTCCGGTCCGCTTGAGCAGGCGGGCACCGGCGACCCCGTTGAGCACGCGGGTGGCTAATGCCACGTCGCTGGTGCGCCGGACAGCGTCGCGTTTGCTGATCAGCATCGGCACCAACACGAACAACCACAGCACCACAAGCGATATCCACAACAACGACTGCGGGATGCTTGGCATCATGACCTGCTCTCTTCGGTTCCGATCCCCGCGAGGCCCCTCGGGTGACCTGCGCGGCCGGGTCTGTAGTGACCAGGGCAATTACACACCTGTAATTTGCCTTTTCCAAGCATCACACGCCACATATGTCACGTTAGCCACAGAATTATTTCGACTTGTGCACCATTGCCGCGTCGGTGTCACGCTGGCGTGACGCTCGGCGGGGAATGCCACGCTGGCGTGACGCTCGGCGGGGCAAGGATCCGCAACGCCCGGCCGGCGCCACGCTGGCGTGACGCTCGGCAGCGAACGCCACGCTGGCGTGACGCTCGGCGGGCGACGACCCGCAAACGCTCGGGCAGGCGTGCACCCGCAACCGTCAGACCCAGCTGGCGTGACCCGCCCTGACCAGCGTCGATGCGACCGAGCCGTATACCTCTTCGACGGTCAACCCGACCAGCAGATGGTCCCGCCAGGCCCGGTCGACCTCGAGATAACGCCGCAACAGGCCTTCCTCCCGGAACCCGGCCTTGGCCAAAACTGCCCGACTCGCCGCGTTCTCCGGACGCACGGTGGCCTCTACGCGGTGCAACATCACCGGACCGAAGCAGTGGTCGAGTCCCAACGCCACCGCACCGGTCGCCACGCCCCCGCCGGTGCATTCACTGGACACCCAGTAGCCGATCCACGCCGACCGCAGCGCCCCGTGCACGACGTTGCCGACGGTCAACTGCCCGCAGAACCGTCCGTCGAGTTCGATCGCATAGGGCAGCATCCGACCTTTGCGTGCCTCGGCGCGCAACCCGGAACAGACCGCCGGCCACGCGCCCACCGTGTGCCGGATGCCCCAGTCGCCGTCGGCGCTCGGTTCCCACGGTTCGAGCTGCGCGCGGTCGGCCAGCCGGATCCGGCTCCACTGTGCGCCGTCGCGCATCCGCACCGGCCGCAACCGGATCACCCCGGCGGCGACGCGCAGCGAACCGACACTCATCGGCCAGCCAGGGTGGCGGGAGCTGGATCGCAGCAGGTTCACGGGACCGAAGCGCGCTCAGCCGTGCTGAGCCAGGAAGGCGACATCGACGATCTCCCCGGTGCGAATCTGCTCGGCGCCGCTGGGGACCACAATCAGACAGTTGGCCTCGGCCAGCGTGGCCAGCAGGTGAGACGCACCGGGCGCACCCCCCAGCGCCTGAACCAGGTACTCGCCGCTCTCCTGGTCGCGCATCAGCTGGCCGCGCAGGTAACCCTTGCGTCCGGCCACCGACGTGATCGGTGACAGGGTGCGCGCCTGCACGACCCGGCGCATCGGGTGCCGCTTACCCAGCGAGAGCCGGATCAGCGGGCGCACCATCACCTCGAACACCACCAGCGCGCTGACCGGGTTGGCGGGCAACAGGAAGGTCGGCACACCGTCGCGGCCGAGCTGCCCGAAGCCCTGAACCGAGCCGGGGTGCATGGCGACCCGCACCACCTCCATGTCACCGAGTTCGGACAGCACCGAACGCACCGCCTCGGCCGCCGCACCACCTACTCCCCCGGCGATCACCAGCACTTCAGCCCGGTTGAGCTGGCCTTCGACGATCTCGCCGAGTTCCTTGGGGTTGTTGCTGACGATGCCGACGCGGTTGACCTCGGCGCCGGCGTCGCGGCCGGCCGCCGCCAGCGCGTAGGAGTTGACGTCGTAGACCTGCCCGTTGCCCGGATTGCGCGAGATGTCGACGAGTTCGCCGCCGACGGCCATCACCGACAACCGCGGGCGCGGATGCACCAGCACCCGTTCACGGCCCACCGCCGCCAGCAATCCGACCTGAGCAGCGCCGATGATGGTGCCCGACCGCACCGCCACGTCGCCGGGCTGCACGTCGTCGCCGGCGCGCCGCACGTAGGCGCCGGACGGCGCACCGCGCAGGATCCGCACCCGGTTCATGCCGCCGTCGGTCCAGCGCAGCGGCAACACCGCGTCGGCCAGGGTGGGCAACGGCGCCCCGGTCTGTACCCGGGCGGCCTGGCGCGGCTGCAGCCGGCTGGGCGTGCGGGCCCCGGCCTCGATCGTCCCCATCACCGGCAGGGTCACGACGGCACGGGCTTCGACGCTGCCGTCGTCGGCGACGGCCGCTATGGGTTCACTCGCGCCACCGTCACCGACGCCGAGCACGTCGACGCTGCGCACTGCGTACCCGTCGATGGCGGCCTGGTCGAAGCCGGGCAGCGGACGTTCGGTCACCACCTCTTCGGCACACAGCAGTCCCTGCGCCTCGGCGATGGCGACTTTGATCGGCCTCGGGGCCACCGCGGCCGCCGATATCCGGGCCTGTTGCTCCTCCACAGAACGCACAGTGCAGCGCCTTCCTGCCCCCAAAGTGGCGGGCGCGGTCTGGCGAACCGGACCCGAGCGCCTACTGCTGTTCGGTCAGGCCCAATCGCGCCACCAACCACCGCCGCAAGTCCGGGCCGTAGTCATCACGATCCAATGCAAAGTCAACCGCAGCCTTGAGGTAGCCGCCGGGATTTCCCAAGTCGTGTCGGGATCCGCGATGAACGACGACGTGTACCGGATGCCCTTCGGAGATCAGCAACGCGATGGCATCGGTGAGCTGCACCTCGCCGCCGGCACCCCGGTCGATGCGGCGCAGCGCGTCGAAGATCGCCCGGTCCAACACGTAGCGACCGGCGGCGGCGAGCAACGACGGCGCGTCCTCGGTCTTGGGCTTCTCGATCATGCCCTTGACCCGCAGGACGTCGGTGGTGTCGGGCAGCGGGTCGACGTCGAACACGCCGTAGGCGCTGATTTCCTCGGGCGAGACCTCGATGGCACACAGCACCGTGCCGCCGTACTGGCCCCGGACCTGCGACATCGTCTCCAGGATCCCGGTCGGCAGCACCAGGTCATCCGGCAGCAGCACCATGACGGCGTCCTCGTCGGGCATCAGGGTGGGCTCGACGCAGCTGATCGCGTGCCCCAGGCCCAACGGCTCGGCCTGCACCACCGACTCGACCTTGATCAGCGCCGGGGCGCGACGGACCTTGGCCAGCATGGCCTTCTTGCCCCGCGCTTCCAGGGTGCCTTCCAGCACCAGGTCCTCGACGAAGTGCGCGACGACACCGTCCTTGCCCTCGGAGGTGATGATCACCAGGCGTTCGGCGCCGGCGTCGGCCGCCTCGGCGGCCACCAACTCGATGCCGGGGGTGTCCACGACGGGCAACAGCTCTTTGGGCACTGTCTTGGTCGCGGGCAGGAACCTGGTTCCTAGGCCGGCGGCGGGAACGATCGCGGTGAACGGGATCGATGTTTGCGGTCGTGACATCGTTCACAACCATAGCCCGCACCGGCCGCGCGGTCGGCGAGAACACCGCGCCCGCCGGGGTCTGTCATCGTTAGCACCATGACCACGGGGGGCAAGGCCGCGTTGCGCAGCCAGCTGGCTCGGGCTCGCCGGCACGTTGCGGCCGGCGTCCGCGCCGCCGAGGCCGAAATGCTGATCCGGCAGCTGGAACAGGTGGTGACCAGCGGTGTCACCGTCTGTGCGTATGTTCCGGTCGGCACCGAACCCGGATCGATCGACATGCTCGACGTGTTGCTGCGCCGCGCCGGGCGGGTGCTGTTGCCGGTGGCGCGCACCGGTCCGGACGACACCGCGCTGCCGTTGTCATGGGGCGAATATTCCCCTGGCGCGCTGAGGACCGGGCGCTGGGGACTTCTCGAGCCGCCCGGGCCGTGGCTGCCGGCGAGTGCGCTGGGCGAGGCCGGGATGGTGCTGCTGCCCGCCCTGGCGGTCGACCGGCGCGGTGTGCGATTGGGCCGCGGTCGCGGTTTTTACGACCGATCCCTGCCGGCGCGAGATCCGCAGGCGGCGCTGGTGGCGGTGGTCCGCGATGTGGAATTGGTCGACGAGTTGCCGTCGGAGCCGCATGACGTGCCGATGAGCCATGTGCTGACCCCCGCGCGGGGCCTGCTCGCGCTGCCGATCCGGGAATGACCGGCAACACGTGGCGGTTCTAGCACTTGAGACGGTAGAGTGCTAACGCAGCAGACTTACATTCACCCGGAGGTTCTTGTGCCCACGTACAGCTACGCGTGCACCGAATGCGACAACCGCTTCGACAAGGTGCAGGCCTTCACTGACGATGCCCTGACGACCTGTGACCAATGCTCAGGCCGACTGCGCAAGTTGTTCAACTCGGTCGGGGTCGTGTTCAAGGGCAGCGGGTTCTACCGCACCGACAGTCGCGAGGCCGGCAAGAAAGAGAAGAGTTCGACCAACGGCTCCTCGACGAGCGACTCGGGGTCCGCGGACGCCAAGTCTTCGAGTTCCAGTGACAGCAAATCAGCGGGCTCGGGCGACAAGGCCGGCAGTTCCAAGGCGGCCGCGGCCAGCTCCGCCAGCTAGTTATCCACAACCGGCCTCCGACGCGCAACCAGCCTGGCCCCACCCTGCCTACCCTGGGGAGGTGCGGGAATCGTCCTCACTCAATCCCTCACTGCTGAACCGCATTTCGACCGTGCTGCGGCCGGACTGGATGCGGACTGTGCGGGCCCGCCGGGTGGCCGCCGGCGCCCTCGTCGTCCTCGCCTGCGTTGCCGCGGTGCGTTCGAACCCGGACGGTGACCGGGTCGACGTATTGGTGGCCGCCCGTGACCTGAAGTCCGGCACCGCCCTCAGCGCCAATGATGTCCGGCTCGAAAAGCGTTCGGCGGCAACGGTTCCCGATGGATCTCAGGGCAAGCTCGAGGTCGTGCTCGGATCGACGCTGGCCAGTCCCACTCGGCGCGGCGAAGTGCTCACCGACCTGCGGCTGCTGGGCAGCCGGCTGGCCGATTCCGCCGCCGGGCCCAACGCCCGGATCGTGCCGCTGCATCTGGCCGACGCCGCCCTGATCGACCTGGTGCGGGTCGGCGACGTCGTCGACGTGCTGGCCGCGCCGGCATCCGACGCGGCCGCCCCCTCGCGGTTGCTGGCCACCGACGCGATCGTGGTCCTGATCTCCGCCCAGCAGAAGGCCTTGGGGCCGGGCAACGATCGGGTGGTGCTGGTGGCACTGCCGGCCCGGTTGGCAGCGGCGGTGGCGGGAGCGGCGCTGGGCCAGACGGTGACCCTCGTTCTGCACTGACGGCGAATCCGTGCCGTGCCAACGCAAAACGGCGTCGCGGCGGCGCACCCCCTACTGTTGGACCGGTGAGCATTGCACCGGGGAGCGCGCTCGAGTGTCTGCAGCTCGACGACTCCCGATTCGCCGCCGGCGTGCGCGACGGTGTCGCCCGCATCGAGGCGCTGATGAGCAGCGAGCTCACCCTGGGTGACGACATGATTCGCGATGCTATGCAGCATCCGTTTGCCGACGAACGCACTCAGCTCCGGCCGCTCTTCACGGTGCTGGCGGCGCAGCTCGGCCCCGAATCGGACGCCTGGCAGGTCAGCGTCGTCGGAGCCGCGCTCGAGCTGATCCACCTGGCGACGTTGTGTCACGCGGGCGTCGCCGACGATGCCGACGTGGCCGACGACGCCGGCGCCCGCTGGAACAGCAACCTGGCGATCCTCGCGGGCGACTACCGGTACGCGGCGGCGTCCCGGCTGGGTTCGCGGCTGGGTCCGGAGGCTTTCTCGGTGATCGCGGAGACCTTCGGCGAGCTGGTGACCGGACAGCTGCGCGCAACCCGCGGCAGCGCGGCGACCGTCGATCCCGCCGAACATCAGCTGCGGGTGGCGCAAGAGCGCTCCGGCTCGTTGATCGCCGCCTGCGGACAGCTGGGCGCCCTGTGCGCCGGGGCGCCCGACGGCACCGTGCAGCGGCTGTCGCGACTGGGCCGGCTGGTCGGCACCGTATCGCACCTCGCGTCCCACCCCGGCGCGGCGCGGTACGCCGATCTGGCCCACGCGGAACTGGCCGGTCTACCGGACTGCGCGGCCCGTCATGCCTTCTCGACATTGATCGATTGCGTGCACTCCGGGCGGGACGACACGGAGGGGGTCGTGGCAAACGCCACCAACTGAGTTAAATTTTTCCTGGGGTCAAATTCCGGGATCATCGGATGCCCGCTGCAGAAAGGACGTCCCCATGCTCAAAGGGTTCAAAGAGTTTCTCTCGCGCGGCAATATCGTCGACCTGTCCGTTGCAGTGGTCATCGGTACCGCGTTCACCGCGCTGGTCACCGCCTTCACCGACAGCATCATCAAACCGCTGGTCAGCTCGATCGGCATGAACCAGAAGCAGGAACACGGACTTCTGAAAATCCAGATTCCGGGCACCGATCAATTCATCGACCTCAACGTGGTGCTGTCGGCCGCAATCAATTTCCTGCTGGTGGCTGCGGTGGTGTACTTCCTGGTTGTGCTGCCGTACAGCAAGTTGCGCAGGCAGGGTGAAGTCGAGCAGGCCGACGACGCACAGGTCGTCCTCCTCGAAGAGATCCGCGACCTGCTCGCACAGACCAACGGTGCGGCATCGTCCGGCCGCCACGGCAGCGCACCGGCGGTCGAAGCCACCCCGCTGTCGCCGCCGCCGAACTACGGGCCCCGCGCCGACCGCTGACCCGGTCCGGAGAGCTATATCTCCAGACTCGACAGCTGGCCGATGATGTAGGCCGCCAACGGGTTCAGGGTCGCCATCCCGTCGCGTACCGCATAGCGGGATCCAGCCAGGTTGACCACCAGGGTGCTGCCGGACACGCCGGCCAGCCCGCGGGACAGACCCGCGTCGGTGATCCCGGCGGACAAGCCCGAAGCGCGGATCGCCTCAGCGATGCCGAGGATCTCCCGGTCCAGGATGTCGCGGGTGGCTTCGGGCGTGACGTCACGGGGCGTGACCCCGGTCCCGCCGACGGACACCACCAAGTCGACCCCGCCGATCACAGCGGTGTTCAACGCGTTGCGGATCTCGACCTCGTCCGCCTCGACCGCCACCACGCCGTCCACGACGAACCCTGCCTCGGTCAGCAATTCGGTGACCAGCGGGCCGCTGTGGTCTTCATCCCCGTGCGCGGTGCGGTCGTCGACGACGACGACAAGAGCCCGTCCGACCACCAATTCAGCGCCCTGTTCCATGGGTGCCACCGTATATCCGAGGTCCGACAGCTGCGCCTCGGCCTTCATCACTGGTCCGCCTTTCCGAGGGTGACCTGCACAGTGCGACTGCCGCCCGCTGGATCCTGATAAGTCAGCGACACCTTGTCTCCGGGTGCTTTGGAACGCACCGCGGCCACCAGCGCGTCGGCGCTGTTGATCGTACGGTCATCCACCTTGGTGACGATGACCCCCTTGGGCACCCCCGCATTGGCCGCCGCGCCGTTGGCCACCACTTCCATCACCTTGGCGCCCGGGGCACCCTTGTCGGTGGTGACCTGAACGCCCAGCGAGGCGTGCGACGCCTTACCGGTGCTGATCAGCTCGTCGGCGATGCGCTTGGCCTGGTCGACCGGGATTGCGAAGCCCAGTCCGATCGAGCCGCTTTGCGCGTCGCCGGAGTCGGCGCCGAGGGTGGCGATCGCCGAGTTGATGCCGACCAGTTGCGCGTTCATGTTGACCAGTGCGCCACCGGAGTTACCCGGGTTGATGGCGGCATCGGTCTGGATAGCATCCAGCACCGTATTCTGGTTGCCGGCCTCACCCGTCGTCGACACCGGCCGGTTGAGCGCGCTGACGATCCCGGTGGTCACCGTGCCCGCCAAGCCCAGGGGTGAGCCGACGGCCAGCACCGGCTGACCGACCCGCAAGCCCGACGACGATCCCATCGCGATCGGGGACAATCCGGAGACGCCCTGGACGCGTACGACGGCGATGTCGCTGGTCGGGTCGGCGCCGACCACGGTGAAGGTGGAGGTGCGCCCGTCGGAGAACGTCACCGTCGTCTTCGGCGCCGGGCCGTTGGCCGGCGGCTTGGCGGCCGCCGCGACGACGTGATTGTTGGTCAGGATCAGCCCGTCGGCGGACAAGATGACGCCGGATCCCTCTTCGGAGGCCCGGCCCAGATCGGTTTCCAGCATGACGACGCTGGGCACCACCTTGGCAGCCACCTGCTCGACCGATCCTGGCGGCATGTTGGCCGCCGGAACGCTGGGGGCCGCGCCGGACGACGCCGTGGTGCTCTTACCGCCGCCGGCCTGGTGGCCCAGTTCGACGACCGACGCGGCGGCGCCTCCGATACCGGCGGACACCACCGCGATCGCCAGCGCACCGAGGATCAGGCCGCCTGACCGCCGTCGGCGCGGCGGCGCCATCGGGGGCATCATCCCGGGCACTGGACCATGCATGGTCTGACCCGGCAGCGGACCGGGACCCGACACGGTCGGTATCGGACGCGAACCGGTACCGCCGGGTATCGCACCCGATCCGGTGTTGCCCGGTATCGGCCCGGCCCCGGTGCCGCTGAGCGGGTCGTAGGAGCGGTACTGCTGATGCGACGGCGGTTGATAGCGCCAGTCGAACGGCTGGGTGTAACTCTGCTGCCCCTGGGCATAGGCGGGCGGTACCGGCTGACTAGATGTGGCACCGTATCCCGGCTGCTGCGGCGGTGGCGAATACCTCGGGTGATTCGTCATGTCGCTAAGACGCTCTTCCTCTACTTCTAGGGGCTTACTGAAGGCCTACTGGAGCATGCGTTGCTTGCATGGCTTGGTTTTCAACACTAACTGCACAACCACCTTGCGCGCGCGGACTAAGAATCGACTGAGATGACATTCGCCGAACCCCGTGAACTCTCGGGCTCGTCGGCGGATGACGGATAGTCCGGACCAGGCAGCGGACGACCGGGCAGCAGCACGTAGAACGACGTCCCCGGCGGGTCGCCGCCCGGGTCGGTGTCCTCCACGCGCAACGATCCGCCGTGGTTGAGCACCACCTGCTTGACGATCGCGAGCCCCAGACCCGAACCGGGCATCGCGCGTGCCGACGCGGAGCGGTAGAACCGCTCGAATACCAGGCGCCGCTCCTGCGGCGGGATGCCCGGCCCGTGGTCGGCGACCACCAGTTCGGCGTGGGACGCATCGACCCGGCGCAGCCGCACCGCCACCCGGCCGCCCGGCGGACTCCACTTGGCCGCGTTGTCCATCAGGTTGAGCGCCGCCCGCGACAACCCGGCGGGGTCACCGTAGACCTGCCACGGAACCACCTCCACGTCGAAGTGAATGTCGTTGCGGCGACGTCGAACTCGCTCCAGGCTGCGATCGATGACCTCGCCCATGTCGACCGGTTCGTGTACCGCTTGACCGGCGTCACCGCGGGTGAGATCCACCAGATCGCCGACCAGCGTGGACAATTCCTCGATCTGCCCCAGCACGTCGGCGCGCAGGCCGACCATTTCCTGTTCCGGGAGCCGCGGTGCCCCCGGCGCCATCGACGCCATCAGCAGCTCGACATTGGTGCGCAGCGACGTCAGCGGGGTGCGCAGTTCGTGTCCGGCGTCGGTGACCAGACGCGCCTGGCGCTCCCGCGATTCGGCCAGCGCGCGCAGCATCAGGTTGAACGCCTCGGTGAGCCTGGCGAGCTCGTCGCTGCCGAAGACCGGTATGGGACGCAGGTCGTCGGTGCGGGCCACCCGCTCGGCCGCCTCGGTGAGCCGACCCACCGGCCGCAACCCGGCCCGGGTCACCATCCCGCCGGCCACCGCGGCCACTGCGACACCCACGCCACCGACCAGGAGCAGCACGAACCGCAGCTTGCTCATCACGTGCTGGGTCGGCTCGAGGCTTTTGGAGATCAGCAGTGAGCTGCCGTTGGGCAGGTGGATGGCGAGCACCCGCTGGCCGGCGGCGGTGCGCCGGGACATGAACAGGTCACCGCGGATGACCGCCTTCTCCGGGCTTCCGACCGGCAGTGTCTGCCCCGGCTGGTTGGCCGTGTAGATCGACCGTCCCGGGTTCACCAACATGGCGTTGACGTCCGAATAGGCGGTGCCCTCGATGGCTTTGCCAGGGTCGGCGGCCAGCGAACCACTGGCGATGAGCAACTGCGCACGGCTTTGCAGCTGGTTGTCGAGGTCGCTGTACAACGCCGCCGAAATCACCGCGTAGACGGCCACCGAGATCAGCACCACCACCATCGCCACCATGGACATCGCCAGCAGCATGACCCGCCAGCGCAGTGACAGGGAACTGGTCGCTCGCAGCGGCGCCCGCCGTTTGCGGCGCAGACCGAGCATCAGGGGGGTGTTTCGCGTAGCACGTAACCCACCCCGCGCACGGTGTGGATCAGCCGCGGCTCGCCGTCGGCTTCGGTCTTACGGCGCAGGTATCCGACGTACACTTCCAGGGCATTGCCCGAGGTGGGGAAGTCGAACCCCCACACCTCCTCCAGGATGCGGCTGCGGGTCAACACCCGGCGCGGGTTGGCGATCAGCATCTCCAGCAGGGAGAACTCGGTACGGGTCAGGCTGATGCGACGCTGCCCGCGGATCACCTCCCGGGTCACGGGGTCCAGGCTCAGGTCCGAGAACGTCATCGCCACCGACTCCGCCGCGTCTTCAGGCTTGGTGCGGCGCAGCAACGCCCGCATCCGGGCCAGCAGCTCTTCCAGGGCGAACGGCTTGGGCAGGTAGTCGTCGGCTCCGGCATCCAGGCCGGCTACGCGCTCGGAAACCGAATCACGCGCGGTCAACACCAGGATGGGCAGGTCGTCACCGGTGCTGCGCAGCTGACGGCACACTTCCAGCCCGTCCAGCCGGGGCATCATCACGTCCAGCACGACCGCGTCGGGCCGGTCACTGGAGATCTTTTCCAGCGCCTCGACACCGTCGTGAGCCAACTCCACCGAGTAGCCGTTGAAGGAAAGCGATCTGCGCAGCGACTCGCGCACCGCGCGATCGTCGTCGACGACAAGTATTCGCACGCGGTCCAGTTTCGTATGGACGCCTGAGACTGGGCTGAGAGGCGCGCCGAAACGGGCGTCAGAGACGACGCCGCACCGGCTAGCGCTTGTCGAGGTCGATCAGGCCCAGCCGAGCGGCCTTGAGCAGCCGGCGCGGCACCTTGTGCTTCTGACCGGCGACGTTGACGCCGACCAGACCGGTCTCGGTGGCCTTCCACTGCGAGCGCCGGCTGCGGGTATTCGAGCGCGACATCCTGCGCTTGGGTACGGCCATGGTCGGGCCTAACTCCTCGTTCGGGGTTTCGGTGGGGCGTGTCGCGGTTCCAGGCTGATTGGCCGCACGGCGACAGTTGCTGACCAGAATAGTCGGTCGACCTTCCCGTCACCAAAATTGGGGCAACGCGGGGCTGGAGCCGGGTTGACGCGACACCGCCGGTACCCGCTAACCTACCGGTTGGTTGGTTCGATGCACGCTGATCCGTGAGGGGAGGATGCGCATGGCATCTCCGGGCGCTGTCCGGATCGCGAACTGCTCCGGTTTCTACGGTGACCGGCATTCGGCGATGCGCGAGATGCTGATCGGCGGTGAGATCGATTTCCTCACCGGCGACTACCTGGCCGAGCTGACCATGCTGATCCTGGGTCGCGACCGGATGAAGAACCCCGACCGCGGCTATGCGAAGACGTTTCTCACCCAGCTCGAAGAATGCCTGGGCGTGGCTCACGAGCGCGGTGTGCGCGTCGTCGCCAACGCCGGTGGCCTGAACCCGGCCGGACTGGCAGCGGCGGTGCGCGCCCTGGCCGAGCGGCTGGGCGTCCCGGTCCGGGTCGCCCATGTCGAGGGTGACGACCTGCAACCCCGGGCGGCCGAGCTGGGTCTGGGTTCGCCGCTGACGGCCAATGCCTACCTGGGCGGCTGGGGCATCGCGGACTGCCTCAACGCCGGCGCCGACGTGGTGGTCACCGGACGGGTCACCGACGCCTCGGTGATCGTCGGTTCGGCGGCCGCGCACTTCGATTGGCGCCGCACCGACTACGACCAGCTGGCCGGGGCGGTGGTGGCCGGTCACGTCATCGAGTGTGGCACCCAGGCCACCGGCGGGAACTTCTCGTTCTTCACCGAGGTGGCGGACCTGACCTACCCGGGTTTCCCGCTCGCCGAGGTGTATGCCGACGGTTCGTCGGTCATCACCAAGCACGCCGGCACCGGTGGTCTGGTGAGCGTCGACACGATCACCGCGCAGTTGCTCTACGAGGTCACCGGCGCCCGCTACGCGAACCCGGATGTGACGGCCCGGCTGGACTCCATCTCGTTGTCCAGCGACGGCCCGGACCGGGTGCGGATCAGCGGCGTTGTCGGCGAACCACCGCCGCCGACGCTGAAGGTGTCGCTGAACAGCATCGGCGGATTCCGCAACGCCATGACCTTCGTGTTGACCGGGCTGGACATCGAGGCCAAGGCGGAGTTGGTGCGCCACCAGCTCGAGGCCACCTTGACCGTCAAGCCGGCCGAGCTGGACTGGACACTGTCGCGCACCGACCGTCCCGACGCCGACACCGAAGAGACCGCCAGCGCGCTGCTCAGCTGCGTGGTCCGCGACCCCGACCCCGCCAACGTGGGACGCAAATTCTCCGCTGCGGCAGTCGAATTGGCGCTGGCCAGCTACCCGGGGTTCACCGCCACCACCCCGCCCGGTGACGGCCAGGTGTACGGGGTGTTCACCCCCGGTTACGTCGACGCCGCCCTGGTGCCCCACGTCGCGGTCCACGCCGACGGCACCCGGACCGACATTCCCTGCGCCATCGAGACTTTGACCTTGGAACCGGCCGATGCGCCAGCTCTGCCCGAGCCGTGGCCGGCCGGACCGACCCGGCGCGTCCCGCTGGGCCTGATCGCCGGCGCCCGCAGCGGCGACAAGGGCGGCTCGGCGAACGTGGGTGTGTGGGTGCGCACCGACGACCAGTGGCGCTGGCTGGCCCACACGCTGACCGTGGAGTTACTCAAAGAGCTGCTGCCCGAAGCGGCGCCGCTGCAGGTCACCCGCCACGTGCTGGCGAACCTGCGGGCGGTGAACTTCGTCATCGAGGGAATTCTCGGTCAGGGCGTCGCCTACCAGGCGCGCTTCGACCCGCAGGCCAAGGGGCTGGGTGAATGGTTGCGCAGCCGTCACGTCGACATGCCGGAAAGTTTTCTATGAGCATCTGGACCACACCCGAGCGCGAACAGCTGCGCAAGACCACGAGGTCATTCGTCGAACGGGAGATCCTGCTCAACGTCGCCGAGTGGGAACGCTTCGGTGACCTGCCCCGCGCCTTGCACCTGCGCGCCGGGGAAGCCGGGCTGCTGGGTGCCAACTTCCCCGAAGCCGTCGGCGGCGGCGGGGGCGACGGCGCCGACGCGGTGGTCATTTGCGAAGAGTTCCACCAATCCGGCGCTCCCGGTGGGGTTTTCGCTTCGCTGTTCACCTGCGGCATCGCCGTGCCGCACATCATCGCCACCGGTGACCAGAGGTTGATCGACACCTACGTGCGTCCGACGCTGGCCGGTGCGAAGATCGGCGCGCTGGCCATCACCGAACCCGGTGGCGGCTCCGACGTCGGGCACCTGCGCACGTCCGCGGTGCGCGACGGCGACCACTTCGTGATCAACGGCGCCAAGACCTACATCACCTCCGGGGTGCGGGCCGACTTCGTGGTCACCGCGGTGCGCACCGGAGGACCCGGCGCGGCGGGGGTGTCGCTGATCGTCGTCGACAAGGGCACACCCGGTTTCGAGGTCACCCGCAAGCTGGACAAGATGGGCTGGCGGTCCTCCGACACCGCGGAGCTGTCCTACACCGATGTCCGGGTACCGGCGGCAAACCTGGTCGGCGCGGAGAACAGCGGCTTCGGTCAGATCGCGCAGGCCTTCGTCTCCGAGCGCATCGGGCTTGCCGCCCAGGCATATTCGAGTGCGCAGCGGTGTTTGGACATCACCGCCCAGTGGTGCCGGGACCGGGAGACCTTCGGCCGGCCGTTGATCTCCCGGCAGGCGGTGCAGAACACGCTGGCCGAGATGGCCCGCCGGGTCGACGTGGCCCGGGTGTATTCGCGCAACGTGGTGGAGCGTCAGTTGGCGGGTGAGACGAACCTGATCGCGCAGGTGTGTTTCGCCAAGAACACCGCGGTCGAAGCGGGTGAGTGGGTGGCCAACCAGGGCGTTCAATTGTTCGGCGGCATGGGCTATATGGCTGAATCCGAGATCGAACGCCAGTATCGGGACATGCGGATCCTGGGTATCGGCGGCGGAACCACTGAGATCATGACCGCACTGGCCGCCAAACTCCTGGGGTATCAACAATGATCACAGTTACCTATCGCGGCGCTCTGCATCGTCGGAGTTGGCAATGACCACACTGCAGTCCACCCTGGATCCCACCGGTGCGGCCTTTGCCGAAGCGGCGGCCGCGACCACCACCAAGCTCGACGAGATCGCTGCCGAGTTCGCCAACGCAATCGACGGCGGCGGCCCCAAATATGTTGAACGCCACCATGCCCGCGGCAAGCTCACGGCACGCGAACGTATCGAGCTACTCGTCGACGCCGACTCACCATTTCTCGAGTTGAGCCCACTGGCGGCGTGGGGCAGCGCTTTCCGAGTCGGCGCCAGCACGGTTACCGGAATCGGGGTGATCGAAGGCGTCGAATGCATGATCGTCGCCAACGACCCCACCGTCAAAGGCGGCACCAGCAATCCGTGGACCCTCAAAAAGATCCTGCGGGCCAACCAGATCGCCTTCGAGAACCGGCTTCCCGTCATATCGCTGGTGGAGTCCGGCGGTGCGGACCTGCCGACGCAGAAAGAGATCTTCATCCCCGGCGGGCGGATGTTCCGCGACTTGACTCGGCTGTCCGCGGCCGGAATACCCACCATCGCACTGGTATTCGGCAACTCCACCGCGGGTGGGGCCTATGTGCCGGGAATGTCCGACCACGTGGTGATGATCAAAGAGCGCTCGAAGGTCTTCCTGGCCGGCCCGCCCCTGGTGAAGATGGCCACCGGTGAGGAATCCGACGACGAGTCCCTCGGCGGTGCCGAAATGCACTCCCGAGTCTCGGGTTTGGGTGACTACTTCGCGCAGGACGAGGTCGACGCGATCCGCATTGGACGCCGCATCGTGGCCCGGCTCAACTGGCGCAAACAGGGACCGACACCCAGGCAGGTAACCGAACCGCTGTTCGACACCGAGGAGCTGATCGGCATCGTGCCCGCGGATCTGCGGATCCCGTTCGACCCGCGCGAGGTGATCGCCCGCATCGTCGACGGCTCCGAATTCGACGAGTTCAAACCGCTCTACGGCTCGTCGCTGGTGACCGGCTGGGCCCAACTGCACGGTTATCCGATCGGCATCCTGGCCAACGCCCGCGGTGTGCTGTTCAGCGAGGAATCGCAGAAGGCCACCCAGTTCATCCAGCTGGCCAACCGCTACGACACGCCACTGTTGTTCCTGCACAACACCACCGGCTACATGGTGGGCAAGGACTACGAGGAAGGCGGAATGATCAAGCACGGCTCGATGATGATCAACGCCGTGTCCAACTCGAAGGTCCCGCACATCTCGCTGCTGATCGGCGCATCGTACGGCGCGGGCCACTACGGCATGTGCGGCCGCGCCTATGACCCGCGGTTCCTGTTCGCCTGGCCCACCGCCAAGTCCGCGGTGATGGGTGGCGCGCAATTGGCCGGGGTGTTGTCGATCGTCGCCCGGGCCGCCTCCGAAGCCCGTGGCCAACAGGTCGACGAGGAGGCCGACGCCGCGATGCGTGCGGCCGTCGAGGGACAGATCGAGGCCGAGTCGCTGCCGCTGGTGCTGTCCGGGATGCTCTACGACGACGGCGTGATCGACCCGCGCGACACCCGCACCGTGTTGGGAATGTGTCTGTCCGCCATTGCAAATGGCCCGATCGAGGGGACGTCGAGCTTCGGCGTCTTCCGGATGTGAGCGGCATGGGAATCACGAGAGTGCTGGTGGCCAACCGTGGCGAGATCGCCCGGCGGGTGTTCGCCACGTGCCGACGACTCGGGTTGGGCACCGTCGCGGTCCACACCGACCCGGATGCCGCCGCACCGCACGTCGCCGAGGCCGACGCCACGGTGCGCCTTCCGCAGACGACCGACTACCTCAACGCTGATGCCGTCATCGCAGCCGCACAGGCCGCCGGGGCCGACGCCGTCCACCCCGGATACGGCTTCCTCTCGGAGAACGCGGAATTCGCCGCGGCGGTGCAGGACGCGGGTCTGACCTGGATCGGACCACCCGTGGACGCCGTGCGCGCGATGGGCTCCAAGATCGAATCCAAGAAATTGATGTCCGGCGCCGGGGTCCCGGTCCTGGAAGAACTGGACCCGGCCACCGTCACCGAGGCGCAACTGCCGGTGCTGGTCAAGGCGTCCGCCGGCGGCGGCGGGCGTGGGATGCGGGTCGTCCGCGAATTATCGGCGTTGCCAGGCGAAGTCGAGGCCGCGCAGCGCGAGGCCCAATCCGCGTTCGGCGATCCGACGGTGTTCTGCGAGCGCTACCTGCCCACCGGACACCACATCGAGGTGCAGGTGATGGCCGACAAGCACGGCACGGTCTGGGCCATCGGCGAGCGGGAGTGTTCCATTCAGCGACGACACCAGAAGGTCATCGAAGAGGCGCCGTCGCCGTTGGTCGAGCGGACCCCGGGCATGCGCGAGAAGCTTTTCGAGGCAGCCCGGCTGGCCGCCGCCGCGATCGGCTACACCGGTGCGGGCACCGTGGAGTTCCTCGCCGACGACAACGGGGAGTTCTTCTTCCTGGAGATGAACACCCGCCTGCAGGTCGAGCACCCGGTCACCGAGGAAACCACCGGGTTGGACCTGGTCGAGCTGCAACTCGAAGTGGCCGACGGTGGCCGGCTCAGCGCCGAACCTCCTGCAGCTCAAGGTCATTCGATCGAGGCCCGGCTCTATGCCGAGGATCCGGCGCAGGGCTGGCAGCCGCAGGCCGGGGTGGTGCACGCGCTGCGACTGCCCTCGGTGCGCGCCGAGTTCGAGACCCTGGGTCACCGGACCGGCATCCGGCTGGACTCCGGCATCGTCGACGGCTCGGCGGTATCGATCTACTACGACCCGATGCTGGCCAAGGTCATCTCCTACGCACCGACCCGCCGGCAGTCGGCGCTGGTGCTCGCCGACGCGCTGGCCCGCGCCCGGGTGCACGGCCTGCGCACCAACCGTGAGCTGCTGGTGCACGTGCTGCGCCACCCTGCGTTCCTCGACGGTGCCACCGACACAGCGTTTTTCGATACCCACGGCCTGGCCGAACTCTCGGCGCCGCTGGCCGATGCCGAGACCGTCCGGTTGTCGGCGATCGCGGCGGCGCTGGCCGACGCCGCGCACAACCGCGCCACCGCCACGGCCTTGCCCGCGCTCCCCAGTGGCTGGCGTAACCTGACGTCGGGGTTCCAGGTCAAGACCTACCGGGATGACGCCGAGACCGAGCAGCGGATCCAATACCGTTACACCAGAACCGGATTGGCATTGCCCGACGATCCGAGCGTGCAACTGGTCGCCGCGTCGCCCGACGAAGTGGTGCTGGCGGAGCACGGCGTGGCCACCGGTTTTCGGGTCGCCCGCTTCGGGGACGACGTCTACATCGATTCCGCGCGCGGACCGGTGCACCTCGTCGCGCTACCCCGCTATCCCGAACCGGAATCGGCCGTCGCGCAAGGCTCACTCATCGCACCCATGCCGGGCAACGTCATTCGCATCGGGGCCGAAGTCGGCGCCACCGTCACCGCCGGCCAGCCGCTGATCTGGCTGGAGGCGATGAAGATGGAACACACCATCACCGCACCGAACGACGGCGTCCTCGCCGAACTCAATGTCCAACCAGGCCGGCAAGTCGAAGTCGGCGCTGTGCTAGCACGCGTCGAAGCACCCGAATCAGAAGGGGATTCCCAATGACCGAAACCAGCTTCATTGAAAGCGAAGATCGTCAGGCACTGCGCAAGGCGGTGCGCGAATGGGCGTCCGGCTACGGTGCCGACTACTACCTGAAGAAGGCTCGCGCCCAAGAGCACACCAACGAATTGTGGACTGAGGCAGGCAAACTCGGCTTTCTCGGGGTGAATCTGCCCGAGGAGTACGGCGGTGGCGGTGCCGGCATGTACGAGCTGTCACTGGTGATGGAGGAGATGGCAGCGGCGGGCAGCGCGTTGCTGCTGATGGTGGTCTCGCCCGCCATCAACGGCACCATCATCAGCAAGTTCGGCACCGAAGAACAGAAGAAGCGTTGGGTGCCCGCCATCGCCGACGGTTCCTTGACCATGGCGTTCGCCATCACCGAACCCGACGCCGGCTCCAACTCGCACAAGATCACCACCACCGCCCGCCGCGACGGCAGCGACTGGATCCTCAAGGGGCAGAAGGTCTACATCTCCGGTGTCGACCAGGCGCAGGCGGTATTGGTGGTGGGCCGGACCGAAGAGGCCAAGACCGGCAAGCTGCGCCCGGCGTTGTTCGTGGTGCCCACCGATGCTCCGGGCTTCACCTTCACGCCCATCGATATGGAGATCATCAGTCCCGAGCGTCAGTTCCAGGTGTTTCTGGACGATGTGCGACTGCCCGCCGACGCGCTGGTCGGCGCCGAAGACGCCGCCATCGCACAGCTGTTCGCCGGGCTGAACCCGGAACGCATCATGGGCGCGGCCAGCGCCGTCGGCATGGGACGTTTCGCGCTGGACAAGGCAGTCGAATACGTCAAGACCCGCCAGGTCTGGGGCACTCCGATCGGCGCGCACCAGGGGCTGGCGCACCCGTTGGCGCAGTGTCACATCGAGGTGGAACTGGCCAAGCTGATGATGCAGAAGGCGGCGACGCTCTATGACGCCGGCGACGACGGTGGCGCCGCCCAGGCGGCCAACATGGCCAAGTACGCAGCCGGCGAGGCCTCGACGCGCGCGGTCGACCAGGCCGTGCAGTCCATGGGTGGCAATGGGCTGACCAAGGAGTACGGCGTGGCCGCCATGCTGACCGCATCCCGGCTGGCGCGGATCGCGCCGATCAGCCGGGAAATGGTGCTCAACTTCGTCGCTCAGACCTCGCTCGGTCTGCCCCGTTCGTACTGATGGACACCCTCGTCGAGTACGCCCGCGACGGTGCGGCCGCCAGGCTGACGCTGAACTCGCCGCACAACCGCAACGCCCTGTCGACCGCCCTGGTCAGCCAACTCCACGACGGCCTGCGGGCCGCCGCCCAAGACCCGGCGGTGCGGGTGGTGGTACTCGGCCATGCCGGTGGCACGTTCTGCGCGGGCGCCGACCTCAGCCAGGGCGCCAGCGGCGACCCCTTCGACCTCGCCGTGGCGCGGGCACAGGAGATGACCAACCTGCTGCGCGCGATCGTCGCCTCGCCGTTGCCGGTGATCGGTGCCATCAACGGGCACGTGCGCGCAGGGGGGTTCGGTCTGATCGGCGCGTGCGACATGGTGGTCGCGGGACCCCGCAGCACCTTTGCCTTGACCGAAGCCCGGATCGGGGTCGCCCCGGCGATCATCTCGCTGACGTTGCTGCCGAAACTTTCCGCCCGGGCGGCAGCCCGCTATTACCTCACCGGTGAAACGTTCGGCGCCAGCGAAGCCGCCGAGATCGGGTTGATCAGCCTGGCCGCCGACGACGTGGACGCCGCGGTGGCCGGGCTGGTCGCCGACGTCAGCCGCGGGTCTCCGCAGGGTCTGGCGGCGTCCAAGGCGCTGACCACCGCCGCCGTGCTCGAGGGGTTCGACCGCGACGCACAGCGGCTCACCGAGGAATCGGCCCGATTGTTCGTCTCCGAGGAAGCCCGCGAAGGCATGCTCGCATTTCTGCAGAAACGCGCGCCGAGCTGGGCTTCTTCGTCCTGAGACGGCGTTTCGCAGCGGACGAACGTTGCAGTTTAGCCAACACCTCTTGCAGCAAAATCGTGAAGTCGTAAGCTCGCGGGTGAGATGACCAACCCAGCCCAGCATGACGTTCAAACCTCGCGCGACGATATGGCGCGCGCGGCCGACACCGACCGCATCCAAGTCGCGCAGTTGCTGGCCTACGCGGCCGAACAGGGACGCCTGCAACTCAACGACTACGAAGATCGGCTAACCAAGGCCTACGCGGCGACGACCTATCAGGAGCTCGACGAACTGCGCGCCGACCTGCCCGGTACGGCAGTGAGCTCGCGCCGCGGCGGCAAATGCAATCCGGCGCCGTCGACGTTGCTGCTGGCCATCATGAGCGGCTTCGAGCGCCGCGGCCGGTGGAACGTGCCGAAGAAGCTGACCACCGTCACATTCTGGGGCAACGGTGTGGTCGATCTGCGTTACGCCGACTTCACCTCCACCGAGGTCGAGATCAGGGCGTACTCGATCATGGGCGCCCAGACCATCCTGTTGCCACCGGAGGTCAACGTCGAGATCGACGGCCGGGGGATCATGGGCAACTTCGATCAATCGGTGGTCGCCGGGGGCAGCCCGGGAGCGCCGAACGTGCGGATCCGCGGGTTCTCCTTCTGGGGCGGCGTGGGAATCCGGCGCAAGGCGCGCAAACCGCGCAAGTAATCCACAACGCCATTTCGGTATCCACACGGGCCACTCCTGGTGAGTGGTCCGCTGTTTTGCGCGCTGCCAATCTTTCGCCCAAAGTCACCTCGGCAGACGGGCAGATATGGCAGAACAACTACGGGCGATTCCCGACGAGCTCATCCGGGTCGGCACCGCGCTGGCCGACCACGGTCAGGTGTTGTGGAACCTGCAACAGGTGTGCCACCGCGACGCCGACGGTGCCCGGGCGGGGTGGGTGGGTTCCTCGGCTACCGCCTTATCGACGTTGCTGGACCATTGGGCGGCGGCCAGCGATGTGCACATCAGCCGACTCGGCGAACATTCCGTCGGCTTGCATGTCACCGCCGGCGGTTTCGCCGAGTCCGAGCAGCACAGCGCTGCGCGCCTGGCCGGCCCGTCGGCGTCATGACGGTCACTCTGGCCGACGTCGACCGCTGGGATCCCGAGGCGATCCGGACGGTGTTCGATGCCGCGATCCGCCGCGCACACGGCACCCGCACCGCATCGGCCGCGGTCGCGGAGATGATGCGGCTGCTCAACTTCGGCGGTGTCGCCGCCGAAGCCGCGCAGGCGGCTACCCAGCACACCAACGTCGTCCTGGACGACCACGCCGGCGCCTGTGAAGCTGTCGCACGGGCGGCTGAACAATCCGCCGACGAAGTGACCGGCATCAAGTCTCGGCTGCGGGCGATGCGCGACTTCGCAGCGGAAAACCAGCTGGCCATCGACGACCAGACCGGCGCGGTCCTGCCACCGTCCAACGTGTATTCGCGGTCCGCCGCAGAACTGCAACGCATATTCGACGCAGCGCTGCGGCTGGCCGAAGACGTGCGCACCCTGCTGGCGGCCGCCGAGCTCGCCGACGAGGATCTGGCCGCGGCGATCCGCGGCACCGACGGCGACCTCTCGCCGACTCAGATCGACGCGCAACTCAGCCACCAGCTGCCTGCGGTCCCTGCGGTACCCCCGGACCACAGCACCGCCGATCAGGTGAGCCGGTGGTGGCATGCACTGCTGCCCGGCCAGCAGGATCAGGTCAGGGAATGCCTTCCGTCCGCCATCCGCAACCTCGACGGTATTCCGGTCGCTGTCCGCAGCCGGCTCAACAGGACTGAGCTGCAACACGAAATCACCCGGCTAGGGCAGGGATGGTACGACGGGGCCGGATACTGGCGCACCGATCCCGAGAAGCTGGCCGACCTGCAAGCGCTGCGGCACACCCTGGAGACCGTTCCCGAGTCCGGTCTGATTCTGCTGGACACCACGGGGATCCCGGGGAAGGTGTTGGCGGCGGTCGGAGTCGGCGATGTCGACAACGCCGAATGCGTGGGGGTCATGGTGCCCGGCCTGAACTCCAGAGTCAGCGCCACTGCCGCAGATTTAACCAATCAGGCTGCCCTGCAACGGGATAAGGCGCGCGACTTGCGGGCCTCGGCACACCGGCGCAACCCCGGTGCTGTCGCATCGATCGCCTGGTTGGGTTATGACGCACCGGACAGTCTGCGGGATGTGACGCACGACTGGCATGCCCGCGACGGTGCGCGCCGGTTGAACAGCTTCTACCAGGGCTTGGCCGCGGCGAGCAACGTTGCAGACCAACACATCACGGCGTTCGGGCACTCCTACGGCTCGCTGGTCACCAGCCTGGCGTTGCAGCAGGGTGCGCCGGTGAGCGACGTGGTGCTCTACGGTTCGCCCGGGGGTGAGCTCAGCAACGCCTCGCAACTCGGTGTGCAACCCGGTCATGCCTACTACATGATCGGTCGCGAAGACGTGGTGGCAGAGACCATTCCCGGCTTCGGCGCATTCGGCGCCGGGCTGCAGGACGTGCCCGGCATGGTGCCCTTGTCGACGGCCACGGGGGTAGCGCCGCCGAACGCGTACGGCGACGGGCAACTGCACGAGCGGGCCTACGGTCACTCGGATTACGGCCGGCTGGGCAGCAACGGGCAGCTGCGGATGAGTGCCTACAACATGGCGGCGGTGCTGGCCGGTCTGCCCGACGACCTCATCCGGCCACCCGCGCTGGGCCCGCGCTAGTCAGCGGCGTCGCCGCGACCGCAGGTAGTCGCCCACCACGGCGGCCCCCAGCCCGTCCAGGTCGGGCACCACGACGCGACCCTCCACCCGTCGGGCAACCTGATCGATGAAGCGGGCCAGGCCCGGATCGCTGCCCAGCCGGAAGATGGTGACCTGCGCACCCAGCCGGGCCATGTCGTCGAATCCGCGCACCGTGTGCGCGATGGTCCGCGGGTGCGGCGGGTAATCGAAGAAGACCGACGTGCCCTCGCCGCCGAGGTCCTCCAGGTGTGCGGTGGGTTCGCCGTCGGTCACCACCAGCAGCACGGGTTGCGCGTTCGGGTGGCGGCGCAGATGACGTCCGGCCAGGGCCAGCGCATGATGCAGGTTGGTGCCCTGTTCGTACACACCCTCCAGGCCGGTCAGCTCCGCAGCGGTGACGGTGCGGGCATAACGGCCGAATGCAATGATCTGCAGGGCATCCGAGCGGAACCGGGTGGACACCAGATGATTCAGCGCGATAGCCGTCTGCTTCATCGGCAGCCAACGATTCTCCATCACCATCGAGAACGAGGTGTCCACCAGCAGCGCCACCGCGGCCTGGGTGCGGGTCTCGGTCTCGGAGATCTCGACGTCGTCGACGGTGATCTTCAGCGACGGGCGGGCACCATCCAGCGTGTGGGTACCCGCTTGGCGCAGTACAGCATTGGTGAGGGTGCGGGGGATGTTCCACGGCTCGGTGTCCCCGAACTGCCAGGGCCGGGTCCCGCCGGTCAACTCCCCGGCCGCCCCCGCACGCCGGTGGTCGCGCTCGCCGTGCCGACCGGAAAGCTGTTGCGCCACATCGCGTAACGCGGTCTCACCCAATCGGCGCATCGCTTTCGGGGACAGCCGCCACTGTCCGTCGGTACCGCGATCCAGAAAGCCCTGGCTGAGCAGCGCGCGTTCGAGTTCGGATAACGTCCGGGCGTCGAGGGCAGCTTCCTCACCCAGTTGCCGGGCCAGCGCGTCGAGGTCGACGTCGTCCATCGTGGCGCCGGGATAGGCCTGCGACAGCTGCTCGGCCAGTTGTTCGAGCTCACCGATGTCAGCCAGCGCCTGGGCCCCCTCACCCATGCCGAACGGGTTGTCGCCGGAGAACTGCTGGGATCCGGTCCAGTCTTCGCCCGGACGCGCGGCCTGCAGGTGGGAGTCCAGGCGACTCAGTGCCTGCATCAACGACGGTGAGCCGAACGCCTGCTGCGCCAACGCATCCAGCTCGTCGCGCTGCTCTTGACTCAAACTGTTGCGGAATCGCTGCGCAGCGGCGGCCCGTTTTGCCAGCGAGTCCAGCAACTCGTCGACGTCCTTCGGGTTCTCCGGAAAGAACTCGCCGTGGGAGTCCATGAAGTCTTGGAAGTCCTGCTGGGTGTCCTCACCCCGAGAGTGCTTGTCCAGCAGGTTGTTCAGATCGTCGAGCATCTCGTTGACGCGCTGGCGGTCCTCGTCGGTGGCGCCGGCCAGCGCCTCCTTCATGCCGGCGAACCGCTGGTCCAGCATCTCGCGGCCCAGCAGGTCCTTGATCTGCTCGTACTTCTGCCGCGCCTCGCCGCTGCGCCAGTCGTATTGGGAAAGTTCCTGGACCGCTTTGGCGGGCGACGGCGGCAACGCCTCCAGTTGCAGTTCGCTGAACCGGGCGTCGTCGTCCAGGGCGCGGGCCAGCTCCTTGCGCTCGGCGAGCACGGCCTCATCCAAGAGTTTCTTGATGTCCTGCAGCGTGCCGTCTAAGTTATTGCGCCGCAGCAGATCCCGGCGGCGACGATTCGCTTCGGCGGCCAGCCGGTCGGCACCCCGCATGTTCTCGGTGCCGCGACGCAGCAGCTCGGACAGCGCCCGTCGCGGCGAGGTGCCCGCCATGACGTCCTGCCCGATCGCTTCGAGCGCCTCACGCAGATCCACCGGCGGAGCCAGCGGGTCGGGCCCGCCGGTGTACGCCGAATACCGCGCGGAGTGCCCGCTGCTAGCCATAGACGGTCTGCCCTTCCCCGGACACCTTGTCGACCCGCTTGGCCAGGTACAACGCCTCCAGAGCCAATTCCAATGCCGCCGCGCGCTCCCCTTCGGATTCCGCGCCCAGTTTCGCTGCGATCTTGTCCACCACCGGCAGGCCCGGCACGGCGGCCAGCACATCCTTGGCCGACACCCGCTCACCCGTCGTCACCGCGGAACCGCGTTCGACGGCGGTCACCAGGGTGGCGACGTCGATACCGCCCAGCACCCGCGACGCAGTGTCGGCGGTGGCGCGGCGCAGCAAGTGCTCCAGCACGGCCTGTTCGCGGCCCTCCTCGCCGGACTCGAATTCCAGCTTGCCGCGCAGCACGTCGATCACGGTGCCCAGATCGACCACCCGCGCCACCGGATCGGACTCGCCCAGGATCGCCGCGCGGTGCCGGGCCGCGGCGGCGACCGTCTCGGCCGCTGCGATGGCGAATCGGGCGGAGACGCCGGAGCGCTGATCGACCGAGCTGGACTCGCGCAGATACCGCGCGAACCGGGCGATCACCTGCAGCAGGTAGTCGGGAACCTGCGCGCTCAGGTGCGCCTCCTGGGCGATCACGCCGATCTCGGCGGACAGTTCCAGCGGATAATGGGTGCGGATCTCCGCACCGAACCGGTCCTTGAGCGGGGTGATGATGCGGCCGCGGTTGGTGTAGTCCTCGGGGTTGGCGCTGGCGACCACCAGGACGTCGAGCGGCAGCCGCAGCGTGTAACCGCGGACCTGGATGTCGCGCTCCTCCATCACATTGAGCATCGACACTTGGATGCGCTCGGCGAGGTCGGGCAGCTCGTTGACCGCCACGATGCCGCGGTGCGCGCGCGGGATGAGGCCGTAGGCGATGGTCTCGGGGTCGCCCAGGCTGCGCCCCTCGGCGACCTTGATCGGGTCGATGTCACCGACCAGGTCGGCGACGCTGGTGTCGGGGGTGGCCAGTTTCTCGGTGTAACGCTCACTGCGGTGTTTCCAGGCGATCGGCAGATCCTCACCGGACTGGGCAGCCCGCTTGATCGACTCCGGGGTGATCGGGGTGTAAGGGTGCTCGCCGAGTTCGGCCCCGGCGATCACCGGCGTCCACTCATCGAGCAGACCGGTCAGCGCGCGCAGCAGGCGGGTCTTGCCCTGGCCGCGTTCGCCCAACAGGACGAAGTCGTGGCCGGCGATCAGGGCCCGCTCCAACTGCGGAATCACGGTGTCGTCGAAACCCAGAATCCCGGGCCATACGTCGTCGCCGTCGGCCAGTGCGGTCAACAGGTTCTCGCGGATTTCCTGCTTGACCCCTCGCTCGCGATGACCGGAAGCGCGCAGCTCGCCGACGGTGCGGGGCAGATTGTTCGGTGAAGTCACCTCTCCACGCTACGGCGGTGCGATGGATTCGGCACAGGCGCGCTGGCCGGAATGCACTGAAGGCCGGAGACGGACGACAAGGGTTCAGTGCGCGAAGTGGCGCGCCCCGGTGAGGTACAGCGTGATCCCGGCGTTGGCTGCCGCGGCGGTGACCTCGTCGTCGCGCACCGAGCCGCCCGGATGCACGATCGCCTGGACGCCGGCGGCGGTCAGGGTCTCGAGGCCGTCCGGGAACGGGAAGAACGCATCGGAGGCCGCCACCGCGCCCCTGACCCGATCGCCGCCGCGTTCCACCGCGAGCCGGGCGGCGTCCACCCGGTTGACCTGACCCATGCCGACGCCGATGGTGGCACCGCCGGCGACGATGACGATCGCGTTGGACTTCACCGCCCGGCAGGCCCGCCAGGCGAAAACCAGGTCGGTCAGTGTGTCCGGATCGGCGGGATCCCCGGTGGCCAGGGTCCAGTTGTTCGGGTCGTCGCCGGGGGCGTCGAGCTGGTCGCGCTGCTGGATCAGCAATCCGCCGCTGATCGGCCGCAGTTCGTGGCCACCGGCCAGCGGTTCGGAGGCCACCAGCACCCGGATGTTCTTCTTGCGCGTCAACACCTCCAGGGCACCCTGTGCATAGGCGGGCGCCACGATCACCTCGGTGAAGATGGTGCTGACGTATTCCGCCATCTCGACGCTGACCTCGGTGTTGGCCGCGATCACGCCGCCGAAGGCGCTCAGCGGGTCGCATTCGTGGGCCTTGCGGTGCGCATCGGCGACCGACACATCGGAGATGGCGATGCCGCAGGGGTTGGCGTGTTTGATGATCGCCACACACGTTTGTTCGTGGTCGAAGGCGGCCCGCCAGGCCGCGTCGGCATCGGTGAAGTTGTTGTAGGACATCTCTTTTCCGTGCAACTGCTCGGCCTGCGCCAGACCCGGCCACGCCGCCGGGTCGGAGTACAGCGCGGCCTGCTGGTGCGGATTCTCGCCGTAACGCAGCGTCGCCTCGCGCTGCCAGTTGCGGGCAAAGAAATGCGGGAATTCCTGCGCGGGCTCCTCAGGCGCCAACGTCGACTGCATCCAGGTCGCGACGGCGATGTCGTATTCGGCGGTGTGCTGAAATGCCAGCGACGCCAACTTCTTACGCTCACCGAGGGTGAATCCCCCGGCGCGGACCGCGGCCAGCACACCGTCGTAGCCGCGTGGATCGGTGACCACGGCGACGCTGGGGTGATTCTTGGCGGCGGCGCGCACCATCGACGGACCGCCGATGTCGATCTGTTCGACGCACTCGTCTTCGGACGCCCCGGATTCGACGGTCTGGGTGAAGGGATAGAGGTTGACGACGACGAGCTCGAAAGCCTGGATGCCCAGTTCGGCCAGTGCCGCCTCGTGCTGGGGCTTGCGCAGATCGGCCAGCAGCCCGGCGTGCACCCGAGGGTGCAGCGTCTTGACCCGGCCGTCCAGCACTTCCGGGAAACCGGTCAGTTCCTCGACCCGCGTCACCGGAATCGCTTTATCGGCAATGGTTTTCGCCGTTGATCCGGTTGACACGATTTCGACACCGGCGGCCGCGAGACCTTGGGCGAGGTCGATCAGGCCGGTCTTGTCGTACACGCTGATCAGTGCGCGACGGACCGGTTTCTTGCCGATGCTCATGTTGTGCTCATCCCTAGGGTCGCCTTCCTCGCCGTCACCGTCACGCCGCGTGTCGCTATTGCGGCCACCACGTCCACCAGCAGTCGCCGCTCCACGACCTTGATCCGTTCGTGCAGGGTCTCCGGATCGTCACCGTCGAACACCTCGACGGGTTGCTGCGCCAAAATCGGTCCGGTGTCCACGCCGGCGTCCACCAGGTGCACGGTACAACCGGTGATCTTGACACCGTATGCCAGCGCTTCGGCCACACCGTGTGCGCCCGGAAAGGCCGGCAGCAACGCGGGGTGGGTGTTCAGGGTGCGCCCGTTGAACCTCGAAAGAAATTGCGGTCCAAGGATTTTCATGAATCCAGCGGACACCACCAGGTCTGGGCGGTGGGCAGCGGTGGCTTCGGTGATCGCCGCGTCCCAGGCATCGCGGCTCGGATAGTCGCCGACGCGCACGGTGAACGACGGTACCCCGGCGTCCGCGGCGACCCCGGTGGCCCGGCAGTCGCGATCCACCCCAACCGCCACGACGCGCGCCGGGTAGTCACCCTGGGCCGCATCCAGCAGAGAGTTGAGCAGCGATCCGGTCCCGGACGCCAGGACTACCAGCCGCGCCGGTGCACTCGGGGGCACACGGAGCGGTTCTGGCACACGGCGACAATACTCAACTCTCGCGCGGCTGTTCCTGTGGCTCCTCGGCGTCCTCGTCGCTGGGCGTTTCGTCCTCCTCGGCCAGATCGGCCGACTCCCCCGGCTCCAGATCGTCGTCGAACGATCCCAGCACCGGTTCGGCCACCGGTGTGGGTCTGGGCCGTCGCGGGCGCCGCCTGATCCCGCCGGCCATCACCACCGTCATCGCGCCAACGACCACGAACCAGAAGAGCGCGCCGAGGAACAGGCTGCTCAACTCCACGCCGACGTCACCGAAATTGCCCAACCGGCCACCCCCGCCGTACCCGAGCACCGTGATCGCCGATGCCCCCACCAGCGCGGCGACCAGCAATTTGGCGATCGCGGCGACCAACGGCAGCGCCCGGCGCGCGCATTGCTGCCCCAGTGCCACCCCCGAGGCCGCGCCGATGATCAGCAGCGCAACCCACACCGGCCCGAGGCGGGGGGTGGGCACGGCGGCCAGGATCGGCAGGGCCGGCACGTCGCCGCCGAACACCGTGAAGGAGCTGAAGGTCGCGTAGCCGATGTGCGCGCTGGACCCGACCGCGATCGCCGACGCGCCGACAATGACGTTGGGGGCGTACAACAGTGACAGCACCGTCAGATTGAACTGGCCCCAGATGGAGTCGGTGATTGCGAACAGGTCCTGCATGGTCGACCAATGGACCACCAGCGAGCCCGTCGTCACCACTCCGGACAGGCCCAGCAACGCCAGCACCCCGGCGACCGCGGCGCGTAGCGAATCGCCCAGCCATCCCGGCAACGGGGAGGCGGCCAGCGCTCGTCGTCCCACCCGGGACCACACCCCGATCGCGGCCCCGATGGCATGCACCACCAGCACGCTGGTGAACGCGCGCAGCGCGCTGGGCGTCTGCAGTTCGGTGAGCACCGAGGACGCGTCGTGGATGACCGCCAGCGCGATGGCCGTCATCAACAGCGGCCCGCCCAGTGCTGAGGCGATCACCCACCGCACCACCAGGAACGACGAGTATCGCGTGGTCGCCCGCGCCGTGGCGCGAGCCGTCCCCCACACCATCAACAGCGCCGGCAGCAACGGCATGACGCCAAGCTCGCGGCCGGCGATCGAGATCGGCACCTGGTGCACACCGAGCCACATGCTGGCGACGGCGCCGAGCGCACCGGTCATGTCGCTGTTGGCGATCAACAATTCCAGCAGCGTGACCGCGGCGATGACGACCAGCGCCACCACGGCGGGCGCAAACGCGACCCTGGCCAGGTCACGTGCCTGACGGGCACCCGCGGTCCGGTTGTCCTCGCTTGCCGACACCCTTGTCACTCTTCGCGCGCGAACCGGGCTGGGCGCGAGAGCGCAGGCTTAGACCGGTGCCCCACCAGGCGACTGCTGACCCTGCCCGTAGGACTGCGGTCCGCTGGGGGGGTTGGAGTAGTTGACCGGCGCTGAACCAGCCTGCGATCCGCCGCCGGCGCTGACCGGAGGTGGCGGGCTGAAGCTGGGGAACCCGGTGGGCGGTGTGTGACTGGCCGGCGGCTGGTGCTGCGGCTGGGACACCACCTGGGTGGCCTGCTGCGCCGGGAAGCCGCCGGACTGCGGGTTCGGTCCCGAGTAGCCGCCGTACTGCGACCCGTACCCGGGCGGCTGCGCCCCCTGGGCCGAGTTCGGCGCGGACTGCTGTGCACCCGGCTGACCGTAGTACCCGCCCGGCTGACCGCCGTACTGGCCATACTGTCCGTACTGCTGGTAGCCGCTGAACGGGTCATACTTGGGCCGCGGAGTCGGCGCGGTGATGACGCCCGCTTCCAGCAGCAGCGCGGCCACGGCCGCCACCGCCTGGAACACCACGCACGCCAGCACGATCCACAGGGCCCAGCCGGCGGAGTAAGAGTCCGGCCGACTGAACGTGAAGGAAATGACCATCAGCACGCTCACGACCGAGAGCACCGCAGATATCGCGACGTAACTCCTGGCCTTGGGTAGCAGTCCCACTCCGGCCAGCAGCGCTGCCACCACGGCCACCGGTACCGCGTAACCGACGTCACCGGACACGTCGCTGCCGATGCCGCCCATTTCAGACTTGAAGGTGAAGATCGGGCCGAAGCTGAAGAAGTAGGCCAACAGACCCAGCGCCGCCACCGCGATGGACAGGTACAGGCCGAGCTTGCTTTCCGCCGGGGTGGCGGGCTCGGCCTGCCCGGACGCTGCGGCCGGGGCGCCGGAACCGTAGGGGCCGGCTGGCTGGCCGGGCGGGTAGCCGGGGCTACCAGGCGATAAGGTCATGGACTCCTCCTGTTGCTTCCGGTGCCTTCGGCTGCCGGGCGGCGTCGGTGCGCATGCTGCCGTGCGACGCCATTCGATCAACCACGCTAGCGCACCCCGGAAAGTAAATGCCCGTAGCCGCGCGCCGCTGCCGGCCTGCATCTGCGCCGAGACGGCAGGGGCGGCTGCGGACAAAATTAGAACACGTTCTAAATTGAGGCATGGACTACGGCCTCGTTCTGTTCACCAGCGACCGCGGCATCGCCCCGGCGCCCGCCGCCAAACTCGCCGAGGAACACGGATTCCACACGTTCTACGTGCCCGAACACACCCACATCCCGATCAAGCGCGAAGCGGCCCACCCCACCACAGGCGACTCCTCGCTGCCCGACGACCGCTACATGCGCACGCTGGATCCCTGGGTGAGTTTGGGCGCGGCATCGGCGGTGACCTCCCGCGTCCGGCTGTCGACGGCCGTGGCGCTGCCCGTCGAACACGACCCGATCACCTTGGCGAAAAGTATCGCCTCGCTGGACCATCTGTCCGGCGGGCGGGTCAGCCTGGGCGTCGGCTTCGGCTGGAACACCGACGAACTTGCCGACCACAACGTGCCGGCCGGTCGTCGGCGCACCATGCTGCGCGAATACCTCGAGGCGATGCGGGCGCTGTGGACTCAGGAAGAAGCCGAATACGACGGCGAGTTCGTCAAATTCGGTCCGAGCTGGGCGTGGCCCAAGCCGGTGCAGGCGCACATTCCGGTGCTGGTGGGCGCAGCGGGCAACGAGAAGAACTTCAAGTGGATCGCGCGCAGCGCCGACGGCTGGATCACCACGCCGCGTGACATCGATATCGACGAGCCGGTGAAACTGCTCCAGGACACGTGGGCCGCTGCCGGGCGTGCGGGGGCGCCACAGATCGTCGCGCTGGACTTCAAGCCGGACGCCGAAAAGTTGGCGCGCTGGGCCGAGCTGGGCGTCACCGAGGTGCTCTTCGGCATGCCGGACAGCGACGAGGCCAAGGTTGCCGCGTATGTGGAACGGCTGGCCGGCAAGTTGGCTTCGTTCTGACCCTTGCGATCGATTTCGCGCCGAGCGTCACACCAGCGCGACCCCCAACGCCGAACGTCACACTGGCGTGAGCTCTCCCGCAAGCGGCGGCGCCCCCACGATCGGTTCGCGGGCCGAGCGTCACGCCAGCGTGACGCCGCACGCCGAACGTCACACTGGCGTGAGCTCTCCCGCAAGCGGCGGCGCCCCCACGATCGGTTCGCGGGCCGAGCGTCACGCCAGCGTGACGCCGCACGCCGAACGTCACGCTGGTGTGGCCCCCACGAGCGCCGGGGCGCCCCCGCGATCGGTTCGCGGGCCGAGCGTCACGCCAGCGTGACGCCGCACGCCGAACGTCACGCTGGTGTGGCCCCCACGAGCGCCGGGGAGGGTGGGATCGAGCGCCGGGGAGCCGTCAGCGCGGCAGGCAGCGGTTTCCGTAGTCGAACGACTTCACCTGCACGGCCGACCCGAGGGGTTCGCCGTCGGTCAGCAGCGAGATCAGGTCGTCGTCTTCGGTCGTTGCCAGGAAGCGGCTGCCGTCGGTGTCCAACCGCCCGATGACGATCCCGGTCAGGCGGCCGTTGTCGCGGCGCACCGTGTAGGTCTCGACGGTGCCGACGCCGTCGGCGTTCTCGGTCACCGGCACGCGGGGCGCACCATCGATCTGCGCCTGTAGCTCGGAGCTGCGATCCGCACGCCAGGGTCCCGGCGCGGTGGAATAGATCCCGACCGAATACTTGCTCTGAATGCCACCGTTGGCGCCGACGAACCCGAATTGTCCTGGCGCGCTTCGCATCCGCGCGACCGTCTCGGCCACGCCGTGCATCGAGTAGTTGTTGCCGGCGCCGCCGAAGAACGGCAGTCCACCGGTCAGCGTCAGGCCACGCGGGTCGTCGGGGGCGATGCCCAGTCCGTCGCAGATGTTGAAGACCGGCACCGCAAAGCAGCTGTACAGGTCGAACGTCGCGACCTCGTCGACGCCGATGCCGGCCACGTCCAGCGCCTCGCGGGCGGCCAGCACCGCCGACGGCGCGTGCCCGAGGTCCGGACGGTCGAGAAACGGCGGCGCTTCCAGGTCCGCGTGACCACGCAGGTACACCCACTTGTCTTCCGGCACACCCAACCTGCGCGCCGCCCCGACCGACATGAGCAGCGCCGCCGCGCCCTGGTTCACCTGGTCGCGGGCGACCAACAGTCGCGGATACGGCTCGGTGATCATCCGGTTGCTGTCGGTGACCGTGATCAGTTCGTCGACGGTCCGTTCCACCGGTGAAGCCGAAAACGGGTTCGCCGCAGCAACTTTGGTGAACGGCGCGAACAATTCCCCGATGCGGCGCAGATACTCGACCGGGCTAAGCCCGGTGCCCGCGCGGCGGGCGTTCTCCATCAGGGCGTACTGGGTCGGTGCGTCGACCAGACCGTGGATCACCATGTAGCGGTTGATCAGCTTTTCGATGCCGGACCCGCGGTCCTCCAGGTCCCCGTCGATGGTCTCGCTGAAGTCCGGCTTGTCCTCGCGGTCCGCGAAATACCGCAGGGTCGACGTCGCGTCCGACCCGAAGATGAGCGCGACCTCCGAGCGGCCGCCGGCGATGTCACCGGCCAGCTCGGTGATCAGGTGCTGAGGCCCCTGCCCGCCGATGATCTCCAGGATCGCCCGCCGCGGTTCGGCGCCGACCCGCTTGGCCACCGACCGGGGGTAGTTGTTCGATCGGCCCAGCGGGGCGGTGGCCACCGGTCCGGAGATCTCGAACTGCCGGATGGCCGCGATCGTGTCGATCTCGGCGGCGACAGCCTTCGCGTCGCAGTCGTCCAGCGCAGCCTGCGCCGCGGCGGCGGCCAATTCCACCGGCGACATCGCCCGGTAATCCGGATCGTCGATACGCTCGGCAGCCTGCCCGACGCCGACGACGACGGGCGTCCGCGGATCAAGATTCATAGATCTACTATCTACCGCAGTGCCGAGCAGACGCAAAATCGCCCCGGAGCACATGTTCCAGGGGGACTTTGCGTCTGCTCGCCGGCAGTTCTCGCGCCAGCACGGGCGCCAGCGGGTGCTACAGGCTCTGCAGGATCTCCCGGGCCAGCGCCGCCGTCTCCGACGGTGTCTTACCGACCTTGACCCCGGCCGCTTCCAGCGCTTCCTTCTTCGCCGACGCGGTACCCGAGGAACCGGACACGATCGCTCCCGCGTGACCCATCGTCTTGCCCTCCGGGGCGGTGAATCCCGCGACATAGCCGACGACCGGCTTGGTCACGTTGGCCTTGATGAAGTCGGCTGCCCGCTCCTCGGCGTCGCCGCCGATCTCACCGATCATCACGATGAGCTTGGTGTCGGGATCTTTCTCGAACGCCTCGATGGCGTCGATGTGGGTGGTGCCGATCACCGGGTCACCGCCGATGCCGATCGAGGTGGTGAAGCCGAAATCGCGCAGCTCGTACATCATCTGGTAGGTCAGCGTGCCCGACTTGGACACCAGCCCGACCGGCCCCGGCCCGGTGATGTTGGCCGGGGTGATGCCGACCAGCGACTGTCCGGGGCTGATGATGCCCGGGCAGTTCGGGCCGATGATGCGGGTCTTCTGACCCTTCGCGACGTTGTACGCCCACGCATAGGCGCTGTCCTGCACCGGGATTCCCTCGGTGATGACCACCAGCAGCGGGATCTCGGCGTCGATGGCCTCGGTGATCGCGTCCTTGGCGAACTTCGGCGGCACGAAGATGATCGAGACGTCCGCGCCGGTCTTCTCGATGGCCTCGACGACGGTGCCGAACACCGGCAGTTCGACGTCGTTGTCGTCGGCGTCCTTGTGCGCGACGGTGGTGCCGGCTTTACGGGCGTTGACGCCGCCGACGATCTGGGTACCCGCCTTGAGCATCCGCGCAGTGTGTGTGGTGGCCTCGGCTCCGGTGATGCCCTGGACGATGACCTTGTTGTCCTTGTTCAGGAAAATAGCCATGGGTCGGTTCTCCTCTGCTCAGGCGTTCGCCAGCTGGGCGGCTTTGTCAGCACCGGCGTCCATCGTCTCGGCCTGGATCACCAACGGGTGATTGGCCTCGGCCAGGATGCGCCGACCCTCCTCGACGTTGTTGCCGTCCAACCGCACCACCAGCGGCTTGTTGGCCTCGTCGCCCAGGATCTCCAGCGCCTTGACGATGCCGGTGGCCACCGCGTCGCAGGCGGTGATGCCGCCGAAGACGTTGACGAAAACGCTCTTGACTTCCGGGTCGCCCAGGATCACGTCCAGTCCGGCTGCCATCACCTCGGCCGAGGCGCCACCACCGATGTCCAGGAAGTTGGCCGGCTTGACGCCACCGTGCTTCTCCCCGGCGTAGGCAACGACATCCAGCGTCGACATCACCAGGCCGGCACCGTTACCGATGATCCCGACCTCGCCGCTGAGCTTGACGTAGTTGAGGTCGTGCTGCTTGGCCTTGAGCTCCAGCGGGTCGGTGGCCTCGCGGTCCTCGAACTCGGCGTGACCGGGTTGGCGGAAGTCGGCGTTGGCGTCCAGCGTCACCTTGCCGTCCAGCGCCAGGATCTTGTCGTCGGGAGTGCGTACCAGCGGGTTCACCTCTACCAGCGTCGCGTCCTCGCCCACGAACACGGCCCACAGCTTCTCGATCGTGACGGCCGCGGCGTCGAGCACCTCAGCGGGCAGGTGCCCCTGCTCGGCAATGGACCGCGCGAAGTCCCGGTCGACGCCCTTGACTGCGTCGACCGCCACCTTGGCGAGTCGGTCGGGCTTGGTCGCGGCGACCTCTTCGATCTCCATACCACCTTCCACCGAGCACATGGCCAGGTAGCTGCGGTTGGCCCGGTCGAGCAGGAAGGACAGGTAGTACTCCTCGGCGATGTCGCTGGCCTCGGCGACCAGCAACTTCTTCACGATGTGGCCTTTGATGTCCAGGCCGAGGATGTTCTTGGCGTGCTCGTAGGCCTCGTCCGGGGTGGCTGCGTACTTCACACCCCCGGCCTTGCCGCGGCCGCCGGTCTTGACCTGCGCTTTGACCATGACGGGCTTGCCGACTTCCTCGGCGATGGCGCGCGCGCCCTCGGCGGTGTCGGTCACCCGGCCTTGCGTACCGGGCACCCCGTGCTTGAGGAACAATTCCTTGGCTTGATACTCGAACAGATCCATGGGCGTCACTGCCTTTGCTCGGCTAACTTGCTAGTCCACTAGGGCGGCGGTGGCCCCAAATCGGCACCGCGCCCGGAGGAACTGTATCGACACCCGAAATGGTCTCCGCCGCCGCATCCACCGCTGTGGCGCAGGTCACCGAATGTATCCTCGCCCGAAACCGTGATCCAAGTCACAATTTCGACGGGATTCCATACCGAGGTTGCTAGTTTTACCCCTCAGCCGTTACCGTCTCATGGTCCAGATAACGTTATGGTCACGATCCGAGGACATCCCAGCTTTGTCCCAGCACCGAATTTCCCGCGCTGCCAGCGCAGTAGCGGCTCGCCCGTCCCGGGACCGCTGGCTGCGTCACCACCCCAACGAAGTCACCGAGATCATCCCGTTAGATGGCTTTGATGAACTCGACGACATGGAACTCGCCGATCTCGACGAGCTCGACTTCGGGGAATCCGAGTTCGACGTGTCAGAGCAGCTGCTGCACGCGCCCGAGCTCGACGATCTGGATGACACCGACGACCTGACGCCGCTGTGGCTGGCCGCTCCCGTCACCGAGGTGCTCGCCCGGGTCATCATCCCCGCGCCGGAGCCGGTCTCGGTCCGGTCGCTCACGACGGACGTCCCGTCGGTTCCGCGCCGGGGCGGCAGTCACCGCAAGCAGCCGACCAGCGCGGCCAAGGGTCGGCTACTGATCGGCGCGATGGCCGCCGGTGCGGCCGCTGCTGCCACGCACACCGCACTCACCCAATCCGAGACGCCCAACATCGAGACGGTGCTGACCGCGAATGCGTCGTCGATGTCCGGCGGGTCCGGGGCGACCGCGCCGCGGGGCGCCCAGGTGATCGCCGCTCAGCCCGGCAACGTCAGCGTGCACAACGAGGAATTCGCCCGCGGCGTGGCCTTCGCACAGGAACGCGCCCAGCGTGAGGCACGGCTGCAGCAGCCGCTCTACGTCATGCCGACCAAGGGAATCTTCACCTCCAATTTCGGCTACCGCTGGGGTGTATTGCACGCCGGCATCGACCTGGCCAATTCGATCGGCACCCCGATTTACGCGGTCTCCGACGGTGTCGTCATCGACGCCGGACCGACCGCGGGCTACGGCATGTGGGTCAAGCTGCTGCACGCCGACGGCACCGTCACCCTGTACGGCCACGTCAACACCACGTTGGTCAGCGTCGGGCAGCGGGTGATGGCGGGTGACCAGATCGCAACGATGGGCAACCGGGGGTTCTCCACCGGTCCGCACCTGCACTTCGAGGTTCACTTGAACGGCTCTGAGCGCATCGACCCGGTACCGTGGCTGGCCAAGCGCGGGCTGTCGGTCGGTAATTACGCCGGCTGACCGGTGAGCGCGCCGACCGACCCTGCCGGACGCGAACCTCCCGAACAGCCACGAACCCGGATCATTCGCCGCGCGCCCACCGAGCCGCTGCCGGTGGTGCCCGACTCAGCGCAGCCCACGCAGATCATCCGGCGTGCGCCATCCTCCGGTGCCGCCGCGGCCCCGGTGGACCCCATTGCCGCGCTGCCCGGTCTCCCGCAGCCCAGCCCCCGTACTGCGGTCGCGGCCGGCGCCGTGAGCATCGTCAGCGGATGGGCCACCTCGGTGGTGGCCACCGACCTGATCGCCGGCTGGTGGCGCACCGACCGGCTGTTCTGCATCGCGGTCGGGTTCCTTGCCCTGGTCTTTGCGATCACCACCGTCTCCGGGGTGATCGCGCTGCTGTTGCGCCGGCCGGTCGGGCGTCACCTGATCACGGCCGGAGCGGTGGTCGCGCTGCTCACTTACCTCGGCGTGTTCATCGCGGGCGCCCGGGTGGCGTGGTTGGTGCACGCGCTGCCGCTGCTGCCGGTCGCCAGCGCGGTCCTGGCGGCACTGCCGGAGACCAAACGGTGGACCGACTGAGCTTCAGCAGCGACAAACGTCTGGCCCGCCGGTGGCCACCGGCGGCAGCCGTCACCTGAATCCGGTCTGTTCCCCGGGGCGGGTCAGAGCTTGCCGATCGGGGCGTGGTTATGCATCAGTTTGACCCGCCCGGCACTGCCGAAATCGATCAACGACATCGCCGATTCGCCGGTGCCGGTCACCTCTTCGACCCGGCCCAGGCCGTACTTGTCGTGCGTCACTCGGTCGCCGGGCTCGAGCACGATGAGCGGGCGCTTGCTCGCACCCGAGCGGGTCGGCGCGGCACGCGGCGTGCCGAACCGGCCCGCACCGCTGACCGGCGCGCTGAACGACGGCTTAGGCGCGGTTCGTCGCCAGTCGATGAGCTGCTGGGGAATCTCGCGCAGGAAGCGCGATTCCGGATTGAGCATCGGCTGCCCCCAGGACGAGCGGACGATGGCCCTGCTCAGGTAGAGCCGCTGCCGGGCCCTGGTGATCCCGACGTAGGCCAGCCGGCGTTCCTCGGACAGCTCGCCCGGGTCATCCAGCGCCCGCATGTGCGGGAACATGCCGTCCTCCCAGCCCGTGACGAACACCACCGGGAACTCCAGCCCCTTGGCGGTGTGCAGCGTCATCAACGTGACCAGACCCGCGCCGTGCTCGGGAATCTCGTCAGTGTCGGCGACCAGGGAGACCCGTTCCAGAAAAGCCGCCAGGATTCCGGTGTCCGGCACGTCCTCGTCGTCGGTGTCGCCTTCGGCTGCCAGTGCCGCCGCGTTTGCCCGATCGATGCTGAATTCGTGTGCGACGCTGACGAGTTCGTTGAGGTTGTCCAACCTCGCGAGCTCCTGCGGATCGGTCGACGACTCCAGCTCGCGGCGGTACCCGGTGCGTTCGAGCACCGCCTCGACCAAGTCGCCGAGATCGTCGTCGAGGTGTCCCCGCAGCTCGTCGAGCAACTCCACGAAGCCGGCGATGCACTTCTCCGCGCGGCTGTTGAGCATCGGCACTTTGCCCGCGGCCGCCGCCTGCAGTGCGTCGGCGAAGCTCGCGCCGGTGTTCTCGGCGTACACCGCCACACACGCCTCGGCGCGGTCACCGATGCCGCGGCGCGGGGTGTTCAGGATGCGCCGCATGCTGACGGCATCGCCGGGATTGTCCAGTACCCGCAGGTAAGCGACGATGTCGCGAATCTCCTTGCGTTCGTAAAAACGAACTCCCCCAACGACTTTGTACGGAATCCCGGCGCGGATGAACACCTCTTCCAGGGATCGCGACGAGTTGTTGGTGCGGTAGAAGACCGCGACGTCGTTGTAGGTGATGTCGCCGCGGTCGGCCAATGCGTCGATTTCGTCGGCGACGAACCTGGCCTCGTCGTGCTCGTTGTCGGCGACGTAACCGACGATCAGTTCACCCTCGCCGGCGTCGGTCCACAGCCGCTTCTCGCGGCGCCCCGTGTTGCGGGCGATCACCGAGTTCGCCGCGGACAGGATGTTCTGCGTCGAGCGGTAATTCTGTTCCAGCAGAATCGTTCTCGCGTCCGGGTAGTCACGTTCGAAGTCTTCGATGTTGCGGATGGTGGCACCGCGGAACGCATAGATCGACTGGTCGGCATCCCCGACGACGCACAACTCCCCGGGTGGCACACCATCCTCGGTGTCGCGACCGACCAGTTCCCGCACCAACATGTACTGCGCGTGGTTGGTGTCCTGGTACTCGTCGACCAGAACGTGGCGGAACCGGCGTCGGTAGTACTGCGCGATGTCGGGGAATGTCTGCAGCACCGCGACGGTCTCGCCGATCAGGTCGTCGAAGTCCAAGGCGTTGGCCGCCCGCAGCCGGCGCTGATACTCCCCGAAAACCGATGCCACGGTGCGGGACAGGTCGTCGGACTCGTCGGTGAGGTTGGACACCGCCTGGTGCGGATCGATCAGCTCGTTTTTGAGGTTGGAGATGGCGTTGGCCAGCAGCCGGGGCGAATACCGCTTGATGTCCAGGCCCATGTCGCGGCCGATCATCTGCAGCAGCCGGCGGGAATCGTCGGCGTCGTAGATGGAGAAGTTGGAGTTGAGCCCGTCGATCAGCGATGCCTGGTTACGCAAGATCCGCACACACGACGAGTGGAACGTCGACACCCACATGTAGCGGGCCCGCGGACCGACCAGGTTGACCACACGTTCACGCATCTCGGCGGCCGCTTTGTTGGTGAACGTGATCGCCAGGATCTGACCGACGCTCACGCCGCGCTCAGCGACCAGGTAGGCGATGCGGCGGGTGAGCACCGCCGTCTTGCCCGAGCCGGCACCCGCGACGATCAGCAGCGGCGAGCCCTCATGGACCACCGCCTGGCGCTGTTGCTGATTGAGACCGTCGAGCAGTTGCTCGGCTTCGGATTTTGCGTCAGTCGCGTGCACACTCATGTCCGTCCAAACTTACCGCCGCTGCCCGACACCCACGCCCTTCCCGCCACTAATTACCGAGTTTTTGCGTGCGTGCGGCCATTGGTGGCACACTCGGTTGGTGCTCAACGTGCAGCCCCGATTTTTCTACGGGTACCCGTCAGCGGTGCCCGTGGCGTAGCTGCTTTCGCAGAGCCCCGTGGTCCGCTTCGGCGATCGGGGCTCGTCTTTCGTGTGAGGCCCGAACCGGATGAGACCAGACCCACCACCTCACGAAAATGCGGAGATAGCAGAAATGAACACCGAGACCATCGATACCGCAGAGCTCGATATCGACGAATTGCGCGAAGAGATCGACCGGCTCGACGCTGAGATCCTTGCCGCCGTCAAGAGACGCGCCGAGGTGTCCCAGGCGATCGGCAAAGCCCGGATGGCATCCGGCGGCACTCGGCTGGTGCACACCCGGGAGATGAAAGTCATCGAACGCTACAGCGAGTTGGGTCCGGAAGGAAAAGACCTCGCGATGCTGCTGCTGCGTCTGGGCCGGGGACGACTCGGCCACTAATCGGTTACTCCTGCCGTTACATTCGGCAGTTTGCTGATTTGCCCCGGTAAGCTCCGCCGGACATGGCTGCGTCGTCAAGAGCTGCACTTTCACCGTTACGTCGGCTGATGTCGCTATCAGCCGCAGCGTTGCTCGCCGTCACGGGTGGGTTCTCGGCCAGCACGGCGATCTGTTCCGCCTGGTCCCGCCAGGGTCAACCGATCGAGTACCTGATGGTCCCCTCGCCGTCGATGAATCGCCAAGTCAAGGTGGAGTACCAGGGCCGGGCAACCGGCGGGAGCTCGCACGCGGTGTATCTGCTCGACGGGATGCTGGCCCGCGACGACTTCAACGGGTGGGACATCCACCTGCCGGTATTCGAGTGGTTCGGCCAGTCCGGACTGTCGTTGGTGCTGCCGACCGGTGGCATGGCCAGCTTCTATTCCGACTGGTATCGGCCGGCAGTCGGCAACAAGGGCATGTGGACCTACAAGTGGGAGACATTCCTGACGCAGGAGCTGCCGGCCTGGTTGGCGACGAACAAGGGCACCAGCACGACCGGGAACGCCGTCGTGGGCGCCTCGATGAGCGGTTCCGCGGCATTGATCCTGGCGGCCGATCATCCGCAGAACTTCGCCTACGCCGCGTCGATGTCGGGTTTCCTCAATCTGTCCGCGGGTAACTGGCCCACCCTGCTCAGCGCGGTGCAGATGGGAGCAGCCGGCTTCCGATCCGACGCCATGTGGGGGCCCGCCGGTGACCCCGCGTGGGCCGATCACGACCCCACGGTCAACGCCGCCAAGCTGGCCGCCAACAACACCCGCATCTGGATCTACACCGGCAACGGTGGCGAGTCAGACCTCGGCACCAAGCTGGACGCCAGCCTGCTGGAAAGCGCTACCCGCATCAGCAACAAGGTCTTCGCGGCCCGCTACAAACTCAAGGGCGGCCACAACGGCGTATTCAATTTCCCCGCCAACGGCACGCACACCTGGCAGTACTGGGGAGAGCAGTTGCAGGCGATGCTGCCGGATCTGCAGCAGGTGCTGGGCAGCACGCCCGCACGCTGAGAGGTCTCTGGCTGCAGATCGCCGGATGAGTCTCGAGCCCTGACCGTCCCGGCACTAGGGTCGACTTATGACCTCCGCGCCATCAGACATCACCGCCACCCCGGCCTGGGACGCCCTGCGCAAGCACCATGATCAGATCGGAGAAACCCACTTACGGCAGTTCTTCGACGACGATCCGGACCGCGGTCGCGAGCTCACCCTGACGGTGGGAGACCTCTACATCGACTACAGCAAGCATCGGATCACCCGCGAGACGGTCGGACTGCTGATCGACCTCGCGCGCACAGCCAAGCTCGAGGAGCGCCGGGACGCCATGTTCGCCGGTGAGCGCATCAACACCTCGGAGGATCGGGCGGTGCTGCACACCGCGCTGCGGTTGCCGCGTAATGCCCACCTGATCGTCGGGGACCAGAACGTGGTCAGGGATGTCCACGAAGTGCTGGACGCGATGGGCGACTTCACCGACCGGCTGCGTACCGGGGACTGGAAAGGTGCCACCGGCGAGCGGATCCGCACCGTGGTCAACATCGGCATCGGCGGTTCCGACCTGGGCCCGGTGATGGTGTACCAGGCACTGCGCCACTACGCCGACGCGGGCATCTCGGCCCGCTTCGTCTCCAACGTGGATCCCGCCGACCTGGTCGGTGTACTGGCCGACTTAGACCCTGCCACAACACTTTTCATCGTCGCGTCGAAGACCTTTTCCACTCTCGAGACGCTGACCAACGCGACGGCGGCCCGCCGCTGGCTCACCGACAAACTCGGGGATGCCGCGGTGGCAAAGCATTTCGTGGCCGTGTCCACCAACAAGCGTCTCGTCGACGAATTCGGGATCAACACCGACAACATGTTCGGTTTCTGGGACTGGGTGGGTGGCCGCTACTCGGTGGATTCCGCAATCGGGTTGTCGGTGATGGCGGTGATCGGCCGAGAAGCGTTCGCGGACTTCCTGTCCGGATTTCACATCGTCGACGAACATTTCCGGACGGCACCGCTGGACGCCAATGCGCCTGCGCTGCTTGGGCTTATCGGGCTGTGGTACAACAACTTCTTCGGCGCCCAGTCGCGGGTGGTACTGCCCTACGCCGACGATCTGGCGCGGTTCGCGGCCTATCTGCAGCAGCTGACCATGGAGTCGAACGGCAAGTCGACGCGCGCCGACGGCACTCCGGTCACCACCGACACCGGCGAAATCTATTGGGGCGAGCCGGGAACCAACGGCCAGCACGCGTTCTACCAGTTGCTGCACCAGGGCACCCGACTCATACCTGCCGACTTCATCGGCTTCAGTCAGCCCCTCGACGACCTGCCGACAGCAGAAGGCGACGGCAGCATGCACGATCTGTTGATGAGCAACTTCTTCGCCCAGACCCAGGTCCTGGCATTCGGCAAGACGGCCGAGGAGATCGCTCAGGAGGGCGCCCCGGCCGAGGTGGTGCCGCACAAGGTGATGCCCGGCAACCGGCCGTCGACCTCGATCCTGGGCACCCGGTTGACACCGTCGGTGCTGGGCCAGCTGATCGCGCTCTACGAGCACCAAGTCTTCACCGAGGGTGTCATCTGGGGCATCGATTCCTTCGACCAGTGGGGTGTGGAACTGGGTAAGACGCAGGCCAAGGCGCTGATCCCGGTACTCACCAGCAACGAATCCCCGGCCAAGCAGTCGGACAGCTCCACCGACGCGTTGGTGCGCCGCTACCGCGCCGAGCGGGGCCGCGCGGAATAGCGATTCGCCTGCTGTTGCGCCGAGTGTGCATCCCACGACGCGACACGCCGCTCAGGTGTCGTGGATTGCACAGTGGGCCTCAGAAGGGTCAGGCGAAGCGCTTGGTCAGCGGTGGTGGCATCACCCGCAGCAGCTGGACCAGCGGTGCCCACGGCCAGCGCGGCACCACGGCGCGGCCCGGCTCGCGTTCGATGGCGGCGACGAGTGCCTTGACGCCGGTTTCGTTGTCCACCATCAACATTGTGCTGTTGGATTTGGCCGTCATCTCCGACTCGATGTAGCCCGGCTCGATGGAGGTCACCCTGATGGGACCTTTGGCGTACTCGGCGCGCAGCGACTCGCCCAGCGACGTCAGCCCAGCCTTGCTGGCGCAGTAGGCGGCTTTGACGCCCGGCACACCGCGGTTGCCCAGCACCGAGGAGATGAGCACCAGGTGACCGGATCCGCTCTTGTTGAAGATCTCCAGCGCGGTCTCGATCTGCACCAGCGCGGCGATCAAATTGGTCTCCAGCGTCGCCTTGTTCGCCCACACCTTGCCCGAGCCCAGCTTGGCGCCCTTGCCGATACCGGCATTGACGATTACCCGGTCGATACCGCCCAGCGCGTCGCTGAGTTCGGCGAACACCTTCGGCACCTGTTCGTGGTCGTTGACATCCAGCGCCGCCAGCGCGATCTTGACCGACGGATACTGCTGCGACAGTTCGGCTTTCAATTCCTCGAGCCGGTCGGTGCGGCGGGCACACAAGGCCAGGTCGCGGCCTTTGGCGGCGAAGGCGCGGGCCATGCCGGCGCCCAGGCCGGAGCTGGCTCCGGTGATCAGGATTCTCTGGCGAGTCACCCGGGCAGCATATCGGGGCTATTTGAGCAGCCGGGACATGCGCCGGTCGGCCAGCACTTTGCCGCCGGTCTGACAGGTCGCACAGTATTGAAAAGACTTGTCCGCGAACGACACTTCGCGCACGGTGTCGCCGCAGACCGGGCAGGGCAGTCCGGTGCGGGCGTGTACCCGCAGCCCAGAGCGCTTCTCTCCTTTGAGCATGGCAGCGCCCTGCCCGACGGACCGGCTCACCGCGTCGGTGAGGACGGAAATCATCGCGTCGTGCAGGACGGTGAGCTGCTCGTCGGACAGTTTCGCCGCGGTCGCGAACGGTGAGATCCGCGCGACGTGCAGGATCTCGTCGCTGTAGGCGTTGCCGATGCCGGCGATCACCTTCTGGTCGGTGATGACGGTCTTGATCCGCCCGGTGTTGCCGGCCAGGATGCGGGCCAGGTCATCGGGGCCGAGTTCGAGCGCATCGGGTCCGAGTGCGGCGATCTGCGGCACCTGCCGGGGATCGTTGACCAGCCAGACCGCGAGCCGTTTCTGGGTGCCGGCTTCGGTGAGGTCGAAGCCTGGCGCCGTACCGGGGGTGCCCAGATGCACCCGCAGCGCGATCGGCCCCTTGCCCGGCCGTAACGGAGCCGCGGCCAATTTGTCCGACCAGCGCAGCCAGCCGGCCCGCGACAAATGCGTGATCAGCCAGAGGTCGCCGGCCTGCAGGCCCAGGTACTTGCCCCACCGGCCGGCGGTGACGACGGCGCGGCCGTGCAGCGCGTTGACGGGCGGATCGAAGGTCTTGAGCACACTCAGCGCGGCGACGTCGACCCGGCCGACGGTCAAGCCGACGGCATGCCGGCGCAGATGATCAGCCAGCGCTTCGATCTCGGGGAGTTCGGGCACCGGTCCAGTGTGCCCCTACAGGGGCGCGCCCGGTGTTCCGGCGGTCCCCGAAATCAAACCCATATTGCCGCCGGCAGCCGGCGGGTTGCCGTGACCGCCACGGCCGCCGTTGCCGTACAAGCTGGCGTTGCCACCCTGGCCGCCGCTGCCGTTGGCGCCGGTGTTGCCGATATACGTCGTGCCATTCACCGTTCGCTGGCCCGGGACCCCTCCCTTGCCGCCATCGCCGCCATCGCCGCCGTTGCCGATCAACCCCGACGCCCCACCCGCGGCTCCGGAGCCGGCGAGGCCACCATTGCCGGGCACGGGAGTGATGGCGGCGCCGCCCGGGTTGCCCCCTTGTCCACCGCCTCCACCGAATCCGCCGGCACCGCCGTCGCCGAGGAAGTAGCCACCCCGGCCGCCAAGTCCGCCGTTGCCACCGGCACCGCCGTCGCCTCCGTCGTAAGACGTCGCACCGACACTGACACCGGCCGCACCGAGGCCCCCATTACCGCCGGCACCTCCCCTGCCAAACAACCCGGCGTTGCCTCCGGCTCCGGCCCTCAGACCGGCCGATCCACCATTGGCACCGTCAACTGCCGGAATCCCGCTGGTGTTGGCGCCGCCACCAGCACCGCTGTCCCCGCCTCGACCGCCGTTGCCGGATAGCCATCCGCTTTGACCACCGTCGCCGCCCAGGCCGCCGGTCCCGCCGGTGCCCGCCACCGCGGAAGGACTGTGACTTGTGGCGCCGGTTGCCTGCCCGCCGGCACCGCCGGCCGCCCCGCGGCCACCGTCACCGAAGAACAAGCCACCGCGACCACCGGCCCCACCGTTGCCGCCGACGCCGCCGTTGGCTCCAGATCCCCCACTGCCGCTGCTGAATTCAGTCGCGTTTCCCCCGACGCCGCCGAGTCCGCCGCTGCCGCCGTTGCCCCACAGCCAACCGCCGGCACCTCCGACGCCACCGTTGCCACCGGCCAGGCCCGCCGAACCCGCAGTGGCACCGTTGGCACCCGCTCCACCGGCTCCGCCTGACCCGCCGTTGCCGAAGAAGCCAGCTGAGCCGCCGTTGCCACCGCTTTGGCCGGCCGCGCCGATCGCACCGTTCCCGCCGTTGCCCCAGAGGATGCCGCCGTCCTGACCGTTGGCTCCGGGGGTGGCGCCGTTGGCGCCATTGCCGATCAGCGGACGGTTCAGCAACGCCATCGTGGGCGCGTTGACAGCGCCGAGCACTTCCTGCTCCGCGGTCTGCAACACATTGGCCGCCTCAGCGGCCGCGTACTGCGCCGCACCACCGCTCATCAACTGGACAAACTGCTGGTGAAACTGCGCCGCCTGGGCACTCAGGGCCTGGTAAGCCTGGGCGTGGGCACCGAACATCGCGGCGATGGCCACCGACACCTCGTCCGCGCCGGCGGCGAGCACGCTCGACGTGGGGAACGCGGCAGCCAGATTCGCCTGGCTGATTGTCGATCCCACACCGGCCAGATCGGACGCGGCTGCCGCGACCAGTTCCGTGGCAGCGTTCACAAACGACACAAGCGGACCTCCTCAACCGATCCGCATGCTACGGCGATCAAGGATGATGTGTGGGCCGATTCGCCTGAATTCGTTCGCGCTTAACAGAATTCGGCGCCACATCGTTCGCTTTGCGAACTAGGTCTGACCCGGCTGTCCGTTCTGGCCGAACAGCGCGCCACCAGTGCCAGCCCGGCCACCCGGCTGCCCATTGGCGCCGTCGCCGCCGTCACCGCCGTTGCCGATCAGCTGTGCATTACCGCCGCTGCCGCCGCGTCCGTCCGGACCGATGCCCACCGGGCCGGCGTTGCCCCCGGCACCCCCGTCGCCGTAGAACAGACCGCCGTCCCCACCGTTTCCGCCGTTACTGCTCGAAGCCAGGACGCTGCCGCTGCCCGTGGTACCGCCGGCGCCCCCCGCGCCGCCGCGACCGACCAACGCGGCGTCTCCACCGTCACCGCCGTTGCCGCCGGGCGCCGCGAAGCTGGGACCGGTACCGAAGAAGTTTCCGCCGTTGCCGCCGCCGCCGCCGTTCCCGGCGCTGCCGAACAGGCCGGCCGAGCCACCGTCACCGCCGAAGCCGCCGCGGGCACCGGAACCGGAAAGCGACGGATTCGTAGCCAGCCCGCCGGTACCGCCGGTCCCGCCGCGGCCGCCGTCGGCGCCGTTTCCGTAGAGCCAACCACCCCTGCCACCTTGACCACCGAGCGCGCCCTCGCCGCCGTCACCACCGGTGTTCGTGCCGAGTGCGCCGTTGCCGCCCAGCCCGCCGTTGCCGCCGGCACCACCGTTACCGAAGAAGCCGGCGTCGCCACCCCTGCCGCCCAGCACGCCGGTGTTCGAACCGCCATGCGCGCCAACAAGTACCGCGGGGCTGTTGTCCAGGCCGTTGCCGGCGTCGCCGCTGTTGCCACCCGCGCCCCCGTCACCGGAGAACAGGCCGGCCCGCGCGCCGTCGCCACCGGAACCACCGGCTCCGGCTTCGCCCCCGAATGAGCTGGACGTCAGAGCGCCGGTGCTGGCGCCGCCCTTGCCACCATCTCCTCCGGCGCCGCCATTGCCGACCAGCAGTCCCGCGCGACCGCCGACTCCACCGTCACCGCCCTGTCCCCCGTTGTTGCCTGCGCCGGACGGGCCGGCATCGCTGGCTTGGCCGCCGACACCACCGGCACCACCGGCTCCGCCGACGCCGGTGAAGAACCCGCCGGCACCACCGGCGCCACCGTCACCTGCCGCACCACCGGCTTGACCAGGGGCGCCGATTCCGCCGTTGCCGCCGAAACCGCCACTACCGCCCGCGCCGTAGAGCCAGCCGCCGGTACCGCCGGTACCGCCGGTGCCACCAGCCACGCCGGCGACTCCGGTCATTCCGATCCCACCGGCTCCGCCGCGGCCGCCGTTACCCAACAAGCCCGCGTTTCCGCCATTGCCACCGCTCTGGCCGACGCCACCGGTTGCACCGTTGCCGCCATTCCCCCAAAGGATGCCGCCGTCCCTGCCATCGGCTCCGGCGGTCGCGCCGTCCGCGCCGTTACCCACCAGTGGACGGTTGAACAGCGCCATAGCCGGTGCGTTAACAGCACCGAGGACGTTTTCTTCGAGGGACTGCGTGCTCACGTTAAGGGCTTCAGCAGCGGCGTATTGCGTCGCTCCGCCGCTCATCAGTTGCACGAACTGCTCGTGAAAGAGCGCCGCCTGGGCACTGAGTTGCTGGTAGGCCTGGGCGTGCGCGCCGAAGAGCGCGGCGATCGCCGTGGACACGTCATCGGCGCCGGCAGCCAGCACCGACGCTGTGGGCGCGGCCGCGGCCGAGGTGGCGGCGTTGATCGACGAACCGATGCTCGCCAAGTCCGTTGCCGCAGCAGTGACCCACTCCGGCTGAGCGAACACGTAGGACATACGCCGACCCTTCTCAACCCTACGACGAGCCCGCGATTAGGCACGTGTTTAGCACACTAGAGGGGATCGTAACCCGTCACCCGGAATCCGGAGCACGTGTTCTTGCCGACACGTCAAATTCGCGGCAGGAAATCCGCGACGCACCAGCCGGCGCAGCTGTACAGAAGTGTCGACGGGGCCTTGCACGCCAACGGCTAAGCCGGTTGGCCGGGGGGCCGCAACAGATAGGTATCCATGATCCAGCCGTGCCGCGCTCGGGCCTGCGTGCGCTGCTCGACGATGCGCGCGCCCACCTCGCCGACGGGTCCCGCCATCAGCATCTCGTCCGCGGTCCCCAGGTACGCGCCCCACCAGATCCAGGTGTCGGGCGCACAGGTCTGGAACGAGCAGTCCGCGTCGAGCATCACCACGGCCGCACCGGTCAGCCCGTGGGCACGCAACTGCCGACCGGTGGTGACGAGCACCGGTTCGCCGACGTCGTTGAGCGGAATGCGGTGACGCGCGGTGAGTGCCTGTATCGCGGTGATGCCGGGTATCACGTCGTAGCTGATCTGCACCTCGGCGGCGACGAGATCCAGGATGCGCAGTGTGCTGTCGTAGAGCGACGGATCACCCCAGGCCAGGAAGGCTCCGACGCCGTCGGGCTCCAGTTCTTCGGCGATGGCAGCCGCCCAGAGCCGGGCGCGCGCCGCGTGCCAGTCCGACACGGCGGCCCGGTAGTCGGTGGCGGTGGATCGCCGCGGATCCGGCAGCTGGACGAACCGATACCCGGGCTCGCGGATGAACCGCGCGCAGATCTGCTGGCGCAGCGCGACCAGGTCGCTCTTGACCTCTCCCTTGTCCATCGCGAAGAACACCTGGGTGTCGTTGAGCGCCTCGATTGCCTGGACGGTCACGTAGTCGGGGTCGCCGGCACCGATCCCGATCACATGGATGTGCCGACTCATGCAGCTCAACCTAATTGAGACCGCGCGCCATCTACCGGGGACCGTCGGTACCCGGTACCGTGGGTATTGACTAGAGAATGTGATCTGCCTAACGTCTGAATCAGCCCCCGGCCACCGGGACACGAAGGGACGCCAACGATGACCACTGCGGTGCGACCAAGCGGACCGAGTCGCGAAGAATTCTCCGAGCGTCTGCTCAAAGGGTCGGTCAAGAAGTCTTACGAACCGGTCGTCGACATCGACTGGGACGCTCCCCTGGACCCGGACAAGTTCTTTCTGCCCGCCAAGCTGGTGTCGCTGTACGGCACACCGATGTGGGAGGAGATGTCCCGCCAGCAACAGATCGAACTGTCCCGTCAGGAACTGGTCAACACGCTATCGGCCGGTATCTGGTTCGAGAACATGCTCAACCAGTCGCTGCTGCGCACCATCCTGCACGAGGACCCCACCAGCCGGTCCACGCATTACAAGCTGACCGAACTGGGCGACGAAACCCGCCACATGGTGATGTTCGGCAAGGCCATCGAGCGTATCGGCGCAAAACCGGTGCGGCCCACCCGGTTTCATCGCTACATCATCAATCTGCTGCCGCTGGCGTTTCAGCGCGGCTCAATGCTGTGGGTGGCCGCGCTGATCGGTGAGGAGATCTTCGACTCGCTGCAGCGGCAGATGATGGACGACCCCGAACTGCAACCGATCATCCAGCGGCTGATGCGGATTCACGTCACCGAAGAGGCCCGCCACATTCAGTTCGCGCGCGACGGTGCCCGCAAACGGGTTGCCGAGATGCCGCGGCTCAACCGGTGGTTCATGGCCAACATCAACGGTCTCGGCGGATATTTCTTCAACTACCTGTTCAGCAACCGCGTGCAGTACGCGCGCGCCGGCCTGGACGTCAAACGGGCACGACACCTCGCCCGCACCAGCGCACACCGCCGAGAGGTTCAACAGGCCGGATTCGCGCCGCTGGCAGCGTTCTTGACCGAGGTAGGCCTGATGGGCCCGATCGCGCGCCGCGGCTGGAAACGCAGCAGGTTTCTGTGACACTGGTCGTCGGAGCGGGCGCCGCCGACCTCGCCTCCACGCTGCACACCGCCGGTCTCACCGAGGTCGCGACTCTCGAGGCCGAGATCTCGCATTCTGAGTTTCACGACGACGCGTGGGTGCTGCACACCGCGGCCGGCGAGCACGTCCGAGCTGATGTGGTCATTGCCACGAACCCCCGTTTGTTCGTCCCGTGGGTGCCGGACATCAATGGCCGCAACGACTTTCAAGGCGAGTCTTTCCATGCGGCAGCCTGGGACCCCCGGTTCCGCCCGGCCGGCAAGTCCATTGCACTGGTGGGCACCGACTCCTGGGCCGCGCACCGCCTCAGCCAACTTGTCCGAGCCGCGGGAACGGTGACCGTGTTCGCGCACGCACCCCGGCGCATGGTCTCCAGCGCCCGGCCCTGGACGCCGCCCTGGCGCCGCCGCCCACAGCCCGGACCACCAGTGGTGACGTCGGCGATCGACGCCATCACGGCGACAACCATCCGGACCCGCGACGGCGTCGAGCACCCGGTCGACGCGATCATCTACGGCACCGGATTCGCAATCGGTGACCAGGCGGCGGTCGGTGAGTCCGTCCGCGACAACTGGGTCGACGGGATGGAACCCTTCCACGGCGTGGCCGTGCGCGGTCTGCCCAACTACTTCTTCCTCACCGGGCCGGACACCGCGGCGCAGGCGCGCTACGTCGCTTCCTGCCTCGACGTCATGACGCGCACCGGCAGCCGTCGTATCGAGGTGCGCCGTTCCAGCCAGCAGGTGTTCAACGAGCGGGTCCAACTCGCTGCGGCCCAGCCCCCCGCGGTGCTCGGAGCGTTCGACACATTCGACTTGTCGTCGAGCGCACCCGACTACGAGGACACCTACGACGGCGCCGCGACGCTGGAGATCGGCGGCGCCCGCTATCCGGTGCGCGTCCGCCTGGTCGGTCACCTCGACCCACTCGACGGCAACTACCACTGGCAAGGGACCGTGCTGGACGCGGTGCCCGACTCCCTCACACGGGCGCGGGCGGTCACGCTGAGCGTTGGCCAGCACAGCGTGCCCGCCCGCATCGTCGAACAGACACCCTGGGGCACCCACTCGGTCGCCGGCGTGGGCACACCCCCGTACGCACTGGCCTGAGACTCTGGGCGTCCTACCGGCGATTCGTGGGCCGGGGATTGACTGTCGGCGACGCTGGGTAATTAGCCATAGGTGTGCGCGCTGGGCAGCAACGATGAGTTCGGCGCAGTAGCGATCGGGCGCCTGGCACGACATAGTGAGGCGGACCGGTTTCGCACCGGATACTGCTTCGCGGTCTTCGATGTCCGACCCGTTCCCCTTTCGCAATGGGGGATGTTTACCCGAAGATGGAGCTCTCAATGTCGCGGCAAGGCCGGTGACGTGGGGGACCAGTAGACGGCGGGGAAGGTGTTCAAGGAGCGGGACATGGAACCGGATGACATGGCGCAATCGGCACGCGACCTGAGGGTCCGCTGCCAGGGAGGGACCATATGAGTTCGGTGGCGAAATCGTCCAACTCCCTCGCGGTGGTATCTCGGGCCGAGGAATCAGTGGTGTTGTTGACCGCCGACGGCGTGCTCGACGCCAAGAACACCGCCGAGCTGCGTGACGCGGTCACCAGAGCCACCCTTGACGTGCCCACCGCGGTCATCGTCGACGTCAACGCCCTGCAAGTTCCCGACGAGGCAGGCTGGTCGGTGTTCACCAGCGCGCGCTGGAATATGGACGCCCGCCCCGACGTGCCGATCGTGCTGGTCGCCGCGAACCGCGCCACCCGCGAGGCGATCGAGCGCAGCGGAGCGGCCCGCTTCATGCCGGTCTATCCGACGGAGAAGGGAGCCACCAAGGCCGTCACCCGACTTGGGCGCCGCAAGCTGCACCACGCGCAGGCCAAGCTGCCGGCCAATCTGACCAGCCTTCGCGAGTCTCGCCAGCTGGTCCGCGAGTGGCTCACCAACTGGTCGAAACCGGGACTGATCCCCGTCGCACTCGTGGTGGTCAACGTGTTCATCGAAAACGTGCTGGAACACACCGGCAGCGAACCGATGATGAGGATCGAGTGCGACGGCCAGGCGGCGACCATCGCGGTGTCCGACACCAGCACCGCGCCCGCGCTTCGCCTGGCAGCCCCGCCCAAAGGTATCGATGTGTCCGGTCTGGCCATTGTCGACGCGTTGTCGCGTGCCTGGAGCAGCACGCCGACATCGACGGGCAAGACGGTCTGGGCGATCATCGGTCCCGAAAACCAGCTCTGAGATGCGGTTCAGTTACGCGGAGTCGTTGACCGACCCGCAGTTTTACGTTCCCCTGGCCAAAGCAGCGGAAGCAGCCGGCTACCACAGCATGACCATTGCCGACAGCCTCGCCTACCCCTTCGAGTCGGACTCGAAGTATCCGTACACGCCCGACGGCAGCCGCGAGTTCCTGGACGGCAAGGAAATCGTCGAAACCTTCGTGTTGACAGCTGCTTTGAGTGCGGTGACGACGACGCTGCGGTTCAACTTCTTCGTCCTGAAGTTGCCGGTGCGGCACCCGGCGCTCACCGCCAAGCAGGCCGGTTCACTGGCGGTGTTGAACGGCAACCGGCTCGGTCTGGGCGTGGGCACCAGCCCGTGGCCCGAAGACTACGAGCTGATGGGTATTCCATTTGCCAAGCGCGGCAAACGAATCGATGAATGTATCGAGATCGTCCAAGGCCTGACCACCGGCGACTATTTCGAGTTCCACGGCGAGTTCTACGACATCCCCAAGACCAAGATGAGTCCCGCACCCACTCAACCGATCCCGATCCTGGTGGGCGGACATGCCGACGCCGCGCTGCGCCGGGCTGCCCGCCTGGACGGCTGGATGCACGGCGGCGGCAGCGATCCCGACGAACTGGACCGACTCATTGCCCGGGTCAAACAGTTTCGTGACGAAGCAGGACAGACTGGACCGTTCGAAATTCACGTCATCTCGGCGGACGCCTACACCGTCGACGGCATCAAACGACTGGAAGACAAGGGCGTCACCGATGTGATCGTCGGGTTCCGCTGGCCCTACGTTGAGGGACCCGACCCCGAACCGTTGCAGACCAAGATCAAGAACCTGGAGAAGTACGCCGAGAAAGTGATGTCGAAAGTCTAAGATTCACAACGTATCCCAATTTGGCGCCCGCTTCTCGCGATGCGCCTTGGCCGCTTCGGCAGGGTTGTTGGTAAAGCCGGTCAGGATCTGGGTGCGGTTCTCGATCTCGATCGCATGCCGCAGGCTCGGTGCATCCAGTGCCGCGTTCAGGCCGATCTTGGTCTGCCACACACCGAATGCGTTGTTGCCGGCGATCTCGCGGGCTTTGTTCACAGCGGCGGCCATCAGATCCTCGGCGGGCACCACGTCGTGCACCAGCTTGATGCGGTACGCCTCGTCGGCGTCGATCATCCGCCCGGTCAGCATCAGTTCCCGCGCCACCCCGGCACCGACCATCTTCGGCAACAGGTAACTGGTGCCCATGTCCATCGAGGAAAAGCCGGCCTTGATGAAGGCAGAACCGAATCGTGCCGTCTCCGAAGCGATCCGGATGTCGGAGTGCAACGCGAACGCCAGCCCACCGCCCACCGCGACGCCGTTGACCGCGGCGATCACCGGGATCGGCAGCTCGTAGAGACGGGTGAACAGGTCCGCCAGTCGCACCTGCGCGTCGTAGCTGACCTTGAAACCCGGAGTCGACGGTTTGACCTCGGTCCACGCTTCGCCGGTACCGCTCAGGTCGGCGCCGGCGCAGAAACCGCGCCCGGCCCCGGTCAGGATCGCCACCCGGTGCTCACCGCTGCTCAGGACATCCAGGGCGTGGTCGGTGGCGTTGATCAACGACCCGTCGATCGCATTCAGCAGCCTGGGCCGGTTGAGGGTGACACAGGCGATGCCGTCGTCGATGGTTTCCAGCAGCACTGCGGGTTCGGATGCCATACCGGAACGGTAGGCGACTGCTGAGGAGTCCCGGAACCGGGCCTGTTTTCCTGGATGCCGCTAATTCTGCCGCTTGGCCAACCACTCCGCCTGCATCGCGAACAGCCCCAGCAACTCGGGCTGCGGGGTGTCGGGATCGAGTTCGCAGTACCGCCGGAACATGTTGACCACGATGCGTTCGGAGTCCAGCCACGACGCATACTCGCCGAGGTCGACGGTGTCGATCGCTTCGGCCAGTGACAGGCCTTTCCCGTGAGCCGCGTCGGCCTGCTCGATGAGGTGCACGAAATAGCCTCGCACGCCGCGGATTCCGTCCGGGTCCGTGATCGGACCGTGCCCCGGCACCACCACCGGCGCATCCAGCGCAATCATCGCGTCACATGCCGCGATCCAGTTGGCGATCGGCCCGGCCCACACGATCGGTGTGCAACCGATGAACAGCAGGTCCCCGCCGAACAGCACACCGGCGTCGGGCACGTGCACCACCGAGTCGGCGGCGGTATGCGCGGGCCCCAGGTTCAACAGATCGACCCGGCGGCCACCGACGTCGATGCTCATCGAACGGTCGAAGGTCTCGTCGGCGTTGCGCACAGCGATGCCACTGAAATCGAAGTGGCCGAATCGATCTCGGGCAAACGACGTTGCGACCGGTCCGAGGTCTGCCAGCTGGATACCCCGGAGCCGGTCGGTGCCTGTTTCCTGCGCGATCTCCTCGGCGGTGCCTCGCGCCGCGATGATCCGGACCGCGGCGTCCAGTAGCTGATTGCCGTGCGTGTGGTCCCCGTTGGAATGGGTGATCAGCGCATCAGTGATCGGCGCACCGTCGATGATGGGCCGCATCGCCGCGAGCATCTCCCGGGTCAGACTCAGGTCGAACAGTGTGTCCACCAACAGCGACGCGCCGTCGCCGGCCACCAAACCCGCGTTGCTCCAACCGTATCCGCCGTCGGGCAGGGTCCAGGCCCACACCCGGTCGCCCACCTGGTGCAACCCGCGCACGTAGGGCACCTTCGCCGGTGCCGGGTTGACCCGTTGCGGGCCGGGGGCCGTCGCCGGATTGAGCCGCGGCGCCAGCGGATACGGCGCCGGCGAAGCCCGCACCGTCTGCCGGGTCTCCCCCAGCGCCTGCACCTGCAGCCGCACCTCATCCCCGTCGCGCAGCCAGCCCGGGAAGCTCGGCTTGGTCAAGTGCTCGACGAGTGTGCACGTCGGCACCGTGCCCGAGCCGATCACATCACCCGGGCGCAACGGCACACCGCGCGAGATGTAGGAGATGACCTCGCCGAAGGTCCAGTCCATGGTGCCGGTCGATCCGGACCCGACGACGGTGTCGTTGACCAGCGCCGTCACCTCCAGGTTCAGTCTGCCGTCCCGGCTGAAAGGGGCCAGCTCATCGGCGGTGACCAGGTACGGGCCCAACGTGACACCGCTGTCCTTCCCCTTCGCCTGCCCGATCCGCAGTTGCCCCTCGAACGTCTGCAGGTCGCGTGCGGACCAGTCGTTGAAGATCAGGTAGCCGACGATGGCCTGTTCGGCCTGCTCGACGGTCAGGTCCTTACCGGCGGTCCCGATCACCGCGGCAATCTCCAACTCGAAGTCCTGCCACACGCTCCCGGGAGCCATCGGTGCGTCGTCATATGGGCCCAGTACCGTTGCCGGACAGGCGAAGTAGAACGCCGGGATGCGATACCAGGTGTCCATCAACACCCGGCCGCCGCCGGCGGCCTCCTGGCAGTTGCGCATGTGGTCCAGAAAGCACAGCGTGTCGCGGATCGACGGTGGGCGCGGGATCGGGGCTGCCAGCGACACATCGGCCAGAGCCACGACATCCGTCGGCGAACGCAGCGCCGTCTCACCGGCCGCATGCAGACTACCGCTCTCGAGCAATGCCAAAAGCGTTGCCCCCGAGGGCAGTGCGTGAATATCTGTCCCGGAGAGCACCCCGACGCGCTCGTCATCTCCGTCCCGGTAGGTCACCCACTTCATTCGCGCACCACCTCACTTGGTTTCTTGTCCGGTCGCAACCCACGCCAGCTCGATTGCCGCAACCGGTTGTCCGGAGTCCACTCGCTGTAGCGCACTTCGCCCACCAGCACGGGTTCGACATAGGTCACCCCGCGTGCCTCCCGGGCCGGAAGCTTCGGGTGGAACGGTGATTCGTCGGTCTGCAGGGGCGCCAGCGTCTTCTTCAAACTTGCCAGCTCGAGATCGGTGAATCCGGTGCCCACCCGTCCGGCGAACTGCAGTCCGTCCGGACCGGGAATTCCCAGCACCAGCGCCCCGATCCCGCTGCTGCGTCCCCCCTCCCCGACCCGCCAGCCACCGATCACCACTTCCTGGGTGTTCCAATGCTTGTCCTTGATCCAGGACGCCGAACGGCGGCCCGGCTGATAGCTCGAGTCGCGTCTCTTGGCGACCACACCTTCCCATCCGTGCCGGCGGGAATAGTCCAGCGCCTCGGCGCCGTCACCGGGCAACAACGCCGGAACGATGAGATCCCCTGCACTGCCCAGGGTTTCCAGCAGCTTGCGCCGGTCGGCGTACTTGGCGCGCAGCAATGAACGCCCGTCCAGGTAGAGCAGATCGAAGGCCCGGAATTCGATTCTGGTGGCGCGCACCCGGTTCTGCATCTCGTTGAAGCTGGGCACTCCCGCATCGTTGAGTGCCACCACTTCACCGTCCAGCACCACGTGGTGGTCAGCGAGATCTGCTGCCAGTGCGCGTAATTGGGGGTACTCGTGCGTCATGTCCCGACCGCTGCGCGAGCGTAGCCGCAGCGCACCGTGCTCGGCGTCGACCAATAACCGGTAGCCGTCCCACTTACCTTCGAATGCCCACTGGCCCGGTTTGAGACCTGCCACCGACCCGTGGGTGGCGAACATCGGTGCCAGCCCGTCGAAATCGAAGACTTTCTGGTCCTTCATCCGGTGCGCCAGCCACTGGTCACCGTTGGTCTGGATCAGTGCGTACCGGCCGGAGATCTTGCTGCCATGCAGGTTGACGATCACTTCGTCGTCCAGGAACTTCTCCGCCTCATAGGTGCCGGAGTCCCAGATGACCACCTTGCCCGCGCCGTATTCCCCTTTCGGGATGGAGCCCTCGAAGCTGCCGTACTCCAGCGGATGGTCTTCGGTGTGCACCGCCAGATGGTTCACCGACGTGGTCTCGGGCAGGTTCTTCGGCACCGCCCACGACACCAGGACGCCGTCTCGTTCCAGCCGGAAGTCGTAGTGCAGCCGCCGGGCATGGTGCTCCTGGATGACGAACGTATTGTCCTGTCCGATAGCCGGTTTGGCGCGCGGCACCGGCTCCGGGGTCTTTGCGGCGTCGCGCATGCTGCGGTACTTGCTCAACCGGTCCGGCAACGGGACATCGGCATCCAACTCGGCGAGCAGGTCGCCGTCGCGGGCGACGCGCTCCAACACCTCGTCGTACCGCAGCTGCCGCAGTTCGGGGTCGTCCAGTTCGTCCCAACTGCGGGGCGCGGCGACGGTGGGCTGTTCGCGGCCACGCAGTGAGTAGGGCGCGATGGTGGTTTTCGAGCCGCTGTTCTGACTCCAGTCCAGAAAGACCTTGCCCGCCCGCACGTTCTTGGCCATCACCGAGGTGACCAGCTTCGGCATCGACTTTTCCAATTGCTGCGCAACACGTTTGGCCAGAACCGTGGCCCCACGACTGCTCACCGGCTCGGCCAGCGGCGCATACAGGTGCAGGCCTTTGCTGCCGCTGGTCAGCGGGTGGACGGTGAGCCCGATGTCAGTCATCAGCTCCCGCACCGCGCGAGCCACCTCGGACAGTTGGGTCATCGTCACCCCCGGGCCGGGGTCCAGATCGAACACCAGGCGGGTGGCCGGCCCGGGTTTGAATTCTTCAGCGCCCTTCCGCGTCCATTCGGCGACGAACCGCCACTGCGGCACGTGCACTTCCAGCGCCGCCTGCTGCGCGATCCAGGCCAGCCCGTCCGCGCTGTCGATGATCGGGTATGTCGTGGTACCGGACCGGTGGGTGACACTGGCGCGCGGCAGCCACGCGGGCGCCGACGACGCCAGTTGCTTTTCGAAGAACGCCGGCTCGTCGACGCCGTTGGGCCAGCGCTTGCGGGTCGCCGCTCGCCCGGCGATGTGCGGCACCATCACCTCGGCGATGCTGGTGTAGTACTCGAAGATGTCCTGCTTGGTGGTCCCCGTTGCCGGATAGAGGACCTTGTCGGCATTGGTCAGCTTCACCTGCTGCGCCGGTGCCGAACCCATAGAGTCAACGTAACCTGTCCGACATGGGGCACGGCACGTGAAGGGCCTCGTGATCGGCGAAGCACTCATCGACATCGTCGCGGGGGCGACTCGCACCGAGCACGTCGGCGGCAGTCCACTCAATGTCGCCGTCGGATTGGCCAGGCTGGGACGCGGTGTCGACTTCCTGACCCACATCGGCGATGACCCGCCCGGCCGTCGAATCGCGGACTACGTCAAAGCTGCTGGGGTGCAGCTGGTTTCGGGCAGCGTCGACGCGGCCAGGACGTCCACCGCGGTGGCCACGATCGGCGCGGACGGGTCGGCGACGTATTCGTTCGACCTGGATTGGCAACTGTCGGGCACCCCACCGGTCCCGCCGCCGCTGTTCGTGCACACCGGCTCCATTGCCGCCGTGCGCGAGCCGGGCTGCCTGGCGGTGGCCGCGCTGCTGGATGCCTACCGGGTCTCGGCCACCATCACCTTCGACCCGAATGTTCGGCCGTCGTTGATCGTCGACCGCGAGCAGGCCAGAGACCGCGTCGCCAAGTTCGTGCAGCGCAGTGACCTCGTCAAGGTCAGCGACGAGGACCTGCATTGGCTCGCACCCGACCGTTTACCGCGGGACACCGCGCGCGGCTGGCTGGCCTCCGGACCCGCGGTGGTGGTGGTGACCATGGGCGCGCAGGGCGCGCTGGCGCTGTGTGCCGCCGGCGAGGTCGCGGTGCCGGCGCGTCCGGTGCAGGTGGTGGACACCGTCGGCGCCGGCGACGCGTTCATGGTCGGCCTGCTCGACTCACTCTGGGAGCACGGGTTGCTGGGCGGGGACCGGCGAAATGCCCTACACCAGATCGGACTCGACGCGCTGACATCGGCTCTCGATGCGGCGGCCCTGAGGTCGGCGCTGGCCATCGGGCACGCGGGCGCGCACTGAGCAGGCATGCCCACCTGACGCGGGTGGCCGTCAAGTAGCGGCATACTGGCCAAATGCGCTCCATTTGGAAGGGCTCGATCGCGTTCGGGCTCGTCAACGTCCCGGTCAAGGTGTACAGCGCCACCCAGGACCACGACATCAAGTTCCACCAGGTGCACGCCAAGGACAACGGCCGCATCCGCTACAAGCGGGTCTGCGAGGTGTGTGGCGAGGTCGTCGAATACGGCGACATCGCGCGTGCCTTCGAATCCGACGACGGTCGGTCGGTGGTGATCACCGACGATGACATCGCCACCCTGCCCGAGGAGCGCAGCCGCGAGATCGAGGTACTGGAATTCGTGCCGGCCAGCGAAGTCGACCCGATGTTGTTCGACCGCAGCTATTTTCTGGAGCCGGACTCCAAGTCATCCAAATCGTATGTGCTGCTGGCGAAAACGCTCGCCGACAGCGACCGGATGGCGATCGTGCACTTCTCGCTGCGCAACAAGACCCGACTGGCCGCGTTGCGCGTCAAAGACTTCGGTAAGCGCAACGTCATGGTGATCCACACCCTGCTGTGGCCCGACGAGATCCGCGACCCCGACTTTCCGGTGCTGGACAAGGAAGTGGAGGTCAAGCCGGCCGAGCTGAAGATGGCCGGTCAGGTGGTGGAGTCCATGGCCGACGAGTTCGACCCCGATCGCTACCACGACGATTACCAACAGCAGTTGCAAGAATTGGTCGACGCCAAACTCGAAGGGGGGGAAGCGTTTACCGTCGACGAAAAGCCCACCGAGCTGGACGAGACCGAGGACGTCTCCGATCTGCTCGCCAAGCTGGAAGCCAGCGTCAAGGCGCGCTCGGGTGACAGCACGGCTACGGCCAAGAAGTCGGCAGCCAAGAAGACGCCCGCGAAAAAGACGGCGGCCAAGAAAACACCGGCCAAGAAAGCCCCCGCCAAGAAGGCGGGTTCCAAAGCGGCTTCGAAATCCTGATAGACCTTGACCGGCACGGGGTCACCAGTGACATCCTGAGTTCACCTTCAGAGGGTCGGCTGTTCACATAAGCCCGTCGCGTGCTGCCGGCCCTGAGTCTGCAGAGGAGTTGCCGTGAAGTTCACCCGATCTGGCGTCGCACTCAGCTTGCTGGTGGTCAGCGCACTGCTGCTCGCCGGTTGTGGCGGCAGTTCCAACAAGGCGACGTCGTCGGGTTCGGCAACTCCCGTCGTACCGGTGGACTGCGGCGGCAAGAAGAAGATTCTGGCAGCAGGATCCACGGCACAGAAGAACGCGATGGAACAGTTCGTCTATGCGTTCATTCACGCGTGTCCGGGTCACACCCTGGACTACAACGCCAACGGGTCGGGCGCCGGGATGGCATCGTTCATCGGCGGCCAGACCGATTTGGCCGGTTCCGACTCCCCGATGAACGCCGACAAAGGTGAGCCCGACCGCGCGCGGGAACGCTGCGGTTCGCCGGCCTGGGACATTCCCGTCGTGTTCGGCCCGATCGCGGTCACCTACAACATCAACGGCGTCAGTTCGCTCAGCCTGGACGGTCCGACCATCGCCAAGATCTTCAACGGCGCCATCACCAAGTGGGACGACCCCGCGATCAAGGCGCTGAACACCAACACCGCCCTACCCGCGACGCCCATCCACGTCGTCTTCCGTGCCGACAAGTCCGGCACCACGGACAATTTCCAGAAGTACCTGGACGCGGCGTCCAACGGCGCCTGGGGCAAAGGCGCCGGTCAGGTGTTCAACGGCGGCGTCGGCGAAGGCGCCAACGGTAACGACGGCACCTCGCAGGCCATGAAGCAGACCGACGGTTCGATCACGTACAACGAGTGGTCCTTCGCCGAGGGCCACCAGCTCAGGAAGGCCCAGATCATCACCTCGGCCGGCCCTCAGCCGGTGTCGATCAGCGCGGAGACGGTCGGCAAGACGATCAGTGGAGTCAAGTTCAAGCCCGGCAGCGACGAGCGCGACCTGATCGTGGATACCTCGTCGTTCTATCTGCCGACGACACCCGGTGCCTATCCGATCGTGTTGGTCACCTACGAGGTCGTGTGCTCGAAGTACCCCGACACCCCCACCGGGCAAGCGGTAAAGGCGTTCATGCAGGCCACAATTGGCGACGGCCAAGTCGGTCTGGACGAATACGGTTACATCCCGCTGCCGGAATCGTTCCGCTCGAAACTGGTGCCGGTCGTCAACGCGATCGCGTGATCGGCCACCGCGGCGACGGGCCCCGGCTCAACGACGTTGCATCCGAACGGCTTTGGCCATCTGCCGCGTATGTCGGCCACGGTCGGCGCCATGCCCCGCCGCCGGCATTGTCCGGGTCCGTTACGCACTCGTGATTGGAAATTCACGTCGAGTCCCGAGATTGTGTTGTGTGCCTGCTCTCCTAGGATTTACCGTGTGTTAACCATCAGTTTGGGTGCGACCTGCGCTGACCGCGTCCGAATGTCGTCGCTGCCGTAGCGGTCACGCCGCCGGGTGGCCGAGGAAGGGAGCAGCGAACGGTGACCAGTACCGGGTCGGAATCGCGGGTGGGGTCGCAGTTTGGGCCCTACCAGTTGGTGCGTCTCATCGGTCGCGGCGGCATGGGCGAGGTGTACGAGGCCGAGGACACCCGCAAACACCGCGTCGTCGCGCTCAAGTTGATCTCGACGGCCTACTCCGACAACCCGGTCTTCACCGCCCGGATGCAGCGCGAGGCCGACACCGCCGGCCGGCTGACCGAGCCGCACATCGTGCCGATCCACGACTACGGCGAGATCAACGGTCAGTTCTATGTGGAGATGCGCCTGATCGACGGGGTGTCGCTGCGCTCAATGCTGACCCAGTACGGTCCGCTGACTCCGGCGCGGGCGGTGGCCATCGTCAAGCAGATTGCCGCCGCGCTGGACGCCGCCCACACCAGCGGCATCACCCACCGCGATGTCAAACCCGAGAACATCCTGATCGCCAACAACGACTTCGCCTACCTGGTGGACTTCGGCATCGCCCGCGCCGCCCACGACCCGGGCCTGACGCAGAGCGGGATGGCGGTGGGGACCTACAACTACATGGCCCCGGAACGGTTCACCAGCGACGAGGTCACCTACCGGGCTGACATTTATGCGCTGGCCTGTGTGCTGGGCGAGTGTCTGACGGGTGCACCCCCCTACCGGGCGGACAGCGTCGAACGACTGATCGCCTCGCATCTCATGGAGCCGGTGCCACGGCCCAGCGTGCTGCGGCCGGGTCGCGTGCCGGAGGCGTTGGACCAGGTGATCGCCAAGGGCATGGCCAAGAACCCCAACGAGCGCTACTTGACCGCCGGGGATCTGGCCAGCGCCGCCCACGACGCGCTCACCACGCCCGAGCAGCGCCAGGAAGCCACCATCCTGCGGCAGGGCGACAACCAGACGCTGATCGCGCCGGTCGTGGACCCGAGTTTGAACGGCGGCTGGAACAGCCAGAGCGGCGCAGGTCCGCAGTCGTCGGGTGCGCAGACCATGCACTCACCTGCCCCCGGCTACCACACCGGAGGAGAAACCCAGCGCACCCCGGTTCCGCCGTTCCCCACCGGCGATCAGACACTGCGGACCCCGGTTCCGCCGTTCCAAAGCGGCGATCACACCCAGCGGTTGCCGGCCGCCCAGTATCACAGCGGGGACCAGACCATGGCCCAGCCGTTGCCGTCGAATGCCGGCGGCTGGCCTCCCGCCCCGGCCGGCAACTCCGAGCAGTTCACGCAGGCCGCCCCGGTGGGAGCGGGCTGGGCAAGCCAGCCCGGAGCCGCCGCCGGACGCGGCGAGAGCGGCCCGCCGGCGTACCACCAACCGTCCGGCCCCCATGCCACCACGACGCCACCCCCGGCCGGCAAGTCGCGCAAGCCGCTGATCATCGGCGCGGCGGCGGCCGCGGTCCTGTTGGTGGTGGCGGCCGTCACCGGGTTCCTGCTGTTCGGAAAGGACGACGGCGGGGCGGGCGGCGACTCGGGGCAGGCCAAAGGCCAGGTCGTGATGCCGTTCAACGGCCTGAATTTCCGGTTCGCGCCGGGCGGGGTTGCCGTCGACCCGAGCGGCGCCGTCTACGTCACCAACCAGACCATGTACGGCAAGGTGGTGACGTTGCCCGAAGGCTCGTCCTCACCGACGGTCAAACCGTTCAACGGGCTCTACGAACCCCAGGGCATCGCGGTGGATGCCTCCGGGAAGGTCTACGTCAGCGACTTCAACAACCGGGTGGTGTCGTTGTCGGCCGGCTCCAACAACCAGGTGGTGGTGCCGTTCAAGGGCCTGAGCTACCCCGAAGGTGTGGCGATCGATGCTCAGGGCAACGTCTACGTCGCCGACCGCGGCAGCAGCAAGGTGTGGAAGATGCCGGCCGGTGCCACTGAGCAGGTCGAGGTGCCGTTCAACGGGTTGAAGAGCCCCGACGGGGTGGCGGTGGACAGCGACGGCAACATCTACGTCACTGACACCGACAACCATCGAGTGCTGAGGTTGGATGCGGGGACCACCAACCAGGTGGAGTTGCCCTTCACCGGGTTGACCGCGCCGTGGGGGATCGCGGTCGACGGTGCCGCCAACGTCTACGTCACCGACCACGACAACAACACGGTGCTGAAACTCCCCGCCGGCGCCACCACATCGGTGGAGTTGCCGTTCACCGGTTTGAACACGCCGTTGTCGGTCGCGGTGGACAAGAAGGGCAACGTCTACGTCGCCGACCGCGGCAACGGCAGGGTGCTGCGCATCGCGCAGTGACCGATCAGGCTCGCCTGGTGGAAAGGAACCGCACCACCGCGGCTACCACGTTGATCACCGCAACGATGATGATCAGGGTGAGCGCGGCTCCCCAGACCCGCAGAAATCCGGCGCGCTGGGGATTGGTGAGCTCGGTGTAGATCAGCAGCGGCAGCGAGGCCATGTTGCCGCTGAAGATGTCGGTGTTGATCGATCGGGCGTACCCGACCAGCACCAGCACCGGCGCGGTCTCCCCGATCACCCGGGCGACCGCCAGCAGCACGCCCGACACGATGCCGGGCATGGCGATGGGAGTCACGATCCGCACGATCGTCTTCCACTTCGGAACGCCCAGCGCGTAGCTGGCTTCGCGCAGTTCGTCGGGGACCAGCCGCAGCATCTCCTCGGTGGAGCGCACCACCACCGGCAACATCAGCAGCACCAGCGCCAACGACACGGCGAATGCGCTCTGCTGAAATCCCAGGGTCGCGATCCAGAGGCTGAAGATGAACAGGGCCGCCACGATCGAGGGCACCCCGGCGAGCACGTCGACCATGAAGGTGGTTACCCGCGCCAGCCGGCTGGTGCCGTACTCCACCAGGTAGACGGCCGTCATCAGCCCGAGCGGCACCGCGATGACGGCGGCCATCCCGGCCTGCACCAAGGTGCCGTACAGGGCGTGGTAGACGCCCCCGGTGAACTCTTCGGGCAGCACACCGCGCAGCGAATGGGTCCACCATTGCGGACGGATGACTGCGTAGTAGCCGCGGATGACCACTACCCCGAGCAACCAGATCAACGGCACCAGGGCGATCAGGAAGGAGGCAAAGAAGAAGACCGTCGCCGCAGAGTTCTTGACCCGACGCGCGGTGCTCAACGGGCGGAAGACGACGGCCTTGACCGGCCGCTCGAGCGCGTCGGCGCTGAGCTGGCTCATCCGTTGACCTTTCCGCCGGCGATGGCGCGAGCGGCGGCGTTGACCAGGAAGGTCAGCACGAACAGCGCAAAACCCGCGGAGATGTAAGCACCGGTAGGCAGCGGCCGGCTGAATTCGGCTGCCGCCGAGGCGATCTTGGAGGCAAACGTGTGGCCGCCGTCGAACAGCGACCAGTTGCCCGGGCGGGCGCCGGCACGCAGGATGACCAACACCGCGACGGTTTCTCCCAAGGCGCGGCCCAGCCCCAGCATCGAGGCGGCCACCACGCCGCTTCGACCGAACGGCAGCACGGTCATCCGCACCACCTCCCACTTCGTGGCACCGAGCGCCTGCGCGGCTTCGATCTGCATCAGCGGTGTCTGCCGGAACACCTCGCGCGACACCGACGTCACGATCGGCAGGATCATCACGGCAAGCACGATGCTCGCGGTGAAGATCGTGCCACCGCCGGCCAGCGACACATTGCCCTGCTTGAACAGGAAGAGCCACCCCAGATTCCGGTTCAGGAACCTCGCGATCGGCTCCAAATAGGGCGCCAGTACGGCGATGCCCCACAACCCGAAGATGATCGACGGAACCGCCGCCAGCAGATCCACGATGGCGCTGAACGGGCGGGAGAGCCGGTTCGGCGCGTACTGGGTGACGAACACCGCGATGCCGACGGCGATCGGCACCGCCAACGCCAGCGCGGTGACCGAACTGAGCACGGTGACCATGAACAGGTCCCGGATACCGAACGCCAGTTTGCGGTCGCTGGCGGTGTCGAACTGCGCGCTGGTGAAGAAGTTCACCGTGTTCACCCGCAGCGACGGAATCGCCTTGATCAACAGAAATACCGCGATCAGCACGATCGCCACCACGATGGTGGACCCGGCGGCCGCGGCGGCCGACTTGAACAGACGGTCGGCCCGCCGCGCCGCGCGAGCGTTCACCTCCGCTAGCGCTTCTTTTGCCAGCGGGGCTGTGGTCATGTCAACTCAGCTCAGGAGATGGCGTTGACGGCGGTCGACAACCTCGGCTTGAACGAGTCCGGGATCGGGACATACCCGTTGTCCGCCAAGCCATTCTGGCCGGCACCGATGGTCGATTGCAGGAAGGCCTTCACCGCCATCCCGACCTGAGCATCGGGGTACTTCGAGCAGACGATCTCGTAGGTGGCCAGCACGATCGGGTACGAACCCGGCTGGGTCGGCCGGTAGAACGAGATCGTGTCCAGCACCAAGTCGTTACCCTGGCCCGCGATCGTGGCTCCGGCGATCGTCTTGCCGACCGATTCGGTGCCGATGGTGACCGGATCCGGACCCGCCGACGTGATGATCTTGGCGATGCTCAGCTGCTGGGCCTGAGCAAACGACCACTCGACGTAGGAGATCGAACCGTTGGTGGTCTTGACCGCCTGTGCGGTGCCGTCGTTCTTGGCCGCACCCTCACCGACGCCACCCTTGAATGCCTTGCCGGCGCCCTTGCCCCAGGCACCGTTGGAAGCAGCGTCCAGGTAACGCTGGAAGTTGTCCGTCGTTCCTGACTCGTCACTGCGGAAGACGACGTGGATCTCGGTGGCCGGCAGGTTGGTCCCCGAGTTGAGCGCAGCGATCGCGGGGTCGTTCCAGGTCTTGACCTCGCCGCTGAAGATCTTGGCCAGGGTGGGCCCGTCCACGTTCAGCGAACTCACGCCGTCGAGGTGGTACGTGACTGCGATGGGCCCGAACACCACCGGCAGGTTCCACGCCGGGGATCCGCACCGCTGCTGCGCCGCGGCCGCTTCATCCTTACTCAGCGGCGAGTCCGAACCGCCGAAATCGGTTTGGTTGCCGTTGAATTCACTGATGCCGGCGCCCGAGCCGTTGGATGTGTAATTCAGGGTCTGACCGGGACATGCCGTTTCGAAGGCTTTACCGAAGCGGGTCATCGCGTTGTTCTGCGCGGAGGAACCGCTGGCCTTCAGCGCCTTTTTCCCGCCGCAACTGACGTTGCCCGAGGACGAGCTCTGGCCTCCCCCGCCTGCGTTGTTATTGTCGCTGCCGCACGCCGACAACACGAGTGAGCCTGCGGCCAGGACACTCAGCGCGGCACCAAATCGGTTGAGTTTCAATCCAGTTCCTAACGGTAGTGATGAAACATATCAGATGCCGCCCACCCGTCGCGGCTCGCAATAACCCCTTTCATTGCAGCCTTTCAGCTACATTAACAACAGGTTACGCAGGGTGAAAGAGTCGATGATTCCCGATCCTCGGTATCCGGCCACGTCATCTTCACCTGTGACGCCGGTTATTGTGGGCCGCAACGGTATTGGCAGCCCGAACGCCCGATACCGCGCCACCGGCCGCCGGTCCGAGCCGCTGTGCGAAACTAGAACCTGTTACAGAACTCCGCCGACGTGGTGGCGAGCCCGCCGTGGCGGCCGACAGTGAAACGAGACCGCAGTGATCCTCGACAGCTTCCGCCTCGACGACAAGGTCGCCGTCATCACCGGCGCCGGACGCGGTCTGGGTGCGGCCATCGCACTGGCGTTCGCCGAAGCCGGAGCCGATGTCGTCATCGCCTCACGGACTCAGTCCCAACTCGACGAGGTCGCCGAGCAGGTCCGCGCCGTGGGTCGCCGCGCGCATGTCGTCGCCGCCGACCTCGCCCACCCCGAGGACACCGCGCAGTTGGCGGCACAGGCGATCGACGCGTTCGGGAAACTGGACATCGTCGTCAACAACGTCGGCGGCAGCATGCCCAACACGCTGCTGACCACCTCGACAAAGGACCTCCGGGACGCCTTCACGTTCAACGTGGCCACCGCGCATGCGCTCACCGTTGCCGCGGCGCCATTGATGCTCGAGCACTCCGGTGGCGGCAGCATCATCAACATCACCTCAGCCATCGGCAGGCTGGCCGGCCGCGGTTTCGCGGCCTACGGCACCGCCAAGGCCGCGCTGTCGCACTACACCCGGTTGTCGGCGTTGGACCTGTGCCCGCGCATCCGGGTCAACGCGATCGCGCCCGGGTCGATCCTGACTTCAGCGCTCGACGTGGTGGCCGGAAACGACGAGCTACGTACGCCGATGGAGCAGGCCACACCGTTGCGCCGGCTCGGCGATCCTCTCGACATCGCCGCTGCCGCAGTCTATTTGGCCGCACCAGCCGGCAGCTTCCTGACCGGCAAGACGCTGGAGGTGGACGGCGGTCTGACCTTCCCCAACCTGGAGATCCCAGTCCCGGACCTGTGACGGGTAAGCCGGGGCAGCCCGGCCGCTGGCTACGCCCGGCTGGTTTCGGATACCCTCACTTTTTTATTCGGTCATGTGGATCAAGAAGGGGTGGTGAGTTGGCGCAGGTAACAACCACCCCGGGCAAGGCGAGCTGGTACCTGCTGGGTCCGGCGTTCGTTGCCGCGATCGCCTACGTCGACCCGGGTAACGTCGCCGCCAATGTCAGTTCGGGCAGCCAGTTCGGCTACCTGCTGCTGTGGGTCATCGTCGCGGCCAACGTGATGGCCGGGCTGGTCCAGTACCTTTCGGCCAAACTCGGCCTGGTGACCGGGCACTCGCTGCCCGAGGCGATCGGCCAGCGGATGGGGCGGCCGGCCCGACTGGTGTTCTGGGCACAGGCTGAGATCGTGGCCATGTCCACCGATGTCGCCGAGGTGATCGGCGGGGCCATCGCGTTGCGCATACTGTTCGGTCTGCCGTTGCCGCTCGGTGGGCTGATCACCGGCGTGATCTCCCTGCTGTTGCTGATGATCAAAGACCGACGGGGCCAGCGCCTTTTCGAGGTGGTCATCACCGGGTTGTTGCTGGTGATCGCGCTGGGCTTCACCGCCAGTTTCTTCGTCGCCACCCCGCCGGCCGCCGACGTGCTGTCCGGGTTGGTGCCGCGCTTCCAGGGCACCGAAAGCGTGTTGCTGGCCGCAGCCATCCTGGGCGCCACCGTGATGCCGCACGCGGTGTACCTGCACTCCGGACTGGCGCGCGACCGGCACGGCCAACCCGACCCCGGCCCCCCCCGGCGCCGGATTCTGCGCATCACCCGCTGGGACGTGGGTGTGGCGATGGTGATCGCCGGCGGGGTGAATGCCGCAATGCTGCTGGTGGCCGCGTTGAACATGCGCGGCCACGGTGACGTCGGGTCTATCGACGCCGCCTACGCCGCGGTCCGCGACACCTTGGGCCCGAGCATCGCCGTGCTGTTCGCCCTCGGGCTGTTGGCCTCCGGTCTGGCTTCCTCGTCGGTGGGCGCCTACGCCGGGGCGATGATCATGCAGGGTTTGCTGAACTGGTCGGTCCCGATGCTGGTGCGCCGCCTCGTCACGGTGACTCCCGCGGTCGCACTGCTCGCGCTGCACGTCGACCCCACCCGCACCCTGGTGCTTTCCCAGGTGGTGCTGTCCTTCGGCATCCCGTTCGCGGTGCTGCCCCTGGTCAGGCTCACCGCCGACCGTGGGCTGATGGGTGTCGACGTCAACCACCGGGTCACCACCGTCATTGGCTGGGTGGTCGCAACGATGATTAGTCTGCTCAACGTGGCGCTGATCTATCTGACGGTGACCGGCTGAATGCCGGTCCGCCGGCACCCCTACTTCGCATACGGATCCAACCTGTGCGTACAGCAGATGGCGGCACGCTGTCCCGACGCAGGCCGCGCACAGCCGGCAGTGCTGTGCGACCACAACTGGTTGATCAACGAACGCGGAGTGGCCACCGTCGAGCCGCGGGCCGGCGGCGAAGTACACGGCGTGCTGTGGTGGCTGTCCGACTACGACCTGGCGCGCCTGGACAGCGCCGAAGGAGTGCCGGTGCGCTACCGGCGGGACCGACTGACCGTGCAGACCCGCGGCGGACCGGCACCGGCCTGGGTGTACATCGACCCGCGGGTGACGACCGGCCCGCCGCGGCAGGGCTACCTGCCGCGCATCCTCGACGGCGCCGTCCACCACGGCCTGCCGCAACATTGGATCGACTTCCTGCGCCAGGTTTCTTCGGACTAGATGGAGGTTATTGGTGGCCAAGGATTTTCGCTTCGGGTTGAGCATGCGTTTCTTCAAGTCCCGCGATGCGCTGGTGGACACCGCCCGGCGTGCCGAAGATAACGGATTCGACATCCTCTGTGTGCCAGATCACCTCGGCGCCGCAGCACCCTTCCCGACGTTGACCGCGGTCGCCATGGTCACCACCAGGCTGCGGTTGAGTATGTACGTGCTCAATGCCGCCTTCTACAAGCCGGCCCTGTTGTCGCGCGACCTGGGTGGGCTCGATCTGATCAGCGGGGGGCGGCTCGAGGTGGGCCTCGGAACCGGTTACGTGCGAGAGGAATTCGAGGCCGCCGAGTTGCCGTATCCCAGTGCCGGGGCACGGGTCGATTACCTCGGGCACATGACGAGGTATCTGAGCGAGCACCACCCGCAGATGCCTATCCTGATCGCCGGCAACGGAGACCGGGTGTTGACGTTGGCCGCGCGGCACGCGCACATCATCGGGCTGACCGGAGCCCGGGTGCGCGATGTCGAGGACCCGTTGGCCGAACGGGTCGAGTTCGTCCGTGCCGCGGCCGGCGACCGCTTCGACTCGCTGGAATTGAATCTGGCGGTCACGTCGATGCCTCGGGACGGCGAAACTCAACCCGACTTGGCGATGACGCGCCGGTACACACCGGGCCTGTCCGACGAAGAACTGCTGGCGTTGCCCTCAGTGCTCAGCGGGTCGCCACGCGAGATCGCCGACACGTTGCGGCAATACCGCGATATCTACGGAATCACGTCTATTACCGTGCAGGACAACAACATTGAGAACTTCTCCAAGGTGATCGCCGAATTGCGCTGAACGCTGCACGGCCATGACCGCCGTCCCCGACCGTGGATATCGCGGCACGACACGCCGAGTCGGCGGCGCGCCGTTCACGCTGGGCGCCGCCGCGGCACGAAGTTGCCGTGGAATCCCTGCGGGATGTGCTGGGTGAGTTGGGCGCTGGCGATCGGGCCACGGCCGGGGTCCCTGGCGTCGAAGATGACCAGCCGGGACACGTGTTGGCCGGCCTGGTACTCGACGGTCAACAACCACCCGTCGTCCTCGCTGTCCGCCTGCGGACGGGGCACGAAAACCGGTTCGCAGAAACTGTTTCCGGGCCCGGCGGCGGTGAACGTCGTCTCAGTACCGTCGTCGAGGTCGAGTTTGGTGACGGAGTCGTACAGCGACGACAGCTCCCGGCGGGTGTTGAGATATGCGTAGCGGTACGGGCGGCCCTCGCGGTCCGGATGGTGACGCGGAAACTCACAGACGCTGTTGCTCAACCTATCTCGGATGACGCGGCCCGACCTGGTGAGACGGAACCGGGTGAATTCCGACGGCGACCCACGCAGCGGCGTGGTCTGGAACCGCGCGATGCTACGCAATAGGCGCGGGTTCTCGTAGGTGATGACGTCGACGACGACGTCGTCGCCGTCGTCGTAGGCGTTGCTGAGGTGAAATTGCAGCACCGCCGGTGTGTCGATGTGACGGATCCGGCCGCCGTCGCGCGGCACCAGGATGAAGGCGCTTCCCCGTTCCGGCCGGTAACACAACGCATCGCCGATCGGCTTGCGGCCCAACCCGATGTCCAGCAGATTGGCGACTATCGGCGAAACCAGGAAGACCAGGTAGCGCTGCGTGATGGCGAAATCGTGCACCATCGCCAGATAGGGCAACCGGGCCGATCGCTCATGTCGCAGGGCACCTCGCGGATCGGCGCGGTAGATGCGCAGGTGCGGCCGCGGCAGGAATTCGACACCGAAGTTGAACATGTCACCGCTGTCCGGACAGACGCTGGGATGCGCCGAGAACGTCGCCATCGGGCGTAGTTGCCCGTCGAATCGGCATACCCCGACCGTCTCCAACGATTCGGGATCGATCTCGTAGGGAGCGCCACCCTCCCACAGCGCATAGATGTGCCCGGCATGCTCGATCACGTTGGTATTGGCCAGGTTTGGTGGCGTCTTCGCAATATTCGCTCGCCAACCGCCCGGCGCTGCGGTGCCGAGATGGGTGGTTCCGGACCTGCCCCGGTAGTGGCGGGTACGCACGTAGCGGTTTCGATAGTGGACACCGCCGTCGCCAATGGTGAAGGCGGAGAGCATGCCGTCGCCGTCGAAGAGGTGGTGAAGTGGTCGGCCGGCGTGGTCCTCCCAGCGTCCGGGACCGTTGCGGTACAGGGTGCCACGCAGGTCCGGAGGGATGGTCCCCTCGACGTCCTCCACCTGGTAGTCGTATTCGGTGTACTGCGGTTCGCTGACGCCGAGACTGAGCAGGTCTGCGCTGGACAGCGCTGCGAGTCGGTCGGTGGCCTGCGCCTTTTCACCTGGTGACAGCGACGCCAGGTAGCGGCGCAGCGCCGGCAAGTCCGTCAGGTCGAGGTCGGGCGTCTGCGTCGAGTTGACCACCAGGCAGACTCCTCGCTGCTAGTTACTGAGACTGATGTCGACGTTAGTCTCAACAGGAGTGGCCGTCAACAGTCCGCCACCGGTGTCCTGCGGTACAAATACCGGTGATGGCCTCAACCCGTTCGTCCGAATCCCTGCGACAGGCGACGCTGGTATTGATCGCCGAAAGCGGCATCGATTCCCTGACCCTGAGCCAGGTGGCTGCGCGCGCGGGCGTCTCCCGCGCCACCGCTTATCGCGAATTCGGCGACAAAGACGGATTGATCTCCGCGGTGGCCCAGCACGAAATTCAGCACATGGCCAGCGATGTGATGACCAGGGTCGGTACGGACGCGGATCCGACGACGATAGTCTCGTCGACCGTCCTTGCGGCGCTGCGGTACCTGCGAGACCACGCCGCCTTCAGCTATGTGCGCGACCACGAACCGCACTACTTGCTGCAGGCAGTGCTTCGGATCGGCGACGCGAGGCTGAACGTCGTCCAGACCGTAGCTGCCACCGTGGCCCCGGCGATTGCCGCCACCGAATACCCGCGTCCCTTATTGCCGGCCATGCAGGCGGCCGAAATCATTGTTCGCACAGTGCTTTCACACACGCTGATCGAACGCAGCACGCTGACCGACGACGAGGTCGCCGCCGCGGTGACACGCGCGATCACCGTCGGTTGAACCGGCCCGATTCGTCGCCGGCGGTGTCTGAGGCGCGGACGGGCTGCGCCGACCCGGCAGCGCTACGACGCCCGCTGGCGGTACGCTGAGGCCGCACGCCGCGATGCGAACGTCGCGGAGTGCCGCAACGCAAATCGATCAGTCGGGCGTTTGCCGCCAGTCCGACGGTCGCCCCGCCCTCGTAGCTCAGGGGATAGAGCACGGCTCTCCTAAAGCCGGTGTCGCAGGTTCGAATCCTGCCGGGGGCACCAAATGTCGGTATCGCGTTGCGCGACAGGCGCTAACGTGTCGAGGTCCGCGCCTCACCGGGCTTGTTGCGGACGCACCGCCCGACGCCGCCGAGCGCCCTGACGGCTGACCGCCTCGGCACTCACCGTCCCCTGGACACGATGCGGCGACCTGCGCTGCTGCGGAGTCGCGGACCGCCGCCTGCGGGACCCACCACTCTTGGGAGCCTGCACTGCCACCGGTGCCGCCGGAACGAACGGCCGTAACGGGGCAACCTCACCCACCAGGGCATGCACCGGCGCGGAATCAACGGTGACTTGTTGCGGCCGTACGTCGATACCCGCCTTACGCATCAACAACTGGTGTTCTCTGCGCTGTTCAGGAAGCACCACGGTGACCACGTCGCCGGCGTTGCCGGCGCGCGCGGTACGACCGGAGCGGTGCAGATAGGCCTTGTGGTCGGCGGGCGGATCCACATGCACGACGAGTTCCACCGCGTCCACGTGCACGCCCCGCGCTGCGATGTCGGTGGCCACCAGGACGCGCGCCGCGCCGGTGGTGAAAGCTGCCAGGTTGCGGTCCCGCGCAGGCTGAGACAGGTTGCCGTGCAGGTCAACTGAAGGCACGCCGGCCTCCGTGAGCTGCTTGGCCAGTTTCCGGGCCTGATGCTTGGTCCGCATGAACAACACCCTGCGGCCGTTGCCGGAGGCAAGTCGATGCACGAGCTCTCTTTTGGCTGTCACGCCGTCGACGTGGAACACGTGATGGGTCATGGCTGGTACCGGCGAGTCGGCAGCATCGACACTGTGTGTCACCGGGTTGCGGAGGAATCGCCGGACGAGTTTGTCGACGTCGTTGTCCAGCGTCGCCGAGAACAACATCCGGTGGCCGTCCGCCGGCGTCGCGGCCAGAATGCGCGTGACGGCCGGCAGGAAACCCAGGTCGGCCATGTGGTCGGCCTCGTCGAGCACCGTGACCGCGACCGCATCGAGACTGACCAGCCGTTGCTTCATCAGGTCTTCGAGTCGGCCCGGGCACGCGACGACGATGTCGATGCCGCCCCGTAGGGCTGCCACCTGCCGGCCTTGGGGCACCCCACCGAAGATCGTGGTGACCTTCAGTCGGTGTGCGGCTGCCAACGGTTCGAGGACCGCGGCGATCTGGGAGGCCAATTCCCGGGTGGGCGCGAGCACCAGTCCTCGTGGTCCGCGGGACGGGCGCTGCTGGGCCACTCGCTCCACCAGCGGAATGGAGAAGGCCAGTGTCTTACCGCTTCCGGTCTTGCCGCGACCGAGCGCGTCCCGACCGGCCAGCGTATCGGGAAGCGTCGCAACCTGAATGGGAAACGCAGTGGTGATGCCGCCGGCTGCGAGCGCGCGGACAATCGGCTCGCCGACACCGAGGTCGGCGAAGGATGGAGTTGTTGTCATAGGAGAGTGCTTTCAGAGTCTTCGGTTCGGACCGAGGTGGCGAGATTGCCGGTGGGCAAAATCGATCGCCGCAATAGCGCCGAAGCGGTTGCCCGGCAACTACGTTCAAAGCTTCGAGGGCTGGATGATTGGATAAACCCAGTTTCGCCAGCGAGAGAACGGTCTACGACGCGCAGGCGATTGGCACGTCAGACGGTTAACTGCACGCTATCACGATGCCCACGCCCGGCCTGCGGTAGGTAAGCATTGTCACAGCCGGTCCGCTCAGTTGGCCGGGACCGATTCGACGGCGTCGTCGCGCTGGTCATCGCGATAACTGCGGCTGTACAGCACGCTGGCGACCGCTACCGCGACGCAGGAGGCCGCCGGTATCAGCAGGGCGTGCACGCCTATCCGGGCGCCGAACAGCAGCCCGATCGCGCCACCGGCGAGAAACAGCAACAGCGTGGTGGACAGGATCGCCGCCTTCCACTTGTCGATTCCGTGCTCGCGACTGCGGCCGAGCAGCAGCCCGAGGTCGGTCACGGTTCCGGTGAAATGGGTGGTGCGCACCGACATTCCGCGGATGCTCGATGTCAAACCGTTCTGCAGGCCGAGTGCCGCGGCCGCCAGCATCGCCTGCACGGACGCGGGCTCGATGGGGGTCGCGGCAATGAAATCTTTGATCGGGCGCAACTCCACCCCCACCACGGCGAGCACCAGCAGCACCGCCTCGAGAATGAGCAACACGGCATGCCGTCGACCGGTGAGAGCCTGGGTGGGCGCCAGCAGCACCCCCGCGAGCGTGGCGCCGCCCAGGAATCCGACCAGAATGGCGACCAGGATGTAGCCCTCGTAGAGCCACGGGTTGGCGGTTTTCATGCCCAGCTGGGTCGTTACTGCTGTGAGATTGCCCACCGGGAAGGCCAGGATCAGCAACGCCACCGCGTTGACGAAGCCGGCGATCAGCGCCAGAACCGCGGTGTAGCCCAGCGTCAGCCCACGCGGCGGCGACCCGGACTCCCGGGTTTTGGACTGCGGCATTACCGATGCATACCCGGTGGTGCCGTCCGGTGAAACACCGCCGCCTGGCGAACTCGCTAGCCCAGGGACGAAACCATAAGCCACCCTTGTGTTTTCGTCGCAGGTATTTCCTCGAGCTCAGGGTCGACCTAGGCGGCCCGACCGACCGGACGCGGACTGCCGACGTTCAACTCGCCGGCGATGGTCCGCACTGCTCGGCGCGGGAAATCGTTGGGCAACGAGAGCTTGAAGACCTTCTTCCACGCCGACGCCACCTGACGCGGCAGGCTACCGGTGGTGTAGGTGAGCCCGTAACGCTCGAACAACTCCTGCACCTTCGGTGCGATCTCCTGGTAGCGATTGCTGGGCAGGTCGGGGTACAGGTGGTGCTCGATCTGAAAGGACAGGTTGCCGGTCATGAAGTGCAGGAAGGCATTCCCGCTGATGTTCGCCGAACCCAGCATCTGGCGCAGGTACCACTGACCGCGGGTTTCGCCAACGATGGACGACTTTTCGTAGGTCTGCACGCCGTCCGGGAAGTGCCCGCACATGATCACCGAATGGGTCCACCAGTTGCGGATCAGGTTGGCGGTCAGGTTTGCGGTCAACGTCGTCACCGCTGCGGGTCCGGACAACAGCGGGTGCAATACATAGTCGCGGGCCAGGTGCTTGCGCACTTTGGCCAGCACCTGCCTGCCCTGGCGGCGGAACTCGTCCTTGTCGCTGCGGCCTTGCAGATACTTGCCGATCTCCAGATCGTAAGCCGCGATCCCGTATTGGAACAGGCAGGCGTTGATGAAGTTCCACAGCGGCTGGGCCAAGTAGAACGGCTTCCACCGCTGATTCTCGTCGACCCGCATGATGCCGTAACCGAGGTCGTGGTCCTTGCCCAGCACGTTGGTGTAGGTGTGGTGCACCTCGTTGTGCGAGTGCTTCCACATGGACGCCGGCGATGCGTTGTCCCATTCCCAGGTGGTGGAATGAATCTTGGGATCACGCATCCAATCCCACTGTCCGTGCATCACGTTGTGTCCGATTTCCATGTTCTCCACGATCTTGGAAATCGCCAGGCCGGCCGTGCCGATCACCCAGGCCGGCGGAAACAGCGAGAACAACAGTATTGCGCGACTGGCGAGTTCGAGTCTGCGCTGACCGGTGATGACCCGGCGGATATAGGCGGCGTCCCGTTCGCCGCGGCTGGCCAGGATGTGTTCGCGGATCGCGTCGAGTTCGCGGCCCAGCTCCTCGATGTCGCGGTCGGACAGGTGAGCGGTCGGGTCGGTCTGGGACACAGTCATATTGGCTCCTCTAAAGTTCGAGCTCGCAAGCGCCGGCGGCAGCTGACACGCAGGTCTGGACCTGCACCCGGGATCCGGGGTCGCCGCCGTCGTCGGTGGCCATGGTGATCGCGCCGTTACGCAGATCGCGTACGGCACCCTTGTTGAGGGGGACGACGCAGCCGAAGCAGATGCCCATCCGGCACCCGGAAGGCATCAGCTCTCCGGCCCGCTCCCCGGCGTCGAGCAACGTCTGGGAACCGTCGGCCTGCACGACCCTGCCGCTCTTGGCGAATGTGACGGTGCCACCTTCTCCGGTGGCGACGACGGCCGGGCGGAATCGTTCGATGTGCAGCCGGTCGGCGATCCCGTCAGCGGCCCAACGCTGCTGGATCGCGTCGAGCAACCCGGCTGGACCGCACGCCCAGGTGTGGCGCTCGGATAAGTCCGGGACCACCTCGGCCAAGCGCGCCACGTCCAGCATTCCGTCGGTGTCGGTGTGCCTCTCCACCAAGCGAATTCGGCCCTGCCGCGCCAGCATCCGCAGATCCCAGCCGAAGATGACGTCGTCGGCCGTGGGTACCGAATGCACCACCACGATGTCGGGGCTGCCGTCACCGACGTCGGCCATGTTGCGCAACATCCCCATCACCGGTGTGATGCCGCTGCCCGCGGTCAGGAACAGAATCTTGGCGGGCGGCCGATCGCCGAGGGTGAAATCACCGGCAGCCCGGTCGAGGTGGATGACGGTGCCGACGGTGGCGCGCCGCACCAGATGGTTGCTGACGACGCCACCCGGGATGGCCTTCACGGTGATCGCGAAGCAGCCGTCCCGCCGGTGAATCGTGGAGGTCAGCGAGTAGGCCCGCCACTGTCGGACGCCGTCGACATCGACCCCGACCCGCACGTACTGACCGGGCAGGTGCGGGCGCCAGCCCCGACCGGGCTTGATCACCAGGCTGGCGGCGTCGCGCGTTTCTGGGTTGATCGCGACGATCCGACCCCGCAGCGTCGTAGCCGAGCGGAGCGGGTCGATGACGTCGAGGTAATCGGCCGGGACCAGCGGCGTGGCGAGCGGCATCGCGATCCGCTCGGCAAACTTCATCACCCGCGAACGCAATGCACCGCCGACGTTGGGTCGAAGCGCCGTGATTGTCATGACTCCATCGTCGTTGTGCCTAGATGTAAAGTCTTGACTTACCTGAGTGAATATTCAGGACATATTTGTTCGAAAGGAACAATCTTGCCGGATCTGTCCCCCCGCCTGACCGGGCTGCACCTGGACGAGCCCGTGGTCAGAGCGTTGGAAGCGACGTTGCCGGCCATGGCCGAGCGAACAGTGACAGCGATCACCATTGAAGTGCCCAGTTATGCCCGCGCGTTCAGCGGGCGGATGGGCCAGAACATCGAGGACGCGGTGCAGACCTCGCTGGGCGTCTTCCTGCGCCTGGCGACCCGGGCAGACGACGCCGATCCCGGTCCGCCGCTGTCGCCCGCGCTCGATGGTGCCTATGAGCTCGGTCGCGGGGAGGCGCGCCAAGGCCGCTCGATCGATGCCCTGCTGTCAGCTTTCCGGGTGGGTGCGCGGGTGGCCTGGCGCGAGTTGTCCACGACCGCAGTGGCAGCCGGTGTGCCCGCAGACACTATCGCCAGATTCGCCGAATTGGTGTTCGCCTACATCGACGAACTGTCCGCGTCCAGCGTGTCCGGCCACGCCGACGAATTGGCGACATCGGGACGCGTTCGACAGCGCTACCTCGAACGGCTGGCCCAGGATCTGCTGGTCGGCCAACCCGAGTCGACTCTGCTCGCCGATGCAGAGATGGCGGGCTGGCAGCCGGCCGACACGCTGACAGCCGTGCTGCTGCCGCAGACCCAGACGCGCGGTCTGGCCGCGCAGTTCGGCCAGTCGACGCTGCAATTGTCCGAGGACCTGCCCGGGGTGGACAGGTCAGAAGCCCTGGCAGTGTTGCTGGTGCCAGACATGGCGGGAATCCAGCGACGTCACCTGCTGTCGGCAGTGACGAACCGCAGGGCCGTGGTGGGGCCGGCGCGACCGTGGCATCGCGTCCAGGTGTCCTACCAGCGCACGCTGCAGGCCCGCACGCTGGTGAGCACCCACACCGCGGTCGACACCGACGACCACCTGGTGGAAATCGTGCTCGGCGCCGACCCGGAAGCTGCTGACGATCTCAGCGTCCGCGTCCTGGCACCGCTGTCCGGGCTGTCGCCGAACACCGCCGCACGGCTCACCGAGACGCTCCGTTCTTGGGTGCTGAACCAGGGTCGGCGCGAGGCGATGGCCGCCGATCTGTTCGTCCACGCCCAGACCGTTCGCTATCGGATGACCCAACTTCGCGAACTGTACGGCGACCGGCTCAGCGACCCCCGCACCGTGCTGGAGCTGACCGTCGCCCTCGGCGGACACGCGTAATCCCTTGCCATAGCAGCAGATACCAGCGTTCCGCCTTGAAGGTCGGCAGACCAACTGCACCGGCACCCCGATGCGAGTTCGTTAGCCAGAGAAATCACCCAACATGTTTGTCAATCGACATTGCTGGCAATGACCCAAAAGAGGTGGGCATATCGGCCGGCCAATATGCCCACCGAGGTCCCGTCGGTTCAGCCCGAGAGCCGACGGGACCGCTTTAATTTTCGGCCCCTTCGTCGGGTCGGGCGAAGCCCCGATCAGGTCCTGCACGCGGGAGTACCGTGCCGGTATGGACGGTGTCACCGGCGTGTGGGTTCTGGGCGGCTACCAGAGCGACTTCGCTCGCAACCTCACCCGGGAGCGGCGTGACTTCGCCGCCCTGACCGCCGAGGTGGTGCGCGCCACGCTGGCTGCGGCGCGGTTGACGGCGGCCGACATCGGCGTCGTGCACGTCGGGAACGCATTCGGCGAGATGTTCGCCGCCCAGGGCCACCTGGGTGCCATGCCGGCCACGGTGTGCGACGGGCTGTGGGACACACCCGCCTCCCGGCACGAGGCCGCGTGCGCCTCAGGCAGCATCGCCGCCCTAGCGGCGATCGCCGACCTGCGATCCGGGGCCTACGACACCGCGCTCGTGGTCGGGCTGGAATTGGAAAAGACCGTTCCGGGCGATACCGCCGCGCAGTATCTCGGCGCGGCGGCCTGGACCGGGCATGAAGGGGCCGGGGCGCGCTACCTGTGGCCCTCGATGTTCGCGCAGGTCGCCGATGAATACGACCGGCGGTACGGGTTGGACGACACGCATCTGCGGGCACTCGCCCAACTCAACTTCGCCAATGCGCGTCGCAATCCGAACGCCCAGACCCGCGACTGGGCCGTCCCGAACCCGATCACCGACGACGACGAATCCAACCCGGTGACCGAGGGCCGGTTACGCAGGTTCGACTGCAGCCAGATGACCGACGGTGGCGCGGGTGTGGTGCTGGTCAACGATGCCTACCTGCGCAAGCACCCGTCGGCCCGGCCGATCGGGCGAATCGACGGCTGGGGGCATCGCACCGTCGGCCTGGGACTGCGGCAGAAGCTGGACCGTGCGGCCGAGGATCCCTACGTGCTGCCGCACGTGCGGTCGGCGGTGCTCGACGCGCTGCGCCGCGCACAGGTGAGCCTCGACGAGGTCGACGGGTTCGAGGTGCACGACTGCTTCACACCTAGCGAATACCTGGCCATCGACCACATCGGGCTGACGGGGCCGGGTGAATCGTGGAAGGCGATCGAGAACGGCGACATCGAGATCGGTGGCCGGCTGCCGATCAACCCCAGTGGCGGCTTGATCGGTGGGGGGCACCCGGTCGGGGCGTCCGGGGTGCGGATGTTGCTGGACGCCGCCAAACAGGTCAGCGACGCAGCCGGCGACTACCAGGTGGAAGGCGCGCGGAGATTCGGCACCCTCAACTTCGGGGGCAGCACCGCTACCACGGTCAGTTTCGTTGTCAGCAAAGGCGTTTGACGATGGATGTGGACATCGTCGGGAAATATCTGTCGACGCTGCCCGAGGACGATGACCACCCGTACCGCACGGGTCCGTGGCGACCGCAGACCACCGAATGGGATGCCGACGACCTGACTGTGGTCGAAGGTGCGATTCCCCGCGACTTGGACGGCATCTATCTGCGTAACACCGAGAATCCGTTGCACCCGGCGTTCAAGACCTATCACCCGTTCGACGGCGACGGCATGCTGCACGTCGTGGGGTTCCGCGACGGCACCGCCTTCTACCGCAACCGGTTCGTCAAGACAACCGGATTCCTCGCAGAAAATGAAGCGGGTGAACCGCTTTGGCCCGGACTGGCAGAGCCGGTGCAGTTCGCCAAGCGGGAAACAGGTTGGGGTGCACGGGGGTTGATGAAAGACGCGTCCAGCACCGATGTGATCGTGCACCGCGGCGTCGCGTTGACCAGCTTCTACCAGTGCGGTGACCTGTACCGGGTGGACCCCCGCTCGGGAAACACGCTGGGCAAAGAGAACTGGAACGGCGCCTTTCCGTCCGACTGGGGGGTGTCGGCACATCCCAAGGTGGACAGCACCACCGGCGAACTGCTGTTCTTCAACTACAGCAAGCAGGATCCGTATCTGCGATACGGCGTGGTCGACGCGAACAACGATCTGGCTCACTACGTCGACATCCCGCTGCCCGGCCCGCGGCTCCCGCACGACATGGCGTTCACCGAAAACTACGCCATCCTCAACGATTTCCCGCTGTTCTGGGATCCCCGGTTGCTCGAGCATCAGGTCCACCTGCCGCGCTTCTACCCGGACATGCCGTCGCGGTTCGCCGTGATACCACGCCGCGGCGACACTGCCGACATCCGCTGGTTCGAGGCCGACCCGACGTTCGTGTTGCATTTCACCAATGCCTACGAGGACGGCGACGAGATCGTGCTGGACGGCTTCTTCGAAGGGGCTCCGCAACCGCTGGAGAGCGGTGCCGGGCCAAGCGGCAAGTGGGAGAAACTGTTTCGCTTCCTCGCCTTGGATCGCATGGAGGCCCGCCTACACCGGTGGCGGTTGAATCTGGTCACCGGCCAGGTGCGGGAAGGTCCGCTGTCCGAGTCGATCACCGAGTTCGGGATGATCAACGCCGACTACCTGACCCGCGACTACCGCTACGTGTATGCGGCCAGCGGCAAACCCGGTTGGTTCCTGTTCGACGGGCTGGTCAAACACGATCTGCGTACCGGCAGTGAGGAGCGGTTCGACTTCGGCGACGGTGTGTACGGCAGCGAAACCGCCATGGCACCACGGGTGGGCGGTGCCGGTGAGGACGACGGGTACCTGGTGACGTTGACAACCGACATGAACGCCGACGCATCGTATTGCCTGGTGTTCGACGCGGCCCGGGTCAGCGCCGGACCCGTCTGCAAACTCGCACTGCCCGAACGTGTTTCCAGCGGCACGCATTCGACGTGGGTGGCCGGCGCGGAGCTCCGCCGGTGGGACGATGTGGAGTCGGCAGCATCAGCGATCGGGCTGTGAGCCTCGTCGGGTTCTCCTGCGAATCGGTGATGTCACCGCCGGACTACCGTTCGGACCGACCCCGCAATGTCGCCGCGACCACCGCCCACAGTGCGCACACCACCGCGCCGGCAGCAGCGCCCGCTGCGACGTAGAGCCCGTACTCGGCCGATACCTGCGCACTGACATTGCGCTGGTAGTAAAGCACCAGCGAGCCACTGATGAGCAATGAAATCACAAGTGCCGCAACCGAAGCCGCCCGCGCCGACAAATCCCGGCCAACCATCGCACCGGCCACCAACAGCGCCGATGCCAGCAACACGATGAGCTGGCCGGCGCCGAATCCACGCGGCAGCTCCAGGCTGCCGTGGGTGCCGCCGATCGCGTTCGCCCAGCCGCCGCCGTTGACCTTCGTCGTCAACCACGGCATCCAGGTGCTGGCCGAGAGCACCACGGCACACAAGGCCACCATCCAGCCGGGGCGCGGGCGGCGACTCATGGGTGCGAGGTTATCTGACGCGATCCGCGCCGCCGGGTGTCAGCCCTGCAGCGACGACAAGTTGAACCGTGCACCGGTGTGGTCGGTGACAGCGGCGAGTCGCCCGTAGGGGGTGTCCTCGGCCGGCCGCACCACCGCCCCACCCTGGTCGACGACCATCTGCAGGGTTTTGTCGACATCCTCCGCGCCGAAGAAAATGCTCCACTGCGACGGCGTGCCCGCGGGCAGGACCGCAGCGCCGTCCATCACACCGAGCAGCTGTTGATCACCGAACCACGCGGTGGTGTAACGGAATTCGTCGGTGTCGCTTTCCTGCTGAGTGTGCCAGCCGAAGACCTCGCGGTAGAAGTCGACGGCGGCGCGATAGTCGCGGGTGGTCAACTGATGCCAGACCGGAGCGCCGGCCTCGCCGATCACCTCGAAACCGCGGTGCTCGAGGGGTTGCCACAAACCCAGGGTCGCCCCCGACGGGTCAGTGCCCACGGCCATGAAGCCCTGGTCGGGCACCTCCATCGGTTCCAGGCATCCCTGGCCACCGGCGGCCTTCAGCGCCGCGACGCCGGCCTGGATATCGGCGGTGTGGAAGTACGTGGCCCAGGTGTCGGGCATCTGCCATTCCGGGTTGTTGGCCATCATGCCCGCGACCGGGCGACCGTCCTTGGCGGCGTTGATGTAACCGCCGTAGTCGGGTCCGGCGGACTCGAAGGTCCAGCCGAACACGGTGCCGTAGAAGTCCTGGGCGCGGTCGACGTCCGATGTCGTCAGGTCGATCCAGCAGGGGGCGCCCAGCGGGGCGTCGGTACGGGTTGGCACGAGTTTCCTCCTCGGTCGGTTGGGGGTCGCAAGTAGTGACTCGGCCCGACCCGGAAACTCATCGACAGCTCAGCGCTGCGCGACTCGATCGCCGTTCATACCCGGGTCGGGACGGGTGAACACCCGGACGAAATTCTGCAGCGAGTCCCGGATGTCGCTGCGCAGTGCCGCAGCCACCACCATGCCGATCGGTCCGAACAGAGCCGGGCCGCCGAGGTGCACGTCGAAGCTGACCACGGAGGTCCCGTCGTCTTTGGGTGCGACCTTGGCGATCAGCTTGACCTTCACACCGCCCACGCCGTCACCGTTGAGCGTCATGCCTTCCGGCGGCTTGTAGCGCACGATCGTCCATTTGATCCGGTTGGTCATCCCTTTGACCTCGACGTAGGACTCGAGGACCGTGCCCTTCTCGATCACCTCGGGCAGCTTGCTGCGCCAGACCTTGTGGATGGTCAGCCAGTCCTTGTACCGCGTCAGGTCCGAGGCGTGCCGCCACGCCTCGTCGGGCGAAAGCGGGACGTCGATGGCCCCGGAAAGTTTCGCCATCTGCCGCTAGCCCTGCCGGCCGCCGGGGCCGGCCGCCTTCTTGGCCCCCTCCTGCACCTTGTGGATGGTGTCGGAGTATTTGTGCTGCGTCTTTTCGTTCACGAAATCGCCGGCCTTGTCGATCACGGTCTCGACCTTGTCGGCGTTCTGCGACAGCAGGTCCTTGGCTTTGTCGATGAATCCCATGCCATTTCCCTTTCCCAGGGTCTCCTCCCCGGGGAAACACTGATTCGCCGGTCCACCCTACTTGCCGCCGCTATCGATGCCACACCTGCGGTTTGACGCCGAGGATCCGGGCCCGCAGCCACCAGATCGCCTCGATTGCCGCCGCCCCCAGCGCACCGATACCCAGCGCTCTGGTCGTCGCCCAGAGATTCGAGGGATCGAGGAAGAACTTCTGCTGCGCCCACGGCAGGCTGAAGATCAGCACGTAGGCCAACACCGAAACGATCACCAGCGCCAACCGCCACCATTTATAGGGTCGCGCCGCCACCGCGAGCACCCACACCGCGGTGACCAGCAAGGTGATCAACGCCGTGGTCGACGCTTGGTCCTGCTGTACCCCGGTCGCGTGGCGGCCGTGATAGGCGGTCAGATACGAGGTGAAGGTCGCGATTCCGACCACCAGGCCGGACGGCAACGCCGACGTCACCACCCGCCGAACGAAACCCGGGTAGGCACGCTCGTCGTTGGGCGCCAGCGACAAGATGAACGACGGAATGCCGATGGTGAACCAGGCCGCGATCGTGACGTGAATCGGTTGGAACGGAAACAGCAGCGGATCGGCCCCCAGCGGCTTGGCGAGCAGGCACTCGATCCCCACGAGCAAGGCCAGCAGCGCCGAGTACACCGTTTTGGTCAGGAACAGACTGGCCACCCGCTCGATGTTGCCGATCACCCGGCGGCCTTCGGCCACCACATACGGCAACGTCGCGAACCTGTTGTCCAGCAACACCAATTGGGCCACCGCGCGTGCCGCGGGACTGCCCGCTCCCATCGCTACGCCGATGTCGGCGTCCTTGAGGGCGAGCACGTCGTTGACCCCGTCGCCGGTCATTGCCACGGTGTGCCCGCGTGTCTGCAGGGCGTGCACCATGGTGCGCTTCTGGTCGGGCCGGACCCGGCCGAAGGTGGTGTGGGAATCCAGCGCGTCGGCCAGTTCAGCGGGTTCGGAGGGCAGGCGACGGGCATCCATCGTCTCGCCGTGCAAGCCGAGTGCGCCGGCCACCGCGCCCACCGACACGGCATTGTCGCCGGACATCACTTTGACCGTGACACCCTGGGCGGCAAAGTATTCCAAGGTCTCGCAGGCATCCGGACGTACCTTCTGTTCCAGCACCACCAGCGCAGCCGGGGTGACGGCGCCCGGCGCGTCAGGATCGTTCACCGCGGTGGCGCTCGCCCCCAGCAGCAGCACCCGCAAGCCCTGCCCGCCGATCTCCTCGGCCCGCGCGGCGGCAGCCGAATCCGGTTCGAGCAACACATCGGGCGCACCGATCACCCAGTCGCCGTGGTCGCGGTAGGACACCCCGCTCCATTTCGTCGCGGACTTGAAAGGCGCTGTGGCCGTGGCGGTCCAATTCGGTGCGGTGGGATACGCCTCGGCGATCGCCTGCATGCTGGCGTTGGGGCGGGGGTCGGCCGCGGCCAGGGCGGCCAACACCTCGTCGAGGCTCTCCCCGGCGGGGTCCAGCTCTTCGACGTCGGCGACCCGCATGCCGTTTTCGGTCAGCGTTCCGGTCTTGTCGGCGCAGACGACGTCGACCCGGGCCAGCCCCTCGATGGCGGGCAATTCCTGGACCAGGCACTGCCGCCGGCCGAGTCGGACGACGCCGACCGCGAACGCGATCGAGGTCATCAGCACCAGACCTTCCGGCACCATCGGCACCAGCGCTCCCACGGTCGCCAGCACGGACTGGCGCCAACCCACGTTCGTGGTGAACATCTGCGTGTAAATGGTGAGCAGGCCTGCCGGTATCAGCAGGTAGGTGATGAACTGCAGAATTCGGTTGATGCCATTGCGCAGTTCGGATTTGACCAGGGTGAACTTGCTGGCCTCGGCGGCCAGGCGGGCAGCGTAGGCATCGCGGCCGACCTTGGTGGCGCGGTAGGCTCCGGTGCCGGCGACGACGAAACTGCCCGACATCACCAGGTCTGCGGGTTCCTTGACGATCGGGTCCGCCTCGCCGGTCAACAGCGATTCGTCGACCTCCAGGTTGTCGGCTTCGAGGATTTCGCCGTCGACCACGATCTGGTCGCCCGGGCCGACCTCGATGACGTCGTCGAGCACCACCTGGTCGGGAGGGATCTCGCCAGTCCCAGACTGCCTGCGCACCACCGGCTTTGCCTGACCCACGATGGCCAGCTTGTCCAACGTCTGCTTGGCGCGGATCTCCTGGAACATCCCGATGACGCTGTTGGCGACGATGAGCAGCCCGAACAGCCCGTTGATCACCGAGCCGGTCACCAGCACGATGGCGAACAGCACACCCAGGATGGCGTTGATCCGGGTGAAGACGTTGGCCCGCACGATGTGCGCGATGCTGCGGGTGGCGCGTTCCGGGATGTCGTTGCTGCGGCCGTCGTTAATCCGTTGCGCCACTTCGGCATCGGTGAGTCCGGCGACGGACGGCGGGGCGGTCATCTGTGGAAGGTTCCGAGTTTGTCGGAGTCGTAATACTCCAGGTTCAGTTCGCCGCCGGTAAAGGTGGCCTTGGAAATCGTTCCGGGCAATGCGTTTTCGTTCGAGAGCCCGAAGGTGAAGATGTCGCCGTCCCAGTGCGACAGGTCGTATATCTGGTTCTTCGGCCCCAGCATCAGCTGCAATCGGCCGTCGTGATCGGTCACGGTGGCGGGCCCCCAATAGTCGCTCGCGTACACCCCAACGTACTCGCTCAGCGGCCGGGCCGGGGCAGGGCTGACCGGTGGTTGCTTACCGACCAGGGAACCGTCCGGATTGTTCATCGGGGCGAGTTGCTGACGGTACAACGTGGCCCAATCCTCCCGTACCTGGCCATACTGCACGAGATCCATGAACTCGGCGGTGAGCGCCTCCGGCACGCCGTACGGGGCCGCGTTGGTCAGGGCGACGATGGCGATGTCCTCGGCCGGCAGCGCTACGAAATTCGTTGCGGCGCCGAGTCCGAAAGCGCCGGAATGGCTGTACTCGGTGCGCCCCGACGAGGTCACCGACACGTTGAATCCGTATCCGTAGGTGCCGGACCGTGCCTTCGGGTTCCGCGTCTTGGTCGAGATCACCTGCGGGGTGTACGCGGAGAGCAACGCTTCGGGCGAGGCGATCCGTTGCCCGTTGTAGGTGCCGCCGGCCAGCAGCATGGTCAGCCAGCGCGCCATGTCGTTGACCGAGGAACTCACCCCGCCCGCCGGGGTCTGGGCATCGGGGTCGCGCTGGAAGCGGGCCTCCCATTTGTCACCGACCTTGAGGTGGCCGACCGCCCGGTTGGGGCGGGCCAGGAAATCGGCGAACCGCGAACTGGTCGACTCCATGCCCAGGGGCCGGTAGAGCACCTCGCGGGACAGGTCTTCCCAGGACTCACCGGCCGCAGCGGCTACCGCGCTGGCGGCGGCGGTGACACCGAAATTGGTGTAGGCGTAGCTGTTTCGAAACGACGCCAGGGGCAGGTACTTCAGTCGTTCCAGCACCTGCCGACGGTCGTAACCCAAGTCCTCCAACGCATCGCCGGCGTGATCGGGCAGCCCGGAGCGATGCGAGTACAGGTCAGCGACGCTCACGTGCTCGGTGACGTAGGGGTCGCTGAGCGCGAACCACGGCAGCTTCGAAACCACCGGGGTGTCCCAGGTGATCGAACCGGTGGTGACTTCGTGCGCCACCACCGTCGCACCGACCGACTTCGAGATCGAGGCCAGCTGGAACACCGTGTCGGCGTCCACCCTGTTCTCCGGGCTGTCCGGTCTGCCGGCATCTCTGATACCGAAGCCCTTGGCGTACAACGTCTTTCCGCCGTGCACGATGGCCACCGCCAGCCCCGGGATACCGCTGTTCTTCATCAGCTCGGCCACCAGGCCGTCCACCCGGGCGACGGCTTCGTCGATGCGGCTGGCCGGGATCTGCAGGCCCGAGAATTCGTTGGGGGGCACCTGGGGCAGCGGAGACGAGGGGTTGGCTGCCGGCTGCCCGGGCCCGCATCCGACGAGAGCCGCCATCAGCAGTACGACTGCGGCTGCCGCCGCGCGATTCGTCATGGCCGCACACTAGCCCGACGACGATGCGCGCCGGCCACGGCGCACATCACTTACCGACTCAGAGCCGCCACCACGGGTTGAACCGCACCGGCGAGACCGTGTCGATCCGCTGTCCCGGGTTGGGTACCGCAACCTGAACCCCATCGGGCTCGGCCGCTTTGAGTACCCGCTCGACCGGCTCGGACCACGGATGCGGCGCCAACCGGAACGTCCCCCAGTGAATCGGCACCAGCAGGCCCGACCCGGAGTCGGTGACATCCAGATGGGCCCGCACTGCCTCTTCGGGGTTCATGTGGATGTCCGGCCACGCGGTGTTGTAGGCACCGATCGGCATCAGAGTCAGGTCGAACGGTCCATGCTCGGCGCCTATTTCGGCGAAGCTCTTGGTGTAGCCGGTGTCGCCACCGAAGTAGGCACGACGTGATGGCCCGACGAACGCCCACGACGCCCACAGGGTGTTGTTGCGGCTGAGGAAACGCCCGGAGAAGTGCCGCGCCGGCACGCAGACGATGGTGAGCTCGTCGACCTGGGCACTCTGATTCCAGTCGAGTTCGACGATGCGCTGCTCGGGGATGCCCCAGGAGCGCAGGTGTGCGCCGACACCGAGCGGTACGAAGAACGGCGCCCGCTGCATGCGGGCCAGCGCGAGCACGGTGTCGATGTCGAGGTGGTCGTAGTGGTCGTGGCTGATCACCACGGCGTCGACCGCGGGCAGGCCTTCCACCTGCACCGGCGGCGGATGCAGCCGTTGCGGGCCCACCAGATCCGACGGTGAACACCGGTCGCTCCACACCGGGTCGGTGAGCACGCGGTAACCGTCGATTTCCAGCAGCGCCGTCGAGTGACCGAACCAGCTGACCGCCAGCTGCGCCGGCTCACCCTGATAGATGGCGGGCGAGGCCAGCGGGATGGGACGCGCGGGGCGGCTGTGCACGCGCGCTCCCACCAGCTCCCAGGCGATCTGACGCAGCTGTTCACGGTTCATGACGTACAGCGAGCCGGGGTCGATGTTGACGAAGGCCCCGTCGCGGTAGTTCGGTGACCCCGCTGCGGCGGCTTCGAGGGCCGCGGGGTCGGCGCCCAACGCCGAGGGTGCACCGTGCAGGGCCCGCATCAACCAGCCACCTGCCGCCAGCGAGGCGGTGCCGGCGGCCAGTCGCAGCGCCCGGTTCGTCATGTCCGTCAAGCTCCCTGGAATTTCGGTGGCCGCTTCTCGATCCTGGCCACCTGCGCCTCGATCACATCCTGACTGGCCCAGGCCTTGTCGAAGAGTTCCTTGTGCTCCGGTGAGGGTTGCTCGATGGAGCCGTCGTCGTTGAGTACCCGCTTGGCATGCTGGATAGCCAGCGGTGCCAGTCCGGCGATTTCGGCGCCCCACGCCTGCGCGTCGGCCACCGTGCCGATCCGGTTGGCCATTCCGGTCTGCAACGCGGTGTCGGCGGTGAGCTTCTCCGCGGTCAGCAGCATCGACCGGGCCCGTCCGTGGCCGACCAGCGACGACAGCCGTCGGATGCTCCAGTTGTCCAGCGCCAGACCGTATTTCGAGGTCGGAAATTGAAAGAAGGCATCCGGCGCGACCACTCGCAGGTCGCATTGCATGGCCAGCTGCAGCCCGGCGCCGATCGCGGGGCCGTTGATGGCGCCGATCACCGGGATCAATGTGGCGTCCATGACCCTGTGCAGCTCGACGAGCCGGTCGGGATAGTCGGCGGCGAAAGCGTCGCCGGACAGGTCGGCGCCCGCGCAGAAGGCGGACCCCTGGCCGGTCAGCACGATCGCCCGTACCGACCCGTCGCCCGCCTTGAGCAGCGCCTCGCGCAGCTCCTCGACGAGCTGGGAGTTCAGCGCGTTACGCCGGTCCGGCCGCTGCAGCTCAATGGTCAGGACGGCTTCGGTCCGGGTGATACCGATCATGGGCACCACGATATATAGCCTCATCTGTGTGAGCCGTATCACGACCGATCAACTGCGTGATGCGGTCCTTGACCAGGGTTCGTTCCTGAGCTGGGACAGCGCTCCGCCTGCATTGCCGATTCCGCCGGCCTATGCGCGTGAACTGGCCGAAGCCCGGTCGAAGTCCGGCCGCGACGAGTCGGTGTCCACCGGCGAGGGACGGGTGTTCGGACGCCGGGTGGCGGTGGTGGTCTGTGACTTCGACTTTCTGGCCGGCTCGATCGGGGTGGCCGCGGCCGAACGGATCACCTCGGCGGTAGAGCGGGCGACCGCTGAGGGGCTGCCGTTGCTGGCGTCGCCGTGCTCTGGTGGCACGCGCATGCAGGAGGGCACGGTCGCGTTCCTGCAGATGGTGAAGATTGCCGCCGCCGTCCGCCTGCACCGGCAGGCGCGGTTGCCGTATCTGGTCTATCTGCGCAATCCGACGACGGGTGGGGTCTTCGCGTCGTGGGGCTCGCTGGGCCATGTCACGTTCGCCGAACCGGGTGCCCTGATCGGGTTTCTCGGCCCGCGGGTGTACGAGTTGCTGTACGGCGAACCGTTCCCGCCGGGCGTCCAGACCGCGGAGAACTTGCAGCGCCACGGCGTGATCGACGACGTCGTTGCGATCGAGGACTTGCGCGCCACCCTGGACAGGGCGCTGACGGTGATCGCCGATCCAGCCCAACCGCCGCCGGCGCGCGAACCCTGCGAACCGTTGCCCGATGTGCCCGCCTGGGATTCGGTGCTGGCCTCCCGCCGCCCGGACCGCCCCGACGTGCGGGATTTGCTGCGACACGGCGCCACCGATGTGGTGCCGCTGTCCGGAACCGGCCGGGGTGTGGCGACACTGTTGGCATTGGCGCGGTTCGCCGGCCAGCCGGTGGTGGTGCTCGGTCAGCAACGAACTCAGGGCGGCAGTGGCAACGCCGTCGGACCGGCATCGCTGCGGGAGGCCCGGCGCGGTATGGCGGTAGCCGCCGAACTGCGTCTGCCGCTGGTGCTGGTGATCGACACTGCCGGGCCCGCGTTGTCCGCCGCGGCCGAGCAAGGTGGACTGGCTGGCCAAATTGCGCAATGTTTGGCCGAGCTGGTGACGCTGGACACCCCGACGGTGTCGGTGTTGATGGGCCAGGGCAGCGGCGGGCCGGCGCTGGCGATGGTGCCCGCCGACCGGGTGCTGGCCGCGCTGCACAGCTGGCTGGCACCGCTGCCGCCGGAGGGTGGCAGTGCGATCGTCTTCCGCGACGTCTGCCATGCGCCGGAACTCGCGGCAGCGCAGGGAATCCGGTCAACTGACCTGCTAGCGGCCGGGATCGTCGATGCCGTCGTACCCGAGCACCCCGATGCCGCCGACGAGCCGGTGGAGTTCGCGAAGCGGCTCTCGCGCGCCATCGCCGTCGAAGTGCACGCGCTGCGCGCGGTTCCCGACGCCGAGCGGCTGCGCGGGCGGTTGCGGCGTTACCGGCGCATCGGTCTGCCCGAAACGCGCTGACGCCAGCGGGTTGGCGGTCCGCTCATCACCGCGAGTGGCACAGGGATAATACAGATCACGTGTGGCACCGTATTCGTCAAGTAAGCAGATCGAGGAGAGGTTGAGTTGCCGACGTCAACCACCGCCGCCAAGACGCCGCGGGTAACCAAACGGCGTGCCGAGACCCGTGCCCGGCTGATGGACGCGGCATTCCGGGTGTTCGCCGATAAGGGCTACGGCCACGTGACCATCGAGGACGTGTGCGAAGCGGCCGGTTACACCAGGGGTGCCTTCTACTCGCAGTTCGACAGCCTCGAGGAATTGTTCTTCCTGCTCTATGACCAGTGGGCGGTCCGCACCGCCGACCAGGTCAGCGCCGCCATGGAAGGTACCGATCCCGTCAACGACCTGCCCGGAGCCGTCGAACGCATCGTGGACACCCTGCTCTTCGAACGTGACTGGCTGCTCATCAAGTTCGATTTCCTGCTGTATGCGGCCCGCAAGCCTGAGCTCGCGCACCGCTGGGAGAAGCATCGGGCGCAGTTGCGCCACGTCATCGAGGAGCGGATGGTCGCCAATGGCATCCCATTCCACACATCGATCGACAGCGTCGCCGACGCCGCACGCGCCATCGTCGCCGCCTACGACGGTGTCACTGTCCAGCTGCTGCTCGACAGCGACCCGTCGGCCGCACGCGCCTGGCTCACCCAGCTGATGAACGTCGTCCTGACGCGGTAGCCGACAGCGCGATGACCGGTCCGACCAACGACAGCGTCATCATGAGAAACGCGACCAGGGTGCCCATGGTGATCAGGCCGTGGCGCACCGCGTACGCCCCATGCCCCAGCAGCACCACCCCGGCAAGGTTGGGGATGACCTCCAGCACGGCCCGCCACGGCGCCGCCAGCGATTCGCTGCGGCGAATGGATTCATGTAGGTAGTACAGCATTATCGTGGCCGAGACCACCAACCCCAACGGCCAATACAGTGCCAACAGGCACCCCGTCACCACGGCGGTTTGCAGAACGTCGGCGGTGACCCGCGCGTGCCCGTCGAGCCGACGACGAACGGCGAACATCACCGTTTCGGACACCGCCAATGCGGTCGCCGCCGTGCCCAGAACCCACAGCCCACGGTGGTCGAGGTGTCGCACCGGTCCGTCGACCAAGGATTGCGCTATCAACGGAATCCCCACCGCCGCAACCAGAATGGTGATCACACCGGGCAGGGTCGGCCGCCACGGTGCGCGGTTCCGAAGGTGGCCGGCGATCCGGCGCCACCCGTCGGACACGGCGCGCTGGCCGACCGGCGACGGAGGCGGTGAGGCATTCAGCACGTCAGTCACGACGAATTCGTCTCCAGATCCCGTTTGCGCAGCGTTGACCGAAAAGCCAAGCGGATAATCGAGTTTCGGTCGCAACGCTGGATGTCGAGACCTGCCAACAGGATTCGATGATGGCATGTCGGTTGACGAACGGCGGTCGCTGCGCGGCGTCGAATCCGTAACAGTTGCCTGCCGAGTAGCTGCAACACCGGCGCGTGATGCGGGCTGTTGCGCCCGATCCCGCGATAAACTCGCGCCTCCCACCGCGGTCACCGACAATCAGGCAAGATAAACCCATGGACACTGGTGTCAACTCACCGCGGGTCTTGGTCGTCGACGACGATTCCGATGTGCTCGCCTCCCTGGAGCGCGGTCTGCGGCTGTCCGGGTTCGAGGTGTCGACGGCCGTCGACGGCGCCGAGGCCCTGCGCAGCGCCACCGAAACCCGGCCGGATGCGATCGTGCTCGACATCAACATGCCGGTGCTCGACGGCGTCAGCGTCGTCACGGCCCTGCGCGCCATGGACAACGACGTGCCGGTCTGCGTGCTGAGCGCGCGCAGTTCGGTCGACGACCGCGTCGCCGGCCTGGAAGCCGGCGCGGACGACTACCTGGTCAAGCCGTTCGTGCTGGCCGAGCTGGTGGCACGGGTGCGCGCGCTGTTGCGTCGCCGCGGCGCCACCGCGACGTCCTCGTCGGAAACCATCACCGTGGGCCCGCTGGAGGTGGACATCCCCGGCCGGCGGGCCCGGGTCAACGGGGTCGACGTCGATCTGACCAAGCGGGAGTTCGACCTGTTGGCGGTGCTGGCCGAACACAAGACCGCGGTGTTGTCCCGCGCGCAGCTGCTGGAGCTGGTGTGGGGTTACGACTTCGCTGCCGACACCAATGTCGTCGACGTCTTCATCGGTTACCTGCGGCGCAAGTTAGAGGCCAATGGCGGCCCGCGTCTCCTGCACACCGTACGGGGAGTCGGGTTCGTCCTCCGGATGCAGTAGGGCCCTGCCGTTGTTGATGAACATCCTGTCGCGGATTTTCGCCCGCACACCGTCGCTTCGGACCCGGGTGGTGGTTGCGACAGTGATCGGCGCCGCGATCCCGGTGCTCATCGTCGGCGCCGTGGTGTGGGTGGGCATCACCAAGGACCGCAAGGAACGGCTGGACCGCCGGCTGGACGAAGCCGCCGGTTTCGCAATCCCCTTCGTGCCGCGCGGACTCAACGAAATTCCGCCCTCCCCCGACGACCGGGATGCCCTGATCACGCTGCGTCGCGGCGACGTGGTCAAGTCGAACTCCGACATCGAACTGCCCAAGCTGCAGTCTGACTACGCCGACACCTACATCCACGGGGTGCGTTACCGGGTACGCACCGTCGAGATCCCCGGTCCGGAACCGACGTCGATGGCCGTCGGCGCCACCTACGACACCACCTACGCCGAGACCAACAACCTGCACCGCAGAGTGCTGCTGATCTGCAGTTTCGCGATCGGTGCGGCGGCGGTGTTCGCCTGGCTGCTGGCGGCCTTCGCGGTGCGACCGTTCAAGCAACTCGCCGAACAGACCCGCTCGATCGACGCGGGCGACGAAGCGCCGCGGGTCGAAGTGCACGGCGCCAGCGAGGCCGTCGAGATCGCCGAGGCCATGCGCGGCATGCTGCAACGGATCTGGAACGAACAAAACCGGACGCAGGAAGCGCTGGCGTCGGCCCGTGACTTCGCCGCGGTCTCCTCACATGAACTGCGCACCCCCCTGACGGCGATGCGGACCAACCTCGAAGTGCTGGCCACCCTCGACATGCCCGACGACCAGCGCAAGGAGGTACTGGGCGATGTCATCCGTACCCAGTCGCGGATCGAAGCCACCTTGAGCGCACTGGAGCGGCTGGCCCAGGGCGAATTGTCCACCTCCGATGACCACGTGCCGGTGGACATCACCGATCTGCTCGACCGCGCCGCGCACGACGCCACCCGCAGCTATCCCGACCTCGAGGTGTCCCTGGTGCCGTCGCCCACCTGCATCATCGTCGGCATGCCGGCCGGACTGCGGCTGGCGGTGGACAACGCGATTGCCAACGCCGTCAAGCACGGGGGCGCTACCCACGTGCGGGTGTCGGCGGTCAGCTCGCGGGCCGGTGTGGAGATCGCCATCGACGACGACGGCAGCGGCGTGCCGGAAGAGGAGCGCCAAGTGGTGTTCGAACGCTTCTCCCGCGGCTCGACAGCATCGCATTCGGGCTCCGGGCTGGGCCTGGCCCTGGTGGCGCAGCAGGCCCATCTGCACGGCGGGACAGCGTCTTTGGAGAGCAGCGCGATGGGCGGTGCCCGCCTGGTGCTGCGACTGCCCGGGCCGAGCTAGTCTTTTCGCGCGCTGTTGCGACCCGGCAGGAAAAACGCGCGCTTGGCGAAATCTTCGTTCTCGAACCAGACTTGGGCGACGAGTTCGTCGTAACCCGGATCATCGGGTCCGTAGAACAATCGAGAATCGGTGCGGCCCTTCACCAACCAACCCTGCGGCCCGGACCCGTCGGGTTCGGCGCGCATCGATCCGGGACCGTAGGGCGCGTAGGGCACCAACGGCGTCTCTACCGTCGCCGCATCACTGACCGGAATCTTCTCCGTCGCAACATCTTTCGCGACTGAGACCCGTCGCGTCGGATCTTTGGGCCTGACCTTCTTCGGCGGCAGCTTCTTGCCCGGGACCTTGGCGCCGGGAACCTTCTTCACCGCAGCCTTTTTGGCGGGCAGTTTCTTCGCCGGCCTGTTCGCGGCGATCGGTATCCGTTCGGTCACCGCATCGGCGGAAACCGGTCTGCGCTTCTTCGGCGGCGCTTTGGCGGCAGCCTTTCTCACCGGCCGCGGCCCGGCGACCGGAATGCGCTGTGTCGGGGCATCATTGGCCGAGACCTTGGCGGCCGGCTTGCGCCCTGGACCCGACGTCGGGTCGGCGAACACCCACGCCGGCATCTGAATCCTGGCCGGTCGCAACAACAACGCCAGGGTCAGCATCATGCCGAGCCCGAATGAGGCGGCGGCCGGCCACCAGTGCAGCTGGCCGCTCACCTTTTCGCCCCGATCTCCGACGACTCGGGCTCGGCGCGCTGCGCGGACTCGGCCGGCCGGACCGGCTCCGGTTGGATGGCCGGCTCAGCAACGGTCTCGTCCGGCCCTTCGGACTTGAACAGCAACGCGATCCCATAGGCAACGGCCGAACCGGCCACAAAGGCGACCAGGCAGACCAACCACTGGATCACGAAACCCATGCCTGATGCCCCCTAGCCGACCACGATCTCGGCGCGGCGGTTCTTGGCCCGCCCCTCGGGAGTGTCATTGCCCGCGATCGGATTGGCCGAACCCAGGCCCTTGACGGTGACGCGGGCGCGGGCGACGCCGTTGGCGATGATGTATTCAGCGACGGCGGTGGCGCGCTGCGTGCTGAGCGGGATATTGATGGCCTCGCTGCCGGCGTTGTCGGTGTAGCCGTTGACGGTCACCTTGGCGTCCGGACACGCTTTGAGCTTGTCGGCCACCCGGATCAGGATGTCGTTGTCCTCCGGTGTCAGACTCACGCCGTCGTTACCGAAGGCCAGCGGGCCCCCGGTGATGGCGTTGATGGCCGCCTGCACGTCGTTGCAGGACGCGGCCGGAGGGGGCGCGGGAGCAGGTGTGGCGGCACCCGGGGCGGTCGGCGTGATCTGTCCCCTGGTCACAATCCTGTTGGCGACGTTGACATCCGGCCAGGTACCGGCCGCCGCGCGCGCGACCGCCTCCTTCTGCGCGGGCGATGCGGCCGTACCGGTCAGCGTGACGGTGTCCCTTTCCACCTTGAAGGTGAGATCGGGGATGGGCGCCCCCGCGGTGAAAACCGGCTCTGCGCCGCCGAAGTCGAGTGCGTGCGTCAGCGGGTCGATGCGGATCTGATCGACCACGTTGACTCCCGGTGTCAACAATGCCTTGAGTGCCCTCATCAGGGCAGCTTTGGACGCGTCGTCGGGGCAATCGCCGATCAGCGTGATGCTGTTGCCGCTGCGACTGATCGTGAGCAGCGACAACTGCAGGCTCGGGGCCATCGTGATGCTCCCCGACGGCTTGGTGATCGTGGGCAGATCGCCGGCGGGGCCGTTGACGGCCATCGGTCGCTCGTATGCCCCGTAGCTGATCAGGGCGAGCAGAAACGGCAGCAGCGCCAGCGCGATCAGCCAGGGCCGCAGCAGTTGTTGTCGGCTGAACGGCCGGGTCGGCTGGGCCTGCTGCTCGGGCTCGACGGCCGTGGGCGATTCGTCGACCCCCACCTCTGAACCGGCCATCGCTCCTCACTCGTTCGCGCTCTTCCAGGCGATATGCAGCCTACCGAGTCCGAGGCCGTTCCCGAGGCAACGTCGGGCAGACTGTAGCAATGGCCACCGGAAGCACACCGCCGAACGCGCACATCGGTGACCGGGGTTGCGCCAACCGGTAGCCCGATGGCTGAGGCAACCGAACACGATGTCGTCATCGTCGGCGGCGGGCACAACGGCCTGGTCGCCGCCGGATACCTGGCCCGGGCAGGCTTACGGGTGCAGGTCCTGGAAAAGCGTGCACACGTCGGTGGCGCCGCCATATCGGCCCGGCCCTTCGACGGTGTCGACGTCCACCTGTCGCGCTACTCGTATCTGGTCAGCCTGCTGCCGCCGCGCATCCTCGAAGATTTGGGCGCACGGGTACGGCTGACTCGACGCGCGTACTCCTCCTATACCCCCGACCCCGCCAGCGGCGGTCGAACCGGCCTGCTCGTCGGGGCACCCGGCGGCTTCGACGCGATCGGCGCCGGGCGCGACGAGCAGGGGTTCGACGCGTTCTATCGGCAGTGCCGACTGCTGACCCAGCGGCTCTGGCCGTCGTTGCTCGAACCGCTGCGCACCCGCGCCGAGGCGCGCCGGCTGGTGCTGGACGGGGGTGATCGGGACGCCGCGACCGCGTGGCGGGCCATGGTCGACGAGCCCATCGGGCGGGCGATCGCCGACGCCGTCGACCACGACGTCGTCCGCGGAGTGGTAGCCACCGACGCTTTGATCGGCACTTTCGCCCGCCTGGACGAGTCCTCACTGCAACAGAACGTCTGCTTGCTGTATCACGTGCTGGGCGGCGGCACCGGAGACTGGGATGTCCCGGTCGGCGGCATGGGCGCGGTGTCCTCGGCGCTGGCTGCTGCCGCCACCGGTCACGGAGCTGAAATACTCACCGGCGCAGATGTTTTCGCTGTCGACCCGGACGGCGAGGTGCGCTACCGGAGCCGCGGGGACCAGTGCGTGGCTCGGGGCCGGTTCGTGCTCAGCGGGGTGGGTCCGGCGGTGCTGGCCGACCTGCTGGGTGAACCGCGACCGATGCTGGCGCCCGGTTCCCAGGTCAAGGTCAACATGGTGCTGCGCCGGATGCCGCGGTTGCGCGACGAGCGCGTCACCCCGCAGCAGGCTTTCGCCGGCACGTTCCACGTCAACGAAACCTGGTCCCAACTCGACGCCGCCTACCTGCGGGCGTCGAGCGGCGAGTTACCCGACCCGCTGCCGTGCGAGGCCTACTGCCATTCGCTGGCCGATCCGAGCATCGTGTCGCCGGCACTCCCGGGGGTGCAGACCATGACGGTATTCGGTGTGCACACCCCGCATTCACTGACCGCCGATGCCGGCGCGCTCACCGAAGCCGTGCTGGCATCACTGAATTCCGTTCTGGCCGAACCGATTCAGGATGTTCTGCTGCCGGATGCGCAGGGCCGACCGTGCCTGGAGACCACGACCACCGGCGACTTGGAGCGGACACTGGGAATGACGGCGGGCAACATCTTCCACGGCGGATTGTCCTGGCCGTTCGCCGACGACGATGATCCGCTGGACACCCCGGCGCGCCGGTGGGGGGTCGCCACCGGGCACGCGCGGATCATGCGGTGCGGGTCCAGCGCGCGCCGCGGCGGGGCGGTGTCGGGCATCGGCGGGCACAACGCCGCGATGGCGGTGCTCACCGAGTGGGCGGGCGGCTAGCGGCCGTCGATGGCGGCGTAGTCGCGCTCGGTGTAACCGGTGTAGATCTGGCGCGGACGGCCGATCTTGCTGTCGCCCTCGTCGTGCATCTCGCGCCAGTGCGCGATCCAGCCGGGCAGCCGGCCCAGGGCGAACAGCACGGTGAACATGCGGACCGGGAAGCCCAGTGCCCGGTAGATCAGGCCGGTGTAGAAGTCCACGTTCGGGTACAGCTTGCGCTCGATGAAGTAGTCGTCGGTCAGCGCCGCCTCTTCCAGCTGGATGGCGATGTCGAGCAACGGGTCCCCGCCGAGCTTGGCCAGGATCTTGTCGGCCTGGTCCTTAACGATGCGGGCGCGCGGGTCGTAGTTCTTGTACACGCGGTGGCCGAAGCCCATCAGCTTGACGCCCGCCTCGCGGTTCTTGACCTTGCGGACGAACTCGCCGACGTCGTCGCCGCTCTCCTTGATCTGTTCGAGCATCTCCAGGACGGCCTGGTTGGCGCCGCCGTGCAGCGGGCCCCACAGGGCGTTGATGCCGCCCGAGATCGACGTGAACAGGTTGGCCTGCGACGACCCCACCAGGCGCACCGTCGACGTCGAGCAATTCTGCTCGTGATCGGCGTGCAGGATCAGCAGCATGTCCAGCGCCCGCACCACTTCGGGGTCTGCTTCGTAGGGTTCGGCGGGCAGCCCGAACGTCATCCGCAGGAAGTTCTCCACCAGCGTGAGCGAGTTGTCCGGATAGAGGAAAGGCTGCCCCACCGACTTCTTGTACGCGTAGGCGGCGATGGTGGGCAGCTTGGCCAGCAACCGGATCGTCGACAGTTCGACCTGGGTGTTGTCCGTGGGGTCCAGCGAGTCCGGGTAGTACGCGGAGAGCGCGTTGACCGTGCTGGACAACACCGGCATGGGGTGCGCGTTGCGCGGGAAGCCATCGAAGAACCGCTTGAGGTCCTCGTGCAGCATCGTGTGCAGCTGGATCTTCTGGGTGAACTCGGCAAGCTGGTCGCTGGTGGGCAGCTCACCGTAGATCAGCAGGTAGGAGACCTCGATAAAGGTCGACTTCTCCGCCAGCTGGTCGATCGGGTAACCGCGGTAGCGCAGGATCCCGGCGTCCCCGTCGATATAGGTGATGGAACTCTTGCAGGCGGCGGTGTTGACAAAGCCGTTGTCGAAGGTGGTGTGACCGGTCTTGGAGAGCAGTGAACCGAGCGCAATGCCGTCGGCACCTTCAGTGGCGTGGACGACCTTCAGGTCGATATCGCCACCCGGGTACTTCAGAGTTGCGGTGTCGTCGGTGTCGCCCACGAGAACCCCTTTGCGCTCAGGCTGATATGGCTGCCCGCCCTAGGTGCGTGCAGGTGCACTAGGTGCGTATAGGTGAAGGTAGTCGTTCTCGCGATGGCGTGCCTGCCCGGGGTCGGGTCTGCAGGTCTGGCGGCGGGCCGCGCCCGGATGCCGCCGTCGCCGTCCCCGCCTTTGACGCCGAACGTCACGCCAGCGTGGCACTCGGCGTCGAGCGTCACCCCAGCGTGGCGCCCGGTTGGCCTCCCGGCGTCCGGTACCTGATGAACGCCGGCGCGATCAGGGCTGCGATGACGACCCCCACCACCACCAGTGCCCCACCCCCGGCTGCGGCCGCGGTGGTGCCGACGGCCGCCGCAGCGGCGCCGTGCAGCGTGTCGGCCAACCGGGGCCCACCGCCGACCACCACGGCGAACACCCCCTGCAGCCGGCCCACCACATCGTCGGAGGCCGCCTGTTGCAGCATCGTCGAGCGGAACGCGGCCGATACCATGTCAGCCGCACCGCCAAAGGCCAGGAACGCCAACGCGATCCACAGCATCGGGCCGGCCCGCCCGTGCGCCATGCCACTGGTGAGGCCGAAACCCACCATGGCAAGACCCCAGGCGACGATCGCGACGACGATGGTCAGGCCCTGGCGCCGGACCCGGGGGAACCAGCCGGAGAACACCCCACCGGCCACCGCGCCGACGGCGATGGCCGCCGACAGCAGCGCCATCGCCGAGCCCCCCTCGATGGGACCGCCGAAGCTCTCGTGGGCCAGCTGCGGGAACAGTGCCCGTGGCATGCCGAAGATCATCGCGATCAGGTCCACGACGAAGGACATCAGCACCACGGTGTTGCCGGCCAGGTAGCGAAAACCGTCCAGCACCGCACCGAGACCCCAGCGTCGGGTCTCGTCGACCGCCACCGCGGGCATGGGCGCCAACCGGACGGTCGCCCAGATCGGCAACAGACAGGTGATCGCATCGATCAGATACAGCGCGGACAGGTCCACCCAGTTCAGCAGCACCCCGGCCAGCATCGGACCGGCGATCGCGCCGAACTGGCTCACCGTCATGTTCAGTGCATTGGCGGCAGGCAGCTGCTCCCCTGCCACCATCCGCGGAATCGCCGCCGAGCGTGCCGGCGAGTTCACCGCGAAGAACGCCTGCTGCACCGCCAGCAGGCACAACACCACCCAGACGTCGTTGACTGCCAGCGCGGCCTGCAGCCACAGCAGCAGCGACGCCACCGCCAGCCCGCAGGAGGCGACGATCAACAACACCCGGCGATCCATGGCATCGGCCCAGGCACCCCCCAGCAGCCCGAACACCACCAGCGGTACCAACGAGAACAGCCCGGCCAGTCCCACGTACGCGGAGTTCTGCGTCAGCGCGTAGATCTGAACCGGGACCGCGAAGATCGTCAGGTTGGCCCCGATGACGGTGGGGATGCCCGCCACCCAGAGCCGGCGGAAATCGCGGGTGCGCAGCGGCGCGGTGTCCGCGAAGAGGGGCATCGCCGACGAGGGTATCCCGCCCCAAATTGAGGTAGTCGACTACCTAAGCAGTCCCCGCTGTGCCGAGCCAGTCTGGGACCACGCGATATCCACTCACTTCGACGCAGGGGTACCGACATGTCGTTTGTAATCACGTCAACCGAGCTAATGTCATCGGCTGCAACGGATTTAGCCAGGATCAATGACGTGCTGCGCATCGCCAGCACGGGTGCGACGGCCCAGACGACGGCGCTGCTGTCCGCGGGCGCCGATGAGGTGTCAGCGGCCGTCGCCGCGCTGTTTTCCACCCACGGCCGGCAATACCAGGCGATCAGCGCTCGCGCAGCAGCCTTTCACGACCAGTTCGTGCAACTGATGAACGTGGGGGCGGGGCAGTACGCGGCGGCCGAAGCCGCGGCCGCCCAACAGCTACCGGCGGCGAGCGTGCAGGAGACCCTGCAACAGTTGCTGGCCAATCTAGGCCTGGGCAACAAGGGCACCGGCAACCTCGGCAACGGCAACACCGGCGACGGCAACTTCGGGATCGGGAACAAGGGCAGCCAGAACATCGGCAGCGGAAACAACGGCAACACCAACTTCGGCAGCGGCAACCTCGGCAGCCGAAACGTCGGCATGGGAAATCTCGGTGACGACAATTTCGGTTTCGGCAATATAGGGTCCTCGAGCTATGGGCCGGGCAGTCACAACGTCGGGATGGGCAACACCGGCCACGATAACGTCGGCATCGGCAACACCGGCACCGGAAACCGGGGCGGCGGCAATACCGGGAATTTCAATATCGGCGGCGGGAACACGGGCAACAACAATCTCGGCTTCGGCAACTCCGGCAACAACAACATCGGTATCGGGCTGCGGGGCGACAACCAGGTCGGAATCAACCTCGCCGGACTGCTGAACTCGGGCAGCGACAATATAGGTTTCGGAGACTCCGGGACCAACAACATCGGATTCTTCAATTCGGGTAGCGGCAACGTCGGCATCTTCAACTCCGGTACCAACATGGGGGAACTTCCGGGTCCGCACAGCAATTTCGGCATCGGGAACTCCGGCGGGGGCAATTTCGGCATCGGCAACTCGGGTGCCCTCAACACAGGCATTGGTCAGTCGGGACTCATCAACACCGGGATCGGAAACTCCGGCGGCTACAACACCGGTGCCGGCAACTCGGGTTACGCCGACACCGGTTTCTGGAATGCGGGCAGCTACAACACCGGTAACGGGAATTCGGGTGACACTAATACCGGCTTCTGGAATTCGGGAAACGTCAACACCGGCGTCGGATCCGCGATCAATACCGGCCTGATCAATTCGGGCTTCAACAACACGGGCACGAATGTCTCGGGCATCGGTAACACCGGCGACCAGATGTCGGGCCTGCTCAACACCGCCAGGGGCAGCGCCACCGCGAACAACGGCGTGTCGGGCATCTCCAACCTGGCCACCGGCGGGTCGGACGTCGACGGCCGGATGTCCGGATTCTTCAACACCGCCTTCACTGCCGCAATTTCCGGCAAGCCCGCCGGCTACTACAGCGGCTTCACCTCGGGCCTGTTGAACTTCGGCACCGGGCTGGCGGGACTGTTCAACCTGGCCCGCCTCTAGATTGGCGATCCTTTACCCGACCTTGACCGCGCGTTGAATCGTCTTACCGACGATGGTCAACATGACTACCCTTCAAGGCGTGGAACTGGGGGTTTTGGGGCCTCTGCAGGTCCGGCAGGGCGGTACTGCCGTCATGATCCCGGGCGCCAAGCCGCGCGCCCTGCTCACCATGCTGGGCCTGCGCAACGGCTCAGTCGTTCCTGCGGACACGCTGATCGAGTTGCTTTGGGGCACCGCTCCGCCCCGCACCGCCGCCAAGGCTCTGCAGACCCACATCTCTGCCCTGCGCCGCGCCTTGGGCGACGGTTTCGTGCTCACCGAAGGGGCGGGCTGGAAGCTCGCCGAAGCGGCGGTCGACGCCGCGACTTACACATCGGCCGCCCGACGAGGTCGCGACGCCGCGGCCGCCGGCGACAGCCGCCAAGCGGTGGTCCTGTTCGAGGAAGCGCTGGGCCTGTGGCGCGGTGTCCCCGAGCTGCCCGACGGCCGGCGCGGGTTGTCGGAAAAGACGCGGTGGCTGGAGGGTCACTCCGCGCTGGTGGAGGATCGGGCGGACGCGCTGCTCGCGACCGGTCGCGCCGCGGAGGTGGTCGGCGACCTGGAGGCGGCAGTCGCCGAGGCACCGCTGCGGGAAAAGCGATGGTGCCAGCTGATGCTCGCCCTCTACCGTGCCGGCCGCCAGGGAGAGGCCCTGGGCGCGTATCAGCGCGCCCGGTCGTTGCTGGCCGACGAACTGGGCGTCGACCCCGGCCCGGAGCTGCGCCGACTCGAAGCGGCCATCGTCGCTCAGGACTCATCGCTGGATATTCCAGCCGCCCAACAGGTTTCGTCGGTGATGCGAGCTGTGACCTTTCTGCTCACCGACATCGAGGGATCGACCGCAGCCTGGGAAGCAGATGCCGCCGCCATGGCGACAGCGCTGGCCCGCCACGACGAGTTGATCGAACAGGTCGTCACATCACGCGGTGGACGGCTGATCAAGACCCGTGGCGAGGGTGACGCAACCTTTTCGGTCTTCGACCGGCCGTCAGCAGCCGCCGCCGCTGCCATCGAGATGCAAGAGGCGATCGCGCGGGAGCCCTGGGCGCTGGCTGAGCCGATGCGCATCCGGATCGCGCTGCACACCGGCGAGGTCGAGCTTCGCGACGGCGACTACTTCGGCAGGGCGGTCAACCGAGCAGCGCGACTGCGGTCGTTGGCCGCGGGCGGGCAGATCCTGTGTTCGGGTGCGGTCGCCGAGCTCGTCATAGACACACTGGCCGACGACGTGTCGCTCGCTGACCTGGGCATGCGGCAACTGAAGAACCTGGCGCGTCCCGAGCATGTTTTCGAGTTGCGGTTCGACGCCGATACCAGCACTCCCGAACCTGCGGTGACGCCGCTCCAGCGTCCCGCTCTGCCTGCAGTGTTGATCGGGCCCGGACCGTTCGTGGGCCGTGGCCCGGAATTCGAGCAACTCGTCTCCGCGTGGCCGACCCACGCCACGCATGCGGTGTTGATCGCCGGTGAACCGGGTGTCGGCAAGACCCGCCTGGCCGGCGAATGGTCCCAACGCGCATATGCAGAAGGTGCGGTCGTGCTCTACGGGCGGTGCGACGAGGACCTCGGCGCGCCCTACCAGCCGTTCGCCGAAGCACTGCGCGCACTGGTGCCGTGCGTCGGCGCGCAGCGTTTGCGCGGTTTGCGCGGTGTTGAGGCACTGCTGCCGTTGGTACCCGGACTGCCCGACGTCATGGCCGATCTGGCTGCCCCGCCCCGGGCGGACCCGGACACCGAACGCTACGCACTGTTCGACGCCGTTGTCGCGCTACTCGAAATCGCCTCCGCCGCAGCGCCGGTCGTCCTGATTCTCGACGATCTGCATTGGGCGGCCAAACCGACATTGCTGCTGCTGCGGCACCTGCTGCGCTTCGGCGACCACGCCCGCGTCCAGATCGTGGGAACCTACCGCAGCACCGACCTGGACCGCTCGCATCCGTTGGCGGCCATGCTGGCCGATCTGCACCGCGATGGCACCGCCAGCCGGCTGAATCTCGCCGGGCTCGACGAGAACGACGTGGCCGCCTACGTCGCGGAAGCCGGCTACGACGACGAGGAACTCGCCCATGCGCTGGCCTCCGTCACCGGCGGCAACCCGTTCTTTCTGATCGAGGCGCTGCGGCACGTCGACGAGAGCGGTGGCGTGTGGGATCAGAGCACGCTGCCTCAGGGAGTGCGAGAAGCTGTGAGCCGGAGGCTTTCCCGGCTCTCGATGGAAACGAATAAGGCGCTGTCGGCGGCGGCGGTCGTCGGCAGCCGGTTCGCGTTGGATCTGGTGGAACACGTGGTCGGCGACGATCTCATCGACGCGTTCGACGAAGCATCCAAGGCCGGCATCGTCATCGAGGAAACCGGCGGCCGCTACCGGTTCAACCATGCCCTGGTCCGACAGTCGTTGCTGGCCGAGCTGGCGTCGGTACGACGCATGCGGCTGCACCAGCGCATCGCGGTGACCTTGGAAAGCCAGGCCGGGGGTGACGATGAACTGCTGGCGGAGTTGGCGCACCACTACTTCGAATGCGCCTGGGCGGGAAACGCAGCCAAGGCGGTCGAGTACTGCCGGCGGGCCGCGGACCAGGCGATGACCCGGCTGGCCTACGAAGGTGCGGCCGACCTGTACGACCATGCGCTACACGCGCTCGAGGAGATTGACGACGAACTTCCCGACCGAGACGACCAGGTTGCCACGCTGCTGGTGGCGCGGTGTGAGGCCCTGCTGGCTGCCGGCGATGTCACATCGGCGGCGGGTGCGGTATCTCAATTGCAATCGGCGACAACAGATTCAGCTCGACTAGCGGCCTGGGCGACGTGTTTCGACGGCCAATTGTCGATGCTGATACACCCTGAGCGGCTGGATGAGGTCGAAGCCGCGCTGGGTGCTGCTGCCGAGAGGCTGGCCGGCCTGGACGACGCCGCCGGTGAGGCCAACGCCCACACCGTGCGGGCCGGGTGTCTGGCCCGGCTCGGGCGCATCGCGGACTGCGAAGTCGCCTTGGACAACGCGCTGAACGCCGCGCGGCGCGCCCGTGAGCACCGACGGGTGAATGCCGTGTTAGCGGGAGCGCCGCTGGCCGCGTTGTGGGGCCCCAACCCGGTTCCACGGGCGGGCGGACGGTGCCTCGATGTGGTGCGGCTGCTGCGCATCACCACCGACTCGCCTGCGGTCGAGGCCACCTCGACACAGTGTCAGGCCGTGTTGGAGGCGTTCCGCGGCCGCGCTGCCGCCGCGCGGCGAATGATCGACTCGGCCCGACGCACGGTCACCGAGCTCGGCTTGCGTCACGCCCTGTGTGAAGTCGAACAGTTCGCCGGCATCATCGAACTCGTTGCCGACGAACCCGGCGCGGCCGAGCCACTCTTTCGTAAGGCTTACAATGGTTTTCGCCGTATGCGTTTGGAAGCTGACACCGCCGAAACCGCCGCACTGCTCGGTCGCACCTGCCTGACACTCGGCCGAGAGGCCGAAGCAGATGAATTGTGCCGCGAGAGTGAGCGCCTGGCCGGGCATGCGCTGAAGGCGTCGATCGCGTGGCGGACGTTGCGGGCGCACCTATTGTCACGCGACGGTGAGCACGACGAGGCCCGGCGCATGGCTGAGAGCGCGGTGACGCTGGCCGAACGCACCGACGCGCTGGTCGACCACGGCGATGCATGCCTGACGTTGGCGAGGGTTCTGAGCGTCGCCGGTGATGTCGCAGGAGCGCGATCTGCCGCCGAACGAGCGGTCGGCCTGTACGAACGGAAAGGCGCTGTAGCACTTGTCGAGACGGCTCGGCAACCGCTCGGGATTCGTGACCCCTCGTCGGCCTTGCGAGCACCCGAAGCATCGGGCAGCGAGCCTGACAACGAATGCGTACGCGTCGCACGCCGAGTCGCGGACGCTGTCGATCGTGAAGCTTGGGACGACGCGGACCAACTGTTTGCGCCCCAGGTAGTCGTCGAGAGCCGTCCCGCCCACATTGAACTCGTAGAACCGCAGCCAGGGCCGGAACCCGCTGCTGCTCGCGTATGTCGTTGTATCAACTCATATCTGCTAGCCGGTGACCTGCCATCGGTTGCAGATTCGTTGGCTGATGACATCACCCAGGACGATCGCCGGAAGGTCATCGGCTCCGGACTCCGTCAAGGCCGCGACGCCGTGATGGCCGAGATTGTGATAACCGCTCCGGCAGTCAAGAGAATGACGACCGACACCATCGCCACCCGGGGTGAGCGCCTGGTACTCAATCGCGTCCGATCCGCGTTCCGCGACGACGAACCGGACGCGTTCGGCATCGACGTCCTCGCCGTCGTCGAGATCGACGCCGACGAGCGGGTGTCGGCACGCACCGTGTTTGACCTCGACGACTTCCGCGGCGCCATCGCCGAACTCGACGCACGGTATCTCGCCGGGGCAGCGGCACCGTACGCGCACACCTGGTCGGTAATCGCGGCGGCATACAACGCACTCAGCTGCCACCAGGCACCACCGACGACAGCAGATTGGATCAACGTCGACCACCGAGTTGAGGCGGCGTTCGGACCCGGTGACCTGATCGACTACTTCGGCGCCGGTAAGGACTTCGAGCAGGACATCAATACCTATGTTCAGGAGGTGCATTCGCTGAGCAACGACGGTGCAGTAATCACCTACGCGGCGCAGGAGACCTCGCGAGAGGGTCTCGATGCCGAATGGCGAGGCATTGCACTGCTACTCGTGGATGGCGAGATGATCAGGCGTTGCGAGGTCTTCGACGAGATCGACCTTGTCGCCGCAGACGAAAGATTCAAACAGTTAGACCGACCAGTTCGGCTATCCGAAAACGCGGCCAGCGCAATGCATGAGCGCATCGAGGTGCTCTTCGCCGACCGCGATTGGGACGCGCTGTCCGATCTCATGGCCGACGATTGTTCTTCCGACGATCGGAGACGGGCGTTGAACTCCGGCACCCGATCCGGCCGCGATGCCCTGGTCACCGAGATTGTCAGTCTCACCGAAATCGGTGTGAGAGCGATGACTTCGGATGTCATTGCTACGCGTGGAAATCGCCTGGCGCTCAGCCGGGCGCAGACGTGGGGACGCGTCCGGTCACCGGCGGCGTTCCACACCGACGTTCTCGACGTGCTGGAGGTCAATGCCGAGGGCAAGTTCTCGGCACGGGTCGTGTTCGACCTCGACGACTTCGATTCCGCACTCGCTGAGCTCGATAAGCGCTACCTGGCGGGTGAAGCGGCCCGCCACGCGCAGGTCTGGTCGGCGGTCACGCGAGGTTTCGCCGCACTCAATCGACGGGAACTGTTTGCGACGACTGAAGATTGGGTCAACATCGACCACCGGAGCGGAACATCGATCGCGCCCGGTGACATGACCGCCCTTCTCGAAGTCACCAGGAACCTCGCCTCGGACATTAGCTATTTCGTCGCGACGGTAGATCGGTTGACCGACGCCGGTGCGGTCGTGACGCACATTTCGCGTGAGACCACTCCAGGGGGATTCCAGGCCGAATGGCGGGTTGTCAGCGTCATTACCTTCGACGGTGACCTGGTCAACCGCTGCGAGGTCTTCGACGCGGACGACCTCGACGCCGCACTGGCACGCTTCGATCAACTGGTCCATCGGCCGCTCCGACGCCTGGAAAATGCCGCGAGCCGAATGGGTGAGCGCTTCCTGACGCTCTTCGCCGCGGGTGATTGGGACGCAATAGAGCGGATGCTGGCTGACGATTTCGCCAACGATGATCGACGCCGAGTTGTGGGCAACGCAGTTCAGGTCGGCCGCGAGGCGCAGCTAGCGAGCATGCGGGTGGTCGCCGAGCTGTGGTCGTCGAATGTCACACCAACCGTCATTGCCACTCGCGGCGAGCATCTCGTCCTCGATCGCCTTTGCTTCTCGCGCCGCGACGATGAGGCACCGGGGTTTCTCACCGAGGTGCTCGGCATTCTGGAGATCGACGGCGACGACCGGATCATCGCCGCCGTGTTCTTCGACCTCGACGACATCGACGCCGCCGTCGCCGAACTCGACGCACGATATCTGGCCGGCGAAGCGGCCACCCACGCAAATACGTGGTCGGTGATCGCCCGCAACTTCGCCGCGTTCAATAGACACGAGCTCCCCTCGGTGACACCGAACTGGGTGAATATCGATCACCGCCGAGCACGAGCATTCTCGCCCGGTGAGCTCTTCCCCTACGTCCGCGCCACCTGGGAACTCACGCCACAAGCCAAGATCTACGCCCATGCGGTGCATCGCCTGGGTGACTTCGGCGCGGTCCTCACCCAGGCAACGTATGGGACGTCGCAGGCCGGCTTCGACGTCGAGTGGCGAGAGGTCACCCTATTCACCGTCGACGGTGACTTGATCAGCCGCTGTGAGATTTTCGACGAGGTGGACCTTGACGCCGCGCTGGCCGAATTCGATCAACTGCGCCGGCCGGCGGCGCCGCTGCAGAACGCGACCTGCCAAGTGGCCCAGCGCTTCGTAGAAATCCTCACCGCAGCCGACTGGAACTCGCTGCCAGATCTCCTCGCCGACGACTTCTCACTGGACGACCGCCGTCGACTGGTTGGTGCGGGACTGCGACAGGGACTGAATACCGAGATCCGCGACATGCGAGCCCTTGTCGACCTAGGCGTCGCGGATGTCTCTACGACCGTCATCGCAACCCGCGGCGAGCACCTTGCCCTCATGCGCACCCGCTTCGCGTTCGATGCCACGCCCGAACCCTTCGTCGCCGAGGTGCTCGGTCTTGCGGAAAACGACGCCGATAATCGAATTCGGGCGCACGTCGTCTTCGACGTTGATGCCCTCGACGCTGCCATCGCCGAACTCGACTCGCGATACCTCGCTGGGGACGCAGCTTCTTACGCACTTGTGTGGCAGACCATCTCCGGTACCTATGCCTCCGTCAGACGCGGTGAGCTGCCCACGCTGACCGCCGACTGCGCAAGTGTCGACCACCGCCGGGGGGCCGCGTTCGCTGCCGGCGAGTTGAGTGAATACACCAGCAAGGGTTGGGATCTCGACCGACCAATCCGGCCTCATATCGTGGCTGTACATCAGCTCAACGAACTGGGTGCGGTCGTGACTTATGTGGCACACGGAAACTCACCTGCGGGCTTTGAAGCAGAATGGCGAGAAGTTGCCCTGTCGACGGTCGAGGGCGACAAGGTGAATCGCTGTGAGCTTTTCGACGAAACAGACCTCAAGGCGGCGCTGGCTCGGTTCGCGGAATTGCACCGCCCCGCACGGCGCCTCGAAAACTCGGCCAGCCGGGTGAACGGACAGCTCTGGGCGTACTGTGCCGCTCGCAACTGGGATGCGATGGCCGCGACACTATCCGTTGACTATGCCCACGACGATCGACGTCGAATGGTGGGCGCCGGGACCATGCGCGGTCGGGATGCCGGAATGCGCGATATGAAGACGATCGCTGAGATCGCGGTCCACTGGGACGCCACGGCGAACATGTTCGCTGACGACTATTGCAACGAAGACCGCCGCAAGGTCGTCAATGCCAATGTTCGACACGGTCAGGACGCCGCAATCGAAGATCTTCGAGTCGGCGTCGAGGTCGGATTACTGACTGACATCGCGGCTCCGATCATCGCCACCCGCGGAGACCGTCTTGTCCTCACCCGCATTCGTGCCTCAGGGACCGAGCGCGCTGAGATCCAGCTCGACGCACTGCAGGTCGTCGAGCTGAACGCGGACGGCCAAGTTGCCGCCGTCGTCATCATCGATGGTGACGATATGGCCGCTGCAACAGCGGAACTCGAAGCGCGATTCATCGCCGGCGAAGCTGCTGCCCACGCGCACACTTGGTCGGTGATCGCCACAGGTTATGCCGCGCTCAACAAACACAAGATCTCTCCGGGGCTGTCGCGTTGCGTGACCATCGATCACCGGGTCCACAGCACGTTCGAAGGGGATGATCTGAATGCGTATATCCGTAGCGGGTGGGACCTCACGCCCAACATGGAGATATACGTCGAGTCGGTGCATCGACTCGGCAGCCTCGGAGCCGTTGTCACCCACACCGCCTGCGGGACATCGCCGGACGGTTTCAGTGCTGAGTGGCGAATGATTCAGCTTCTGCAGGTCAGCGGCGACCGTGTGCACCGTTGTGAGCTGTTCGACGAGGCTGACCTCGAGGTCGCTCTCGCGAAGTTCGACGAATTGCACGCACAGGCGCAAGAACCGCATAACGCCGCACACCGAGTGGCTGAGCGCTTCGTCGCGAGTCACGCAGCTGGCGACCGGAACGCCATGGCGGACATGCTTGCCGACAACTTCGTGAGCGACGATCGCCGTCGGTTGGTGGGTTCGGGAATACGGCAGGGCCGGGATGCCCAGATGGCAGACGTGCAAGCCGTAGCCGACCTGTCCCTCACAAACGTGGCGTCAACAGCGATAGCGACGCGTGGCGAACGTCTGCTCCTCGTACGCAACAGATTCACCGACCGCGAACCAGGACCCGAGGCTGACCTCACCGAGGCACTCAGCGTCATCGAGATCACCATCGACGAGCGGGTTTCCGCGTTGATCACCTTCGACGTCGACGACCTCGAGGCCGCCGTCGCCGAACTGGATGCCCGCTACCTGGCAGGCGAAGCCGCCGCACACGCTCACGCGTGGTCAGTCCTCACTCGGGCGTACGAATCACTCAATCGGCGCGAAATTCCGGCGACAGCAGACGATTTCGTGGATATTGACCACCGCAACCTGGCGCCGGTCGGGCCTGGTGACCTCAAGGCTTACCTTCGCGCTGCGTTGAATGAAACGGCGCACAACCGCATCTATGTCGAGACGGTTCATCGGTTGACTGAGAACGGCGCGGTCGTCACTCACGTCGCGAGCGGGACTTCGGCTGCGGGCTTCGAGGCCGAGTGGCGCATTAGCGACATCTTCATGGTTGAAGGCGACCTACTCTGCCGCTGTGAGATGTTCGACGAGGCAGACCTGGACCGAGCGCTGGCGAAGTTCGATGAACTCTCGCGGGGCACACCACTCGGCGAAAATCCGCCGCGCGAATGACACCGATCCGGTTCGCAGTCCACCGGGTCAGGGTTGCAACCGCTCCACGACGCCGCCGGAGATCCGAATCCTGTTGTGCACCCGGTCTTCTCGCCCTTGCCAGAACTCCACCACCTGGGGCGCGATCAGGTAGCCGCCCCAGTTCGGCGGCACCGGGATGTGCTCGGTGTCGGCAAATCGCGCTGTCACTTCCGCTAGTTGGTCGAGCAGTGCGGCGCGCGAGGCGATGGGCTTCGACTGGTGCGACGCCCAGGCGCCCAGCTGTGACCCGCGCGGCCGCTTGGACCAGTAATCGGCGGTGGTCTGCGGCGCGACCTTGCTGACCGGCCCGCGGATATGAACCTGCCGTCCCAGCAGATACCACGGGAAGGTCGCCGACGCGTAGGGCGTCGTCGCCAGCTCGGTCCCTTTCGCCGAGTCGTAGTTGGTGTAGAAACTGATCCCGCTCTCGTCGGCGTTCTTGCACAGCACCGTCCGGGTCACCGGGCGGCCCTCGGCGACGGTGGCCACCACCATGGCATTGGCCTCGGCAACCCCGGCCTGCCACGCGTCGTCCATCCACCTGCGGAACAAGGCAAGCCAGCCCTCGGCAAGCCAGTCCGCATCCAGGTCAGGGCTGCCGTCCTTCTCGGCGGACCCGTATTCCACCCGCATCCCGGCCAGCGACTGCCGGTCTGATTCTGTCACCGTCCCAACGCTACTCGGACGTTGTTACCGGCCGGTAGGAACCGCCCAGGCCAGTAGTGCAAGAATCTGCCCATGACTGTGGTTCCAGAAGATTTCGTCCCAGGTCTGGAAGGCGTCGTGGCCTTCACGACCAAGATCGCCGAGCCGGACAAAGACGGAGGATCGCTGCGCTACCGCGGCGTCGACATCGAGGATCTGGTGGGCCAGGGGGTCCACTTCGGCGACGTCTGGGCGTTGCTGGTCGACGGTGAATTCGGCCACGGACTGCCCCCGGCCGAGCCGTTCCCGTTGCCGATCCACACCGGTGACGTGCGGGTCGACGTGCAGGCCGGCCTGGCCATGCTGGCGCCCATCTGGGGGTACAAGCCGCTGCTGGACACCAACGAGCCGACCGCTCGCGACCAGTTGGCCCGCGCATCGGTGATGGCGCTGTCCTACGTCGCGCAGTCCGGTCGCGGCATTTACGTGCCGGCGGTCCCGCAGCGCCTCATCGACGAGTGTTCAACAGTCACAGCACGTTTCATGACCCGGTGGCGCGGCGAGCCGGATCCCCGACACATCGAGGCCATCGACGCTTATTGGGTGTCTGCTGCCGAACACGGCATGAACGCCTCGACATTCACCGCGCGGGTGATCGCATCCACCGGCGCCGACGTGGCAGCGGCGTTGTCCGGTGCGATCGGCGCTATGAGCGGCCCCCTGCACGGCGGTGCGCCGGCCCGGGTGCTGCCGATGATCGAAGAGGTCGAGCGCACCGATGATGCCCGCGGTCTGGTCAAGGGCATCCTGGACCGCGGCGAGAAGCTGATGGGTTTCGGACACCGGGTCTACCGCGCCGAGGACCCGCGCGCCAGAGTGTTGCGGGCGACCGCCAAGCGGCTGAACGCACCCCGCTACGACGTCGCGGTGGCGCTGGAGCAGGCGGCCCTGGCCGAGTTGCGGGAGCGTCGGCCGGACCGCCCGATCGAGACCAACGTCGAGTTCTGGGCGGCGGTCATCCTGGACTTCGCCGAAGTGCCGGCCAGCATGATGCCGGCGATGTTCACCTGTGGTCGCACCGCAGGATGGTGCGCCCACATCCTCGAGCAGAAGCGACTCGGCAAGCTGGTCCGCCCGTCGGCCATCTATGTAGGGCCGGCGCCGCGCCGAGCCGACTCCGTGAACGGCTGGGACAAGGTCCTCACCACCGTATAAGCGCTGCCCGCGGTTGGTAAGTCCGACGAGTTGTCGGTGCCCGGCATTAGCGTCGCGGATGCGCGATGAGTTCTGCCGGCCCGCCCGGTCAGTACATGTGAGCCCGAGCGGGCAGTACCCACCACCAGAGGAGTGACCACATGGCCATCACTGTCGAACCCGCAGTGTCCCCCCATCTCGTCGTCGACGACGCCGCGGCCGCGATCGACTTCTACGTCAAGGCTTTCGACGCCGTCGAGCTCGGCCGGGTGCCCGGCCCGGACGGCCGGCTCGTGCATGCCGCAGTGCAGATCAACGGCGCCACGGTGATGCTCAACGACGACTTCCCGGAGATGTGCAGTGGCACGTCGGTGACCCCGAAGTCGCTGGGCGGTACGCCGGTCACCATCCACCTCACGGTCAACGACGTCGACGCGAGGTTCCAGCAGGCACTGGACGCCGGGGCCACGATCGTGATGCCGCTCAGCGACCAGTTCTGGGGTGACCGCTATGGCGTGGTCGCCGATCCCTTCGGGCACAACTGGTCGTTGGGTCAGCCGGTGCGGGAGGTCAGCTACGACGAAATCCAGCAGGCGATGACCGCGGAGGCCGGCTAGCCGCGTTCGCGCAGTCGCCGCAGCAGGCCGGACACCCGTGACCGCCGCGCCCGCGGTGCGGTGGCAGCCACGGCGAGCATCTCGGCGACATCGGTGAACTTGGCGCGCGGACGTCCATCCTCGCCGCCGCGGGCGACCTCGGCGGCGTCGATGGCGCGCCAGCCCGCGGAGTCGACGACGTCGGGTTGGCGGTCAGCGACCAGCCGGTCCAGTGCCGACGGTCCAGCGACGGGGTCGGTCAGCTTGCCGGCATTGAAATCGGCCACCAGTGCCTGCACGGTCTGGAATGAGCACGATTTGTTGGTACCGATGAACCCGGTCGGTCCGCGCTTGATCCAGCCCGCGACGTAGGCGCCCGGAACGGGCTGGCCGGTGCCGGGGTCGATGACGCGGCCGCCGTCGTTGGGCACCACGGCGGCATCCTGGTCGAACGGCAGATCGCGAATGAGCTTGCCGCGGTAGCCGATCGACGTTAGCACCAAGCCGGCGTCGAGCCGACGGACCTCGTCGGTGCCGGTCACCCGGAACTCCATCCCGGTGGCGCGCTGCTCGCCGAGCACACGCTGCGGCGTCAGCCCATAGGCCAGCCGCACCCGCGGTCGCGACGCCGGCGCTGAGCCGTTACCCCGTGTGCGGAGGATCTCCAGCTTGGCCTTGGTCAACGGGTCGGACACCGTGGCCAGGTCCGCGAGCACCCGTCGATGATCGTCGGGCTCGAGGACCACATCGCAGGACTCGGTGAGCCCGACCAGCTCCGGCAGCGTGAACGCCGATTCGGCGGGTCCGCGGCGCGCCGCGATCACCACCTCGCGGACCGCGGACTTGCGGAACCGCTTCAGCGCGTGATCGGCGATATCGGTGTGGGCCAGATCGTCCGGATCGGCGGTCAGCACCCGTGCGACATCCAGAGCGACGTTGCCGTTGCCGACGATCAACACCCGCTCATGGCTGAGATCGACTGGCAGATCGGTGTATTCGGGGTGCCCATTGATCCACGCGACCAACTCGGTCGCGGTGCCGGTGCCCGGCAGACCCATCCCGTCTACATCGAGCCGCCGGTCGTCGGGCGCACCGACCGCATACAACACGGCGTGATGGTGCGCCAACAGCTCGGCGTGACTCACGTGCGTGCCGACCTCGACGTTGAGGAAGAACCGGAAGCGGCGATCGCCGGCCACCCGGTCGAACAGCCTGGTGACCTTCTTGGTGTGCTGGTGGTCGGGCGCGACCCCGGCACGCACCAAACCATAAGGCGTGGGCAGCTTTTCGAACACATTGACCCGGACGTCCGGCTGGATCAGCAACTCGTCGGCAGCGTACATCGCCGCCGGCCCGGACCCGACAATGGCCACCGTCAACGGCTTGCCCTGCGCGCGCACCTCAGCGGCCGGGATCACCGGTGCCAGCTTCGAGGTCGGCGGCAACTTCTCATGCGCAGGGCGTTCCGGATAGAACGACGCGTTGATCGCCACGAACGGCAGTTGCCGCACATCGAGCTTGCTGTCCGGGACGATCGCGCCGACCGGGCAGGCACTGACGCAGGCGCCACAGTCGACGCACGCCACCGGGTCGATGTAGAGCATCTCCGACGTCGCGTAGCCCGGTTCGTCCGGGGACGGGTGAATGCAATTGACCGGACACGCGAACACGCAGGACCCGTCATTGCAGCACGACTGGGTAATCACGTGCGGCATAAGCAAACTCGCAGACAGTTAGGCAGCGGGCACAGCGGCCAGGTGCTGACGCTGCGGCTCACTGCGATAGCGCGACGGCTTGCCGTTGATCTTGCAGATCCGCCACATCAGCCGGGCCGAACGGTTCTCCATCAACCCGGTGTCGTATGCCAGCATGCGGACGTCGGAGAACATGTCGCGCAGCCACTTCCGCGATTCCGGCGACCGGAAGAACAGTTCCTTCTTAACCGAACGCGGAATGTCGAACTCCTGCCAGAAGGCTTTGGGCGGGATAAGAATGGCGTTGCACAGAATCCGCATGGTCAGCGGGAAGTACAGCGACACCCAGAACTTCTGCCAGCGGGTCAGGTGCGGCAGCCGTCGGCGCAGGAACTCGTGTGCGAACGAGATGTGTCGCGCTTCCTCGGCGACGTGAATGGCCATCACCCGCTCCATGATCGGGTGCAACGCCTTGCCTTCGCGCAGCACCTGCTTCTGGGTGTGGTCGATGGGCTCCTCACCGGCGAGCACCCCGATGAAGAAGGCAACCGGCAGTGGGCCGGCCACCAGCGGGACGAACGGCGAGAGCCACTTCAGCCGGCGCGGCATGCCGGGGACATCGGCGCCGACCCGGTTCACCATCTCCTGGAACATCATGGTGTGGTTGCACTCTTCGACCGATTCGTGCAGGCAGTACCGGTACTCCGGGGACCCGTTGGGCACCCAGAAGGTGTAGGTCATCAGACCGCGGATCAGGATGGACTCGAAGTGCAGGCCCACCTTGGCCACGTTGGCCTGACGCCACATGCCGATCTTGATCTTGGTCTCGTCGGACTGGGCCCGGTACCACGGGTGGCGGCCCAGCGGGTCCGTCGCCGGGAGGATCCACCGGGGATCGTTGTCGGTGACCGCGAACTCCGGTGACTCCCAATCGATGTCGGTGTACGGGTTGAAGTTCCGCCGCACCGACCCCTCGGACAGTGTGGCGAGCATGTCCACGTACTCCGTGTCGTCGCGCACCTCCATATTGCGGCGCCAACGTCGAACCATGCGCGTCCTAGCCTTCAAAGCCATGAAAAGCCTCCCCAACGAGGTTGCATTCGGACGTGTAATTAATACGGTACCGCCGGTACTGGGAATTATCCAGACTTCATCCGCCTGCTGTGGCCCAGCCCGCTTGCACCCACCGACTGTGTGCTAGCTCACATCAGCGCCGTCACCAGGCGTTATGTCCCCCGCGTCGTCGGGAGCCAGACCCTGCTCACTACCCTGATCTCCATGGCCGACCAGACTTCTCTCGAGATTCCCGACGACCTCAAGCCACGCGACGGACGGTTCGGCTGCGGGCCCTCCAAGGTGCGGCCCGAGCAACTTCAAGCGCTCACCGGCAGCGCAGCAGCCCTATTCGGCACCTCGCACCGCCAGGCGCCGGTCAAGAACCTGGTGGGCCGGGTCCGCAGCGGGCTGGCCGAACTGTTCACCACGCCCGACGGGTACGAGGTCATCCTGGGCAACGGCGGCGCCACCGCATTCTGGGACGCCGCGGCGTTCGGATTGATCGACAAACGCTCGCTGCACCTCACCTTCGGCGAGTTCAGCGCGAAGTTCGCCGCTGGCGTCGCCAAGAACCCGTTCGTCGGCGATCCGATCATCGTCAAAGCGGACCCGGGCAGCGCGCCTGAACCTCAGTCCGACCCGTCGGTCGACGTGATCGCCTGGGCGCACAACGAGACGTCGACGGGCGTCGCGGTACCGGTGCGCCGACCCGCCGACTCCGGAGATGCGCTGGTGGTCATCGACGCCACCTCGGGCGCGGGCGGACTGCCGGTCGACATCACCGACGTCGACGCCTACTACTTCGCGCCGCAGAAGAACTTCGCCAGCGACGGCGGCCTGTGGCTGGCCGTCATGAGCCCGGCTGCGCTGGCCCGCGTCGAAGCCATCGCCTCTTCGGGTCGCTGGGTGCCCGACTTCCTGTCGCTGCCGATCGCGGTCGAGAACAGCGTGAAGAACCAGACCTACAACACCCCGGCGATCGCCACGCTCGCCTTGATGGCTGAGCAACTCGACTGGTTGCTCGGCAACGGCGGCCTGGACTGGGCGGTCAAGCGCACCGCTGACTCCTCGCAACGGTTGTACTCCTGGGCCGAGGAGCGATCGTTCACCACTCCGTTCGTCGCCGACCCGGCGTTGCGGTCGCAAGTGGTGGGCACGATCGACTTCGTCGACGACATCGACGCGACCACAGTGGCCAAGACGCTGCGGGCGAACGGGATCGTCGACACCGAGCCGTACCGCAAGCTCGGCCGCAACCAGTTGCGCATTGCGATGTTTCCGGCGGTCGACCCCGACGACATCAGTGCGCTGATCGCCTGCATCGACTGGGTTGTGGAGCGGCTCTGACCCGCGCCCGCGTGTCAACGAGGTTAACGACGTCTGGCGCACTAGAGTGCGCAGCTGACGGGTCCGTCGCTGACCTGCACGGAGCCTGCGAGGAGAAGCCATGCGGGAACTCAAAGTGGTTGGGCTCGATCCCGACGGCAAATACGTCCTCTGCGAGGGGGCCAGCTCCGCCGAGAAGTTCAGACTTCCGGCCGACGACCGCCTACGGGCCGCATTGAACGGGGAAGAGCTGCCGGTCGAGCAGCCCGCGCTCGACATCGACGTGACGAACATGTTGAGCCCCAAGGAGATTCAGGCCCGAATCCGCGCCGGCGCCTCAGTCGAACAGGTCGCTGCCGCATCGGGATCCGACATCGCGCGGATCCAGCGATTCGCCAACCCGGTGTTGCTGGAACGTTTCCGCGCTGCCGAACTGGCAACTGCCGCCCACCCGATCCTGGCCGACGGACCCGCCGTGCTGACGCTGCTAGAGACCGTGACCGCCGCGCTGGTGGCGCGCGGCCTCAACGCCGACCGGCTCAGCTGGGACGCCTGGCGCAACGAGGACAGCCGCTGGACGGTGCAGCTGGGCTGGCACGCCGGACGGTCGGACAACCGTGCCCATTTCCGCTTCACCCCCGGGGCGCACGGCGGTGTGGTCAGCGCGATCGACGACGCGGCCAGCGAGCTCATCGACCCCGACTTCAAGCCGCGGCAGCTGGCGCCGGTGGCGCATCTGGCCTTCGAGCCCACCCCCGAGGCCGCGCAACCGGAAGCGGCCGCACCCAGTGCACCGGTCGCACCGGAGACACCCGCCGACCAACCGACCGGTAGCCGCCGGGGCAAGCCGGCCATCCCGGCCTGGGAGGATGTGCTGCTCGGGGTGCGATCAAGCGGGCACCGCTAGCCCAGGCCGCCCAGCAGCGTCACCGCGATCAGGGCCAACCAGGCGCCGACCACACCGGTTCCCGCGCCCAGCACGAACCATCTCAGCACCAGAGTCCGCCGCCATCCCCAGAACGTGGGCGCCAGCCCGCCGACCGCCACGATGTTCAGCCCCACCGCCAGCAGCGGATGCACCCGCAGCAACCCGAGGCTGAGCACCACGATCGCGGCGCCGGTGACCGCGGCGACAAATGCGGCCACCCCTAAACCCGTGCCCCACGGGACGGATTCGTCGGTCATGCAGGCAGCCTAACCCCCGCTCGGCGCCAACCGGATCCGCTCGTAGAACGCCAGTGCCGCCGCGGTCGCGACGTTCAAGGAGTCGGTGCCGCGCGACATCGGGATGCGCACCCGCGCGTCGGCGATGCGCAGCGCTGCCGACGTCAGCCCCGGCCCCTCGGCACCGACCAGCAGCGCGACCGGCTGGTTGGCGACCGCAGCCATGGCCTCGGCCAGCGGACGAGCATCGCGGTGCGGCGTCAGCGCCAACACCCGGAAGCCGCGTTCCTGCAGCCCGACGAGGTCGGCGGGCCACTGCGCGGTGCGGGCATAGGGCACCAGCAGCGCGTGCCCCATGGAGACCCGGACCGCGCGGCGATAGAGCGGATCGGCACAGCCGCTGCCGAAGATCACCGCGTCGACGTCCAGGCCCGCCGCATTGCGGAAGATCGAACCCAGATTCTCGTGATCGTTGACACCTTCGAGCACGGCGACCGTGCGGGCGCCCTCGACGACGTCACCGACGCTGGCCTCCGCGACGCGACCCGCAGCGGCAAGGACGCCGCGGTTGAGGTGGAATCCGACGACCTGGGCCATGACGTCCGGGGTAACCCGGTAGTAGGGCGCCGCGGTGCCGGCCAGATCGTTTTCCAGTTCGACCAGCCGGCGATCGGTGCCCAGCAACCCGCGCGGAGTGAATCGCGAGGCCAGCATCCGTTGCACCACCAGCACGCCTTCGGCGATCACCAGGCCTTTACCGGTCGGCAGGTCGGGACGACGATCAACGCTGTTCAGGTCGCGGAAATCGTCGAGGCGTGGGTCGTCGGGATCGGTGATGTCGCGGACGTCGACGTCCGGGGCCGTCACGGACTTTCGTCGACCAGCGCCGACATCAGGTCGGCGGCATTGCGCAGGACGTCCTTCTGGCCATCGTTGAGGGTGCTGAGCCGATCGGCCAGCCACTCCTGACGGGCCCGCCGCGCCGCTTTGACCAGCTCGGCACCCGACTCGGACACCGAAACCAGCACCTGGCGACCGTCGACCGGGTGCGGGGCCCGATCCACCAGCCCCTCGTCGGCCAGCGAAGCGATAACCCGGGTCATCGACGGGGGCCGCACGCGTTCGCGAATCGCCAGCGCACCGGGGGTCATCGCACCCTCGTTGGCCAGCGTCGTCAGCGCCGACAACTGGGACAGCGACACCGGCGACGACGGATTCCGGAAACGAAGTTGGCGTGACAACCGCATGACTGCCAACGACAAGTCGGCAGCCAACCGCGCATCCCTGTCAGGCACAGCGCGAGGTTACAACGGAACCCGGGAAACGTGAACGAGAAACGACGAACCCGGCGCTGACGGACCCCACACCCTCGACAGGGTCCGGATTGCCCGACGCGTTATGTTGAGACGCGATGAGCACCGAGACCGATCCGCAGCCGCCGCCGTTGCCACCGGCACTGCTCGAGGTCTGGCCGGTCATCCTGGCCGGTGCTCTGGCCTGGGCCATTGCCGCGGGTGTGGCTTTCGCGGTGCCCGGCGTAGCGAGTTGGCGACCGATCACCGTGGCCGGCCTGGCAGTGGGAGTACTGGGCACCAGCATCTTCGTGTGGCAGCTGGCAGCTGCCCGACGCGGCGCTCGCGGCGCCCAGACCGGGCTCGAGAAGTATCTCGAGCCGAAATAAGACACACCCTCGGAGGACAAATGGCCAGCCCGCTCTTGCAGGCACAGATCGACATCGACGCGCCGCCGGCGAAGGTATGGGAGCTGATCTCAGATTTCCGGCGGATGCCGGAGTGGAGCCCCCAGTGCCGGTGGATGCGGCCGTTCGGACCGCTGCGCGTCGGCACCCGCACCCTGAACATCAATCGCCGCAACCGGTTGTTCTGGCCCACCACCAGCACGGTCGTCGACGTCGTCCCGGAGCAGCGGCTGGCATTCCGGGTCGATGCCAACCGGACCATCTGGAGCTACGAACTCGAGCCGCAGGGCCAGGGCACCCGCCTCACCGAGAGTCGGCACGCCGAGAACGGCGTATCTGCGTTCTCGAGCATGACCGTCAAAGCCCTGCTCGGCGGCAACACCAGCTTCGAACGGGAATTGGTCGAGGGTATGAACACCTCGCTGGCCAAGATCAAGGCCGCCGCCGAGAAAAGTTAGTCGGATTGGTCGCCGGTAGCGGCAGGCGGGTCAGCACCGGGCTCAGCAGCGCCGGCAGGCTCCTCCGGTACGACCGGCTCGTCCGGCACTGACTCCTGCGGCACGACGGGCTCCTCGGCGTCGGCGGGCTCTTCGGCGACGACCGGCTCGGCCGCAACGCTGGCGGGCTCGGTCACCGGCTGCTCCGATACCTCGAGGACGCCGTCGTCGAACGGCTCGTACAGCGGCGAACCGGTGCCCGCCGGGGTCGGCGTGTCCGAGTGGGCGCCACACCCGTAGAGCTTGTCCACGACGTGCCCGTCAGCGGACAGTTCGTTGCCGCACACGCCGAACATCGAGCCCAGCGACCCGGCCAACGGCAGGAAGAAACCGCAGTCACGGCACACCCGCTTGGTGGACCGCGACATCGCCGAGTCGGGTCCGTAGTCACCCTCATGCCAGCGTTCAGCGGCATCCGCGCGACCCCACGGGCTCATCAACCAGCGTCTGCCCAGCCCGAGCTCGACGGCAACCTCGTCCAACTGCGGGTCACCGGTGGCGGTGTAGCCGGGCACCAGTCGCGGGTCGTCGTTGACCGGCGCAAGCAGGTCACCCGGACCCAGATCGCCGGGTCGCACCCGTTGTTCCCACGGCACCCACTCCGGCGCCAGCAGCGCCGACGGTCCCGGGATCAGCACCACCTCGCTGATCGTGGCATGGTCGGCTCCGGGATAGCTGGCGACGACGACAGCCCACTGCCAGCCCTGGTAGCCGGGCAGATGGGCCAGGAAGCTGTGCGTTGCGGTGTTCGGATCCTCGTAGCTGACACCCAGGTACTCGCCGACAGCCGTTGACCCACTGAACTCGGCAACGGCGGCGCGCGCCTGATCGACGGCACCCGTGAGCACCCCGGCAAGGTCCTCCGGCCATGCCGCCACGGTCACGGCACCGGCACCTTGCCCGGTCTCCTCAATGGGTCCGGTCACACTCTCCCCTCTCTGCGACACAGCCCTAATACTGCCGGAAGACACGTCCGGCCAGCCACACCGGTTGGCTACACCAGCAGTCCGCATAGGACAGAATTGAACCGTGTCTGGACGGCGGCGTGATCATCCGGGCCGGGTGGCCCCACCTCCGGGCCGCCGGACCCACAGCGACCCGGGCGGCGCTGGGCAACATCCCGGCATGGCGAACTACCCGGCGGGCGATGTCGACCCCCGCCGCCCCCGCCGCCCACCACCGATGCCCAGCTCCAACCGTTATCTGCCGCCGCTGGGCGCCGAACCACCACCCGGACGCGACATCCCGCCCGAACCGTCGCGCGGTTTCGCCAACGGTGAGCGCATCACCGTCACCCGTGCCGCGGCGATGCGCAGCCGCGAAATGGGGTCCCGGATGTACTGGATGGTGCAGCGGGCGGCCACCGCGGACGGCGCCGACAAATCCGGTCTGACCGCGCTCACCTGGCCGGTGATGGCGAACTTCGCCGTCGACTCCGCCATGGCGGTAGCGCTGGCCAACACCCTGTTCTTCGCGGCAGCCACCGGCGAAAGCAAGTCGAAAGTCGCGCTGTACCTGTTGATCACCATCGCGCCGTTCGCCGTCATCGCACCACTGATCGGACCGGCGTTGGACAAGCTGCAGCACGGCCGGCGCGTCGCGCTGGCGATGTCGTTCGCGCTGCGGACCGCTCTGGCGCTGGTGCTGATCATGAACTACGACGGCGCCACCGGCAGCTTCCCGTCCTGGGTGCTCTACCCCTGCGCACTGGCCATGATGGTGTTCTCCAAATCATTCAGCGTGCTGCGCAGTGCAGTGACACCCCGGGTGATGCCGCCGACGATCGACCTGGTGCGGGTCAATTCCCGCCTGACCGTATTCGGCCTGCTGGGCGGCACCATTGCCGGCGGTGCCATCGCCGCCGGCGTCGAGTTCGCGGGTACGCACCTGTTGAAGCTGCCCGGCGCGCTGTTCGTGGTCGTCGGGATCACGATCGCCGGCGCGCTGCTCTCGATGCGGATCCCCAGCTGGGTCGAGGTGACCGCCGGTGAGGTCCCCGCCACGCTGAGTTATCACCGCGACAGCGACACCGCGCGGCGCAGCTGGCCCGAAGCCGCGAAGAAGCCCGGCGGAACACTCCGACAACCGTTGGGCCGCAACATCATCACTTCGCTGTGGGGCAATTGCACCATCAAGGTGATGGTCGGTTTCCTGTTCCTGTATCCAGCGTTCGTCGCCAAGGCGCACGACGCCGACGGATGGGTGCAGCTGGGAATGCTGGGGCTGATCGGCGCTGCGGCCGCCCTGGGCAACTTCGCCGGCAACTTCGCCAGCGCACGATTGGAACTGGGCCGCCCGGCCGTGCTGGTGGTCCGCTGCACTGTGGTGGTCACCGCGTTCGCGCTGGTGGCCGCGGTGGCCGGGAACCTGGTCCTGGCCGCCGTCGCCACCCTGGTCACCTCCGGGTCGAGCGCCATCGCGAAGGCATCGTTGGACGCGTCGCTGCAGCACGATCTACCCGAGGAGTCGCGCGCATCGGGATTCGGGCGCTCGGAGTCCACCCTGCAGCTGGCCTGGGTGCTGGGCGGGGCGGTCGGGGTGCTGGTGTACACCGAGCTCTGGGTAGGGTTCACCGCGGTCAGCGCCCTGCTGATTCCGGGGCTGGCGCAAACCATCGTCAGTTTCCGGGGACGTTCGCTGATCCCCGGCCTCGGGGGTAACCGGCCGGTGATGGTGATGCAGGAAGGGACGCGTCACGGCGCGGCAGGGATGCCGCAGTGAAGCCCCGGGTCGTCGCAGTGCTGGCAATCGTGGCCATGCTGGCCGCCGGGGCAGGTGTCGGAACGTTTCTGCTGATGCGCCGTCAGGGCCCCCACTTCCCCACCGTCAGCGCCTATTCGAACGGACACCTGACTCGGGTCGGGCCGTATATGTATTGCAATGTGCTCAACCTGGACGACTGCCAGTCGCCGCAGACCCAGGGCGAACTGCGGGTGAGCGAGCGACTTCCGGTGCAGCTGTCGGTGCCCGAAGCCATTTCCCGCGCACCCTGGCGCCTGCTGCGCATCTATGAGGACCCCACGAACACCACCACCACACTGTTCCGCCCCGACACCCGACTGGCGCTGACCATCCCCACCGTCGACCCGCAGCGCGGCAAACTGACCGGGGTGGTCGTGCAGCTGCTGACGCTGGTAGTGGACAACGGGGAACTGCGGGAGGCCCCGCATGCGGAATGGTCCATCCGCCTGGTCTCCTGAGGCAGTTTGGGATCGATGTCTCCAACACGTTGCGCTGCATGCCTTTTGCGCCGTCGCGCGCGCATGTTCGAGCACAGTTGCGTCGGTACGACGGTGCGGTCGCCGTGCGGCAGATGAGCGGGTTGCTGCTCCAGTGGTGGCGCGAGGGTGATCATTTCGACCAGCTGAGTTCGCACCTCGAGGCGCGCGGAATGACCCGCGCGATTCGCGCCCGCGTCTCGTTCATAGCGGGATCGCTGAGCCTGGTGGCGATCGGATCGATTTGGAGTCCGGTCGGGCCGCACGGGACCGTGCCGATCGCGCTGGCGCTGATCGCCGGCGTCTGCGCCGCTGCCAACGCCCTGTTGTGGGCACTTCGGTGGCCGACCCGCCGCCAGGCGACCGGGTTCGCCATCGCATCGAGCACCGGGATCGCGCTGGTGGTGCTGGCGCAGAGCAATCCCGCCGCGGCCATGTTGGGCTGCACGACGTTCACGGGCCTGGCCATCCATCAGTCGCTGTTCCACTCCGCTCGCGTCATTGCGTACAACTTCTGCTGCGCCCTGGTCGTGGCGTCGGTGAAGACGGTTGGGCTGGTCGCCCAATTCGGCCTGGCCGGTGCTCTTGTCGCGTTCTGGTTGGTGGTGTTGCTCAATATCTCCGCGCCACTCGCGCTCTATGTTGCGGGTCAGATCCTCGGGCCGGACGCGTATCGGGCCGATCGTGATTCGCTGACCGGTCTGTTCAACCGGCGAGCTTTCTATCTGCATTCGCAACGCATTTTGCAAGAGTGTGCCGGCCGTGCCACCGATCTGGTGATCGCGGTCATCGACCTCGACCGGTTCAAGCAACTCAACGACAGGTACGGCCACGCAACCGGGGACGCGGCACTGGTGTCCGTGGCGCAGACGTTGCGGGACGGTACCGGCGAGAAGGCGGTGATCGGTCGACTCGGCGGCGAGGAGTTCGCCTTCGCCGACGAGTGGCCGCCCGGCGAAGTAGCCGAACGGGCGCAGCGATTGTGCACCGCGATAGCCGAATTGCCGTTCGGGATCACCGCCAGCATCGGCACGACCACCTTCCGGGTGGAAGGCGCTACGCCCCAGGCCGATATCGATACTGTGTTGGCCGATCTGGTGTCGCTGGCCGACGCGGCGATGTACAGCGCAAAGGGCAAGGGCGGCAACCAAGCCGGACATCACCGCCGAACCGGTGACCAAGACCCGGCACCGGTCGATCAGGACGGCTCAGCCTGATCCGCACCGTGGCCGGTCGGTACCCGCTCGCCGTCGGCCACCGGGCCGGGCGGGGCACCGTCCCCGAATGGCCTGCCGCCCAACGCTTCACGTCCGTGTGGGGAAAGCCAGTTGGTGAGGTCGGGGCCCTTGGGCACGACGCCGGTGGGGTTGATGTCTGAGTGCACGATGTAGTAGTGCTGCTTGATCTGGACGAAATCGGTGGTGTCACCGAAACCCGGCGTCTGGAACAGATCTCGGGCATAGGCCCACAGCACCGGCATCTCGGACACTTTGCCGCGGTTGCACTTGAAGTGACCGTGGTAGACCGGGTCGAAGCGGGCCAGCGTGGTGAAGAGTCGCACGTCGGCTTCGGTGATAATGTCTCCCACCAGGTATCGCTGGTTCTCGAGCCGATCGCTCACCCAGTCCAGGGCGGTGAACAACCGGTCGTAGGCGGCTTCGTAGGCGTCCTGCGACCCGGCGAACCCGCATCGGTACACGCCGTTGTTGATCTCGGTGTAGATCCGCGTGCTCACCTCGTCGATCTCATCGCGCAACCGTTCAGGGTAGAGCTGGGGCGCCCCCTCACGGTGGTATGCCGTCCATTCCGTGGAGAAGTCGAGCGTGATCTGCGCGAAGTCATTGGTGACCACCGCGCCGGTGGGGATATCGACGATGGCGGGGACGGTGATCCCTTTGGCGTAGTCCGGGTCGCGCTTGAAGTAGGCATCCTGCAGCCGCGGGATCTTCAGCACCGGGTCCACCCCGCCCGGATCGAGATCGAAGGTCCAGCTGCGCTCGTCATGGGTGGGACCGCAAAATCCAATGGACAGAACCGGTTCCAGGCCGAGCAGTCGCCGAACGATGATCGTGCGGTTGGCCCAGGGACAGGCCCGGGCGACCACTAACCGGTATCTGCCCGGCTCGACCGAATAACCGTCGCGTCCGTCCGCGGTGATGCGCGTGGTGAGGTACGTGGTGTCCCGGTTGAATTCGCCTGTTCCGGCGACATACTCGGCCATCGTCGCACCCTAGACCTTTGCTTCGGTCGGGTGGGGCACGACTTTGCGAGCCAGATTCTCGGCACTGGACGGGCCTGGCTCCCAGGGCGCAATCCACGGGCCGGTGCCTTCGGACTGGTCCAGAATGCCGTTCTCCAGCCAGGTGTAACGCCCGTCCAACACATCGTTGGTCACCCGCACGTCGCTGCTGTCGGTGTTGGTCCACAGTGCGTCGAACAGTGCCTCCACCCGCAAAGTTGCTTGCTGACAGAATATTTCGGCAAGTTCATGAGCTTGCTTCCCGAGTGCCGGGTCGGACCCGCGCTGGGCTTCGGCTCGCACGCACACCGCAGCCATCGCGAAAAGCTCCGCGCCGATGTCCACGATCCGGCCCAGGAATCCTTGCTTCTGCTCCAGTTTCGCCTGCCAGCGCGCCATCCCGTAGAAGGTGTTGCGGGCCAGCTTGCGGCTGGACCGTTCGACGAAGCGTAGGTGAGCGGCCAGCTGACCGAATTCGTGGTAGGCGGTCGGTCGTTGTCCCTCGCCAAAGACCAGTTTGGGCAACCACTTTGCGTAGAAGCCGCTCGCCCCGACCGCGGCCGCCGCCTTCTGTCGCAGGTCGGAATCGGCCTTGGCGAGATCACCGGCAGCACTGAGGTGCGCGTCGACGGCTTCCCGCGCGATGAGCAGCCGCATGATCTCGCTGGATCCCTCGAAGATGCGGTTGATCCGCAGATCCCGCAACGACTGCTCCACCGGCGCGGCCCGCTCCCCGCGCGCGGCCAGCGACTCGGCCGTCTCGTAACCCCGGCCGCCCCGGATCTGCATCAGATCGTCGGCGATGACGCACGCCATCTCACTGCACCACAGCTTGGCCAGCGCGGCTTCGATCCGGATGTCGTTGCGGTCTTCGTCTGCCATCTGACCCGACAACTCGACCACTGCATCGAGGGCGTACACGGTCGCGGCCATGAACGAGATCTGACGGGCGACTGCTTCGTGTTTGCCGATCGGCTTGCCCCACTGCACCCGCTCGCGCGACCATTCCCGCGCGATCTTCAACGACCATTTCGCCGAGCCGGTCACCATCGCGGGCAGCGCCAGGCGCCCGACGTTGAGGGTGGTCAGCGCGATCCGCAGACCGTCGCCTTCCCGGCCGATCAAGTTCTCCGCGGGTACTCGCACGCGGTGCATCCGGGTCAGGCCGTTCTCGATGCCGCGCAGCCCCATGAACTGGTTGCGCCGCTCCACGGTGATTCCGGGCGAATCCGCCTCCACCACGAAGGCACTGATGCCGCCGCGGTGCCCCTCGCACTTGGGCACGCGGGCCATCACCACCAGCAGCTCGGCGATCACCCCGTTGGTGGTCCACAGCTTCACGCCTTCGAGTTCGTAGGCCGCGCCGTCGTCGACCGGTGTTGCCGTGGCACCCAACCGTGCCGGATCGGACCCGACGTCGGGCTCGGTGAGCAGGAAGGCCGAGATGGCGCCCGCGGCACACCTCGGCAGGAACTTCTGTTTCTGCTCCGCGGAGCCGGCGAGCTTGAGTGGCTCGGGCACCCCGATCGACTGGTGTGCGGACAGCAACGCGCCGAGGCTGGGGTGCACGGTGGTGACCAGCATCAGCGCGCGGTTGTACGCCACTTGGGACATACCCAGACCGCCGTACTCCGTCGGAATCTTCATCCCGAAGCAGCCCAATTCGGCTAGGCCGGTGATGTATTCGTCGGGAATCCGGGCGTCTCGCTCGATGACGCTGCCGTCCACGTCGACCAGGAATCCGCGTAGCTTCGCCAGGAACTCCTCGGCGCGCGCCTCGTCCGCCTCCGCCGGCTTGGGGAAAGGGTGGATGAGCTCCAGCGGAAACCGGCCCAGGAACAGCTCCTTGGCGAAAGACGGCTTTTCCCATCCGCTTTCGCGGGATTCTTCGGCGACAGCCCGGGCTTGTTCTTCGCTGACCTGCGCTTGCTGTGCCATCGCCGCCTCCTCGTTGACGCCATCACGACGAGAGGTGGATACCCGCTTCGGGCGTGGCTACGCCGGGTCGAGAGCCCCCTAGGCCTCGAACTCGCGCGCCACCGCCTTGACCACCTCGGAGATCTGACGTGCCGTCTTGCGGTCCGGGTAGCGGCCTTTACGCAGTTCCGGTTGCACGGTGCTTTCCAGCAGCGTGATCATGTCCTCGACCATGCCGTGCAACTCGTCGGGGCTGTGCTTGTGCTCGGCCGGCGCATCCCGGCGCGAGGCTTCCCGGCGCGTCCTGGACAGGCTGGGCGGCGGATCGAGCAGCTTCAGACTGAGCGCCTGCGGACCGCGCCGCCCCGAAGCGATGCCGAACTCCACCTTCTGGCCCGCTTTGAGCCCCTCGACACCCGCGGGCAACGCCGACGAGCGGACGTAGACGTCCTCGCCGTCCTCCTGCGACAGGAAGCCGAACCCCTTCTCGGAGTCGTACCACTTCACTTTGCCGGTCGGCACTGCACTCACCTGCTTGTCTGATGGATCCTGCTTGTCTGATGGATCATTGGCTACACAACATAAAGACGCGTCCCGCATGCGCAGGACGCGCTGACGATCACAGATCCTACTCGGCTGATCATCCGCTCAGCATCCGGTTTACCCGGCACTCGGTAGGCTGGCGATACCGCTGGAGGAGATATGCGCCTGATCCTGAATGTCATCTGGCTGGTTTTCGGTGGGCTCGTGCTCGCACTGGGATACCTGCTGGCCGCGTTGGTCTGTTTCCTGCTGATCGTCACCATCCCGTTCGGTTTTGCTGCGCTGCGCATCGCGTCCTATGCGCTGTGGCCGTTCGGCCGGACCATCGTGGAGAAGCCGGGGGCCGGGGCCGGCTCCGTGGTCGGCAATGTCATCTGGGTGCTGCTGTTCGGGCTGTGGCTGGCGCTCGGCCACCTGACCACCGCCATCGCGATGGCGGCCACCATCGTCGGGATCCCGCTGGCGCTGGCAAACCTGAAGCTGATCCCGGTCTCGCTGGTTCCGTTGGGCAAGGAGATCGTCCCCGTCGACCGGCCCGCGCGCATGCCGGCATGACGCTGACCACCCTGGGAGTGCCGACGGTCCCCGGCGCCAGCAAACAAGGCCAGGCACCGCGCACCGGCCCGCTACTCGACACCTATGGCCGCGCCGCCACCGATCTGCGGATCTCGCTCACCGATCGCTGCAATCTGCGATGCACCTACTGCATGCCGGCCGCAGGTCTCAACTGGCTGCCGGGCGAGACGCTGTTGCGTCCCGACGAACTGGCCAGGCTGATGCGCATCGCGGTCACCCGCCTGGGCGTCACCGGGGTGCGGTTCACCGGGGGCGAGCCGCTGCTGGCGCGCCACCTCGAAGAGGTTGTCGCCGCGGCTGCCGGGCTCACGCCGCGCCCGGAGATATCTCTGACGACCAATGGCGTCGGTCTCGCGCGGCGGGTCGACGCGCTGGCCGACGCCGGGCTGGACCGCGTCAACGTGTCCCTGGACAGTGTGGATCCCGCGCACTTCGCCGCGATCACCCGGCGGGATCGCCTCAAGGACGTGCTGGCCGGCCTGTCCGCCGCACGGCGCGCCGGGCTCGACCCGATCAAGGTGAACGCCGTGCTCGACCCCGAGACCGGCGCGCGCGACGTCGTGGATCTGGTGCGGTATTGCCTGGAGCGCGGGTACCAGCTGCGAGTCATCGAGCAGATGCCGCTGGACGCGGGCCATCAGTGGCGTCGGCACGCCGCGCTCAGCGCCGATGACGTGCTGGCGGCGCTGCGGCCGCACTTCCGCCTGGAACCCGACCCGTCGCCCCGCGGTTCGGCGCCGGCTCAACTCTGGCTCGTCGACTCCGGCTCCGATACGCCGGCCGGAAAATTCGGGATCATCGCGTCGGTGTCGCAGGCCTTCTGCGCCACGTGTGACCGCACCCGGCTGACCGCCGACGGCCAGATCCGCAGCTGCCTGTTCTCCACCACGGAAACCGATCTGCGTGCACTGCTGCGCGGGGGTGCCGACGACCACGCCGTCGAGGCCGCTTGGCGCGCCGCGATGTGGACCAAACCCGCCGGCCACGGCATCAACGACCCGGGCTTCACTCAGCCAGCACGGCCGATGAGCGCCATCGGTGGCTGACACCGCGCCTGATCGTGCCGACATTCAGGTCACGGTCCGCTACTTCGCCGCCGCCCGGGCAGCTTCCGGCGCGGAGTCCGAGACCGTCGCGTTGCCGGCCGGAGCGACGGTGGCCGGCTTGGTTGAGCTGCTCGCCGATCGGGGTACCCACCTGGCGACAATATTGAGCCGATGCTCTTATCTGCGGGACGGAATTGCCGTCCGAGATGAGGCCACGGCGTTATCCACCGGCGACACGGTTGACGTACTTCCGCCCTTCGCCGGCGGTTGAAACTGTGAAATACATCACGTAACGGAACGATAACGGCCCGGCCACGCTCCGATTTCGGCCGCTCTGACCTGCACAAACGCGAACCGTTCCTGGCGTTTTGCGGCCCGCGTGTGACCAAAACGCCGACATTTCCTTAACGTGACGGGAACGCCGCGAACCGCTACCGTTCCGGGTGGTTCGTCACCCAACCCGAGCGACGAACCCTCCCTCACCTAGATCGCGCCCAGCTCCATCCGTTAGGTGAGGGATTCCGACCCGCGGATGGAGGCGGGGGACCCACCAGGTCCGCCGAGTTTCGGACCGGGGCCAATCGCGGCTCCTTGGGGTGAAGCCGACGTCGTATCAACGGTGAACGACGACGGCCGGGTGACCTCTTCCACCCGAACCCGACAGCTGACCTCGCAGGCGTGTATACGAGAGGAATTTCTGAGCGTATGAGTGGACGGCATCGTAAGCCCACTAACTCGAGCGTGAGCGTCGCCAAGATCGCCTTCACCGGCACGGTCCTCGGTGGCGGTGCCATCGCCATGGCCGGCCAGGCGGCTGCGGCCACTGACGCCGAGTGGGACCAGGTAGCCCGCTGCGAATCCGGCGGCAACTGGGCGATCAACACCGGCAACGGCTTCTACGGTGGCGTGCAGTTCGCCGCCGGCACCTGGTCGTCGCACGGTGGCGGCGAGTTCGCGCCGTCCGCCCAAATGGCCAGCAAGGACCAGCAGATCGCCGTCGCCGAGCGCGTGTTGGCGACGCAGGGCCGGGGCGCCTGGCCGGTGTGTGGCACCGCGTTGTCCGGACCGTCGCCACGCAATGTCGTGCCCCAGCCGGCCGGTTTCCCGTGGGACCAGCCCGCCGAGGCACCCGCGCCGAATACCGAACTTCCCCCACCAGCAGAGCTGCCGGCTCCGGTCGAGGAGGCCCCGGCCCAGCTCGTCGGAAACGAGCTCGCGCCGGCTCCGGCCGAGCTTGCTCCGGCTCCCGCCGACCTGCCCCCGGCACCGGCCGACCTGCCCCCGGCACCGGCCGACCTGCCCCCGGCTCCCGCCGACCTGGCTCCCGCCCCGGGCGACCTGCCGCCGGCTCCCGCCGACCTGCCTCCCGCGCCGGCGGACCTGCCCCCGGCTCCGCCGACCATCGACGCCGGCTTCCAGCCCGGTGAGGCGGCGCCTCCGGTCGACGCCGGCACCCCCGCGGGGGTCCACCAGGTGTCCACGGTGGGCTACACCCAGCAGCTGTGGCAGTCGATTGTCGGCCACGACATCGCCGGCAACGACGCGCTCGACGCGCTCGCGGCGGGCCCGGTCAGCTGACCGGGCTCAGGCCGAACCCACCCATTCTTCGGAACCGTCGTCGAAGAACTGGTGCTTCCACACTGGTAGCCGCGCCTTGATGGCGTCTACCAGCTGACCACAGGTAGCAAAGGCCGCTTGACGGTGGTCGGCCGCTACGGCGGCCACCAGAGCGGCCTCACCGATGTGCAATGCGCCGATGCGGTGACTGGCTGCGACGGCCCGTACCCCGGCGGCCTGCCCGGCCACCTCTGCCACCACGTCAGCAAAGACCTGCGAAGCCGACGGGTGCGCGGAGTATTCCAGGCGCACCACTCGGCGTCCGTTGTCGTGGTCGCGGATCATCCCGACGAACCCGACGACGGCACCGGCCGACTGATGGCTCACCAACGCCTCGTGCTCGGCGAGACAGATCGACTGGTCGGTCACTACAGCGCGTACGACCAACGTCATCGTTGGTGATCTTCGCCGGCGAGTTGCGCCAGCGCGTGGTCGAGCACCCCGGCCAGCACCCCGAGGCCGTCTCGTACCCCGCCCGGTGAGCCGGGCAGGTTGACGATCAGCGTCTTGCCGGCCACCCCGCACACGCCGCGCGAGAGCACCGACGTCGGCACCTTCGGCAAGCCGGCCTGCCGGATCGCGTCGGCCAACCCGGGGATGATGAAGTCCAGCACCGCGACCGTTTGCTCGGGCGTGCTGTCGGTAGGCGAGATCCCGGTGCCGCCGGATGTGATGATGACGTCGACCTCGTCGTCGAGCGCATCGTTGAGCGCCTCGCCCACCGGATTTCCATCGGCGACCACTCGCACCTCAGCAGGCGAAAAACCCTGCTGCTCAAGCCATTCAGAGATAATCGGCCCACACTCGTCGGCATAGGAACCGGAGGCTGCCCGGGTGGATGCGACGACCACGCGCGCGGATCGATTCACTGCCTCACCCAACTTCCGCTACGGCCGCCCTCTTTGCTGAGCACCCGGATAGCGTCGATGCGCGCGGCCGGGTCGACCGCCTTGATCATGTCGTACAGGGTCAGCGCCGCCACACTGACGGCGGTCAACGCCTCCATCTCCACCCCCGTTCGGTCGGTGCTGCGCACCGTCGCATGGATCTCGATCTCGGACTCGCCGACAGTGAAGTCGACATCGACACCGGTGAGCGCCAGCTGATGGCACAACGGGATCAGGTCGCTGGTGCGTTTGGCGGCCAGGATGCCGGCCACCCGCGCGGTCGCCAGCGCGTCACCCTTGGGCAGCCCGCCGCGGGAGACCAACCCCACCACGTCCGCGGAGGTGCGCAGGACACCGGCGGCGACGGCAGTGCGTCGCGTGGCCCCCTTCTCGGTGACGTCGACCATGTGCGCGGCGCCCCGCTCGTCCAGATGCGACAGGGCGGGCACCTCGGCGGCCCGTGCAGCGGCCCTCGGTGCGGCCCCGGCCCCGGTCATGGTGGCGATTACCAGGTGGCGACTGTCACCGGGTGGACGTAGGGCAACTCGTCGGCAGGCACCGGGAACACCACTTCGCCGAAAGGCGAGAGTGCGCCGGTGCGGTCGGTCACGAGTTCGCTCACCGCGTGGTCATCCGGGTCCGTAGTGGGCCAGCCGTTGTCCACGTACTTTGCCTTGCGTGCATCAGCCACGCGCTCCATTCTGACAGGTCCGTAAGCAGTCCGCGACGGTAGCCCGCAGGTCGGGCCTAGGCTTGATCTTCGATGACCGAACACACCCCGGATATCCCGCTGGGGTCCTGGCTGGCCGACCTACCCGACGAGCGGTTGATCCTGCTGTTGGCGTTGCGCCCCGACCTTGCCCAGCCCCCGCCCGGCAGCATCGCCGCGCTGGCCGCCCGCGCCCAGGCGCGCCAGTCGGTCAAGGCCGCCACCGACGACCTGGACTTTCTGCGGCTCGCGGTGCTCGACGCGCTGCTGGTGCTGCACGCCGACATCGAACCGGTGCCGGTCGCCGAATTGACGGCTCTGATCGGGGACGGCGCCCCCCGGGACGAGGTGCTGACGGCCCTGGACGACCTGCGGCAGCGCGCCCTGGCGTGGGGTGACACGGCGGTGCGGGTGGCCGCCGACGCCGCCTCCGCGTTGCCGTGGCTACCGGGTCAGGTCACCCTGGAGGACCGCTCCCTTTCCGGGGATCAGATCGCCGCCCTGATCGACGGGCTCGACGCGCCGCAGCGCGACGTCCTGGACAGGTTGCTCGACGGGTCCCCGATGGGGCGCACCCGCGATGCGGCGCCCGGCGCTGCGCTGGACCGGCCGGTGCCGCAGCTGCTCGCCGTGGGTCTATTGCGCCGCGTCGATGCCGAGACCGTGATCCTGCCCCGGCACGTGGGTCAGGTGTTGCGCGGGGAGAACCCCGGCCCGACCCAGCTGGCCGCGCCCGACCCGGTGGTCTCGACCGTCGATCCCGCCGCGGCCGACGCCGCGGCCGCCGGGGCCGTCATCGACCTGCTGCGTCACGTGGATGTCTTGCTGGAAAACCTCAGCGCCGCTCCGGTCGCCGAGCTGCGCAGCGGGGGGCTGGGGATTCGCGACATCAAACGACTGGCCAAGACCACCGGGATCGAGGAGCCGCGCCTGGGTTTGATACTCGAGCTGTCGGCGGCGGCCGGGCTGATCGGCAACGGCACCCCCGACCCCGAACCGGCCTACGGCGAGGCACCCTATTGGGCACCCACCACCGCGGCCGACCGGTACGGCACGCTCAGTGCCGCCGACCGGTGGTTCCTGCTGGCCGACACCTGGCTGCACCTGCCGGCCCGACCGGCGCTGATCGGAAATCGCGGCCCGGACGGCAAAACCTATGGCGCCCTGTCTGACTCGCTGTTCTCGACGGCTGCCCCACTGGATCGACGGCTGCTGCTGGACATGCTTGCCGAGTTGCCGCCCGGCGCCGGGGTCGACGCGAAGACCGGGTCGGCCGCGTTGATCTGGCGCCGGCCGCGCTGGGCCCGCCGGCTGCAACCGGGACCGGTCGCCGATCTGCTCTCCGAGGGTCACGCGCTGGGCCTGGTGGGTCGCGGTGCCATCAGCACGCCCGGCCGGATCCTGCTGGAGCAGGACGACGACCCGGGTGCGGTGCTCGGTGCGATGTCACGCGCGCTGCCCAAACCAATCGACCACTTCCTGGTTCAGGCAGACCTGACGGTCGTGGTGCCGGGTCCGTTGGAGCGCGACCTGGCGGACGAGCTCGCTACGGTCGCCACCGTCGAATCCGCCGGTGCGGCAATGGTTTACCGGGTCAGCGAGCAGTCCATCCGGCATGCCTTGGATATCGGCAAGACCCGCGACTGGATGCACTCCTTTTTCGCCCGGCATTCGAAAACGACGGTGCCGCAAGGGCTCACGTATCTCATCGATGACGTCGCGCGCCGGCACGGGCAACTTCGCATCGGCATGGCGGCGTCATTCGTGCGCTGCGAAGATCCCGCGCTGCTGGCTCAGGCCATCGCCGCGCCGGCCGCCGAAGACCTGCAGCTGCGGGCGCTGGCGCCGACGGTCGCGGTGTCATCAGCTTCGATCGCCGACGTGCTGGCTGCGCTGCGTGCGGCAGGGTTTGCCCCGGCAGCCGAGGACTCCACCGGTGCCATCGTCGATGTGCGTGCCCGCGGTGCCCGGGTGCCCAGCCCGCAGCAGCGCCGACCGTACCGGCCGCCCCCCCGGCCCAGCGGCGACACCCTGCACGCGATCGTTGCGGTGCTGCGCACGGTGACAGCCGCGCCGTTCGGCAACCTGCGCGTCGACCCTGCCGTCGCGATGTCACTGCTGCAACGAGCCGCCCAGGACCAGGAGAAGGTACTGATCGGCTACCTCGACGCGGCGGGGGTCGCCACCCAACGGGTGGTGGCGCCGATCGTGGTCAAGGGTGGGCAACTGGTGGCGTTCGATTCCGCGTCCGGACGGCTGCGCGACTTCGCCATCCACCGCATCACCTCGGTGCTGTCGTCCGATGAACGATAGCTGTCGGTGCGCCGACGATAATGGACTGATGCGCGCCGACGACGATGCAGCACGGAGTGAAGGAGGAGTGGCGCTAAATGACTGACGGACCCCTGATCGTCCAGTCCGACAAGACGGTGCTACTCGAAGTGGACCACGAGCTGGCCGGGGCCGCGCGCGCCGCCATCGCGCCCTTCGCCGAGCTGGAACGCGCTCCCGAGCACGTGCACACCTATCGCGTCACCCCGCTGGCGCTGTGGAACGCGCGCGCCGCCGGCCACGATGCCGAACAGGTGGTCGACGCGCTGGTCAGCTTCTCCCGTTACGCGGTGCCACAGCCCCTGTTGGTCGACATCGTCGACACCATGGCCCGTTACGGCCGGTTGCAACTGGTCAAACACCCCGCACACGGCCTGACCCTGGTGAGCCTGGATCGTGCGGTGCTCGAGGAGGTGCTGCGCAACAAGAAGATCGCCCCGATGCTGGGTGCGCGCATTGATGACGACACCGTGATAGTGCATCCCAGCGAGCGTGGCCGGGTCAAGCAGATGCTGCTCAAAATCGGTTGGCCCGCCGAAGATTTCGCCGGTTACGTGGACGGCGAGGCGCATCCGATCAGCCTGGAGCCGCACGGGTGGGAGTTGCGCGATTATCAGCAGCTGGCCACCGATTCGTTCTGGGCGGGCGGGTCCGGCGTGGTGGTGTTGCCGTGCGGCGCCGGCAAGACATTGGTCGGCGCCGCGGCCATGGCCAAAGCCCAGGCCACCACGCTGATCCTGGTCACCAACATCGTCGCGGCCCGGCAGTGGAAGCGTGAGCTGGTCGCACGCACCTCGCTCACCGAGGAGGAGATCGGCGAATACTCCGGCGAGCGCAAGGAAATTCGGCCCGTCACCATCTCCACGTATCAGATGGTCACCCGCCGCAGCAAAGGCGAATACCGGCATCTGGAGCTCTTCGACAGCCGTGACTGGGGCCTGATCATCTACGACGAAGTGCACCTGCTGCCGGCGCCGGTGTTCCGGATGACCGCCGATCTGCAGTCCCGGCGCCGGCTGGGCCTGACCGCCACGCTGATTCGCGAGGACGGCCGCGAGGGGGATGTGTTCTCGCTGATCGGCCCGAAACGCTACGACGCGCCGTGGAAGGACATCGAGGCCCAGGGCTGGATCGCGCCGGCGGAATGCGTGGAAGTGCGGGTCACGATGACCGACAACGAACGGATGATGTACGCCACCGCCGAACCCGAGGAACGTTACAAGCTGTGCTCGACGGTGCACACCAAGATCGCTGTGGTCAAGTCGATTCTGAAGAATCACCCCGGTGAGCAGACCCTGGTGATCGGCGCCTACCTCGACCAGCTCGACGAACTCGGTGCGGAGCTGGACGCCCCGGTGATCCAGGGATCGACGAAAACACGCGAACGCGAGGAATTGTTCGACAAGTTCCGCACCGGTGAGATCGCCACGCTGGTGGTCTCCAAGGTCGCGAACTTCTCCATCGACCTGCCCGAAGCCTCAGTGGCCGTTCAGGTTTCGGGGACGTTCGGGTCGCGCCAGGAAGAGGCCCAGCGGCTGGGCCGGCTGCTGCGACCCAAGTCCGGCGGCGGTGGGGCCGTCTTCTATTCGGTGGTGGCGCGCGACAGTCTGGACGCCGAGTACGCCGCACACCGGCAGCGTTTCCTGGCCGAACAGGGCTACGGCTACATCATCCGCGACGCCGACGACCTGCTCGGCCCGGCCATCTGACTCCGCGAGCAGACGCAGACTCGCATGCATCGCGTGTGCTGGACGCGATTCTGTGTCTGTTCGCAGTAACTAGAGCGACAGGATCGTCGCCGACGCGGTTCCCGGTGCCCCGTACACCTGCGCCAGCCCCACCCGCGGATTCCCTGGCACCTGCCGTTCGCCGGCCTCGCCGCGCAGCTGCCGAACCAGTTCGTGCATTTGGCGCAGCCCCGAGGCTCCGATCGGCTCGCCGTTGGCGATCAGCCCGCCGTCGGTGTTGACCGGCATCGACCCGTGGATCTCGGTAGCGCCGTCGGCCAGCAACTTCTCCTGCTCGCCGTCCGCGCACAGACCCGTCTCGGCCATATGGATGACTTCGTTGCCGGCGTCGGTGTCCTGCAGTTGGGCCACATCGACGTCCTCCGGCCCGATCCCGGCAGCCTCGTAGGCCGCTCGGGACGCGTACACCGTCGGCGAGACGTCCTCGTCGAGCGGCGCGAAGGTGGCATGCACCTCATAGGCGCCGTACGTGCGGGTGCGAATCTCGCAGGCGCGCACATATACCGGTTTGTCCGTGTACTTGTGCGCGATGTCGGCGCGGCACATCACCACCGCGGCGGCGCCCTCGTCGGGCGCACAGAACATGTATTGCGTGAGGGGATAGTTCAGGACCGCGGAGTTAAGGATCTCCTCCTCCGAGATCGGCTTGCGACGGAACGCGTTCGGGTTCAGCGCCCCGTTGCGGAAGTTCTTGTTGGCCACCTTGGCCAGGGTGGCCTGAGAGATGTTGTGGTCGTGCAGATACTTGTTGGCCTTCATCCCGAAGAACTTGGTCGTGACGAACTGCCCGTTCTGCGCGTACCACTGGGGTAGCGCCAGCTTGGCGGGGTCGTCGGTGAAAGCACCGCGCGGATGCTTGTCCAGGCCGATGGCGATGCCGATGTCGTACTTGCCCAGCCGGATGGTGTCGGCGGTCTGCTGAATGGCGCTGGCGGCGGTCGCGCACGCGTTGAACACGTTGGTGAACGTGATGCCGGTCAGCCCGACCAGTCGGGTCACCGCGTCGGGATTGGACACCTCGTGGCTGCCGCCGAACCCGAACTGGATGTCTTTCCAGCTCACACCGGCGTCGGACAGCGCTGACTGAATGGCCTCGGCACCCATCTGCATCGCGGTCTTGTCGAACCTGCCGAACGGGTGCAGACCCACGCCGATGATCGCGACGTCGTTAGTCATTGCGGCCTCCCGACACCGGCTCGAACGCGAAGGTGAGAACCTCGTCGCCGTCGTCGTCGGTGGTCAACGGCACAAACGTCAGCTCGACCTGTTGGCCGAACTGCAGCTTGGCCGGATCGTTCTCGGTCAGCCGTCCTTCGACGCGGATCACGTCACCGAGTTGCACCAGACCCACCCCGAACGGCACGAATTCCTTGCCGGTCGGGCCGGCATACGGCGCGCCGGGCGGGAAGCCCTGGGTGGTCCAGGCGATCAGGCTGCCGCGGCGCGGCAACAACACCTCGTTCATCTGTCCGAGACTGCAGCGGGGGCAGCGTTCCTGGACGGGGAAGGTGGTGGCACCACAATCTCCGCAGCGACTGCCGATCAGCTGGGGGTTCTCGTCGGGCCAGGTCGAGATTTCAGGGGCCAATGCCTTCTGCATCGTCAGTCCTCCGTGGACACGAAAAAAACGCGACTAACCCAGACCGTACAACAGCGTTCCGCGAAAATGGAAATCTGGTTCTCGCAATTGAAAAGGTTGCGGAGCCACCGTTCCCCCACAGCGGCGATCAGCTCAGCGCGGGGATGACTTCCCGTTCGAACAGCTCGATGCCGGACCGGTCGTAGGCCGCCTCGGGGAAGTAGCAGATGGCGTATTCGCATCCCAGGTCGCGAACCCTCGTCAATCGCTCAATGACCTGTTCCGGCGTGCCGGTGGCCGAGTCCGGAATCCCGGAGGACATCGAATCCGCCAGAGCGTCCGGCACATACGCGGCCAGCCGGTCGCGAATCCGCTGCTGCCGCTCGTTGACCTCGGACTCGGACGAGCCGAGCACCGCGGTGAAGTTGGCCGAGCGGACGATGGCGTCGAAATCGGTACCCAGGTTCCGGCAGTGCTCGGCCAGCACCTCCGATTTGTGCGCAAAGGCTTCCAGTTCCGGGGTGAAATTGGTGTACTGCGCGTACTGCGCGGCGATCCGCAGCGTCTTCTTCTCACCACCGCCGGCGATCCACAGCGGAATACCATTGTCCTGCAACGGCTTCGGGGCAACGATCGCACCGTCGACCTGATAGTGCCTGCCGTCGAAGCTGACTTTTCCGTCCCGCCAGGCATCCCGCATGATCTGCACGCCCTCGTCCAGCCTGGCCAACCGCACCCCCGCCGACGGAAAACCGTAACCGTAAGCGCGCCATTCGTGTTCGTACCAGCCACCGCCGATACCCATCTGGACGCGTCCACCGGAGATGATGTCGGTGGTGGCCGCCACCTTCGCCAGGTAGACGGGATTGCGGTAACTCATCGCGGTGCACATCTGACCCAGCTTGATCCGCGAAGTGACCGCGGCATAAGCCGCAATCAGCGACCAGGCCTCGTGGGTGGCCTCGTCGGTCGGCAACGGGACGGTGTGGAAGTGGTCGTACACCCACAGCGAGTCCCAGGCACCACCGTCGGCGTAGGTGGCCAGATCACGCATCACCGCCCAGTGCCGCTCCGGTTCGATGCCGACGAGGTCCATCCGCCAGCCTTGCGGGATGAAGAGACCGAAGCGCATAACCGGACTCTAACCCCGGCACCACAGGGCTCGACACCCAGCGCGTCGGGTGCGACCTTTCGATGCCCCGCACCACCCGGATGGCCCGTTTGGCAACATGGAAGCCAGGACGCGGACGAGAGGAATGAGCGGAATGGACCTGGCCGGGGTAGGAGTATGGAGCAGTCAACTGCGCTACGGTGACGAATCCGAAGCCGCCGACGCTGCAGCGGAATTGGACGAGCTCGGGTTCACCGCATTGTGGATTCCCGACGTCGGCGGACCGGTGCTCGACGCGGTCGCTCGTCTGCTGGCGGCGACCGCGCGGACGGTGATAGCCACCGGCATCCTCAATCTGTGGATGCACTCCCCCGCCGACGTCGCCGAGTCCTACGCCGCGTTGAGCAGCAAGCATCCCGACCGTTTCCTGCTCGGGATCGGAGTCAGCCACGCGCCGCTGATCGACGCGGGAAACCCCGGCCGGTACCGCAAACCGCTCGCAGCGACGGCATCGTTCCTGGACGGTCTGGATGCGGCGTCGCCGCCGGTGCCCGTCGACGGGCGGGTGCTGGCCGCGCTCGGCCCCAGGATGCTGGAGCTGTCGGCGACCCGCGCCCGCGGCGCCCACCCCTACCTCGTCACCCCCGAGCACACCGCTTCGGCCCGTGCGACGCTGGGGCAGGGCCCGTGGCTGCTGCCCGAGCAGTCCGCGATCCTGACCGACGATGCGGACGAGGCGCGCAGGATTGGAACCGATTGGCTGCGTGGCTATTTGGCGATGCCGAACTACGCCAACAACATGCTGCGCAGCGGGTTCTCCGAAGACGATGTCACGCAGATCAGCGATCGCCTCTTCGATGCACTCATCGTGTGGGGCGACGAAGAAGCAATCCTGCGCCGAGTCGCCGAACATCAGTCGGCCGGCGCCGACCACGTCTGCGTCCAGATACTCACCGCCGACCCGCGGGCATTCCCCCGCGAGCAATGGCGCCGCCTGGCCGCGGCTGTTGCCGCTACGTAGCTGTGGCACTCGGCCATCGGCTCAAACGTCTGCAGTACCGTACGCTCTACCGGCTGGGTTTCGTTCCGTGGGACGGCCACCCGATCGGGGTCAAGCTACGAGAGTTGGTCGAAGACAGTGCAATTGCGCCCGGTGCGGCACTCGACATCGGCTGCGGCACCGGCGACAACTGTAGCTATCTGGCTGAGCACGGCTGGCGGGTGACCGGAGTGGACTACGTCGCCCGGGCGCTGCAGAAGGCACGGGCCAAGGTCCGCACCGAAAGCGTCGAGTTCCGGATTGCTGACGTCACCCGGCTCAGTTCGGCGAACGTGGGCCGGGATTTCTCGTTGATCGTCGACAACGGGTGCCTGCACGGCATGAACGACGACGACCGCGACGCCTACGTTCGTGAGGTCACGCGCGTTGCGGCGACCGACGGGCGCCTGCTCATCATGGCGATGATCCCCGGTGGTTCACCCGGGGTGCGCGGCATCGACCTGCCCGAGATCCAGCGGCGATTCACCCCGGCCTGGACGCTGGTGGACTCGGGCGACGAGCCGTCGCTGGACCACAACGGCAAGAACCCGGGCCGCTACTACGTTCTGCAGCGCGCCGCTTAGCCGCGACGACGCAAGAGCCCCCGAAACAACGCTGTTTCGGGGGCTTTGCGGCTGGTCGTCAGGTCAGCGAGTCCGGCGGCAAGAAGCGGTCGCCGTACTTCTCGGCCAGTTCGCGGGCCCGGGCCACGAAGGCCTCCTTGCCCCGGCCGTGCGGACCTTCGTAGCCGACGATGTACTGCGCGCTACCACCGGTCCACGGCGGGAACCCGATGCCCATGATCGACCCGATGTTGGCGTCGGCCGTGGAGGTCAGCACGTTCTCGTCGAGGCACTTCTGGGTTTCCAGCGCCTCGGCGAACAGCATCCGGTCGATCATGTCCTGCAGCGGCGGCGTCGAAGCCCCCGACTTGAAGGTCTCCCGCAGGCCCGGCCACAATCCGGAGCGCTTGCCGTCGGGGTATTCGTAGAAGCCGGCGCCTTTGAGTCGGCCGGAGCGGCCCAGCTCGATCATCTTCTCCACCACCGCTTCTGCGGGGTGCGGTTCGTACTGGCCGCCACTGTCCTCGACACCCTTGCGGGTAGCCGCGGCGATCTTGTGCATCAGCTCCAGGTTGAGCTCGTCGGACAGCTGCAGCGGCGGCGCGGGGTAACCCGCCTGCGAACCCGCCTGCTCGATGCTGGCCGGCTCCACGCCTTCGCCGAGCATTGCCAGCGCCTCGTTGACGAAGGTGCCGATCACCCGGGAGGTGAAGAAGCCGCGGCTGTCGTTGACCACGATCGGGGTCTTGCCGATGGCCAGGGTGTAGTCGAAGACCCGGGCCAGCGCTTCGTCAGAAGTCTTCTCGCCCTTGATGATTTCCACCAACGGCATCTTGTCGACCGGTGAGAAGAAGTGGATCCCGACGAAGTCCTCCTGCCGCTTCACCCCCGTCGCCAGACCGGTGATCGGCAGCGTCGAGGTGTTCGACCCGAGCAGCGCGTTCGGCTCGACGATGTCTTCGATCTCCTGGAACACCTGGTGCTTGAGGTCCTGGTTCTCGAAGACGGCTTCGATGACGAAGTCCACGCCCTTGAGGTCGGCCGGGTCGGCGGTCGGGGTGATGCGCCCGAGGAGCGCACTGGACTTCTCCTCCGTTGTCCTGCCCCGCTCGAGCGCCTTGGCTTCGAGTTTCTCCGAGTAACCCTTGCCCTTCTGGGCGGCCTCGATGCTGACGTCCTTGAGCACCACGTCGTAACCGGCCTTGGCCGAGACGTAAGCGATGCCCGCGCCCATCATGCCGGCGCCGAGCACGCCGATCTTGTTGATCTTGACCGGCTCGATGCCGTCTGGCCGCGACCCGCCGTTGTTGATCGTCTGCAGGTCGAAGAAGAACGCCTGGATCATGTTCTTGGCGACCTGGCCGGTGACCAGCGAGGTGAAATAGCGGCTCTCGATGCGGCTGGCGGTGTCGAAGTCGACCTGCGTGCCCTCCACGGCCGCTGCCAGGATCGCCCGCGGCGCAGGCATATTCGCACCCTTGAGCTGCGAGCGCAGCAGGGAAGGGAAGGACGGCAGGATGGCGGCCAGCGACGGCGATGACGGGGTACCGCCGGGGATCTTGTAACCCTTGACGTCCCACGGCTGGGTGTGCGATTCGGGGTTGGCCTTGATCCAGGCCTTGGCGGCCGGCACCACCTCGTCGACCGAACCGACCAGCTCGTCGACCAGTCCGATTTCCTTGGCCTTGGCCGGCTTGAACCGGGTGCCCTGCGACAGGATGTTCATGAAAGCGTTCTGGATCCCGAACATCCGTACCGAGCGGGTGACGCCGCCGGCACCGGGCAGCAGGCCCAGCGTCGCCTCGGGGAAGCCGAACTGCGACCCCTTGACGTCGGCCGCGATGCGGTGGTGGCACGCCAAGGCGATCTCCAGCCCGCCGCCGAGCGCCGCGCCGTTGAGGGCGGCGACGACGGGCTTGCCCAGCGTCTCGAGGGTGCGCAGCTGCTTCTTCACGTTCTCGACGAGATCGAATGCCTCGCCGGCGTTTTCCGGGCCGATCTGGATCATGCTCTTGACGTCACCACCGGCGAAGAAGGTCTTCTTCGCGCTGGTGATCACCACGCCGGTGATCGAGTCTTTCTCGGCGACAAGACGATCCACCGTCTTGCCCATCGACTCGATGTAGTTCTCGTTCATCACGTTGGCCGAACCCGACGGGTCGTCCAGCGTCAGTGTGACGATGCCGTCGGCGTCCTTATCCCACTGAATTGCGTTGTCGGCCATGTACTTAAACCCTCTCGATGATCGTCGCGACACCCATGCCGCCGCCAATACACAGCGTTATCAACGCGCGTCGGGCGTTGCGCCGCTCCAGTTCGTCGACCATGGTGCCGGTGATCATCGCGCCGGTTGCTCCCAGCGGGTGTCCCATGGCGATGGCGCCACCGTTGACGTTGAGCTTCTCGTCCGGGATGTTCAGGTCCTTCTGGAACTTCAGCACCACGGAGGCGAACGCCTCGTTCAGCTCGAACAGGTCGATGTCGTCGACGGTCAGCCCGGCCCGGTCCAGCACCTTCTGGGTGGCCGGGGTGGGTCCGGTGAGCATGATCGTCGCGTCCGCACCGGTGGTGGCGGTAGCGACGATGCGCGCCCGCGGGGTCAGGCCCTGCGACTTGCCGGCCGCCTCGGAACCGACCATCACCAGCGCGGCGCCGTCGACGATTCCGGACGAGTTACCGCCGGTGTGCACGTGGTTGATCTTCTCGACCCAGTGGTAACGCTGACGCGCCACGTCGTCGAATCCGGCCATTGCGGCCAGGCCCTCGAAGGCGGGCTTCAGCTTGCCCAGGCCCTCGGCGGTGGTGTCGGGGCGCATGTGCTCGTCATGATCGAGGATGAGCAGGCCGTTCATGTCGACGACCGGCACGATCGACTTGGCGAAGTACCCACCCGACCACGCCTCGGCGGCCAGCTTCTGGCTGCGCAACGCGTAGGCGTCGACGTCGTCACGCGAGAAACCCTCGATGGTGGCGATCAGGTCGGCACCGATGCCCTGGGGGACGATGTAGGCGTCGTAGCTGGTGGCCGGGTCGGCCATCATCGCGCCGCCGTCCGACCCCATCGGAACGCGGCTCATCGATTCGACGCCGCCGGCGAGCACCAGATCGTCCCAGCCGGAACGGACCTTCTGCGCCGCGGTGTTGACGGCCTCCAGGCCGGACGCGCAGAACCGGTTCAGCTGGAAGCCACCGACGGTGTCGGGCATGCCGGCGGCCAGCACGGCGGTGCGGGCGATGTCGCCACCCTGGTCGCCGACCGGGGAGACGCAGCCCAGGATGACGTCGCTGATCAGGTTTTCGTCGAGGTCGGGGTGGCGCTTGCGCAGCTCCTCGATCAGGCCGACGACCAGGCTCAATGGCTTGACTTCGTTCAGCGAACCGTTGCGTTGCTTGCCGCGCGGTGTACGGATGGCCTCGTAGATGAAGGCTTCTTCGGACATGTGAACTTCCTGTTCGGAGAGGGTGTGGATCCGTCTTAAGAGTAGGTCCAGCACAGGAACCCTAACAGTTGCCCCGGCCAACCTGTTGGTTGGGCCGGTCCGCCGCTGGCTGGACACGGTCGCGGTCGCGGCGCGGGCGTCACGCTGGCGTGGCGCCCGACGCCGAGCGTCACGCCAGCGTGACGCTCGACGCGACCAACAACCCAATAAGCTCGTTCTCCATGACCGTCTCGCGGCTACAGCCCTACGCGACCACGGTGTTCGCCGAGATGTCGGCGCTGGCCACGCGGATCGGCGCGGTCAACCTCGGCCAGGGCTTTCCCGACGAGGACGGTCCCGCGGAGATGCTGCGGGCCGCCCAGGACGCCATCGCCGACGGTATGAACCAGTACCCGCCCGGCCCCGGCATCGCCGCTCTGCGACAGGCCATCGTCGCGCAACGCCGACGACGCTATGGCATCGAGTACGACCCCGATACCGAGATCCTGGTCACGGTCGGGGCCACCGAGGCCATTGTCGCAGCGGTGCTCGGCCTCGTCGAACCCGGCTCCGAGGTGCTGCTGATCGAGCCGTTTTACGATTCCTACTCACCGGTGGTCGCGATGGCCGGCGCGACCCGGGTGCCGGTCCCGCTGGTTGCCGACGGGCGCGGTTTCGCGTTGGACGCCGACGCGCTGCGACGCGCCGTCACCCCGCGCACCAAGGCTCTGATCGTCAATTCGCCGCACAATCCCACCGGCGCGGTGCTGAGCGCGCCAGAGCTGGCAGCCATGGCCGAGATCGCAACGGCCGCAGACCTTTTGGTGATCACTGACGAGGTCTACGAGCATCTCGTCTACGACGACCACCGGCACCTGCCGCTGGCCGGCCTCGACGGCATGGCCGAGCGCACGATCACCATCTCCAGCGCGGCCAAGATGTTCAACTGCACCGGGTGGAAGATCGGCTGGGCTTGCGGCCCAGCACATCTCATTGCCGGGTTACGCGCCGCCAAACAGTATCTGAGCTACGTCGGCGGAGCACCGTTCCAGCCCGCGGTGGCTCTGGCGCTGAACACCCAGGACGAGTGGGTGGCCACTCTGCGCCAGACGCTGCAGCGCCGGCGCGACCGGCTGGCGGCCGGACTGACCGACATCGGGTTCGCGGTACACGACAGCTTCGGCACCTACTTCCTGTGCGCGGACCCGCGCCCGCTCGGACACGACGACAGCACCGCCTTCTGCGCCACGCTGCCGGAGCGCGTCGGGGTGGCCGCGATACCGATGTCGGCCTTCTGCGACCCGGCCGCCCGGCACGCCGGGCTATGGAAACACCTGGTGCGCTTCACGTTCTGCAAACGAGACGACACGCTCGACGAAGCGATCCGGCGACTGGCGGCGCTGGGCGATCGACGGCACTAACCGCCCATCACCCGCTTGCGCAGTCCCTCCAAGGCGGAATAGAGGATCTTCTTGCGGGCCCGGTTGACCAGGAACTCGGGCAGCGGCGCAGAGGGTTCGACGGTGATGGTGAACCGCACCCGGGTCTTGTCGGCGCCTTCGCGGGTCAGGTTGTACTCGCCGTGCTGGGCATGCTGCTGAAGCGTTTTGGTGGCGTCCCACACCATCCAGTCCGGCCCCCAGTGATATTCCAGCAACTCCTTGTCGACGATGCCGACCACCTTGATGGTGACCTTGACGTGCCGGGGGCGGCCGTCGGGCCAGGTGTCGATGACTTCGGCCCGCTTGTGCACCGACGACCAGGACGGCACCGCGTCCATGTCGGCGAGCGCGTCGATGATCACGTCCGGCGACGCGTCGATCAGCACTTCACCCGATGCTTGTATGGCCACTACTGCTCAAACTAGCAACCTGGCGGCGCGGACTCCGCGGCCAACTATGCGTCCGGGCCGGGCTCCGCGCCCAGCACCTGCTCGCGCAATCCCCGGGCCGCGGCATCCAATACGTGTTCGCTGGCCCGCCGCACGATGAATCCGGGTATCGGTCCGGCCGGTTCGACGGTGATGTCGAAACGCACCCGGGTTTTGTCCAGTCCCTCGGGTTTGAGGTTGTACTCGATATGTTGGCCGTGCTGCTGGGCGGTCTTGCCGGCGTCGTACACCACCCAGTCCGGACCCCAGTGGTATTCCAGGATCTCCTTGTCGACCAGGCCCAGGATCTTGATGGTGGCCTTCACGTGGTGGGGCCGGCCGTCCGGGTAGTAGTCGAGCACCTCGACACTCTTGTGCAGTGGTGACCAGGAGGACAGCGCGCCGACATCTGACAGCGCCGCCATGACCACTTCCTGGGGCGCATCAATGACGAATTCTCGCGATGCTTTTACGGCCACTGGTTCCCAAGCTAGCAACGCTCGGCACGACCTGGGGAGCGGTTGTCGGAAATTGTCGGATACCAGCCGATTTCACCGAGCGCCGCGGTATCAGCCCTTCTTCACCTTCAACACGCGGTTGCGCAGCTCTTTGGTCGCCGAGTCGATGGTGCCCTTGACGGCCCGCTTGAGCACGAACCCGGGCAACGGCACGTTCGGGTCGACGCTGATCTCCATCTTCACCAGCGTCTCGTCCCCTTTGGGCACCAGGGTGTACTTCCCGTCCTGCGACTTCTGCTGACCGGAACTGACCAGCGTCCAGGTCACCTCGTTGCCACTCCAGGTGTAGGCCACCACCTGCTCGTCGGTGATGCCCGCGGTCTTCACCTTCATCTTCACTCTGCTCGGACGCCCATCGTCTCCGGTCTCCAGGATCTCGGCGGTCTGGTGCGGTTCGGACCATTCGGGCATCGCCTCGAAATCAGCGATGACATCCAGGATCTCCTCGGGACTGGCTTCGATGACGATGTCGCGGGATTCTTTGATTGCCATGGCCCGCACCATATCGCGACCGTGCCCCGGCGGGAATAGTCGTTTCGCCGGTATCGTCGCCACGGGCGTACCGTCGTTTCCGTGACCGATTCTGCCTATACCGTCGGCGACTATCTGCTCGACCGCCTCGCCGAACTCGGCGTCACAGAGATCTTCGGCGTGCCCGGCGATTACAACCTGGCTTTCCTCGACCACATCGTGGCCCACCCCAAGCTGCGCTGGGTCGGCAACGCCAACGAACTCAACGCCGGTTACGCCGCCGACGGATATGGGCGGCTGCGCGGAATGTCAGCCGTGGTAACGACATTCGGCGTCGGTGAGCTTTCGGCGACCAACGCCATCGCGGGCAGCTACGCCGAGCACGTGCCCGTCGTGCACATCGTGGGCGGGCCCTCGAAGGACGCCCAGGCCACCCGCCGGGCGTTGCATCATTCGCTCGGCGACGGCGACTTCGAGCACTTCTTCCGGATCAGTCGCGAAATCACCTGCGCGCAAGCCAATCTCATGCCAGCCACCGCGTGCCGTGAGATCGACCGGGTGCTGTGCGAGGTGCGCGAACAGAAGCGGCCCGGGTACCTGCTGATGTCCACCGACGTGGCGCGCTTCCCCACCGAACCGCCGGACGCGCCGCTGCCACGCTATGCCGGCGGCACCAGTCCGCGGGCGCTGGCCATGTTCACCGGGGCGGCGGCGAAGTTGATCGGCAACCGCCAGTTGACCGTGCTGGCCGACCTGTTGGTGCACCGCCTGCAGGCGGTCCGGGAACTGCAGGCGCTACTGGCAGCCGACGTGGTGCCGCACGCGACGTTGGTGTGGGGTAAGAGCCTGCTCGACGAGAGCTCGCCGAATTTCCTCGGCATCTACGCCGGCGCGGCCAGCACCGAACGGGTACGCACCGCCATCGAGCAGGCACCGGTCCTGGTGACCGCCGGGGTGGTGTTCACCGACATGGTCAGTGGGTTCTTCAGTCAACGCATCGACCCGGCCCGGACCATCGATATCGGCCAGTACCAGAGCAGCGTGGCCGACGAGGTGTTCGCGCCGCTGGAGATGGGTGCGGCGCTGCAGGCTCTGACAGCGATACTGACCGAGCGCGGTATCCGTTCACCGGACGTGGCACCGCCACCGGTGCAAGCACCGGCCCCCGCCCCGGGCCGCGACGAGGCTCTCACCCAACGGATGCTGTGGGACCGGCTGTGTTCGGCACTGACCCCGGGCAACGTGGTGTTGGCAGATCAGGGGACCTCGTTCTTCGGCATGGCCGACCACGTACTGCCCCAGGGGGTCACCTTCATCGGCCAACCATTATGGGGTTCGATCGGTTACACGTTGCCCGCCGCCTTCGGGGCGGCGGTGGCCCATCCGGACCGCAGAACGGTGCTGCTGATCGGCGACGGCGCCGCTCAGCTGACCGCGCAGGAACTGGGCAGCTTCTCCCGGGAGGGGCTTTCCCCGGTCATCGTGGTGGTCAACAACGACGGCTACACCGTCGAACGCGCCATCCACGGAGCAACGGCGCCCTACAACGACATCGTCGGCTGGCGCTGGACCGATCTCCCCGGCACGCTCGGGGTGGAAAATCACCTCGCGTTGCGCGCCGAAACCTACGGCGAACTCGACGACGCGCTCACCGCCGCCGCCGCCCATCGCGACCGCATGGTGTTCGTCGAGGTGGTGTTGCCGCGACACGAGATCCCGCCCCTGCTCGCCCAACTCGTCGGACCGATGCAGCCGAAGGACCACTGAACGCGGCTACGCCGAATGGCGCGGACTCCTCGTCTCGCTGACCGACGCGATGATCGCACGCACGGTGCGACGGCAGCGTCCACAGTCGGCACCCGCGCCGCACGCCGCGGCAACCTGGTTGCTCGTCGACGCGCCCGCGCAGACAGCTTCGGTGACCATCTGGCTGGTGATGCCATTACACAGGCACACGTACATCGCGCCGGTCAGTCCGTCCCGATGCGCATCATGTCGAAATACCGGCCGACGAACAGCGGCGGGTAGGCGCCGATTCCCACCCCGCTGAGCCATTGCGCCGCCGCGTCCGGGTGCTCGATCCATTCCCGCGCGCTGTCCTCGTCGGCGAATTCCTGCAGGATCAGCACCTCGTGTGAGTCGTCGAAAGCCTGAAAGACCCAGGTCTTTCGGATCCCGGCGGCGGTGAACCGGTCCATCGCGAGACCGACTTCGGTGTGCAGCGTCGTCACACTGTCCACGGACGCGAAGGCGGCCACCACCACGCCGGGTGCCCGGCCCGTCGCTGCCGGAGGTTCGGCAATGAACCTGTCCACGATCTCGCCGGCGAAGACGGCCGGGATGTCGTCGACGCCGACGGCATCGAACCAGTCGAAGAACACCCGCGACTGCAACAGCTCTACGATCGGCTCGCGGCTGTGCACCCCGATCATCACCAGCACCCGGCCGTAGTCGTGGGTGGAGATATAGACCAGCACGTGATGGGCGCCGATGTCGGCGAGCGCGGCTTTGCGACGCTCCAGCAGCGGCCACACCTTGGTCGGGTCCGGAATCCGGTAGTCCGACGCGATCACCATCGAGTGAATGTCGCCGTTGCTCATCACAGGCCTATGCCGGATTGAACTGTGAGATAAGCCATTTCCCGTCGGCCTTGGTCAAGGTGACCAGCACGCTGCTGTTCGTCATCGCCGGTTCCGGACGGTCCCTGCTCTGAGTGCTCTGGTTGATGAACAACAACACGATGGCCGAGTCCGGACGGAATTCGGACAACGCGCCGCGAAGCACCACTGCGGTCGTCTTGACTGCCTTCTGCTTTGCGGCCGGAGCGACGATCTGCGAGGTGAACTGGTCGTAGTAAGACAGGAAGTCACCGGTCAGATGTGATCTCGCGGTGGAGAAGTCGTGGTCGAGCGTGTCCGGCGAGTAGGACAGGATGGCGACGGTGCCGTCACTGGCAGCTGCAATTGCCGCCTTGGCTTCGGCTGCGTCGACCTGCTGGTCCGGCCGGTAGGAGAACCAGTACAGGGCGGCCAGCACCGACAGCGAACTGACCACCAGCAGGGCCAGCGCGGCGATGCCGAGCTTCCCGGCCCAACGACTTTTCGTCCTGCCGGCGGTCGGGTTCTTCAATCGGGCGGTCAAGCGATTGCGGCCCGAATCCCGGCCGTCGGCTGACGAATCGGCGTCTTCGGCATCCACCGTGTCCTCGACGACCGAGGTCTGCTCTGCGCTGTCGTCGACCACCGACGAGTCCCGTTCGGTCACGGCACGAACTCCACTTTCGACATCTTGAGCCGACCACCTTCCCGAGTCATCGTCACGATCAGCCGGTACTTACGTGGATCCTGTTTGGCACCAGCGGCATTCGTGACCTCGGAGGTACTGGCCACGAGCACCACCGCCGAATTCTCGGTCATGGTGTCGAGTTCGACAGCGGCAGCTTGAACGCTTCCCTGCGAGATCACTTTCGACTCTTCGACGACTTTGGTGAAATCTTCGGCCATCTTCAGAAAGTCGTCCTTGAACGTCCCGGTGGACACTTCCAGGATGTGTTGCACGCCTTCTTTGGCGTGTTCGTAGTCGAGCGAAGTCAGCGTCACGACTCCCTGCCGTGCGCCCGCGGCGAACTCGGCAACCTGCTGGCGTTCCCGGGTGGCGTTGCGATGCAGCACGGACATCTCCACGCTGGCCCCCACCGCGAAGAGCGTGATAGCGACGGCCAGTACCGCTGCCACCGACTTCAGTGTCGGTCGGCGCAGGCTGCGCCGCGCGGATCTGGCAGCCGTTTCCTCGGCGTTTTCGTCGTCCGCTGCGTCCGCGTCCGTTTCGTCGGAAAGCGTCTCGGTGGTGCGATCGTCCGCAACCTCGGTGTCGCGCTCCTCGATGCGGGCTGGTTTCACCGGCTCCGGTTGCTCCGCTGCTGCAGTGGCTTTGGCGCCGCCGGCCTTTTTCACCGGGCCCTTGGCCAGTTTGATCTTCGCGGCGTCGGGCTTGGCGAGCGTGACCGTCGGTTCGGCCGGCTCGATTGTTGCGTCGTCGACTTTGAGTCCGTTCGTGCCGGATCCGACCTCGGTGCTTGCGACGATTTCGGCTTCGCGGCGCAGCCGGATGGCGCGGGCACGCGCGCGGGCAGCGGCGGCGAGGGCTTCGGCCTCGGCGGCCTCCGCCTCGGCCTCCTCGGCCAGGGACCGCATTTCCGCGACACTCTGCGGTGTGTCGTCCTTCTTCACCGGCGCCGATTTCGCGTCGTCTGCATTACGGCGGGTGCCGCCGCCCTCCGCTCACCGGCTCGGGAACGAGATCGCTCGCCGCTCAACTCCGAACTCCTCTACCGCTTGTCCGTCGGTGACAAGGTGCCTGGTAGCCGCCGACGGTGTCGGGAAAATGCGTTAACTTGTCGCCCGATCCCCATTCCGTCCGGGATCCGCCGTACGCCAGCCGTGGCCACACCCTACTCGCCACCGCACCCATGATGGGCCGGACTGGCGGCGGCCACTCCGGCACGTCGTCGGCCGTCGGAGAACGAGATTATCACTTTCCGTCGGCAATATTACCGTCCGGGCCGACACAAACCGCGCAAAACCGCGTCAAACTGTGGAAATACCGTTCTTGCTTTCGGCATATGCAACTGCCGGAGGATGCCGAGCGCCACTCAGCGGAGGAGATCCTTGACGACCTTGCCGGTGGCGTTCATCGGCAGCGCGTCGACGAATTCCACCACTCGCGGCACCTTGAATCCAGCCATACGCTCCCGGCACCAGTCGATCAGTTCCGGCGCGTCCACCGGACTCTTACGGACGACGAATGCCTTGCCCACCTGCCCGAGCCGTTCGTCGGGAGCGCCGATCACCGCCACCTGGGCAATGGCGGGGTGCTTGAGCAGGAAGCCTTCGATCTCGGCCGGGTAGGCGTTGAATCCGCCCACGATGAACATGTCCTTCTTGCGGCCGACGATGCGCAACCGACCCGACTCGTCGATGCTGCCCAGGTCCCCGGTGTGTAGCCAGCCGTCGCCGTCGATCGCCTCAGCGGTGGCGACCGGATCGTTGAGGTAGCCCTGCATGACCCCGTACCCGCGAACCAGCACCTCGCCGTCCCCGGCGATGCGCACCTCGACCCCGTCGCACGGCAGACCCGCGGTGGAGGCGACCTCTGCAAAGGAGTCGCCGGGCCGGGACAAGGTGACGTTGCCCGCCTCGGTGAGCCCGTACCCGGTCATCAACGTCTGGAACGGCAGCTCACCGTGGATGCGACGGACGAGTTCGACGGGGATGTCGGCGGCACCGGTGACGCCGGCCCGCAACGTGGCCAGCTTGGACTTGTCCGGCACCGTCAACAACGAGTGATACAGCGTCGGCGGGCCGGGCAACATCGTAATGCGCTCGCGCTCAATAAGATCCACCGCGGTGGCGATGTCGAAAACCGCTACCGGCAGCATCGCGGCACCACGCAGAAAGGACGCGACAAGGCCCGCTTTGAGACCGAAGGTGTGGAAATACGGATTGATCATCAGGTAGCGGTCACCCTCGCGCAGATCCGCGAGGGTCGCCCACTCCTCGTACATGCGCAACGTCTGAGCGTGATTCATCATCGCGCCCTTGGGCCGCCCGGTGGTGCCGGAGGTGAAAATGATGTCGGAGACATCGGTGCCGCTGACCGGGCACTCGAACGGTGATCCGGCGTCGAGGAAGCCGGATTTCAGGTCGATGACCGGTATCCCGGCCGGCGGCGCCACGAAGTCCTGCCCCAGGAAGCCCTGCTGGACCAATACCGCCTTGGCCCCGCTGCGGCCGATGACGTCAGCGGCCTCCGCCACCTTGAACCGGGTGTTGACCGGCACCAGGACTCCCCCGGCGGTCAGCAGGCCGAAGGCGGCAACGATCCACTCGGCACAGTTGGGCGCCCAGACGGCCACCCGGTCACCCCTGGCGATACCGAGATCGGCAAAAGCACCTGCCGCACAACGTATTCGGTGGACGAGCTCAGCGAAGGTGTAGCGCAGCGGACCGTCCACGACCGCTTCCGCATCGCCGAAGCGATCCGCCGCGCTCAAGACCATCTCGGGGATGGTCTGCCAGCTGACCCGGTCGGTCACACCGTGACGAGTCGACCGAGATTGCCACCCATGATCTTCGCCTGGTCGTCGGCCGACAAGTGCGACAGCGCCTCGATGTAATAGGTCGGCTCCGCCAGCCCTTCGGGATGGGGCCAGTCCGACCCGTACAGCACCTGGTCCACGCCCACGAGGTTGACCAGGTCGTCGATACCGTCCTCGAAGAACGGGCTGACGTAGATCCGGTTCTTGACCATCTCGACCGGGTCGCTCGGGAATGCCTCCGGAGCCTTGCGGAATACCTCCGCCAGGCCGTCCAGCAGCGGGGTCATCCACTTCGACCCGGCCTCGACGATCGCGACCTTCAGCTTGGGGTGGCGATAGAGCGCGCCGTGAATGACCCACGAGCCCACCGAGTCCTGGATCGGCCGCCACTCGTTGAGGATGCCCATTGCGTTGGTCTGGAACGGCAGCATCTCGGCGCTGGCACCGTCCCATTCGGAGGTGTACCGGGAGTAGCCACTGTCGCTGGAGTGCATGCCGACCAGCACGTCGTACTCCACGACCCGCTCCCAGAACGGGTCGAACTCGGGCAGCGCGAACGACCGCGGACCACGGAAGCCGGGGACCGGTGCCGGGCGGACCAGGATGCAGCGGGCACCGCGCTTGACCGCCCATTCCAGCTCTTCGATCGCCTTTTCAACGATCGGCAGGGTGATCACCGGGGTGGTGAAGATACGGTTCTGGTAGTTGAAGCCCCAGACCTCGTCGAGCCACTGGTTCAGCGCATGGACCAGCACATGGATGGCAACAGGGTCGTCCGACAACCGTTCCTCGAGGAGGCTGGCCAGCGTCGGGAACATCAGCGTCTTGTCCAGCCCCAGCTCGTTCATCACTTCCAGGCGCGGGCCCGGCTCGAAGAACGCCGGGATGGCACGCATCGGCTCACCGAACAGCTCGCGCTTGCTCTTGCCTTCCGGGTTGCCGTACTTGAAATACTCTTCCCAGGCTCCGGGTTTGGCGACGACCTCGAAGGTCGGGTTGGGAATGTAGTTACTGATCTGGCCGCGGATCGCGATCTTGGTGCGCCCGTTGACCTGCACGTACTGGACGTGGTTCTGGTATTCCTTCGGCAGGAACTTGGTCAGCGCCTCCGGCGGCTCGTAAAGATGGTTATCCGCGTCAAAGATCGGAAACGGGACGTCAACCCGGTGCGACAACTGACCCATGAAATCCTCCTTCGCAATTAGTGAGAATCATATTCTCCTATATCGCCGTGCGCAACGTGCACCCACCCCCCGCGCGGGCGGCACGGTGCGGGTCAGCACTTCGCGTTGATCTTGAAATCGGCGCTGGCCGCCTCGCCCGGTTTGGCCGTGGTGGACCCGTTGGCCGTGCCGGTGATGATGAACGACTGGCCATCGAAGCGGGTGGCGGCGTCGGCTCCGCCGCCGTGGGAGTAGGTGCCGGTGAAACCACCGAAGTTGTGGAAGCGGACGGACACCGTGGACGCCGGATTTGCCCGCTGGTCGACGACGATCTTGGCGCCCGAGGCGTCGTCACCAAGTTCGATGGTGCGAAACCATTCCTGCTGGAAGCAGCGCACAACTCGGGGCCGCACCTCGTTCCCGTTGACGGTCGCCACCGCGGTGCTGGCCAGCTGGCCTTGCGAGGGGGCGCTGCACGCCCCGAAGACGGGTGCCGCCAGCGCTACGGCCGCTGCCGCGGCGATTCGGTTCCGCACCTGGCCACCCCAATCCGCAGGCGTCCGGACAACTTCTGGACCTGCAGCGATGATGCTATTCTCCCTAGACGAGAATGCCAATATCGGCGTCGCAAGTCCGGGTTGTACCGAGGAGCTGAACACGCATGGTGGACCTGGATTTCGACGACGCCGAGACCGGGGTGGCAGTGCTGACCATCGATCGGCCGCACGCACGCAATGCCATCTCGCTGGAAACCATGGACCAGCTCGACCATGCGCTCGACGGCGCGAGCGGGGCGTTGGCACTGGTGATCACGGGTGCCGGCGACCGGGCTTTCGTCTCCGGCGGAGATCTCAAGGAGCTCAGCGCGCTACGGACCGAGGACGAAGCCGCGGCGATGGCCCGCCGGATGCGCACGCTGTGCGACCGGATCGCCGGGTTCCCGGCGCCAGTGGTCGCGGCGATGAACGGGCACGCCTTCGGCGGCGGCGCCGAGGTCGCGGTGGCCGCCGACATCCGGGTGGCCGCCGACGACATCAAGATCGCCTTCAATCAGGTGCAACTCGAAATCATGCCGGCATGGGGCGGCGCCGAACGTCTGGCCGCGCTGGTCGGCAAAAGCAGGGCCCTGCTGTTGGCCGGTAGCGGGACCGCAGTCGATGCCGTCGAGGCCGAACGCCTCGGACTGGTGGATGTGGTCTTACCGCGGGCATCCTTCGACTCGGCCGACCAGGGCTGGCGCTCGGTCGCCAGATCCCTCGCCCGCCGTCCGGCCGCCGAGATAAAACGGGTAATCAGCGGAGTTTCCCCTGATGAGGCGATAGCATCGTTTGCACGGCTGTGGGTGGCCGACCCGCACTGGCAGGCCGCAGCACTAGTCATGAACCGCAAAGCCAATCCGCGCCCAGCAGCCGGAGGAGCGATATGACGACCAGGGCAACGCCGCAACTGGGCATCGGAGCAGCGCTGCTGTCAGCGGTTCTGCTGGCCGGCTCCGGTATAGCGGCCGGCACCGGCACGGCACGGGCTGACGACGACCCGCCGCCCGCGCACCGGGTCGTCTACACCATCACCGCCAACAACCCGGCCTACGCCGACATCTACTACCAGGACCAGGATCCGGCGAAGTTTTCGGACTACAGCCACAACCCCTACCCGTTCACGCCGAATGTGCAGGCCGATATCGCCCCGGGACGGCCGTGGAGCCAGACGGTAATGCTGGTGGATCCCGCGCACTGGGCGATGGTCAGCGTCAGCATGCAGCGTCAACCCGGCTTTCCGGGCTTTCACTGCACCTTGTCGGTCGACGGCGCGGTGGTGGTGTCCAAGGATGGAGAACGTGGGGTGCTCTGTTCGCTGCGCACCTGGTGAACCACCCAGGTCGGCGGGATGTCCGCGATCGGCTGCGGCTCGCCTTCCAACCTGCGCAGGTGATGTTCGACGAACTTCAGCGTCTCCGGGTGACCCACCGACACACCCATCGCCTGCTCGAGCACCAGGAACCGCGACAGGCTGGTCATCAGCACGGTGAAAACCACCGGCGGCACGAAATCGGTATTCAGCTTGCCCTGCGCCTCGTACCGCTGCATGGCAGCCGACACCACCTGGCGTTGTTCGTCGCGAAAACGGTCGGCGTAGTAGGCGATTTCGGCGCGCATCTCTTTGCGGTGGTTGGCCAGCGCCATGAATTCCATCGAGATACGCGTGAACCCGGGATCGGTGCCGAATCGCCACAGCGCCCACAGCGGTTGCGGCAACTGCAGCAACTGCGCCTGGGCTTGCAGCCCTTCCTCAGCGCGGCGCCGGAAGACGGCCAGAAACAGGTCCTCCATGGTGCGGAAGTAGTAGTGCACCAGCTGCGGTTTGAGTCCGGCCTTGTTGGCGAGCCGCCGCGACGTCACCGCCGCGTAGCCCTCCTCGATCATCAACTGTTCGGCCGCGTCGAGCAGCAGGCCGCGATTCTTCGCGTCCGGCGCCCCGATCCTGCGGGCCGATGTCATGCCGTACCCGTCCTCTCTGCGCTCGCCCGACGATCACGCCGATCGTATCCGCGACACGGTTCGGTACCGGCGCAGTGATCTTGACCACGACAATACCGCCATGCTAAGCAGGTGCTCAGCAGACGTTCTAATCGGGCGACGCCAGCTCTCGTCGCCGACTGACCAATTGGCGACACGGTGCTGCGGGCCGGCTTCGGGAGGAATGCACGATGAGCGATTACGACACCATTGATTTCTTCACCGATCCGTCGCTGGTACCCGACCCGTACACCTACTTCGATTACCTGCGCGCCCAGAACCCGGTGCTGCGTCTGCCGCACTATGGGGTCGTCGCCGTCACCGGCTACGAAGAGGCGACGGCGGTCTACAAGGACACCGACTCGTTCTCCAACTGCGTCGCGCTCGGCGGGCCGTTCCCGCCGCTGCCGTTCCAGCCCGACGGCGACGACATCAACCATCAGATCGACGAGCACCGGCACTGTTTCCCGATGTTCGAGCACATGGTCACCATGGACCCGCCGGACCACAGCCGGGCGCGGTCGATTTTGAGCAGGCTGCTGACGCCGAGCCGACTCAAGCAGAACGAGGAATTCATGTGGCGCCTCGCCGACCGCCAACTCGACGAGTTCCTGGTCAACGGCAACTGCGAATTCATCGGTGAATACTCAAAACCGTTTGCCACGTTGGTGATCGCCGATCTGCTCGGCGTCCCGGAGGAGGACCACAAAGAATTCCGGGTGGTACTGGGCGCCGACCGTCCCGGCCGCGTCGGGGCCCTGGACCACGAATCGGTGGGCGTCAATCCGCTGGAGTGGCTCGACGACAAATTCTCGGCCTACATCGAGGACCGCCGCGCGCACCCGCGCGAAGACGTCCTGACCGCGCTGGCCACCGCCAAGTATCCGGACGGGACGACGCCGGAGGTCATCGACGTCGTCCGGTCAGCCACCTTCCTGTTCGCCGCCGGCCAGGAGACCACAGCAAAGCTGCTCAGCGCCGCACTGCAGGTGATCGGCAACCGTCCGGACATCCAGCAGCAACTCCGCGACAACCGCAGCCTGATTCCGGGGTTCATCGAGGAATCCCTGCGCATGGAGAGCCCGGTCAAGAGTGATTCGCGATTGGCGCGCAGGTCGACCCAGGTTGGCGGAGTGGACATTCCGGCCGGCACCGTGGTGATGGTGTTGCCCGGTGCGGCCAACCGTGACCCGCGCCGCTTCGACGACCCGCACGAGTTCCGGCTGGACCGCAAGAACGTCCGCGAACACATGGCGTTCGCGCGCGGCGTGCACTCCTGCCCCGGCGGCCCACTCGCCCGGGTCGAAGGCCGGGTGTCCATCGAACGGATACTGGACCGGATGGCCGACATCAACCTCGACGAAGCCCACCACGGCACCGCCGACGACCGCCGATTCACCTACGAGCCCACCTACATCCTGCGCGGACTCAACCAGCTCCACCTCACCTTCACACCCCAGGAGCCACCGGCCGGGCGACCGGTCAGTTGATCGCCAGGCCGATGAAATAGCTGCCGAACAATCCGGCCGCGATCAGCAATACCCAGGCATCGGTGAGCCGGCGCAGTCGTGCGGGCGCCTCCCGGACTTCCATGAACTCGCGAAAGATGATGCGCACCTTGATGAGTGCGATGACGATGACGCTGGTCGTGAGCACCACACTGGTGCCGTGGACGGAGTGGTCGATCCACAGGTAACCCAACGTGAGCATGGCCAGTACCGCCCACACCACCAGCAGCCTCGCGTTGGGCTTCACCGCGTCACCGCACCACGTACAACAACGCGAAGATCAGCACCCAGAGGAAATCGACTGTGTGCCAATAGGTTGCGCACGTTTCAATCAGTGTTTGAGAGTCGGCGGTGCCACGCCGGGCACCCAGGAGGCGGTAACCGATGACACCGAGGACGACGAATCCGATGAGCAGGTGCACGAAATGAATGCCGGTGAGGAAGAAGTAGTAGCCGAAAAAGTCGTTGCTGTCCAGGCCGTTTCCGGCATGCACCAGCCGGGACCATTCGAAAACTTTCAGAGACAGAAAGACTGCGGCGAACGCGGCCGTCGCCAGAACGTCGCGCAGCGCTGCCCGATACGCGCCGGAGCGCGCCGACTGCACGCATCGCGCCACTGACCAGGAACTCAGCAGCAACACGAGTGTGTTCAGCACGCCGATGCGCAGATCCAGGTGCTCCTGGGAGCTCAAGAAGAGCCCCGGGCTCCTGGTCCGGTAGAACAGGTAGAAGCCGAAATATCCGGTGAATATCAGACTTTCGAACAGGACGAAGGCCCACATGTCCGGCTGGCCCGGCACGAACGTCGCGCGCTTGTCTTCTCCGGCCAGCTCGGTCATGACGCGCCCGCCTGTCCCGCCGCGCGCTTACTGGGCAGCTCGGGTAGCGGTCCGGTACCGAAGTCTTCACGCCGGATCATCCGGAAGAGCATGACGACAAAGGTCACCTGATAGATGCCGAACACCACCATGTCCAACCACCACGCGATCTGCCCGTTCCAGGCCAGCACGCCACGCCCGAAGATCCAACACGGCGCCACGACGACCTCGGTCAGCGCGTTGCACAGATTGAGATAGCCGAACCACTTGGGAAACACCCGATTCTTATCGATCAGTATCGCGACCATCCACAGCAGCGACCCGATCAGGAAAACCCCCATGGTCCCGTCGAACGACAAGAAGGCGAAGTCGTAGAGCCAACCGATCGCCTCGGGATCTCGGTGCGGGCGTAGTGTCCCGACGATCAACGCGATACAGAGCAGGAGCAGGCCCGGCACCGCGCTGAGCGCATAGATCAGCAGGTAGGAGTATCCGAACGCGCGGCTCACCGACATGCGCCGCATGGAATAGGCGATCAGGGCGTTGTTGATCGCGTTCATCCCACAGATGACGAAGATGACGCCGAGCCCGATGGGGATGCCGAGGCGGCGTTCATTGAACCAGTGCACCTGTGTGGCCAGGTCCCAGGTGGGCTGGGGCGGCGGCTGGACTTGAGCCACGATGAAGAACACCGGGAAGAAGATGTTGTAGAAGACGACGAGTGTCCACCAGGCCAACCACAGCTCGCGCTTGGGGTTGTGCCGCAGGTGCCAGGCAAACCGGTGCCGCCAGGGGCCCCGCGGTGCGGCCGAGCGCTCCGGTAGCGCCACCACCGCGCTCAAGCGGGTTCCAATGTCATTGCCTGGCTTTGGTTTTCAGATCGTTCCCGATATATGGCCTGGGCCAGGACCACGCCGGTCACCACGATCCAGACGGTGATGGCGACGTTCTTCAACCAGAAGGACAGCACGCCGTCCCATGCGAGCGGACCCGACAACGACAGGCCCACGAACGCCGCCGGGACCAGCGCCGCGGCTACGACGAGATTGAAGTGACCCACCCAGCGCTGGAACACCGGTCGCGGCTGATCGTCGAAATAGATTGCCAGAGACAAGATTACGCTCTGCCCGATCAGGTAGGGAACCAGGATGGTGAAGGTGATCCAGGCGAAATCGTTGAGCAACTGGGTCAATTCCGGTCGCCGTTCCGGTCGGAATGCGGCCAGCAACCAGCACACGTTGGCGATCAGGAACAAGGTGGGGCCGCCGGCGACGCAGCCCAGCATCGCGTAGGAGAAGATCGGGGTGCGATGAGCCATCCGGCGAATCTGCATCGCAACCAGCACCAGGATCGGCACCAGGCACACGCCGAACCAGTTGAAGACGATCATGCTGTACCGGATCTCGGGCAGATGAGCCGGATCGCGATAGAACGCGGCCACCTGCTCGGCCGTCATCGACGGAGACATCGGCGGGTGAAATCCCGGGAACAACAGGAAGGCCGCGATCCAGATGAGCAGCAGGACCGGCAGCGTCCAGAGCAGGATCACCTCGCCATCGATTCGCCGCGCGGCGGGTGATCGTGGCGGGGTGGCTGCAGCGCCGATATCGGACATCGATGACTCCTTCGGGCTCGTCAGCGAAGCTAGCCGAACGGCTACCCCATCGTCAATAGCCGATCGGCTACTCTGACTGCGTGGTCTCAGCACCGAGCCGATTCCGGTTCATCACCCGCAGCCCCGCGCAGCTGCGCATCCTGGATGCCGCCCTGCAGCTGATCGGTGAGAACGGTGTCGGCGGAACCTCACTGCAGATGATCGCCGACGCCGTCGGCGTCACGAAAGCCGCTGTTTACCACCAATTCAAGACCAAGGAGCAGATCGTCATCGCTCTCACCGAGCGTGAACTCGGCGGTCTGGAGGAGGCACTGGAAGCCGCCGAAGCACACGATCACCGGACCCGGGCGCGCGACGTACTGCTGGACCGGGTCATCGAGGTTGCCGTCCAGCGGCGCGGTGCGGCAAGCACCTTGCAGTTCGACCCCGTCATCGTCCGCCTGCTGGCCGATCACCAGCCGTTCCAGCAGTTCATCGAGCGCCTCTACGGTGTTCTCGTCGACGGCGTTGCCGAGGACGCGCGCGTCTCGGCTGCCATGCTCTCGGGTGCGATCGCGGTGGGGGTGGTGCATCCGCTGGTCGCCGACATCGACGACCAGACCCTACGCACCCAACTGCTGCGGATCACCCGGCGTCTGTTCGACGCCGCCGCTGAATAGCCCGATCGCATTTTCACGACGCGGTTACTCAGATACCGTTCCTCTATGGAGACTGTTCGTCGTCTGGCTGCCGCAGCGATCATGATTACCACCGGCTTCATGATTGCGAGCGCCGCCACCGCTCAGGCCGACGACCCGCAGTGGCCGTGGGTGGGGTATCACTGGTGCCCCGGCCAACCCTATGACGAGGCGGCTTGGGGCTATAACTTCGATCCGTCCACGTGTCACGATGCCCATCATCGCGACCGCGACGGCACGATCCATACCGACGACTACTTCGGGCCGAGCCCGTTCCAGGATCAGCCGAACATCCCGAACACGCGACCATGAGTCGGCGGCACGATCAGGTGTCGCCGCGCTCCCAACGTTGGAAACCGTCATGGGCGTTGCAGACCAGGAACAGACCGTCCGGAGCCTGTGCGACATAGAAAGTCGGCCATTCGGAGCACGAGGCGTTCTCCTGCTTGACGCCGACCATCGGCGGTGACCGGAACCAGCGCGGTTCATACCGCCGCGGGGAGCCGCAGAACATCAACCGTCCCGGCTCGGTGGCGAACGATACGTAGTAGTCCGCGGTGCCGAACACGAAATACGTGGTGTTGTCGCACGGCGCACCCAGCACCTGGTGTCCGGCGATGCCCGGCGTGCAGTCCGCGTAATCGCAACTGGCGGGATCGGCGGCGGCGGGCGGCGCAGGCAGGCCCGCGGACATCGCCAGGCCCAGCGATGCAGCGATCGCGCCGATAATGAATCGCACCAACTTAATTTGCCACAGTAGGTCTGAAAATTCATTACCTTGGTGACAGATGGTAAGAAAATTCTCCTGGTTCGAGAGGAGCGCATTGTGCGCCGGCCGAGCGGGCATCTGCCGTACGAGTGCTAATGTGACTCTCGCCGTGATTCCGGGCGAGGAGGTGCTCGATGCCGCCGGGTGAGCTATCAACCGAGGCGCTCGACGCCGACATTCCGATCGAGGCCCTCCTCGACGGCGACGACGATCTCGCCGAAGCAGAAGCGCGCGCCGAGATTGCCCGAGCCCGTGCAGTCGCGTTGCGCGAACAGGCCGAGCGGGCCGCAACCGGGTCCGGCAATCCGCCGGATGAGGAACGGCGGTCGTGGGCACGCCGGCTCCGGCCGCGTCGCCCGGGTCGCAGGACTCTTGCCGCCATCGCCGCGATTCTGGTCAGCTGCGGCGCACTGGCGGGCAGCGGCTATTTGATCTGGCATCACCAAAGGGTGGTTCAGCAAACTCAAAGGACGGCCGAATTCGCTGCGGTCGCCCGCAACGCCGTGCAGATAATGATGTCGGTCGACTCGACAAAAGCCAGAGCGGACATGCAGCGTTTCGCCGATGAGACCACCGGACAGTTCAAAGCCGGCGTCCTGATGGGCGCCGAAGACATGGTCAGGTCCCTCGAGGAATCAAAGGTCGTCACCAAGGCATCCGTGCAGTCCGTGGCGGTGCAGTCGATGACCAGTGACTCCGCGGTTGTGCTGGTCGCGGCCAGATCGGAGATCACCAAGCCTGATCAGTCCAAGCCGGAGATCCGGACCTGGCGGCTGGTCGTCAACGTCGCGACCGACGCCGGACGACTCAAGATCGCCAAGGTCGAGTTCGTCCCATGACCGCCGACGCCGAGGCGATGCAGAAGTCGGTCCGCCCGGTGACGACCGGCCGGGACGGGCACCCGACGCGTCGTTGGCTGGCTAAGTGGCCCGCGATGGTGCTGACCCTGCTGCTGCTGACCAGTACGGGTTTCGCCACCTGGTACTTCTTGGCAACCTATCGGTCGGATTGGCAGACCGACCGCAACGTCACGCACCAGGTCATCGGAGCGGCCAGCGACGGCGCGGTGGCGCTGCTTTCCTACTCACCGGACACGCTGAGCCATGACCTCACGAACGCCAAATCCCGGGTCACCGACGACTATCTGCTCTATTACCAGCAGTTCGCCGACCAGATCGTCAGTCCCTCGACGCAGCGCGCGCAAGTGACGAGCACCGCGACCGTCGTCAAAGCCGCAGTGACCGAACTGCATCCCGATTCGGCGGTGGTGCTCGTCTTCGTCCGGCAAAAAACGGCAAGCAAAGAAAAGCCGGAGCCAGTAGTGACATCGAGCAGCCTTCGGGTAACGTTGAAAAAAGTCAAAAGTTCGTGGCTAATTGAAAAATTTGAAGGCTTGTGAGCACGCTTCTTATATATCGTGAAGTCCGGACTCCATTTCAATGGTAGTAAGCGCGTCGAGGAGCAACTCATGATGCGTCCGATCAGTGCAGCGGCTGCTGTGACACTCTCGGCGGCCACCCTGGTCGCCGGCCTAGGAACAGCCCCGCCGGCATGGGCCTACGACCCCGCCATCAATGGGACCTACACCGCCACCCAGATCGGCGACTGGGCCAAGACCAGGCAGGTGTATCACGATGAGGACGTGGTCCGAAGCACGTGGACCATCTCCTCGTCCTGCTCGACCGCTCAAGACTGCGCCGGCCGGGTGGTCAGCGACCAGGGCTGGACCGCGCAACTGTACATGCACGACGGAACGACCTGGTTCGTCAAACGCGACATCCCGAACTGGGAGGTCTGCGAGGACGGCACTTCGTACATCGGCCACTCGAATATCTACTTCTATCCCGCCGACCCGGTGACCGGCGCCAATACGCTCAACCCCGAATCGACGGTGTTCGCCGGGCGGGAGCGCACCAGTGCCGCAAGTGGCGCCTGCGGCGTGAACCTTCCGCTGTACATCGAGCAGCCGTTCCGGCTGGACCGGATCGGCTGAGCAGACAACGCCTCAGATGGCGAACATGTCCTTCCACGTCTTCGGCGCCTTCGACGCGACCAGGTCCGACTGGCGGTAGACCTGACCGTCCGGAGTCATATAGCTGCCGGTCTCCGGGCTGTACTGGGCGAAGACGACGGCCGGCCCGGAGGGTAATCCGTTGCGCCCGAACGCACTTGGTGCGGCTGCGGGTGCCGGGTCCGGCGGCGGACCGGGCGCGGCCGCCGGTGCCGGGCTGGGCGCGCCGGCAGGCGTGTCGAGCGGCGCGATGGGGTCGACCGCACCCATCGGTGAAAGTTGTGCCGGCGGTGGGGCGTTGGGCGGGATCGCCGATCCCCGCGCCGGGCCCAGCCCGGGCGGCATCGGCGTTCCGTCGATCGGACCGAAGATTCTTTCCCGGTTGAAGTTGACCCGGTCGTCCGGCGGGATCCCCTGGGACAGCAGATTCGGATCCAGCGGGTAGGTGCCGAAGACGTGCTGCCGCATCGCAAGCGGCATGAAAGGCTGGTCGCTGTCGCATATTTCGACCGTCGGCGCCCGCTTGCCGGGATGGCCCATGCACGGGTAGTTGCGGGCGCCGCGGACCCCGATGGGCGAATCCTGGGGCAGCTTGCAGTACAGCCCGTCCGGTGTGTCCATGGTCGTGGTGTCGGCCGGGGACCGCCATTGACTCGGCGGCAGGAATCCGACGGTGCATGCGGGCGGGTCACTGATGATGAGGTTGAAGGCACCGGTCGCCAAACCGGTAGGGCTGTTGCTGCCGACGAACGATTGGATCGCCGCGACGAACGGTGGGAACAGCACCAGCACCTGCTCGAGGGACGCGTGGTAGGTCACCCCGATCTGACCGATCGTGGTCAGGTTCGCCAGCAGCACCGGCAAGGTCGGCTTGATCTGGTCGAGCAGCCGGGACGCCTCGTTGAACGCCCCCGGTCCGTTGTGCAGGACGCTACGAATCTGCGGATCGTTGGTCGCCAGTTGGCCGGTGACACCCGCCAGGCTGTGAGCCCACCGCCGGATACTGTCGGTGGTCTGCGCCTGCGAGTCGAGCAGCGGCGCGGTGTCCTCGGTGAGGCGTCGCGTGCGGTCTGCGACGCCGTTGAGGTCGCCGGCTATCCGCGAGGTCGAGTCGAACAGCGACTGAAAGTCGTAACTGGCCCCGTTGAACGCCCGGAACGATTCGTCGAGCAGCTTGGTGAGCTTGCCCTGCGGAATGCTGTTGAGCAGGGCGCTGGTCTGGTCCAGCACCGGCCCGATCGGCTGCGGGGTGCGGGTATTGCTCGCGGCGATGACCGAGCCCTCGCGCAGATAGGGACCCGAACTGGTGCGCGGCCGCAGGTCGACGTACTGCTCGCCCACCGCGGAAAGGCTGCGCACCTCCGCATCCAGGTTCGCCGGTATTTTCGGAGAACTGTCAAGCCGCATAGTTGCTTTCGCGCCCCGCGCAGTGAGCTCGACGCCCGTCACCTTCCCGATCTGCACCCCGCGATAGGTCACGTTGCTGAAGCGGTACAGGTTGCCGCTCTCGGGAAGTTCCAGCGTCACGGTGATCTTGCCGATGCCCAGCAGCGTCGGCGCCTGGATGTAGAGGACGACCATGACGACCATGCCGAGGATCCCGACGATCGCGAAAATCGCGAGTTGGATGCGGATGAAGCGAGTCAGCATCTATCCACCCCCCTGCACCGGAGCGACCACGGGTGGCAACCCGGTAGGCGGCGGCAGCGGACCCTGTTCTGCCGGCGCCGGCGCAGGCCCCAATAGGCTCGGCACACCCGCCGGGGGCGGGCCGGGCGCCGCGGGCGCCGGACCCGGCAGCGGGCCGGGTGCTCCCGGTGCCGCAGCCGGCGGTGGACCCGGCAGGAACGAGCCCGGCGATCCGGGGGGTGCACCGTACCGGAACTGCAGATACTGCGGGTCTCCCGGCGCCGGCACCGGTTCTGCGCCCAACCGCTCCCAGTGGGTGCCGCGCAGGATGCTCTTGCGCAGTCCAGAGTTGGTCAGGTCCAGGATGAAGTTGCCGTTGACGTAGTCGCCACGGACATAGCGATCGATGAAACCCTGGGTGAACGGGAATGTCGGCGCATAGGCGATGGCCTGATCGAGTTCCGGCCCGACATCAGCCAACCCCCGGATCGTCGGCTCGAGATTCCGCAGGTTGTTCACCAGATCCGACCCGGCGTCGTTGACCAGTCTCGTTGCCGTGTCACCGAACGTCCCCAGTTTGTTCAGTGCCGTGGTGAGCCGGGGCCGCTCCCTGATCAGCACGTCCAGTGCCGGCGGAATCTTGTTCAGCGCCCGCGTAATCACGTCACGCTGGCCTGCCAACGTTCCGGTGAGCCGGTTCAGCGATTGGATCGACGCAACCAGATTCTCGCGCTGCGCGTCGAAGGTGCCGATGAAGGTGTCCAACCGGTGCAGCAGATCGCGTATCTCCGCAGGGTGCCCGGAGAGCGCGGCGTTGAAGTTGTTGATGATGTCGCCGATCTGTCCCAATCCGCCGGCGTTGAGGACCACCGACAACGAGGAGAGCGTCTGCTCGGTGGAGGGATAGGTCGAGGCGCGATCGATTGGAATCTTGGCGCCGGGTGGCAACTTGCCGTGCGCTTGCTGACCCAGCGGCGTGTTCAGGGCCAGGTGCATGGATCCCAGCAGGCTGGTCTGTCCGACGCTGGCCACCACATTCTCGGGAATGACCACACCGCGCTGCACCGAGAGTTCGACGTCGGCATGCCAGTTGCGGACGGTCAGCTTGCTGACGCTGCCGACGATCACGTCGTTGACCATCACCGGCGAATTCGCTTCCAGCGTCCCGACATTGGCGATCTCGACGTAGTAGGTGGTGGCATCCGGCCCGCGTCCCACCGCACCGGGTAGCGGCAGCGAGTTCAGTCCGCTGAACGCACACCCGCTCACAGTGAGTATGACGGTGACGGCAATGCCCAGAACCCGGCGAACGGTCCGCGCGGCGGGCGCGGGCGGCCGGCCTTGTCGCCGGGGGGTCATGGGGAATGCCTCTCTGCGGGCAGGAGCAGGTCCGCGGGGCTGTTTGGTACGGGTGGTGGTTGGACGGGCAGGCTCGGTGGTGGCGGCTCCGGCATCGCCGCCCCCGGTATCCGCGCCGGCGGACCGGGCGGTGGCGGATACTCCGGAGTGTCGCCCGGCAGCCCGCTGAATGCCGACACCGCGGGCGGCAATTCGGGGGGCGCTGGCCTCGGGCCTATCCCGCCCGGCTTCAACCGATCCTCGGTGTACACGACATTCTGCGGGTCGAACGCCGGAGCCAGAATCGGGTTGACCGGAATCGGCAGGTAGTTGAAGTTGAACAGCATCAACGGGTTGAACACTTTCAGAGCCGGACTCAGATAGAGACCGCACAGCTTTCCGGTCTCGACCGCGGTGACGTTTTCGATGGCCCCGATCTGTGAGCAGTAGGCGAAGGTCGGATTGCTGAAGTTCTGCAAGCCCACCCCACCGCGGACATTGCCGACGTCCGGGTCATAGTCGTTGTAGCCGTTGGCGATTGCGTTCGGCGCCACGTGCAGCACATTCTGCAGTGCCATCTTGTTGTCGACGAGGATCTGGGTCAGGTCGGCCAGCCGGGTGATCTGCTCGGCGGTCTGGTCCCGGGTGCCTGCGATGAACCGCTGTACTTCCACGACGGCGGTCGACAGGTCGGTCAATGCCGCGTCCAGGGTGGGCTTGTTGTCGTCGAGCACACTGGTCAGGGTGGCGAGCCGATTGTTGAACTGCACCAATTGAATGTTGCTGTCGCGCAAGGCTCCGATGAAGGTCTGCAGGTTCTTGATGATGTCGATGAAGTTGCCGCTGCCGTTGGCGAAGGTTCGTCCCAGCGCCGACAGTTGCGCCAGTGTCTGGCGAAGTTTGTCGCCGTTGCCGCCCAGCGCGTCGGCGGCCGCGTCGATGAACCGCGACACCGCCGGTGTCGATGCTCTGCTGTTGGGTCCGAAATCCGTTGCCAACTTCATCAATTGGTCTTTGATCTCGTCCCATTCGACGGGGGTGGCCGTCCGGTCGACCGGGATCACCGCGCCGTCCTTCATCGTGGCGCCGGCGTTGCGGTAGGCCGGGGTGAGCTGGACATAGCGCGCAGCCACCAGGTTCTGGGCGACGATGACGGCTCTGGCGTCCGACGGGATGGAGATGCCGTGATCGATGTGCATCACCATTCTGGCCTGGGTGCCCCCCGGCTCGATCGACTCGATCGTGCCCACTTTCATGCCCGATACCCGCACGTCGTCGCCCGGATAGATCGCGGTGGCGGTGCGGAAGTACGCGGTGATCGTGGTAGGCCGGAAGAACGTATTGCGGATCATGACCCCGGCGCCGACGACGACGAGCACGACCAACAGGACCGCCAGTGCGATCTTGAAGCCTCGGCGGCGCATCACCGCGACCCGCCCGGATTCATATTGAACGGGAAAGGCAGGAGTGACCGCGGCCCGGCATTGTCCGGTGGCTGACCGGGCGCGCCGTAGGCGCGGAAGCCGAATGCGTAGTCGAACAACCACTGGAAGAACTCGAACTGGAACAGGTTCGGGATGAACGGGTTGTAGTAGAACCCGCTGGACACCGTTTCACCTTGGGTCAGTTCGAACTTGGCCAAGCCGGGTATCGCTTTGCCGAGGTTGTCTCGATTGCTCTCCAGCATCGCGGTCACCGAGTTCAGCTTCGTCAGCGTGGGCGCCAACTCGGCCTCATTGTCGTGGACCAGACCGGTCAGTTGTTTGGCCACCGCGGACGTGCTGGCCAGCAGCCGCACGATCGCCTGGCGTCGCTCCACCAGCATCGACAGCAGGTCGTCGGCGTTGAGGATCAGCGTGTTCAGTTGCTGGCTGCGTTCGGAAAGAATGTGCGTGACGTCGGCCGCGCCCTTGAGTAGTTGACTGAGCTGCTGGTCGCGGCCGTTGATGGTCGCGGACAGCCGGGTAACGCCGTCGAACGTCGGACCTAGTTGCGGCGCAATCTGATTCAGGGTGGTCGCCAGGGTGTCAAGGGATTGGTTGAGGGAGTCGGTATTGGTTCCCTGGATGTCGGTCGCCAGATCACCGACAGCCTCGGACAGCGAATACGGCGACGAGGTGCGCGACAGCGGGATGACGTCCATCGGGCGCATTTTGCCGTTGCCGGTGGACTCCACGGTGAGCACCCGCTGGCCCAGCAACGACCCGGTCCGGATGTGAGCGGTACTCGACGAGCCGAGTAGCACAGCGCCTTTGACGGTGAACGTCACCAGGACATCGCCGTTCTGCAACTTCATCCCGGACACGCTGCCGACCTTGATCCCCGAGACCGTCACGTCGTTGCCGGTTACCAGACCGCCGGCATCGCCGAACACGGCTTGGTAGCGGACGGCGGTAGCCCGTTGAATCAACGCATCCGGGGACAGCCCGACGGCGATCACCAGCATGATCGAGACGACGCCGAGGAATCCGGCGCGAATGAGCTGTGCTCCGCGGTACTTAAGCATCGGGTTCGGCGCACCTTCCCGTGACTTGGTGCTTGATGCCCACTTCCACCGTCCGGTACTGCAGGTCCGAGACGCGCAGCGACAGTCCGCAGAGGTAATAGGGGAACCAGGCGCCGTAAGACCCCAACCGGGTCAACTTGCGGTAGTTGTTCGGCAACTTGCGCAACGAGATGTCGATGACGTTCTTGTCGTTATCCAACAGCGGCGCAAGCCGATTCAGTTGATCGACGGTGCCGGCCAATGGCGGTCGGGCGCGGGTGAGCAGATCGGCGATGGAGGCGGTGCCGTTGTCCAGGGCGGTGATGGCGGTGCCGATCGTGTCGCGGTCGCCGGCCAATCCGCTGATCAGGCGCTCGAGACGGTCGATGGCGCCGGAGAATTTCGTGCCCTCGGAATTGACGGTGCCGACCACCGTGTTGAGGTTGTCGATCAGCGCCTGGACCGATTCGCTGTTGTCGGCCAATGTATTCGAGAACGAAGATGTCTTGGACAGCAGCGACTGCAGGGTCGAACCCTCGCCCTGGAAGACCTGGATCAGCGACGCGCTGAGCGCATTCACGTCTTCGGCCTTGAGTCCCTTGGTGACCGGCTTCAGTCCGCCCAGCAGCAGGTCGAGGTCGAGGGCCGGCGCGGTGCGATCGATCGGGATCTCGCTGCCGGCCGGCAGCACCCTCGTGTTCCCGGGTCCGTCGAGGAGTTCCAGGTACCGGTCGCCGACCAGATTCAGGTAGCGCACGACCGCTTTGGTGCCGCCGGTGAGCACGACGCTGCGGTTGGCGTCGAATTTGACCAAAACCTTCTTGTCCGCACGCAATTCGATGCTGTTGACGGTGCCCACCCGGACCCCGGCCACCCGCACCGTCTGACCCTCCTTGAGTCGTGACACGTCGGTGAAGAGCGCCGAATACTCATTCGTGGAACCGGTTTGGTACTGCCCGAAGATGAAGAACAACGAGATGGTCAGCAGCACCATGATCACCGCGAAGGCGCCGAATTTGAAGATCATTCCGCGTGAGTTGCTCATCCGGGATCTCCGACCTGGAAACTGTTGCGCGGCGGTCCGTCGATCGGTCCGTAGAGCAGCTGCTTGAGACCGTCGGAGTTCAGCAGCAGTTGCGGGTTTCCGTACTCCTGCGGGTTGGCGCCGATATCTGCGATCACGAACGGCGGGGCGTGCTCGAAGGGCACCCGCGGCAGATCGTGGCACTGCGGACCGCCGGTCGCAGCCACCTTGGGCAGGTTCGCCGGGTAGCGGTAGCGCTCAGCGCCGAAACCGAGATAGACCAGCACGTTGATCATCGGTTCGGGCAACGCCGCCGCATGCAGGTTCACCGCCATGCCCCCCAGGGCGCACGTCAGCGCCGGGCTGTACTCGTTGGTCAGGTTGGTCGTCGGCAGCAGCAGATGCAGCACATCGGTCAGGCCCTGCCGGTTTCCGCCCACCACTTCGTTGCCGATGTCGGCCAGTCCGATCGAGCTGATCAGGAACGCGTCCAGATTCTGCTGTTCCTCGACGATGGATTTGCTGAGCTGCGTGGCATTCTCAGCCGCCCTCATCAGATCCGGTGCGGCATCGCCGTAGGCGTTGCTCACCGCGGGCAGCACGCTCAGGTCGTGGTTCAGCGCGGGCAGCGCGGGATCCTGGGTGGCCAGGAACGCGTCCAGGTCGGCCAGCGCTTGGCCGATCTTGTGGCCGCGGCCGTTCACCGCCGCCGCGATCGCGCCGAGGGTCTCGTTGAGTTTGGCGGGATCGATCGAACCCAGCAACGACGTCAATTGCTGAAAGACGGTGTTGATCTCCACCGTGACGCCTTTGCCCTCGAGCACCTGATGCGGTTGCAGACTCTGCTGCGAGGGGTTTTCGGGGGGCAGCAACTCGACGAACTTGGCACCGAAGACTGTCGTCGACGCGATGTCGACCAGCACATTGCGCGGAATGAACTGCATTGCTGACGGGTACATCGCCAGGTGCAACACGGCTTGACCGTTGGGCCGCTCTTCGATCCTTTCGACCTTGCCCACCTGAACGCCACGCATCTTCACTTTGGCTTCCGGGTTCATCACCAGTCCCGCCCGCGGCGACACGACGGTGACGGGGATGCTCTCGGTGAAGCTGCTGCTGAACAACCCGATGGCGACGGCGACGATGGCCAGGATCACGCCGATGGTCGCCAAGCCCACCAACGGACTGACATACGCGCGCCTCTCGTTCACCACCCCTCCTAGCCCGACAGGTTGAAGTTGCCGTTGGAGCCGTAGATGGACAACGAGATGAGCAGGGTCACCGACACGACGACGATCAGCGAGGTGCGGACCGCGTTGCCGGTCGCGACACCCACACCGGCCGGGCCGCCGGAGGCGAAGAAGCCGTAATAGGTATGGATCAGCAGGATGGTGATCGCCATCAGGATGGCTTGCAGGAACGACCACAGCAGGTCGATGGGGTTCAGGAAGGTGTTGAAGTAATGCTGGTACAGACCACCTGACTGGCCGAACAGGAACACCGTCGTGAACTGGCTGGCCAGAAACGACAGCGTCACCGCGATGCTGTAGAGCGGCGTGATCGCCAGCATTCCGGCCACTATCCGGGTGCTCACCAGGTAGGCGACCGGGCGGATCGCCATCGATTCCAGCGCGTCGATCTCCTCGTTGATCCGCATCGCCCCGAGCTGTGCCGTCACTCCGGCACCGAACGTTGCCGCCAAGCCGATGCCCGCGACGATCGGCGCCGCGATCCGCACGTTGATGAAGGCGGACAGGAATCCGGTGAGTGCCTCGATGCCGATGTTGCCCAGCGAGCTGTAACCCTGCACGGCCAGCGTCCCGCCGGTGGCCAGGGTCAGGAATCCGACGATGACCAGTGTCCCGCCGATCATCGCCAGAGTGCCGGCCCCCATGCTGATTTCGGCGATCAGCCGGATGATCTCACGGCGGTAATGGGTGGCGGCGAAGGGGATCGCGCCGAGGGACTTGCCGTAGAACAACGTGTGATCGCCGAATCGGCCCAGGGCACCGACCGGCTTCTCCAGCGTCCGCGCCACCCGCGGATAGGTAGCTCGCAGCGTCACGTGAGTCGTTACCCCCTTTCCGCTACTTGCTCGACATCTTGATACCGATCGCGGTGACGACCACATTCACCACGAACAGCGACATGAACGCGTACACCACCGTCTCGTTGACGGCGTTGCCGACAGCCTTCGCGCCGCCGCCGGAGACGGTCAGCCCGCGGTAGCAGGCGACCAACCCGGCGATCAGGCCGAAAAGCGCTGCCTTGACACAGGAGATGATCACCTCGGGGACACCGGTCAACAGGGTGATTCCGGCGGCGAACGCGCCGGGGTTCACGTCCTGGACGAACACCGAGAAGACATAACCGCCCAGAATTCCGATGATGACGACCAGGCTGTTCAGTAGCAGTGCCACCAGACCCGAGGCCAGCATTCGGGGCGTCACCAAACGCTGAACCGGGTTGATGCCCAGCACCTCCATCGCGTCGATCTCTTCGCGGATGGTTCGGGAACCCAGGTCCGCGCACATCGCGGTGGCACCGGCCCCCGCGACGATCAACACGGTCACCAGCGGACCGACCTGAGTGACCGCACCGAAGGCGGCCCCGGCACCGGAGAGGTCAGCAGCGCCCAGTTCGCGCAACAGGATATTGAGGGTGAAGCTCACCAGAACGGTGAAAGGTATGGCCACCAACAACGTTGGCAAGATCGCGACCCGCGCCACAAACCACGACTGCTCCAGGAATTCGCGCCACTGGAACGGCCGGCGGAAGAGATATTTGATGGCGTCGGCCGACATCGCAAACAGCGCGCCGACGGCCTCCATGGGCTTGGAACCGCGCCCCAGTGAAATACCCGGGGTCCAGCGTTCCGCGCCCTTACTCGCCATAGGTCCGAGATCCCTTCCCGGTGAGCGCAGCGGCGGCAACTGAACTGCGCGACATGCCGATCCGGGCCGCGGGTGTCAGTGACAGCGGGGGCTTAGCAGATGCGACACCGTCAACGACTTCTACCATCCTGCCGACGGTCCCTCCGCTCTGTCGCGTGAGTAGCTGCTGCCGAGACGTAGCCGCCGCACGAAACCCCACGCCTTGACGCGTTTGGCGATTATTGCTCATACCGCGTCCGGTGGGAATGGAAAACGCATAACCGTTATCGGGCATCGGACGTCCTACGTGACCGCGCCGGCGGTCTTGAGTTCGATGATGCGGTCCCAGTCGAGGCCGAGTTCCAACAGGATTTCGTCGGTCTGCTCGGCGAACCCGGGTGCCGGGCCCGTCTGCGGCGCGGTGACATCGAACTGCACCGGATTGGCGACGAGCTCGAGTTCGCCTGCGCGCACAATGTATTCGTTGGATCGAATCTGCGCATCATCGGCAGCTTGCAGGGTGTCCTGCACGGGCGCCCATGGACCCGCCAGCGTCGCGAAACGTTCGCTCCACTCGGCAAGGGTGCGTGTTGCAATGACTTTGGTCAAGATCTCCACGGCTTCTGCTGTGTTCGCAGCGATTTTCTCCGCATCGCTGAAACGCGGGTCGTCTGCCAGTTCTGGGCGATCGATGTGCCGGCACACGTCGGCCCAGAACTTGGTGGGCTGCATCATCACCAGGGAGATATAGCGGTTGTCCGCAGTCGGATACACGCCCACCAACGGGTTGACCGGTGAACCGTGGATGCCCGGCGGCGGCGACATCATCAGCTGGCCCAGATGATTCGTCAACGCCACCGTGTGTCCCAGTGACCACAACCCGCTGCCGAGCAACGACACGTCGACCACCGACGCTTCCCCGGTGCGCTCCCGCTTCAACAACGCCGCAGCGATACCGCCCGCCAGGTTGGTGCCGGAGATGGTGTCGCCGTAGGCGGGTCCGGGCGGATTGATCATCCCGTCGTAACCCATCGGCGTGATGGTGGCGGCCGTACCGGCCCGGCACCAGAAGGCGGTCATGTCATACCCACCCTTGGTCGCTTCGTCACCGCGTGGCCCGAGCGCGCTTCCGCGAGCGTAGACGATGTTCGGATTCACCGCCCGGATGTCGTCGACGTCGATGCCGAATTTCCGCCGGTGGTCGGGCAGGAAGCTGGTCAGGAACACGTCGGATCGGCGCGCAAGGTCATACAGCACCTCTTTTCCTTGCGGCACCGACATGTCCAGGCCGATGCTGCGCTTGCCGCGGTTGGCGTGTTCGATGTTCGGGTTGGGGTCGCCCTCGACGCGCAGCATGCCGGTCTGACGCAGGCCTCGCTGCGGGTCGCCGGTGACAGCGTGCTCGACCTTGACCACGTCCGCGCCCCACTCGGCAAGCACTGCGCCCGCCGACGGGACGAAGCCGTACATGGCGACTTCCAGGACGCGGATTCCTTCGAGGGGTTTCAACGCGGGCGCTCCTATCACTGAGACCGCAAGAGACTTGCGGTCCACGAACTCACCGACCGGCCGGTGACCAGCACCCGGCGCGCGAGCACCACCGACGCGTCCTGCACCGACATGGATGACCCCCTGCCCCGGCTGTGTGGTGTGGCGACAGTCACGATAACTTCATTCTCATCCCCGGCGAATCTTACATTCGAGAAGCGAGAACTCAAGAAATGAGCCGAAGCGTATTACCCTGTCGATCGGCTAAGCGGTCGCTCAGCGTCGCGCCGCACGCACCCTTTGGTGCAGGCTGCACGCGGTTTGCCGGATAACTTGCCAGCAACTTCCGCCGGAGAGTACGATTCTCATAATTGTAAGGCAGATTCTTTGTGAGTGAGATTGGCAGCGTTGCGACATGAAGACAGCGGTGGTCACCGGCGGCGGATCCGGCATCGGTCTGGCCATCGCGCGGCGACTGCGCGCCGACGGTCGTAACGTCGCCGTCATCGACCTCAAGGAAGCCGAGGACGACCTCTCGTTCACCGCGGACGTGACCGATCGGTCGCAGGTGGACGCTGCGCTGTCGGCGATCCGCGACCAGCTGGGACCGGTCGCCATCCTGGTCAACGCAGCCGGCCTGGACGGCTTCAAGCGCTTCAACAAGATCACCTTCGACGAATGGCGCAAGGTCATCGACGTCAACCTCAACGGTGTCTTCCACATGACCCAGGCGGTGCTGCCCGACATGGTGGAGGCGGGGTGGGGGCGGATCGTCAACATCTCGTCGTCCAGCGCCCACTCGGGTCAGCCCTTCATGGCGCACTACGTGTCCGCCAAGTCCGCGGTCAACGGACTCACCAAGTCGTTGGCGCTCGAATACGGGCCGAAGGGCATCACGGTCAACGCCGTGCCGCCCGGCTTCATCGACACCCCGATGCTGCGCAACGCCGAAACCCAGGGGTTCCTGGGTGATGTCGAGGAGAATATCGCCAGGACCCCGGTGCGCCGGATCGGCCAGCCCGAGGATATCGCCGCCGCGTGTGCCTTCCTCACGTCGGACGAAGCCAGCTACATCACGGGTCAGATCCTGGGTGTCAACGGCGGCCGAAACACCTGAACACACAGCCGACAGACATTTCGAAGGAGGACGGGTGAAGGTCTGGGTGGATGCCGAACGCTGCCAGGGACACACGCTGTGCGCGATGATCGCACCGGATTCGTTCGAGCTCAGCGACATCGACGGGAGCTCCTCGGCGGTCAACGAGGTGGTTCCCGAAGACCAGCTCGAGCAAGTGCGGGAGGCCGCGCAGTCCTGCCCCGAGCAAGCCATCATGCTCACCGACTGAACTGGGAGACAGCGCTTTGAGTGTGGACGATGCGATAGACAGCGACAGCGATCGCAAGAAGAACAGCTACCACTTCGATCGGCACTCCGCGGAGTACCGATCGAAGTTCAAGAGCATCACCGAGGAGATGCACGCCAAGTGCCCGATGGCGTGGACGGAGACCTACGGCGGGCACTGGGTCGCGGCCGGCAGCCATGAGGTGTTCGAACTGGCCCGCTGTCCCGCGGTCTCCAACGATCATGACATCCACGGCGAACGTCGTGGCTACAAAGGGATTTCGATCCCGACGGCCAGACGGGTCAGCGTGGTGCGCGGGGGCATCCTGGAGATGGACGACCCCGAGCACCGCACCTACCGGACGGTGCTCAATCCGTATCTGTCACCGGCCGCGGTCAAGCGCTGGGCACCCTTCATCGATGACGTCACCCGCGCGTGCGTCGACGAGAAAATCGAAAGTGGCCACATCGATTTCGTCGACGACCTGGCCAACATCGTGCCCGCCGTACTGACCCTGGCGATGCTGGGCATTCCGCTCAAGAAGTGGAATATGTACAGCGAGCCGGTCCATGCCGCGGTGTACACCCCGGAGCACTCCCCCGACATCGAGCGCGTCACCGAGATGCACCGCAACATGGGCCTGGACATGGTCAACAACATGATCGAAATCCGCGAGAATCCGCGTCCCGGCATCGTGAATGCGTTGCTGCAGATGCGAATCGACGGCGAGCCCGCTCCCGACCTGGAGATACTGGGCAACCTCGGGCTGGTGATCGGCGGCGGATTCGACACCACCACGGCGTTGACCGCCCATTCCCTGGAATGGCTCTCGGAGCATCCCGACGAACGAGAACGCCTGCGGCGCGAGCGCGAGACGCTACTCGACCCCGCCACCGAAGAATTTCTGCGTTACTTCACGCCGGCACCCGGCGACGGCCGAACCTTCTCGGAGGACACCGAACTCGACGGCACTCGATTCAAAGAGGGTGAACGGCTGTGGATCTCATGGGCGATGGCCAACCGCGACCCCGCGGTGTTCCATGACCCGGACGAGGTGGTGCTGGACCGTAAAGGCAACCGGCACTTCAGTTTCGGCATCGGCGTGCACCGCTGCGTCGGATCCAATGTGGCGCGCACGGTGTTCAAGTCGATGCTCAATGCGGTGCTGGACCGGATGCCCGATTACCGGTGCGACCCCGGTGGCGCGGTCCACTACGAGACCATCGGCGTGATTCAGGGGATGCGCAAGCTACCGGCCAGTTTCACGCCCGGGCCGCGACTCGGCGCCGGCCTGGACGAGACGTTGGAGAAGTTGCAACGCATCTGCGAGGAGCAGGAATTGGCGCGTCCGGTGACCGAGCGCAAAGAGGCCGCCGTCATCGACTGAGCGGACCATGCCCGCGGTGTCGCCGAGCGTGCAACGCTGGTCACCCTCGGGGCCGAAGTGGACGGCTACCCGCGAGGTAAACCCAGCACCCGCTGGGCGATGATGTTGCGCTGAATCTCCGACGTACCGCCGGCGATCGTGCCGGAGAAGCTGCGGGCGTACCGCTCGAACCAACTCGCGAAATAGTGGTCGAGATTCATCGGCGCGTACGGCCCGGTCAACGCCGGATGCACCAGACCGTCCCCACCCGCCGCGGCCAACGCGTACTCGGAAATCCGCAATTCCGCTTCGGAGCCAAGAAGTTTCAGTACCGAGATGGCCGACGTGTCGTCCTCGCCGCGCGACGCACGAGCCAGCGCCACCGACCCCAACAGGCGCAGTGCCTGCTTGTCCATGATCGTGGTGGCGTACTGGTCGCGGTCCAATGCGGAGCTGGGCACGAAGTCGGCGAGCATATTGTCCATCCGGTCGGCGAACCCCAGCCACATCATGGTGCGTTCGTGCCCCAGCGAGCCGTTGGCCACCCGCCAGCCGCCGTTGAGCTCACCGACCAGGTTCTCGGCCGGCACCTTGACATCGGTGAAGAAGACCTCGTTGAAATCCAGGTCGTCGGCGGCGCAGACCGACGCGAAGGGCCGACAGACCACGCCCTCGGTGTCGGTGGGGATGACCAATGCGCTGATGCCCTTGTGTTTCGGCGCGTCCGGGTCGGTCCGGACAAACGTCAGCAGGACGTCGGCATCGTGGGCGCCCGACGTCCACACCTTCTGCCCGTTGACCACGAAGTGGTCGCCGTCCCGCACCGCCCGGGTGCGCAACGACGCCAGGTCGGAACCTGCACTGGGCTCACTCATACCCAGTGACGCGGTGAGCTCGGCTCGCAGGATCGGTACCGCCCAGCGCCGCTTCTGCTCGTCGTTACCGAACGAAATCAGCGACGCCGCAACGATATTGACGCCCTGCGGGTTGAGGCTGTGGTAGATCCGGCGGCGGCACAGCTCCTCGAGGTAGACGTACTGCTGCAGCACGGTCGCATTGCGGCCCCCGTACTCGGGCGGCTGGGTCGGCAGTAGCCAGCCGTTGTCGAACAGCAGCCGCTGCCAGCGCCGCGCCCAGGCCGGCATGTGAGACACCGATCGGGGTCGCTCGGTGCATTCCCTGGCGTCCGGCAGATTGTCGTCGAGGAACGCCGAGAATTCCGCCCGGAACTGCTCGACCTCGGTATCAAAAGTCAGCTGCACGGTACTCCTCGGCGATCTGGGCTCGATGCTCCGCGGCACCCCCGAGCATCAGCTCACCGGCCTTGGCCCGTTTGAGCGCAAACTGCACATCGTTCTCCCAAGTGAATCCCATTGCGCCGTGCAGTTGCAGGCCGTGCCGGAACACCAGCGACTGACACTCGCCGGCTGACGCCTTGGCCATCGCGGCGGCCAGCCTGCGGCGCGGGTCGTCCGCGGAAATCGTCAGTGCCGCAAAGTAAGACAGCGACCGGGCCCGCTGAACAGCCACATGCATGTCGGCAGCTTTGTGTTGCACGGCCTGGAATGAGCCGATCGGAACGCCGAATTGGTGCCGGCTGCGCACATGTTCGAGGACCATGTCCAGGATGCGCTGGCAGGCTCCGACCATGGTGATGGCCATGCCCGTCAGCGCGGTGTGTCGCGCTCGCTCGCGGTCGGTGTTGAGTCGGTCGCCGTCGGGCACCCGCACCTCGCGGAACGAGAGGTCGGCGACGTGCAGCACCGGATCGAAGACCGATTCCCGTCGCGCCGACAGCTGGTCGGCGGCTACGAGGAACACTCCGGCTTCGGTCACCACCGCCACCTGGTCGACCCGGTCGCCGTCGAGGACGTGACGAGCGGTGCCGTCGAGCACCCACCCCTCGGCGTCGCGCCGGGCGGTGACTCCGCTGTAGACCGCGGTGCCGGACTGGCCCGGGTCGAACCGGTCGCCGGCCAGCGGCGCGAATTGACTCAGCGTCGCCAGGAACGGGGTGGGGTCGGCGGCGTGGCCGAGCGCTTCGAGCACGATGGCCAGCTCGACGGCGCTGGCCGGGTCGTTGAGTTCGGTCCAGCCGAGTTCGCGGTACAGCTTCCACAACGGTTCGGTGTCGGCGCCGTCTTCGGCCACACTGCGCACCAGTGACGGCGGACATTGCTTGGCCACGACGTCGCGCACCGTGTCCTGCCAAAGCCGCTGATCAGCATCGAACTCCAACAGCATCCGGGCCGCCTCCCGTCTGGATTATCTAGCGAGAATAACATTCTCTTTGATGGAAGTAGTAATCTCAAAATCGGTTACGACTTACGGAAGGGCCCGGATGCTGGACACCGCCGCCGTGCTGCTGGAGATCGAGGCGATCAAGCAGCTCAAGGCCCGATACTGCCGTTATCTGGACACCAAGCGCTGGGACGACTGGCGCACGTTATTCGCCGACGACTTCGTCAGCGACACCTCGCCGTCGGGTGGAAAGCTGATTACCGGAGCCGACGAGTTCGTCTCCTACGTCCGTGCCATGTTGGGCACCAATCCCACCGTGCACCAAGTTCATGCCCCCGAAGTCGAACTGCGGACGGCGACGTCGGCCACCGGCGTGTGGGCCCTGCAGGATGTGGTCCGGCTCCGCCCGAGTGTCAACCTCAACGGTTTCGGTCACTACCACGAAACGTACGAGAAGTCCGATCACGGCTGGCTGATCAAGACCTCGACACTCACCCGGTTGCGTGAGGATGTGTTCAATCCCCTGTTCTCCGTGCGGATCTCGCCCCGACTGCGGGACAGCGCGGCAGCCCTGGCCCGGAGGTTCGAGCGATGAGCAGTCAAACAGTGCTTGTCACAGGCGCTTTCGGCCAGGTCGGTCGACGCTGTTGTGAGATCCTGCTACGCCGTGGTCGCACGGTGATCGCAGTCGATCTGGCCAATGACAATTCGACGGCGATCGCTGCGTCTCTCGGTGCGGCCGGACATCCCGGAACGTTGATCACCGAACACACCGATCTCACCGACGCCGCCGCCGTGGCCGCCGTGCTGGGCCGCCATCAACCTGGCGCGATCGTGCACCTCGCGGCCGTCGTCGCGCCGCCCTCGTACCGGAATCCCGCACTGGCCCGCAAGGTCAACGTGGGCGGCACCCGCAACCTGGTGACCGCCGCACAGGCCCTGGACGACCCACCGCTGTTCGTATTCGCCTCCAGCGCAGCGGTGTACGGCTCCCGCAACCCGAATCGGCAGCCCGAGCGGATCACCGCCGACACCCCGGTCAATCCGATCGACCAGTACGGCGAAGACAAAGTTCTGGCCGAAGCCGTCATCACCGAAAGCGTTCTGCCCTATACGATCCTGCGGCTGGCGGCAATCGTCTCACCGGACGGCGCCGCCAGCTTCGACGGTGACTACCTGGTGTTGGTCCGTTCCACACCCGTCGATAACCGCATGCACGCCACCGATGCTCGCGACGTCGCACTGGCCTTCGCCAATGCCGTGGACCGACGCGAGGCCGTCGACGGCAAGGTACTGCTGATCGCCGGCAACGAAAGCTGCGTCCAGCTGATGAGCGAGCTGCAGGACGACATCATGGCCGCGGTCGGCATCGGCCGGCTGGGCCAATCCACCGGCCTGCCCGGCGATCCGGACGACGATCGTGGTTGGGGCTTCACCGGGTGGTTCGATACCACGGAATCTCAAGGGCTGCTCGAGTTTCAGGAACACGACTGGTCGCAGACCGTGGCCTATGTCGCCGAATCGATGGGTCGGCGCCGAGTGCTGCTGAAATTGATCGGCCCGGTGGTGCGCCCTGCCTTGCGCGTGTTTTTCGCAGTGCTGGACAGGCGTGAGCACCGCGGGCCGTACGCCGACCCATGGACGATGATCGGCGCCAAGTACGGACCCGGCGCACTGGCGGGCGCATCATGACCGGGACCAAGAAACTGGTCATCGGCGCCAGTGGCTTTTTGGGCTCGCATGTCACCCGTCAGCTCGTGCAGGCCGGCGAGGATGTGCGGGTCATGCTGCGGAAAACCAGTTCTACCAAGGGTATCGACGATCTCCCGGTGGAACGCTGCTACGGTGACGTCTTCGACGACGACGCGCTGCGGACGGCCATGGCCGGGTGCGATGTGGTGTATTACTGCGTGGTCGACGCGCGCATGTGGCTGCGTGACACCGCGCCGTTGTTCCGCACCAATGTCGAGGGCCTGCAGCACGTGCTCGACGCCGCCGTGGCCGCCGATCTGCGAAAGTTCGTCTTCACCAGCAGCACCGGGACACTGGCGATCAACGATCACCGCCTGGTCACCGAGGCGGACCCGCACAACTGGACTGACGGTGGCGCGTACATCGAATCCCGGATCGCCGCCGAGGATCTGGTCTTGAAGTACGCCCGCGAGCGCGGATTGCCGGCCGTCGCCATGTGCATCTCGACCACCTACGGACCGCGCGACTGGGCACCCACCCCGCACGGTGGGGCTATCGCCCGGGTGGCCGCCGGACAGCTCCCGTTCTACATGGGCTTCTCACTGGAGGTCGTCGGCATCGAAGATGCCGCTCGCGCAATGCTTCTCGCCGCCGACAAGGGCCGAAACGGGGAGCGCTACATCATCTCCGACCGCTATATCAGCACCAGGGAGCTGCACGCGATCGCGGCCCGCGCGGTGGGTCGGCGCCCACCGCGCATTCCGATACCGATGCCGGTCCTGCGCGTCACCTCCCGCATCAACGACCTGGCCGCCCGGCTGCTGAACCGCGACCTGCCGTTCGCCTACGTCGGTGCCCGGATGGCGGAGCTGATGTCGCCGCTGGACCACAGCAAGGCCGAGCGTGAGTTGGGTTGGCAGCCACAGCCGGTCGAAGACTCGATCGCCGAAGCCGCGCGATGGTTCGTTGCACAGTCAGCAGGTGCGGGCACTTCGCCTCACTGAAGCGCGGACTGCGCGAGTTTTTCCTCGTAGCGTCGCGCCCACTCGGCCCGCGGCCGGATCGCCACGTCCACATCGGCGGCACCGGCACGCAGTGCACCCACCGTGGCCTGAGCCTTCGGCCGGCGGGCGAACGGATCCCAGCCGAAGAACCGGCAGGAGTTCTGCCAGGTGATCTTGTCGATGTCGGCATCGTCGGCACCGGCGGCCTCGAGCTCGGCCAGCACCTGCTCCGGGGCATCGGGCCAAAAGCAGTCCGAATGCGGGTAGTCGCACTCCCAGGCGATGATGTCGATTCCGATCTCGTGGCGCAGCTTCAGCGACGTCTTGTCGGTGACGTAACAGGCCAGCGAGTGCTCGCGGAACACGTCGCTGGGCAGCTTGTCACCGAAATCGCGGCGTAGCCATTTCTGATTGGTGTAATGGCGGTCGCTGCGGTCCAGATAGAAGGGGATCCAACCGATTCCACCTTCGGAGAAGGCGAACTTCAAGTCGGGGTAGTTGCGCATCGCCGGTCCCCACAGCAGGTCCTGGGCGCACATCGCCGAAATCTGGGTGGCCAGGATGATGAGGTTGTCAATCGGTGCGTTGGGCGCCATGCTGATCGCCCCGAAGCCGGTACCGATGTGCAGGCACATCACCACGTTCTCCTCGGACAGCGTCGTGAAGACCGGGCCCCAGTACTGCTCGTCGTGGTAGCTGGGCAGTCCTTCCAGGTGTGGCAATTCCGGCATCGTGACCGCGCGGCAACCCTTGGCGGCCACCCGACGGATTTCGGCGCACATCGCTTCGACATTCCAGGTGGGCAGAATGGCGATCGGAATGAACCGATCCGGATAGGACCCGGCCCACTCGTCGATGTGCCAGTCGTTGTAGGCCGACACCATCACCAGGGTGGCTTCCTCGCGGTGCATGTTGAGGTGGCGTGCCGAGAAGCCGGTGAAGGTCGGAAAGCACATCGAGGCAAGGATTCCGTTGCGATCCATGTCGCGCACCCGCTCGTGCACGTCGTACACGCCCGGCCGCATCTCGGCGAATCCCGCCGGGTCGCGACCCCACTCTTCGGCAGGCCAGGACACCACCGCATTGAGTCCGCTCACGCCCTGCGGCCTGCCCTGGTACATCCACTGATCGACACCCTTGTCGTCGGTGACCACGATCGGCGCCTCCGGCTTGTACTTGGCCGGCACATGGCGCAGGAACATGTCAGGTGGTTCGACGACGTGATCGTCGATGCTCACCAGAATCATGTCGTCGATATTCATGCGGAGGTCTCCTTCATGTAGACCGGTCAGTCCAGTAGTTGGCCGGCCGGACCGTCCCAGTGGTCGAGGTTGACCGCTTCGGACAACGGCCGGCGCCGCACCGGCCCGTGTCTGCCTAGCGGCCAGCCGATGACGATGTGCCCGGCCAGCATCCAGTCATCGGGTACCCCGACGGCGTCGCGCAGCAACCGCTCACCACCGTAAGACGCCCAGCTGGTCATGCAGGCGCCGAGTCCCTGGGCACGGGCGGCCAGCAGAAAGTTCTGCATGGCCGGGAAGATCGAACCACCGAGCAGGAGTTCCGATGCCGTCGGATAGTGGACCTGCGTGAACAGGACGGAGGTGAATTCGCCTGCCCGGTCGTGCAACTCGTAGGTGGCCCGATTGGTGCGAGCCTTCGGGGTGTGGTCGTCGCCGGCCGGCCGGCTCATGCCGTAGACCGGCTCGATCACCCGAAGTGCTTGTGCCGCAGCCTCAGCCACGACTGCACGTAACTCCGGTGAGCGCAGTACGACGAAGCGCCAGCCCTGCGCGTTGGCACCCGAGGGTGCCCACTGGGCGGCTTCCAGACACCGCTTCAACGTGGCATCGTCGACAGGCCGGTCAGTGAACCGGCGGATGGTGCGAGCGGTCGACATCACCGTCCAGATGTCGTCACATGCTCCTGTCACGACGTGCCTTCGCCGGCGTCGCCCGCGGGCTCGTCGAGGAACAGGTCGAGGATCAGGTCTGGGCCGCCACCGTACCGGCGCAGGTCGGATCTGCCCGACGCCCGCAGCACGTCAGCATCGATCAGACACCCACCGGTGTAGGTCCTGGCCGGACGTTGCACGATCTCGACCGCCGCGTCAGCCATGATCGCCGGGTCACGTGACCGGGCGAGTTGCGACTCGGCGTCGGGCGAATTGGCCACCGCGGCGGTCGCAATGTAGGTCTCGGGCCACAGGCAGTTGAAAGCTATTCCGTCAGCGGCATATTCGGCGGCCCAGCCCAGCGACAGCAAGGTCATGCCGTACTTGGACAACGTGTAGGACGGGTGCGCACCCAACCAGCGTGGGCTCAGGTTCAGCGGCGGAGCGATGGTGAGCACGTGCGGGTTCGGTGACCGCCGCAGCTGGGGCAGGCCGGCCTTGGTCAACAGGAATGTGCCGCGGATGTTGATGTCCTGCATCAGGTCGAACTTCTTCACCGACAGCAGTTCGGTGGCCTCGGTGGCGATTGCGCTGGCGTTGTTGACGCAGATGTCGATGCCACCGAAGGTCTCGACGGCCGTGTCGACGGCGTGCTGGACATCCGTTTCGCTGCGGACATCTCCCACCACGGCTATCGCCTTACCGCCGACCGCTTCGATCTCCGACGCCGCGGAGTAAACGGTGCCCGGCAACTTGGGGTGCGGTTCGGCCGTCTTGGCCAGCAACGCCACGTTGGCCCCGAGCCGGCCCAGCCCGAGGCCGATGGCCAAGCCGATGCCACGGCTTGCGCCGGAGATGACCGCGGTACGACCCGCCAGCGGGCGGTCGGGTGCGCTCATCGATGCACCCCCTCGCCTTCCTGCGCGGTGAACGCCGCGGCGACGTCCTCGTGCCGGCTCAGCGCATCGCAGTCGTAGTGCTCGCTGTAATACGCCGGAGCCTCGTCGAACAACACTTGAGACGTGGTCACCGCATCATCCTTCGCGCCTTCTCTGTGATCCCCCGCAGGGTGGAACCCGGCGGCTACAGCGTGACAGTTTCGGGCAAATCTGTAAAGTCAGCGGTCGGCCGTTCGGATCTGTGGGATGCGATCCTCGCGTGGCAGTACCGGGCGGTCGGCTATTTTCGCTATGCCGGGACGGTCGCAGCCCGCCCAGGTCACATCAGAACGGATTGACATGAAAAACCCTGTGCCACAGGCGGTGTTGATGGCCGGCTTGGTCGGCCACCTGGGCCGCGGAGTCGGTCGGGTCGCCGCGGATGCGCTCGTCGGCCGCCGCGCCGGCCTACCGCGGGCGGCCGATCAGATCGACGCGGGTGTCCTCTCGTCCGTTATGGGCACCAGCATCGGCACGGTCAGCCTGCTCGACGGTCACGCCGGCACATCGTCGCGGGCGCGACTGGCCCTGACCGGGGACGCCGTCCCGGAATCGGTGTTCGTCAAGCTGACGGCACAGAGCGCCGCGACCCGGTTGATGGGCGAACTGGGCCGCCTCGGGCACACTGAGGTGCGCTTCTACCGCCGGCTCGCCCCGGAGCTCACCGGCGTCCCGCAGTGTTACGGCACCGCGTTCGACCCCTGGACCGGCCGGTACCTGCTGGTGTTGGAGGATCTGCCGGCCGGATCCTGCGAGTTCCCCGACACGCTGAATCCCCTGTCCGTCGATCAGGCGAGCCTGCTCGTCGAACTCCTGGCCACGCTGCACGCGACATTCTGGGGCCGACTGCCGGGTGACGACCGCGGACCGCTGGGATGGCTCTACACGCCGTCGGGAGACGTCACATCCCTGCTGACCGGCCCACTGATGCACACCTCGATCAAGCGGCTCGCCGAGCGCACCAACATTGCGGTGCAGAACGGCCGCTTCATCGCCGACAACTACCGTGCCGTCGCGGCGATCATCGACGCTGCTCCGCACACCGTCATGCACGGCGATGCGCACCCGGGCAATGTGTACTTCCGCGACGGTGCGGCCGGGCTGCTGGACTGGCAGGCGGTGCGTCGCGGCCATCCGTCCCGAGAGTTGGCCTACACGCTGGTCACCAGCCTGACGCTGACGGATCGAATCGCCGCCCAGCGCGAACTGCTCGACGATTACCGCCGCGCTTTGGCTGCTGCGGGTGGGCCCGAGCTGGACCGCGACGACCTCTGGCTGCGCTTCCGCCAGAGCGCGTCGTATGCCTATGTGGCTGCCCTCATCACCGCCGGGATGGGCGGCATGCAGGTCGAGGACATCGCCATGGCGGGACTGCGGCGCGGTGTCACCGCGCTGGACGACCTGGAAACCGTTGCTGCGCTGAAAGATTCGATGTAGCAGCCGGTGCACCGGGCCTGCTTCGGGGGCGGCAAAAGTGGGTATAGTAGAGGTTGCATGTTTCCGGCATGTGAACATGTGCTCACACGGCGAGCGGTAGCGTTCGCCGAACCGACGTCTGCTCACCACGAATCGAGGAAGGAAAAGCACAATGACGACACGACAACGGCGTCGCGTCGCGCTCGCAAGCCTGGTAGCCGCCGCCGCAATGCTGTTTTCACTGGTCCAGCCGGCTCACGCACGCGCATCCGACAACGCGATGCCCGAGAACCTGCCGCCACTTCTGACCCGTTATGGCGCCATCGCCTACGCGCCCGACGGGACCTCCGGCAAGGCACGCCGCCATGTCAGCAAGCTGGGAGCCGAGCAACTCGCGCTGTCGCGCTGCGGTGCCCCCGGGTGTGCCGTGGTCAGCACCTTCACCCACTGCGGTGCGGTCGTGCACGACGGTGCCAGCTACCACGGCGGGTTCGGACATACGCGCCGGGCTGCCGAGTTGCACGCCATGAGCAACCTCGCCGGCGGGTGGCCCGTCGACTGGGCCTGTAACTGACCCAGCCGGTCCAATTCGGCCGTCCGGCAAGCGAATCGAGCAGCCATCGACCGTGGCCCTACACTCCTGACTGACCCTAGTCGCAGAGGAGCCGGGCGTTGGACAGCGAAACATATCAGCGGGGGCGGCAGATCCGCTCGGAGGTACTGGGCAAGGCCTACGTCGATCAGGCAATCGCCGGGGCCGACGAGTTCACCGGGCCGCTGCAGGATCTCGTCACCGAATACTGCTGGGGCGCGGTATGGGGTCGGGACGGCCTGACCCGCAAAACCCGCAGCATGCTCAACCTGGCCATGACGTCGGTGCTCAACCGGCCCCACGAACTTCGCACCCACATCCGGGCCGCACTGACCAACGGCGTCACGCGCGAGGAGATCCGCGAGGTGTTCCTGCAGGTCGCTGTCTACGCCGGGATGCCCGCCGCGGTCGACAGCTTCCGGGCCGCCGCCGAGATCTTCGACGAGCTGGACAACGCGTGAACATCGGCTTTATCGGGTTGGGGCACATGGGTTTCCCCATGGCACGCCGGCTCATCGCAGCGGGTCATCATGTCATCGCCTACGACAAAAGCACGGCGGCCCTGGACCGCGTCACCGCCCTGGGCGCCCACCCGGCGTCGTCACCGCGGGCAGTCGCCGACGGTGCCGAGACCGTGCTGGCCAGCCTGCCGACGCCGGCCGTCTCGCTCGCGGTGGCAACCGAGCCGGACGGCGTGATCGACGGCTCGCGGGTTCGGCGCTACGTCGACCTGTCCACCGTCGGCAGCCGGACCGCCGGGCAGATCCACACACTGCTGGCCCGGCGCGGCATCGTCGCGATGGACAGCCCGGTCAGCGGTGGCGTCGGCGGCGCCGAACGCGGCGCACTGGCCTTGATGGTCGCCGGCCCCCGTGCCGAGTACGACGCCGTCCACGCAATCCTGGAGACGTTCGGCCGTCCCTTTTACGTGGGCGACCGGCCCGGTTCCGGGCAGACCATGAAGCTGGCGAACAACATCCTGGCGGCCAACGTGCTCGTCGCCACGGCTGAGGTCGCGGTGATGGGCGTCAAGGCAGGTCTGGATCCGGCCGTCCTGCTCGAGGTGCTCAACGCCGGCTCGGGGGCCACCAGTGCCAGCCGGGACAAGTTTCCGCGAGCCATCCTGCCCCGCACCTTCGACTACGGCTTCGCCACCGGACTGATGGTCAAGGACGTGCGACTCTACCTCGAGGAGGCCCACGCCCTGGGGGTGCCGACCGAACTCGCCGACACCGTCGGACGACTCTGGGAGGTGGTCGCGCAGCATCAGGGACCCAACTCCGACTTCACCGAGGTGATCAAGCCGTTCGAAGCCCAGGCCGGCGTCACCGTCGGACCTGCCGACGCGAGGTGAACACCGCAGCAGAAGTTACATTCAACGCGGAGAATGTTATTATCCACATCTAAGAACTGCACTTGCAACAAGCTAGAAAAAGATACTGCTACCTGGTCGGATGAGTAACCGAGCTGCTTACCGGCAATCCGTTGAGGGATAGCGAGGCAAAATGTTAGGTTGTCTATCAGATGGCCCGGCCACGACCGCCCAGACCGCCGGAGCCGGAGGGTGGCTGATGTGATCGAACACAACGACGGGGTGCGCACGCCGCTCATCGACGCCAGCGTCCACATCTTCTTCCCCTCGAACACCGACCTGCGCAACTTCTTGCGCGAACCGTTCAAGAGCCGCGGCTTTCCCGACTACGAGAACGACTGGTACGGCGCACCGGGCGGGGAGTATGCGCCCGACACCAAGGGACCGGAGCGGGGTCGCAGCTACCCGGGCTCGGATCCGGAATTCGTCGCCGAGGAGTTGTTCGCCAAGCGCGGAGTGGATGTGGCGATCCTGCATCCGATGGGCCGTGGGATCATGCCGGACCGGCACCTGGGCAGCGCGCTCCACGCCGCGCACAACGAAATGATGGTATCGCGCTGGCTGGACCATGACGAGTACGGCGATCGGTTCCGGGGCACCCTCCGGATCAATCCGGACGACGTCGCCGGCGCGCTGCGCGAGGTCGAGAAGTACCGCGACCACCCTCGGGTGGTGCAGCTCGGTGTGCCGCTGCAGTCTCGCGAGGTCTATGGCAAACCACAGTTCTGGCCGCTGTGGGAGGCCGCCGTCGAAGCCGACCTTCCGGTCGCGGTGCACATCGAGTCCGGCTCGGGCATCGGCTTCGCCCCGACCCCGTCGGGCAACACCCGCACCTACGAGCAGTACGTCAGCTTCATGGCGCTGAACTACCTCTACCACCTGATGAACATGATCGCCGAGGGCGTTTTCGAGCGGTACCCGACGCTCAAATTCGTCTTCGCCGACGGGGCCGCCGACTTCGTCACGCCGTTCATGTGGCGGATGGACACCTTCGGCCGCCCGCACCTGGAGCAGACGCCCTGGGCGCCGCGGATGCCGAGCGACTACCTGCCCGGCCATGTGTTCTTCGTTCAGGGCGCGTTGGACGGACCCGGCGACGTCGAATTCGCCGGTGAATGGTTCGGCTTCACCGGCAAGGACGACATGGTGATGTTCGGCTCCAGCTATCCGCACTGGCAATGCGGCGACATTCGCACACTGCCCCGGGCACTATCCGCCGAACAGCGCGACAAAGTGTGTTGGCGCAACGCGGCACAGCTGTACGGCATAGACATCCCGGCCGGGGTGGGCGCACAGTAGATGCCAGGGAGACCGAGGAGATTCAGATGACCCTGACCCATTCGCAGCAGCGGGTGCCGCCCGCCGAGCGCATAGCCGTCCGATGCGTCGACTCCGATGTCCACCCGGCACCCAAACGGGGTGAGCTGGTCCCCTACATCCCGGAGCCCTGGCGCAGCAAGTACTTCCTGACGCGCAACGTCGGCGAGCAGATCTACTACGACGCCCCGGACTACGCACACAGCTATGCGATGCGCGTGGACTCCTTCCCCACCAACGGCGAGTTCCCCTGCAGCGACCCGGATCTGGCGTTCCGGCAGCTGATCATGGAGGCCGGTTCCGACATCGCGATCCTGGAGCCAGCCGCGTATCCGGCCCGCATTCACGAAGCGCAGCACGCGATGTCGGTGGCGTTGAACGACTGGCAGGCCAACCACTGGCTGGACAGCCACAATAACTGGCACCAGCGGTGGCGCGGCTCCATCTGCGCCGCCATCGAAGACCCGGACGCCTCAGTGCGTGAAATCGAACGCTGGGCCGGGCACCCCTACATGGCCCAGATCCTGATCAAGGCCGAGCCGCGCCCGTCGTGGGGCCATCCGAAATACGACCCGATCTGGGCCGCCGCCACCAAGCACGACATCACGGTGAGCTGTCACCTGTCCCGCAGCCACTACGAGGAGCTGCCGACGCCGCCGGTGGGCTACCCCAGCTACAACCACGACTTCATGGTCACCTATTCGCTGCTGGCCGCCAACCAGGTGATGAGCCTGATCTTCGACGGGGTCTTCGACCGGTTCCCGACCCTGCGGATCGTCTTCGTCGAGCACGCGTTCAGCTGGATCCTGCCCCTGATGTGGCGGATGGACTCCATCTACGAAGCGCGCAAGTCGTGGCTGGACATCAAGCGCAAGCCGTCCGAATACGTCAAGGAACACATCAAATTCACCACTCAGCCGCTGGACTACCCGGAGGACAAGACGGAGCTGACCCGTGCACTGGAGTGGATGGAGTGCGAGAAAATTCTGCTGTTCTCCTCGGACTACCCGCATTGGACGTTCGATGACCCACGCTGGTTGGTCAAGCACCTGCCCAAGGCGGCTCGCGACGCGGTGATGTACAAGAACGGCATCGCGACATACCACCTCCCCGAGACCGTTCCGGTGCTCGAGGGTCAAATCCGGGTGCTCTGAATTGACACCGGACGAAAGGGGGGCGCACACCTTGCCCCCGCCCCGCCTCGCCCAGGGCCGTGAACACGTGGTGGCCACCGTCGACGAGATCCCGCCCGGCACCCACAAACTGGTGCCGATCGGGCGTCACGGCGTGGGTGTCTACAACGTCAACGGCACCTTTTACGCCATTGCGAACTACTGTCCGCACCAAGGTGGTCCGCTGTGCTCGGGGCGGGCGCGGGGACGCACCGTCGTCGACGAGACCGCGCCCGGTGACGCAGTCATGGTGCGGGATCTGGAGTACATCTACTGCCCTTGGCACCAGTGGGGTTTCGAACTCGCGACGGGTACCACCGCGGTCAAACCGGAATGGAGTATCCGCACTTACCCGGTCCGCGTGATCGGCAACGACGTGTTGGTGATGGCGTGACGACGCGGGAGAACCAGGTGTCGACGATCGAGGTCAACGGCGGAAACGTAGTCTACGAAATCCTCGGTGACACCGGCGATCTCATCGCGCTGACCCCGGGGGGGCGGTTCAGCAAGGAGATCGAGGGCCTGCGTCCGCTGGCCGACGCACTGGCCGACGGCGGTTACCGCGTGCTGCTGTGGGACCGACCGAATTGCGGCGCCTCCGATGTGCAGTTCTACGGGCAGAGCGAATCGCACATGCGCGCCGAAACCCTGCACAAGCTGGTGACCGGGCTGGGTTTCGAGCAGTGCATCCTGGCCGGGGGGTCCGGCGGCGCAAGGGATTCCATGCTCACCACCATGCTCTATCCGGAGATGGTGACCAAGCTCGTGGTGTGGAACATCGTCGGCGGCGTGTACGGCACCTTCGTGCTGGGGTCTTTCTACATCGTGCCGAGCATCCTGGCAGTGCGCGGCACCGGCATGGACGGCGTCGTGAGAGTTCAGGAGTGGCGCGACCGGATCGCGGAGAACCCGGCCAACAAACAGCGGTTCCTCGACTTCGACAAAGACGAGTTCCTCAAGATCCAGCTGCGCTGGCTCAATGCTTTCGTCTCCAAGCCGGGGCAGACGATTCCCGGTGTCGAGGACGAAATGTTCGACCGGATCAAGGTCCCCACCCTGATCATCCGCGGTGGCGAGAACGACCTGGATCATCCCAAGCGCACGTCGCTGGAAGTCAGCTGCCTGATCAAGGGATCCAAACTGATCGACCCGCCGTGGCCGGAGGACGCCTGGGAGCGCGCCTCCGAAGACCGTGCGGCAGGCCGGGTTACGCATTTCAACATGTTCGACACCTGGGTGCTGGCTGCGCCGCCCATCCTCGAATTCCTGGGCAGCACATGAGTTCACTCGGTGCGGATGTGGACCTCACAGTTGAGCGACGCCTCGAGTGCGGTGTGGATGCGGCTTTCCGGAACCCGATCGAGGTCTGTTGCGCGCAACGTCACATAGACGATGTCGTAACCCTCGTCGCCGGGCTCACGCAGCACCGTGCCACGCAGCCCGAACCCGGACAGCACCCCGTGCGCATCGTCGTCGGTGCCGCGGCTGACGAAGGTGACCACGCCCGCCACCGGTGTGACACCGAAAGCCCTGTCGCACAAGTTCATAGCGGTTTTTTTGGTCCCTTCGCCATCGTCGCCGGCGATGAGGACCTCGACCTCGCGCCGACTCGGCGGCCGGGCCGCCAGGTCGTTGGCCACCACATCGGCACCGAGTTCACGAGCCAGACCGAGGAGCGTCGCCATGCCCTCAGCTAGCCGCGCCGGCGAGAGCACACCGGTTGGATCGACATTGACGCGCACCACCGCAGTCCGCATGCGGCCAAGCCTATCCGGCCGGGTGGGAGGCTAGCTGATGGAGACTCAGACGACCGCCTCCTTCGTCACCGCCGTCTGGCCCGGTTGCCCGCCGCGTCTGTTGACCGGATCCGGCCCGGAGAACCTGGCGGCCTATCGCGAGCGGGGCGGCTACCGTCCGCTGGGCGACGCCGAGAAGTTGCTGGCCGAGGTCGAAGCCAGCGGTCTGCTGGGCCGCGGTGGCGCGGCCTTCCCCCTGGCGGTGAAGTTGCGCACGGTACGCACCAACGGGGTGATCGCCGGCGGCGCGATAGTGATCGCGAATGGCGAAGAAGGGGAACCGGCTTCGATCAAGGACCGTTGGCTGCTGCGTAACCGGCCGCACCTCGTGCTGGACGGGCTGCGGCTGGCCGCGGCGATCGTCGCGGCCGAGCGTGCCTACGTCTATGTGTCCGACGCCGAGTCAGCGCGCAGCGTCGAGGAGGCGCTCAGCGAATTGGATGCCAGCGCGCCCAGCGTCGAGGTGTGGTCCGTGCCACCGGGTTACGTGGCCGGGGAAGAGACCGCCGCAGTCAACGCCGTCAACGGGGGACCCGTCAAACCGACCGACAAGCCACCGCGCCCATTCGAAGTCGGCGTCGGCGGCCGGCCCACCCTGGTGAGCAATGTCGAGACACTGGCCAATCTGGCCTACCTGCAGGCCCACGGCGCGGCGGAGTTCCGTTCCCAGGGCACAGCTCAGTCTCCGGGCACCTTCCTGGCCACCATCACCGGGGGTGGTCGGCCGGCTGGCCTCTACGAACTTCCACACGGCCTGCCCTTTACCGAACTCCTTGCCGTACACGGGGTTTCACCGGATCAGCTGCGTGGGGTGCTGATGGGTGGTTACTTCGCCGGGCTGTTGAACCACCGCGTGCTGGAGGCCACTCTGGACCATGAGACCATCCGCGGGATCGGCAGTGGACTGGGCTGCGGTGCGATCTCGGTGATCACCGACGAATGTCCGGTCGCAGTCGCGGCCGCGGTGCTTGCGTACTTCGACCGCGAGAACGCCGGCCAATGCGGTTCCTGTTTCAACGGCACGGCGGCGATGGCCGCTGCCGCAGGCGCTCTGCGCGACGGGGTGGCGGCCACCGAGGACCTGGACCGGTTGCGGCGGTGGTCGGTGGTGCTGCGGGCGCGCGGTGCCTGCGGGACGCTGGACGCCGCCTGCAACATCGCGGCCTCCCTCCTCGACCAGTTTCCCGACGACGTCGCCCGTCACCTCGACGGCAGCTGCCCGGACTGCCGGCACGGTGCGTTTCGCGCCGAGCGTCCCTACCTGGTCGAAGGGGTGTGAGGGATGAAGATCCGGTTGGACCGCACCATCTGCGACGGATTCGGTCTGTGCGCCAAGCACGCACCCGAATACTTCTCCCTCGATGACTGGGGATACGCGTGCCTGATCGGCGACGGCACTGTGCCGCAGCAGGACCGGGACGCGGTGATGCGGGCGCTGCTGGACTGCCCGGTGCACGCCATCACCGAAGTCGGGGACCCCCGGCCGAGTACCCCGCACCCGGAGTTGCACGAGGAGGACGACCCCGCCTCGCGCATCAAGACCGAGTCCAACGAAGCCGAGTGGGGATTCATCCGTTGACACGGTGCGCCGGGCAGACCGCCCTGGTGACCGGGACCAGCAGAGGCCTGGGCAAGGCGATCGCACTGCGGTTGGCCGCCGAAGGGGCCACCGTGGCGCTGACTGCGCGGACCCTTGATCCCGACCCCAAATACCAAGGCTCGCTGCGAGAAACCCTCGCCGAGATCACCGCTGCGGGTGGCGCTGCGGTTGCGGTCCCGGCCGATCTGTCCAAAATCGAAGAGCGCGAGCGTTTATTCGGCGAAGTCGTGGACCGTATCGGCGCGCCGGACATCCTGGTGAACAACGCGGCGGTCACCTTCCTGCGGCCACTCGACGAATTCCCGGAGCGGCGGGTGCGACTCATGCTGGAGATGCATGTGCTGGCGCCGCTTCATCTCACGCAGCTGGCGATACCGGCGATGCGGCAACGTCGACGGGGCTGGGTGTTGAACGTGACCTCGGTCGGTGGCGACCTGCCGCCCGGCCCACCCTTCGACGCGTTCGACAGCGGAGCGGGCTTCGGGATCTACGGCACCGTCAAGGCCGCGCTCAACCGGCTCACGAAAAGCCTTGCCGCAGAATTGTACGACGACGGTATCGCAGTCAACGCCGCTGCGCCGTCCCGGCCGGTGGCCACCCCCGGTGCGGGCATCCTGGACCTGGCCAAGGCCGACACCGAGGACATTGGCCTGATCACCCAGACCGCGCTCGAACTGTGCACAGGCGACCCCGCGTCGATGACCGGCCGCATCGCGCACACCCAGACCTTCCTCCGCGAAATCGGGTGGCTGAGCTGACCGATCCGCTCGATACGGTGCGCAGTCGACTGCCCGACGTCGAGGGGCTGCGCCCGTTGTCGGGGGGCGCCTCCAGCCTGACCTACGTCGGGCAGACGGCGGATCGCCCGGTGGTGGTCAAGGTCGCCCCCGCCGGTCTGGCACCCACCCGACATCGCGACGTGCTTCGTCAGGCGCGCGTCATCAAAGCGCTGCACTCCACCCCGCTTCCCGTCCCCGACGTATTGTTCGAGGATCCGGGTGACCCACCGCTGGTGCCGCCGCTGTTTGTGATGTCGTGGGTCGACGGCAGTTCCGTCGAGCCGTTGTACGACGTGGGGGCTGCAGTCGACAGCGCTGTGCCACAACGCTATCGGAGTGCTGCCGAAATGCTGGCGCAGCTGCACCGGGTTGACCACTCTGCCGTCGGATTGGGCGACGAGCCGGTCAGCAGCGCCGGCGCCGAAGTCGAACGCTGGTGTCGCGCCCTGCAGACGGTGGAACCCGCACTGGCGCCGGGATGGCGCGATGTCGCCGACGCGCTGGCAGAATCGGTGCCCGCGCCGCTGGGTCCCGCGTTGGTGCACGGCGACTTTCGGCTCGGCAACCTGCTCGCCGTCGGCGCGGACATCACCGCCGTGATCGACTGGGAGATCTGGTCGGTGGGCGATCCACGCGTCGATGTCGGGTGGTTCCTGATCAACAGCGACCCGCGGACCTATCGGCGTGCCACCCGCTACCTGGGCATGACACCGAATCCGACGGAACTGGCCTCCACCTACCGAACGGCACTGGGAGTTCCGGTGCCCGGCCTCGACTGGTTCCAGGCGCTGGCCTGTTTCAAGTCCGTGGCGACCTGGTCGTTGATCGTCAAACACAACCGGCGACGACCAGTGCCTGCCGCCGACGTAGCGGCAATGGCAAAGCTGCTGCCGCACTTGTTGATTCGCGCTGGGGAGCTACTGGGTTAGGGCGATACCCGCCAACTGGGTGGCGAATTTCCGCTCGGCGGCCGCGCGCAGCCGCAGCAGGTGCTCGGACGGGAACAGGTCCGGGGCGGGCTGGTAGTCCTTGAGTAGCAGACGGGCCAACACCGTCTTGTGCACCTCGGTCGGTCCGTCGGCCAGGCCGAGTACGAACGACTCCACCAGGTGTTGCACGAAGGGCATCTCGTGCGTCGTACCGAGCGAGCCGTGCACCTGCAGCGCGCGGGCCGACACGTCGTGCAGGACCTTCTGCATCATCGCCTTGACCGCCGAGATATCGGCCCGGACAGCCTTGTAGTCGTTGTGCTGGTCGATCTTCCACGCCGTCTGCAGGGTGAGTAGCCGGAACGCCTCGATCTCCATCCACGAGTCGGCGATCATCTCCTGCACCAACTGCTTGTTGCCCAGCATGTCCCCTTGTGTGTAGCGGGAAACCGCACGCTCACAGAGCATGTCGAAGATGCGGCGCACCAGACCGACCGTGCGCATCGCGTGGTGGATGCGTCCACCGCCCAGCCTGGTTTGGGCGACCACGAAGGCGCCGCCCCGCGGACCGAGCATGTGGTCGGCAGGAACCCGCACGTTGTCGTAGCGCACATAGCCTTCCCGGCCACCGCCGAGGGGCTGATAGCCCAGACCCACGTCGCGCAGGACGTTGATCCCCGGCGTCTCGGCCGGTACCACGAACATCGAGTGCTGTTGGTAGGGAGCGGCTTCGGGGTCCGTCACGGCCATCACGATCAGGAACGACGCCATCGATGCGAAGGACGAGAACCATTTCTCCCCGTTGATGATCCAGCTGTCGCCGTCCTGGACGGCCGAGGTGGTAAAGACCTTCGGGTCCGCGCCGCCCTGCGGTTCGGTCATGGAGAAGCAGGACACGATCCGGTTGTCCAGCAACGGCTCGAGATAGCGCTTCTTCAGCTCGGGTGTGCCGTAGTGGGCCAGGATCTCGCTGTTGCCCGAATCGGGTGCCTGGGAACCGAATACGATCGGCGCGCATTCGGAGCGGCCGAGGATCTCGTTGAGCAGGGCCAGTTTCAGCTGTCCGTAGCCCGGTCCGCCCAGATGCGGCCCGAGGTGGGTGGCCCACAGCCCGCGTTCCTTGACGATGCGCTGCAGCGGCGGAATCAGCGCCTGACGCACCGGGTCGTTGAGGTCGTGCGACTCCTTGACCAACAGATCGACCGGCTCACACTCCGAGCGGACGAAATGCGCCACCCAGTCGAGTTGCTCCGCCCACTGCGGATCAGTCGAGAAGTCCCACGCCATTTGCCGATTCCTCTCCCTCGACGTTGAGTCTGCGCTCAGGGCGCAATATCGGCGGCAAAATTCGCGCCGCGGCTGCAGAGTCACTGTGAGACGCGCTCATCGCGACCACTTCTGACGCAACGCGGCGGCTTCGTCGGTGGCGTGCGTCAGCACCTGGTTGCGGTTCTCCAGTTCGATTGCCGGCGCCAGGCCCGCGGCGTCGGTGTTCACGTGCAGTGTCCGTTTGGTGAGCTGGGTCGCCAGAGCCGGCAGATCGGCGATATGCCCGGCCAGCTCCACCGCGCGGTCCACTAGCGCCTGCGGCTCCAGCAGTTGACTCACCAATCCGCGGCGATCCGCCTCGGCCGCGGACACCGTCCGGCCGGTCAGCATCCAGTCCGCGGCGACGCTGGCACCGACCACCCGCGGCAGGTGGTAACTCATGCCCATCTCCGCACCCGACAGGCCCAGCAGAATCGCCGCGTTTCCGAATGACGCTGCCGTCGAACAGATTCGGATGTCCGCGGCCAATGTGATGGCCAATCCGGCACCGACGCAGGGCCCGTTGACGGCCGCGATCACCGGCTGCGGCAGATCACGGATGGCCTGCGGTATCGCGGCCATGGCCTCTTGAAATCTCAGCCGGTCGAGGGCCGGATCGTCGGGTTCGGGAATGCCGGTGCCGAAGTCGCGCACATCGATGCCCGAACAGAAGCCGCGGCCCGCGCCGGTGAGCACGACGGCGTGCACCGAGGTGTCGCCGGCCAGGTCGCCCAGCGATTCGGTGAGCTCGGCCAGCATTGCCGCGTTGATCGCGTTCAGCCGTGCGGGACGGTTGAATCGCAGGATGGTGACGCCGGACCGCGGTGTCTCCCGGACCAGCGTCTCCGTCACACTCGGAGATGATAACGTAATTCTCGAATTCGCATAACGTGCCTACCGGTACGTTCAGCCTGCGGAGGTGACGTGTCAACAGCCCCGGGACGCCCGCTGCCCCAGATCACTGATGAGAACGAATTCTTCTGGACCGCCGGCGCCGACGACACGTTGCGGATCCAGGAGTGCCGTGCCTGCGCGGCGCTGATCCATCCGCCCGCACCGGTCTGCCGCTACTGCCGCTCCCGTGACATGGGCGTACGCAAAGTCTCGGGCAGGGCGACCCTGGCCGGTTTCACCATCAACCACCGCTTCAGCCTGCCGGGGATGCCGGCGCCGTACGTGGTGGCCCAGGTCACGATCGACGAGGACCCGCGGGTCCGGTTGACCACCAACATCGTCGAATCCGATCCCGAGCAACTCGAACTGGGTCAGGTAGTCGAGGTCGTGTTCGAGCAGATCGAAGACGTGTGGCTGCCGCTGTTCCGTCCGGTCCCCGATGCCGCACCGGGCGCGCTGCCGGACGACGAGATCGCACCGGAGCGTTTTGGCGAGTATGTCCGTCCGATGCTGACGACGGAGAAGTTCGAGGACAAGGTCGCGCTCACCGGGATCGGGATGTCGCCGATCGGACGGCGCTTGATGGTGCCTGCACTGTCGCTGACCGTGCAGGCGTGCGAGGCGGCCATCGCCGACGCCGGACTCAGCTTCGACGACATCGACGGCCTGTCGACCTATCCCGGCGGCGGCAACCTGGGCGGGTTCGGCGAAGGCGGAGTGACCAATCTGGAAGCGGCCCTGGGCATTCGGCCGACCTGGCACAACGGCGGTATCGAGACATTCGGACCCGGCGGATCGGTGATCGCGGCCATGCTGGCGGTCGCCGGCGGCTTGGCCCGGCACGTGCTGTGCTTCCGGACGCTGTGGGAAGCCACCTTCAACGAACAGATGAAGCAGGGCAAGATCGTCCCGTCCGGCGGCCGCACCGCCAGTTGGCAGTGGCCGTTCGGCGCCACCTCGGCCGCTCACACGCTGGCGCTCAACGCCCAGCGGCACTTCCACCGGTACGGCACCACGAAGGAAACCCTGGGCTGGATCGCGCTGAATCAGCGCGCCAACGCCGAACTCAATCCGACCGCGGTCTACCGGTCGCCGATGACGATGGACGACTACCTGAACGCGCGGCCCATCACCACGCCGTTCGGCCTCTACGACTGCGACGTGCCGTGCGACGGCGCCATCGCCGTCATCGTGTCTGCCGTCGACGCCGCCCGCGATCTGGCCAAACCGCCCGTGCTGGTGGAGGCCGTCGGCACCCAGATCATCGAGCGCATCGACTGGGACCAGAGCACCCTGACCCACGAACCGCAGGTGCTGGGCCAGTCGGCGCACCTGTGGACGCGTACCTCGTTACGGCCGGCCGACGTCGACGTCGCCGAACTCTACGACGGCTTCACGATGAACTGCCTGTCCTGGATCGAGGCGCTGGGGTTCTGCGGGATCGGTGAGGCCCGCGAATTCCTGGACGGCGGCAAGAACATCGCCCGTGACGGCCAGATCCCGCTGAACACGCACGGCGGCCAGTTGTCCCACGGCCGCACGCACGGCATGGGGCTGCTGCACGAGGCGGTCAGCCAATTGCGCGGTGAGGCCGGGGAGCGCCAGGTTGCCGACGCCCGCGTCGGCGTGGTCAGCAGCGGCGGGTTGACCCCCAGCGGTGTGATCCTGTTGCGGAGCGACGGATGAGTCCCCGCCCCCGGGTGGTGATCGTCGACGGCGTACCCATGTCGGCGGTCGTCGCCGAAGCGGACAGTCCCAAGGCCGTGATCCTGGCCATCCACGGCGGCGGCACCAGCGCGGTCTACTTCGACTGTCCCGGGCATCCGGACTTGTCGTTACTGCGACTAGGAGAAGCGCAGGGATTCACCGTCATTGCGCTCGACCGGCCGGGGCATGGCAGCTCGGCGGCATATCCGGACGCCGTGCGGACCCCCGAGCAACGGGTCGACCTCGCCTACGGTGCCGTCGACCGCATCCTGGGTCAGCGACCCCGCGGGGCGGGGTTGTTCGTGCTGGGTCACTCGGGCGGCTGCGAACTCGCGACCCGCATGGCGGCGCACGACCGTGGCGCCGGACTGCTCGGCCTCGAACTCGGCGGCACCGGCCGGCGCTACCACGCCGCCGCCAAGGAGATCATGAAAGCCGCGGAGGTCAAGGAACGTCCGCCAGGCACCCGTGAACTGTTGTGGGAACCGACGCGGCTGTATCCGGCAGACATTCTGCGCGGCATCACGAATTCTTCGGTCGCTCCGCCCTACGAGCGGGACGTGGCGCTGAACTGGCCGCACCGCTACTTCCCGGCGCTGGCGCCCGCGGTGCGGGTGCCGGTCAGGTTCAGCCTGGGTGAGTACGACAACGTGTACCGCTCCGATCCGGAAGCGCTGGCCGAGATCGCTGAGATGTTCAGCGCCGCGGCATCTTTCGAGGCCGAACTGCACGCTGAAGCAGGGCATAATCTGAGCCTGGGACTGACCGCCGCCCAGTACCACCGCAAGGTGTTCGCATTCGTCGACCATTGCATTGCGGGCAGCGCCGACCGGGCGGTGGGCTGATGCGTGTCGGGTTCATCGGGTTGGGCAGCCAGGGCGCTCCGATGGCGCGCCGGATCGTCGACAGCGGCTTCCCGACGACGCTGTGGGCCCGCCGGGCAGCGACCCTCGAGTCCTTCGCGGACACCCCGGCGCGGGTGGCCGGGTCGCCGGCCGAACTCGCCGCCGCCAGTGACCTGGTCTGCCTGTGCGTGGTCGGCGACTCCGACGTCGAGGAACTGACCTTCGGCGAGCTCGGCGTGCTGGCCGGGTTGCAGTCGGGCGGGGTGATCGCAGTGCACAGCACCGTGCACCCCAACACCTGCCGCGCCATCGCGGAAAAAGCTGCCGCACAGGGTGTCTCGATTATCGATGCGCCGGTCAGCGGTGGCGGACCAGCGGCCGGCGAGGGCCGGTTGCTGGTCATGGTCGGCGGTGAAACCGAGGTCGTCGAGCGCTGCCGTGCGGTCTTCGAAAGCTACTCCGACGCCGTCATCCACCTCGGCGAGCTGGGGTCGGGGCAGACCACCAAGCTGCTCAACAACTTGCTGTTCACCGCCAACGTCGGGACCGCGGCCACCGCTCTCACCCTGGCCGAAGCGCTCGGCGTCTCCCCGGCACGGCTGGCAGACGTCGTCGCGCGCAGCAGCGGGAACAGCTTCGCGCTCAGCTCGATTGCCAAGGCGGGCGGCGTGGCGCGACTGGCCGGTCTCGCCGGCCCGCTACTGCAGAAGGATGTGCGACTGCTGGTGGACCTCGCCGAGCGCGCCTCGGCGCCCGGTGGCGCCGCACTGGCGGCGGCCGACGCCGCACTGAGCCTGATGGATGCCCCGAGATGAAACCAGATTTCCCTTCCCGACCAGCCCGGAAGCCGCTACCGTTGACGTTACAGTCGGGCGTTCAGCTGTAATGGTTTCAGTCCGCAGCTCAGCAGCAAGGAGCCTCCATTGACGACATCGACGGTCGTTTTCGATCCGTTCTCGCAGGACTTCTTCAACGGCGCCTGGGACACCTACAAACGGATGCAACAGGAAGCGCCGGTCTACTACAGCGAGGAATACGACTTCTACGCGCTGACCCGGCATGCGGATGTGGCGGCCGGGCTGAAGAACTTCGAGACTTACTCCTCGGCCTTCGGCATCGACCTGTCGATGGTGCGTACCGGCAAGCCGCCGGAGCAGAAGTCGATCATTTTCATGGACCCGCCGGACCACCGGCACATGCGCAGCCTGCTCAACAAGGTGTTCACGCCGCGCGCCATCCAATCGCAGCGTGAGATGGTCGGCGCGAAGATCGACAAGTACCTGTCCAAGGTAGATCCGGACAACTTCGACGTGGTGCAGGAATTGTCCGGCCCGTTCCCGGTCGAGGTGATCACCACGATGCTCGGGGTGCCCGAAGAGCACGCTCAACGGATCCGTTTTCTGATCGACGAGTCCCTGCACCGCGAGCCCGGACAGGTCGAGGCCGGCGAGAAAGGCATCCAAGCCAACATCGAAACCGGGACCCTGTACTACGGACTCCTGCAGGAACGCCGGGTGAAGCCGCAGGACGACCTGTTCACCAAGCTCATCGAGGCCGAGATCGAACGCGAAGACGGTCAGAAGACCAAACTGGACGACATCGAAATCGCGGGATTCGCAACATTATTGGGTGGTGCCGGTGCTGAGACCGTCACCAAGCTGATCGGCAACGCGCCGGTGGTGTTCGCGCGGTTCCCGGGCGAGTGGCAGAAGCTGCTCGACGACCGCAGCAAGATCCCGGCGGCGGTCGAGGAACTGTTGCGCTACGAGGCGCCGTCGCAGTATCAGGTCCGTTGCTCGGTCAAAGATGTTGAGCTGCACGGGGTCACGATCCCGGCGATGAAACCGGTGTTCCTGATCAACGGTGCGGCCAATCGCGACCCCGACGTCTGGACCGACCCGGACACCTTCAACATCGACCGGGACCGACACGAGGCACTGAACCTGTCCTTCGGCTACGGCATCCACAGTTGTCTGGGCGCCGCCCTGGCCCGGATGGAAAGCGCGATCGCGCTGGACAAGCTGCTGGATTTCATGCCCCGCTACGAGGTGGACTGGGACAACTGCAACCGGGTCCAGATGCAGAATGTCGCAGGTTGGAAGAACGTTCCGGTGCGGGTGTTGCGATGAGAATCGAAGTGGACTGGGATCTGTGCGAAAGCAACGGCGTGTGTATGGGCATCATCCCCGAGGTATTCGAACTCGGCGATGACGACATGCTGACGGTGCACCGGACCGAGGTCACGCCAGATATCGAAGAGCAGGTCCGCGACGCCGTCCGGCAGTGCCCGAGACAGGCGATCTCGCTCGAGGAGTGAACTCCCAAGCTGGAACGCAATCGCGGGCCGGGCGTTAGAAGCCGGCGAGGATGACCGCGTTGCAGTCGGCCGCAGCCTGGCGCAGCTTGGCAGCGTTCTGGTATGCCTCGGATTCGTACCAGGCGCGGGCGGCGTCCACCGATTCGAATTCCAGCACCACGGTCTGGTCCCCGTGCCAGTCACCCTCGAGGACGGTGGGCGAGGTGTCCACCGCAAGAACCCGCACACCACCCATGGCCGCACCGGCGGCCTTGCCGTAGGCCTTCATGCCTTCGGGATCCTTGATGGCCTCGGTGAGGATCACATACCCTTTGCGGCCGTTGGACATTCGCGAATCTCCTTAGCGCTCTTTGATCGCCTGTTCGGGACAACATTCGATGGCTTCCCTGGTGGCGGCCTCGAATTCCGTTGGTACGTCGGAATCTATTGCCACCGCGTAACCGTCTTCGGTGATGCTGAAAACCTCCGAGCACAGCGTCAGACACATGCCGTGACCACGGCACCACTCGTCGTCGACCCAGACTTTCATGCCGGCGTGAACTCCAGATGCAGCTCGGTCAACCCGCGCAGAATGAAAGTCGGAACATATTGGTAGCGACGGTCCTCGGCCGGGCCGTGCACCCGCTCGCTGACTCTGACCTCCGACGTCCGATCGAGGAGTCGTTCGATCGCCACCCGGGTTTCGGCTCGCGCCAGCGGTGCGCCGGGACAGCTGTGGATGCCCCGCCCGAACGCGATGTGCTGACGGGCGTTCTTGCGGCTCGGATCAAAGGTGGCAGGCTCGTCGAACCGGCGCGGATCACGGTTCGCGGCGGCCTGCACCACCATCACGGTGGTACCGGCGGGCAGGTCGACTCCACCCACACTGGCGGGCACCCGATTCAGCCGGAAGTCGCCTTTGACCGGACTCTCGTGCCGCAACGATTCCTCGATGAAGTTGGGAATCAGACTCCGGTCCTTGCGCAGTTGTGTCTGGATGTCGGGGCGCTCGGCGAGCGTCTGCAGGGACGCGCCGAGCAGCCGTACGGTGGTCTCCTGTCCGGCCGAGAAGACGTTGCTGGCGACGCGCGCCACGTCTTCGACCTCGGGAGTCGTCCCGTCGGGATAGGTGGCGGTGGCCAGACCGGTCAATACGTCGTCGCGGGGATTCTGCCGGCGGTCTCGGACGTAGTCGGAGAACAGACCGTACAGGAATTCCAGCGGGCTGTGGGCCAACGCTTCTTTGCCCGTTCCGCCGATGCCGCCGCCGGAGTTCTGCCGGATGCCTTTGATGAACTTGTCGCGGTCCTCCATCGGCACACCCAGCAGGTCGGCGATCACCAGCAGGGTGAACGGCCCCGCGAAACCCTTGATCCAGTCCCCTTCGCCGGGCGCCAGGAAGTCGTCGAGAACCTGGTCGGCGAGCGACCACATCGCGTCCTCGTTCTCCTTGAGGCGCTTCGGGGTGATCAGCCGCATCAGCAGCGAGCGGTGGTTGGTGTGCGTGGGGGGATCCAGCGTCGGCAGCTGATCGCTGAACGGCAGCTTGTCGCGGTGCTGCACGATCAGATCGGTGATGTCGTCGCCTTCGATGGGGACCGGGAAGCCGGGAAAGGGACCCGTCACCGAGTTGCACGAGGACCAGGTGTCGGCGTCGTTCAATACCGCGCAGGCCTCCTCCCAACCGGTCACCATCATGACGCCGTGGTGGTCTTCGCGGGCCACCGGACATTGCCGGCGAAGCGCTTCGTAATACGGGTAGGGGTCCGCAACGAGTTGTTTGTCGCGGAAGAAATCCAACTCGGTGACGTCCTGCGCCATTTCTTGCTCCATCTGATCTCGGTAAACGAGAACGTGCCTCTCACATCTGAGTATTACATTTCCACAGGGCCGCTACGTCGTCAATGCGCGCGCCCACCGGCGGAACTAGCCGGCGGGCACCAGGTCGGCCGCTACCGACGGGGCAGACAGCACGCCGCTGCGGAAGCGCTCGGCGACACCGAAGGTGGCCCCCGCCAGACCCGCCGCCGCCAGTGCCCGCGCCTTGAAGGTCTGGGCCGCCATACTCAGCCGGTGCTCGACCAGCCCGACACTGTCGTCCAGCTCCACCGGCCAGGTCTTGCCCCACAGCGTGACCTCGGTGACGCCGTGGTCGAGGGCGTGCAACACGCCGGTCCGCACTCGCGGGTCGGAACCCAACAGGTCCGCCGCGGCGGCCAGGGCCTGCGGGCGGGGTCGCGTCCCGACGGAAGTCAGAGCGGATTCCAGGTCCAGCGTCTTGGCGCCGAGTATGTGCAGCGGCCGGTCGTCGGGATGATCGGTGAGCAGCACGGTGACGTCCCAGCCCGCCATCGACCGATCGAAGAGCCACCCGCCGGCGAACGTCACCACGTCGGCAACGCTGGAGGCGACGACGTCGAGGCGGTACCTCATGTCGGGTTCGGCGTCGTCCTGCACGGGGAAAAGTCGCGCGCCAGCGCCTCTGCGTACTCCTTGAAAACCTCGGTCAGCGGTATCGAAGGGTCCAGCAACCATGTCATTTCCATTCCGTGGGTGAAGGCGAGGATTTCCACCGCCTTGACGTCAGGGTCTATGTCGGCGCGATAGCGACCAGCCGCCTGACCTCGCCGGATGGCGGCGGCGACGATTTCGGTGGCGTCCCGTTGCCGGGTGACCAGACGGTCGTGCAACGGCGCGTCGGGGTCGATGTTCTCCACCAGGAGCACGGTGAAAGTGCCCAACAGTTCGGGCGCCCGGTTGAACCGGTCGGCGACCTGAGCGATCTCGCCGAGCAGATCGCCGCCGCGGTCGGAATGGGTGTCGTCGTCGAGGTCACGTGCGTCCAGCACCGCATGCAGCAACTGCTCTTTGGATTCGAAGTGGTGCAGTAGTCCGGCGGAAGACACCCCGGCTTCACGGGCAATCTGGGCCAGCGTCGTGGCGCGCCAGCCGTTACGCGACAACAGCCGCTGTGCCACCGCAAGGATCCGCTGTTTGCGGTCCTCGCCTTTGGCGAGCAGCGTTTCATACGGGCGTGCCTCAGGCACTGGTCTCCTCAACCGGGCTGCGGACAGAAACCTACCGAACACACAGTAGGTTGGTTTGGCTGCGCTGACAAGAGGCGCGGCCCAGCCGGATTCAGTTGACCAGTTCGACGAGCGTCGCGTTGGCCGTGCCGCCGCCTTCGCACATGGTCTGCAACCCGAAGCGGATCCCGTTGTCACGCATGTGATGAACCATGCGCGTCATCAGCACCGCGCCCGACGCGCCGAGCGGGTGCCCCAGCGCGATCGCACCACCCAACGGATTCAGCAGCGCCGGGTCGGCACCGGTCTCGGCCAGCCAGGCCAGCGGCACCGGCGCGAAGGCCTCGTTGACCTCGAAGACGCCCACCTCATCGAGTCGAACGCCGGACTTGGCCAGCACCTTCTCCGTCGCCGGAATCGGTCCGGTCAGCATCAGCACCGGGTCGGCTCCCGTGACGGCACCGGCGCGGTAGCGCACGATCGGCGTCAGACCCAGTTCCAGCGCCAGTTCGGCGGTGGTGATCAGCAGCGCGGCCGCGCCGTCGGATATCTGCGAGGAGTTCCCGGCATGGATCACCCCGTCCTCGGTGAAGGCCGGCTTCAACCCGGCCAGTTTCTCCACCGTGGTGCCCCGCCGGATGCCCTCGTCCTCGTGCACGACGGAATCCTCGGTGAACACCGGCACGATCTGTTCGGTGAACGCATTGCCGTCCTGCGCGGCGGCGGCACGCTCGTGGGACAGGGCTGAATACTCGTCCAGCCGGGCGCGGGAAAATCCCCACTTCTCGGCGATCAGCTCTGCCGACAACCCTTGGTTGAAAGAGAAATCGTCGTAGCGCGCAAGAACTTTGGGGCCGTACGGCATACCGGTGGCGCGGGCCGAGCCGAGCGGAACGCGACTCATGACCTCGACACCGCCGGCGACCACGACGTCCTGTTGCCCGGACATCACCGCCTGCACCGCGAAGTCGAGAGCCTGCTGGCTGGACCCGCAGGCCCGGTTGACCGTGGTGCCGGGGATGGTTTCCGGCCAACCCGCGGCCAGCACCGCGTAGCGGCCGATGTTGCTGGACTGATCGCCGACCTGCGAGACGCAACCCCAGATCACGTCGTCGACGATCTCGGGACTAACGCCGGAGCGTTCGAGCAGTTCGTCGAGCACGACGGCGGACAGATCGGCGGCGTGTATCCCGGACAATCCGCCGTTGCGTCTTCCGACCGCGGTGCGCACTGCCTCGACGATGACTGTGTCGCGCATTCCTGGCTCCCGTCTTCCGATGAGGGCCGAGCCTAGTAGCTGCGCGGCAGCTTCAGCACGTGGGAACCGAGGAAGTTCAGGATCATCTCCTGGCTGACCGGCGCGATCTTCATCAGTCGCGCCTCGCGGAAGTACCGGGTGACGTGGTACTCCTCGGCGTAACCCATGCCACCGTGGGTCTGCAGCGCCCGGTCGGCGGCGGTGAAGCCGGCGTCGGCGCACAGGTATTTGGCCGTATTGGCTTCTCGCCCACAGGGTTTGCCGTTGTCATAGAGCCAGGTGGCCTTGCGCAGCATCAGCTCGGCGGCGTCCAGCCGGGCCAGCGAGTCGGCCAACGGGAACTGCAGGCCCTGGTTCATGCCGATGGGCCGGCCGAACACCTCACGCTCGTTGCCGTACTTGACCGCCTTCTCCAGAGCGACGCGGCCGATCCCGAGCGCCTCGGCGGCGATCAGCATCCGCTCCGGGTTGAGTCCGTCCAGGATGTACTGAAAACCGTTGCCTTCCTCGCCGATTCGGTCCTCGACGGGAATTTCCAGATTGTCGATGAACAGCTCGTTGGAGCTGACGGCGTTGCGGCCCATCTTCTTGATCGGCCGGACGTCGACGCGGCTGCGATCCAGGTCGGTCAGGAACAACGTCATGCCGTCGGTCTTCTTAATGACCTCGTCATAGCTCTGGGTGCGGGTCAGCAGCAGAATCTTGTCGGATTCCATCGCTTTGGAGATCCACACCTTGCGACCGTTGACCACGTACCGATCGCCGTCGCGTTTGGCGAACGTGGTGATGCGTGACGTGTCAAGGCCGGCGCCTGGTTCGGTCACCCCGAAGCAGACGTGCACCTCACCGGTGGCCACCGCCGGCAACATGCGTTGCTTCTGCTCTTCGGAGCCGTGCACCACGACGGGTTGCATGCCGAAGATCGACAGGTGGATCGCGCTGGCGGCGTTCATCGCACCGCCGGACTTGGCGACTTCTTCGAGCAGGATGGTGGCTTCGGTGATGCCCAGGCCGTGGCCGCCGTATTCGGTCGGGATCGTCATCCCGAGCCAGCCGCCGTCGGCGATGGCGCGGTAGAACTCGTGCGGAAACTCGTGTGCCTGGTCTTTTTCCATCCAGTACTGGTCGTCGAACTTGCGTGCCAGTTCCGCGACCGACCGCCGGATCAGCTCCTGGTCCTCGGTGAGCTCGAAATTCATGCCATCCATGGGCACCTCCTTTCAGCGCGAGCAGACGCAGAATCGCACGATCGCTGCTCACGCAGTGCGATTCTGCGTCTGCTCGCGGGAAAACCGGGGCTCAGTCCTTGTTACCGGTAAGGGCTTTGGCGTTCGCCGCGAAATCCGCAAACGAGGAGCCGCCCCGGCTGTCCTTGTCGTGGCCGGCCGCTTTGATCGACACGTCGTGGCCTTCAGCGGCTTTGCGCAGGGCACCGACTGTCGCCTGCTCGCGCGAAATGTGCGTGAACGGGTCGAACGAGTACCAGCGCATGGCGTTCTCATGGGTCATCTTGTTGATCTCGTCGTCCGGAACATCGTTGAGAGACAACACATCCCACAACTCTTCCGGCGCGCCGGGCCACATCGAGTCGCTGTGCGGGTAGTCGGCTTCCCAACAGATGTTGTCGATGCCGATCATGTTGCGCAGCGCCACCCCGACCTTGTCGCTGATGAAGCAGGTCAGGAAGTGGTCACGGAACACATCACTGGGCAGCTTGCCCTTGAAGTCCTGGTGCGTCCAGGTGGAGTGCATCTCGTAGGTGCGGTCGGCACGCTCCAGGAAGTACGGAATCCAACCCGTCCCGCCCTCGGACAGCGCGATCTTGAGGTCGGGGTACTCCTTGATCGGGCGCGACCACAACAGGTCAGCGGCGGCTTGCACGATGTTCATCGGCTGCAGCGTGATCATCACGTCCATCGGGGCATCCGGCGCGGTGATGGCCAGCCGGCCCGACGACCCGATGTGCACGTTCATCACGGTGTCGGTGTCACACAGGGCTTCCCACAGCGGGTTCCAGTATTCGTTGTGGAAGCTGGGATAGCCCATCGCGGCCGGATTCTCGGTGAAGGTCAGCGCGTGCACGCCTTTCTTGGCGACGCGGCGCACCTCAGCGGCACACGCCTCGGCATCCCAGATCACCGGGATCGCCATCGGAATGAACCGCGCGGGGTAGGCACCACACCACTCGTCGATGTGCCAATCGTTGTAGGCCTGTACCAGCGCGATGGAGAAGTCGTGGTCGTCGGTGGCGAACAGCCGCCCGGCGAAACCGGGGAAGGATGGGAAGCAGATGGAGGCCAGGATGCCGCCCGCGTTCATGTCCTTGATGCGCTCGTCGACGTTGTAACAACCCGGCCGGATCTCGTCGAGTCCGGTCGGCTCGATGCCGTACTCCTCCTTGGGCCGTCCGGCCACGGCGTTGAGGGCCACGTTCGGGATCACCGTGTCACGGAACTTCCACATGTCCGAACCGTCGGCGTTGTGCACCAGGCGCGGCGCGTCGTCGATGTATTTCTTCGAGAGGTGGTTCTTGAACATGTCAGGCGGCTCGACGGTGTGGTCGTCCACACTGATCAGGATCATGTCCTCTTTGTTCATGGCTCTTTCAACCCTTCTCATCGTTCGCTCGGATCTCACACGAACGCGCGGCCCCCAGGCTGGCATCAACGAGCCACACATGCGCCAAGCTCTCTATAGCTTGAAAACTAGCTTCTCGCGAAGCGAGAATCAACATCCAGCATAGGCGCATCGGCGCTCTGCAGTCCCGTCCCAGTGGTGGCGGCTAGGTAAATCAGCAGCATGGCTACCCCGACAGCCGGAACCGGCCCGGCCCGGCCGGCGCGAAGCAGCACGATTGCGTCCGCGCCAGGATTGACCAACCGAGCGATTCGTGCAAATCTATTGGTTGCAAATGAGAATATGATTCTCGCTCAGAGAGAAGACGACCGAGAGGATCGCTGCGGGATGCGTCTGCCGCCGTTGCCAGCCGACCAGTGGGACGACGCTGTCGAAGGGGCACTGGCCGTCATGCTGCCCCCGGAGCGCCGCAATCCGCGGGATGCCTCCAATGTGCTGTCGACGCTGGTGAACCATCCGGTCCTGACCAAAGCGTTCCTCAAGTTCAACGTCCACCTGTTGTTCTCCTCCACCCTGCCGCCGCGCATCCGCGAACTGGCGATCCTGCGCGTCGCACATCGCCGTAACTGCGCCTACGAGTGGACCCACCACGTCAACCTGGCCAAACGAGAAGGCGTCACTGACGCCGAGGTCGAGGCGGCGCGGGCACCCGAGGTGGCCGGCAGTGACTTCGATGATTTCGAACGCGCGGTGCTCGTCGGGGTCGACGAGCTCGACGAACAGTCCCAGTTGTCCGACCACACCTGGGCCGCGCTCGGCGAGCAGATGGACGACCGCCAGCGGATGGACTACGTCTTCACGGTCGGCTCTTACATCATGCTGGCCATGGCCCTCAACACTTTTGGCGTTCAGCTCGAACAAGATCACTAGGAAGGTAAAAGTGGCCCACTTCCCCAAGCCAGCCGCCGGCAGCTGGACAGAGAACTACCCCGAACTGGGAACCGACCCGGTCGACTACACCGACTCGATCGACCCGGCGTTCTTCGAGGCCGAGCGCGAAGCGGTCTTCAAGAAGCAGTGGCTCAATGTCGGACGGGTCAATCGGCTGCCGCGCACCGGCAGCTACTTCACCCGGGAGCTACCGTCGGCCGGCCCCGGCACGTCGGTGATCATCGTCAAGACCAAGGACGGCTCGGTCAAGGCGTACCACAACGTCTGCCGGCACCGCGGAAACAAGTTGGTGTGGAACGACTTTCCCAACGAAGAAACTTCCGGCACCTGCCGGCAGTTCACCTGCAAGTACCACGCCTGGCGCTACAGCCTGGACGGGGACCTGACCTTCGTTCAGCAACCCGAAGAGTTCTTCAACCTCGACAAGGGCCAGTACGGCCTGGCGCCGGTGCGGTGCGAGGTCTGGGAAGGCTTCATCTTCATCAACTTCGACGACAATGCGGCGCCGCTGATCGACTATCTCGGACCGCTGGCCAAGAGCATCGAAGGCTATCCCTTCGGCGAGATGACCGAAACCTATTCCTATCGAGCAGAAGTCGGCAGCAACTGGAAGCTGTTCATCGACGCGTTCGTCGAGTTCTACCACGCGCCGATCCTGCACCAGGGGCAGTACACCAAAGAGGAAGCCGCCAAGATTCAGAAGTTCGGCTACGAGGCGCTGCACTACGAGTTGGCCGGCCCGCACAACCTGCAGTCGACCTGGGGCGGACAGGCCCCACCCCCGGACATGTCCATGGTCAAGCCGATGGACCAGGTGCTGCGTAGCGGATTGTTCGGTCCATGGGACAAGCCGGAGATCATCAAGGATCTCGAGCTGCCGCCGGGAGTCAACGTGAAGCGGGTGCCGCAGTGGGGCATCGACTCGTGGCTGTTCTACCCGAACTTCATGCTGCTGATCTGGGAGCCGGGTTGGTATCTGACCTACCACTACTGGCCAACTGCGGTGGACAAGCACATCTTCGAGGCATCACTGTATTTCGTCCCGCCGCGCAACGCGCGGGAACGCCTGGCCCAGGAGCTGGCCGCGGTGACGTTCAAGGAGTACGCATTACAGGACGCCAACACACTGGAGGCGACCCAGACCATGATCGGCACCAGGGCGGTCACCGAGTTTCTGCTGTGCGACCAGGAAGTCTTGATCCGTCATCTGCACAAGACGACCGGTAATCTCGTGAAGGAGTACCAGAACAATGTCGCTACCGTCTGAATTCGCGGCTCTGGAGCCATATCTGGACTGGGATCTAGCCACCGAGCCCGAGCGCTACGCCAAGCGGCTGGCGTCGACGATGGCCGAGATGCAGCAGTTCTACGACGTCGCCTTCCCGCTCCTGGAAGACGTCATCGCCTACTGCGACAAGTACCCGCTCGACGATCTGCCGGACGACGCGAAGACACTGATGCACATCATGCAGTCGCTGGTCATGGTGTCCTTCCCGATCGAGGCGTGGAAGCAACCGCGGGTCCCCGACAGCGGCGCAGCATGGGTGGAAGTGCTTCGGGAACCGGTGATCTGAACGGTGCCTGACGCTCTTCGCGCACGCGGCTCATCGCAGTTCACGCTCAAAGCGGCGGGACTGCTCGACGTCGATGCCGGGGAGATCGTCTCGCCCGGCATCCTGCGGATCGACGGCGACCGCATCGTCGGTGTCGGCGGCGATGTCACAGGCTCGGACTCTGAGGTCATCGACCTGGGCCACCAGATCCTGTTGCCCGGATTGATGGACATGGAGGTCAATCTGCTGATGGGCGGGCGCGGCGAGAAGCCGGGACTGTCCCAGGTGCAGGACGACCCGCCGACCCGCGTGCTGCGCGCGGTCGGCAACGCCCGCCGCACCCTGCGTGCCGGGTTCACCACCGTGCGCAACCTCGGGCTGTTCGTCAAGACCGGTGGTTACCTGCTCGACGTCGCGCTGGGCAAGGCGATCGACGCCGGCTGGATCGACGGACCGCGCATTGTGCCTGCCGGGCATGCCATCACCCCCACCGGCGGTCACCTGGATCCGACCATGTTCGCCGCATTCATGCCGGGCGCACTCGAGCTCACCGTCGAAGAGGGCATCGCCAACGGGGTCGACGAGATCCGCAAAGCGGTGCGCTACCAGATCAAACACGGCGCCCAGCTGATCAAGGTGTGTGTTTCCGGTGGCGTGATGTCGTTGACCGGTGAAGCTGGCGCACAACACTATTCAGATGAGGAACTGCGCGCGATCGTCGACGAGGCACACCGGCGGGGGTTGCGCGTCGCAGCGCACACGCACGGAGCCGAAGCGGTCAAGCATGCGGTGGCATGTGGTATCGACTGCATCGAACACGGCTTTCTGATGGACGACGAGGCGATTCAGATGCTGGTCGACAACGATCGGTTCCTGGTGACCACCCGCAGGCTCGCCGACGCGATGGACGTCTCACACGCTCCGAAAGAGTTACAGGACAAGGCCGCCGAGATGTTCCCGAAGGCGAAGACCTCGATTCTGGCCGCCTACCAGGCCGGGGTGAAGATCGCGGTCGGCACCGACGCGCCGGCAATACCGCACGGCCGCAACGCCGATGAGCTGGTCACCCTGGTGGAGTGGGGCTTGCCGCCGGTGGCGGTGCTGCGGGCGGCCACGGTGACCGCGGCGGAACTGATCAACTCCACTGAACTGGGCCGGCTGGCCGAGGGTATGCTCGCCGACGTCATCGCGGTGCCGGGAAACCCGTTGGACGACATCACCGTTACCCGCAACGTGGGCTTTGTGATGAAAGGCGGCAAGGTTTATGCCAACCAGAACTGACGATCTGGTCGAGATCCAGCAGTTGCTCGCCCGCTACGCGGTGACCATCACTCAGGGCGACATCGACGGGCTGATCGGCGTGTTCACTCCCGACGGCACCTACAGCGCGTTCGGCGACACCTACACCCTGGACCGGTTTCCGGAGCTGGTGGCCGCCGCGCCCAAGGGCCTGTTCATGACCGGGACCGCGCTGGTGGACCTCGACGGCGACGAGGCCACCGGTACCCAACCGCTGTGCTTCATCGAACACTCCGCCCACGACATGCGCATCGGCTACTACCGTGACACCTACCTGCGCACCGCCGACGGGTGGCGGCTGAAAACCCGTGCCATGACGTTCATTCGGCGCAGCGGGGTGCACGACCACGGTCGTCCGCACGCCGTGGGTCGTCCGGCGCCGTGACGTCGGGCACCGTCACCGTCGAGCAGTTTCGCGCCGACCTGTGCGCGTGGCTCGACGCCCATGACCTGACGCCCGGGCCCGATCATTCGCTGCAGGGCCACATGCACCAGTTCGCGCGGGTCAGCGAGGCGCTCTACGAAGCGGGCTGGATGCGCTACGGCTGGCCGGTCGAGGTCGGCGGCCTGGGCGGGCCGGCGCTGCTGCGTGCGGTGGTCGGCGAGGAAGTAGTGGGACGGCGGCTGGCCGAACCCGGCCCCTATTCGATGCTCGAAGTGCTCGCACCCACGATGATCGATTACGCGACAACCGAACTCGCCGCGGAAATGGTGCCATTACTGCTCAGCGGTCGTGAACAGTGGTGTCAGGGTTTCTCCGAGCCGGGATCGGGCAGCGATCTGGCGTCACTGTCCACCCGGGCGGTCCAGGACGGGGAGAATTGGCTCGTCAACGGCCAGAAGGTCTGGACCAGTTTCGCTCAGTACTCCACCCGGTGCATAGTGCTCACCCGCACCGCGCCCGGCCATGACGGGATCACCGCGTTCTTCGTCGATATGGACACGCCCGGCATCACCGTTCGCCCGCTACGCACCATGCACGGCGTCGACGAGTTCTGCGAGGTCTACTACGACGACGTCGTGATCCCGTCCAACCGCATGCTGGGCAAGCCGGGGGACGGCTGGCGCCTGGCGATGGACCTGTTGCCCTATGAGCGCTCGACGTGCTTCTGGCAACGCATCGCCTATCTGTACTCGCGCTTCGACCAGCTCATCGCCGACGTGACCGAACCCGACGAGTCCGCCTTGGGCGCAGCATATCTCGCGCTGCACACACTGCGCTGCCGGTCCCGCGCCACTCAGCACCGGCTGGCCGCCGGCGCCCGGCTGGGTCCGGACACCTCGATCGACAAGGTGCTGCTGGCCGGTGCCGAGCAGAAGCTCTACGATACCGTGCACGACCTGCTGCCCGGCCGACTCGAACTCGACGACACCCCCTGGCGCCCGGAGTACCTGTACTCGCGCGCGGCCAGCATCTACGGCGGAACCGCCGAGATCCAACGCAACATCATCGCCCGCCGGCTGCTCGATCTCGGCAAGGAGTGACGGTGACCGATCCCGAAGAACTGCAGCTGATCGCCGACTCGCTGCAAACGGCGATGGCCCGATGCTCCGGTGCCCGTCTCGACGCCGCACTGGCTGACCTGGGCTGGCTCGATATGCTCGACGAGATCCCTGGTGCGGCAATACCTCTGGTCTTCCGATTGCTCGGCGAAACCGGAGCACACGCCGCAGTTCTCAACGACGTCATCCTGCGGGCCGAAGGGCAGACCGGCGGCGCGACCGTGCCGTTGCCGTACTCCGGCGGTTCCTGGGTGATCTGGGAACGCGGCGATCAGCCCGGCTCGGCATTGGACGACGAGATTCCGATCCACCGGACCGCGGCCGGCGATCCGCTGTCCGCGGGCGCGCTGGCAGCGGGCCGACGGGCACTGGGCTGGTGGCTCGTCGGCGCCGGGCGGGCGATGCTGTCGCTGGCCCGCCGGCATGCGCTGGACCGCGTCCAATTCGGCCGTCCCATCGCCTCTTTCCAGGCGATACGGCACCGGCTCGCCGAGACGCTCGTCGCCGTCGAGGGCGCCGAAGCCACCTTGACGCTTGCCACGGAACAGCCCGACGATCTGGCCAGTCTGCTGGCCAAAGCCGCTGCCGGCCAGGCGGCGTTGACCGCCGCCCGCCATTGTCAGCAGGTGCTCGGCGGGATCGGGTTCACCGCTGAGCACGAATTACACCGACACATCAAGCGCGCGTTGCTCTTCGACGGATTGCTGGGCAGCTCGCGGGATCTCACCCGCGAAGCTGGCGCGATCCTGCGCGAACGAGGCTCGGCGCCGCGCCTGGCGCAGCTGTGACAATCCCACGGGCGCAAGCTAATTGCGCGGCAGACCCAGAATCCGCTGGGCGATGATGTTGCGCTGAATCTCCGACGTCCCGCCGGCGATGGTGCCGGCAAAGCTGCGGGCGTAACGGTCGAACCAGCTTCCGCTGTGGGCGTCGAGGTCCAGCGGCGCAAACGGCGCGGTGACCGCGGGATGCACCAGACCATCGGCGCCGGCAGCGTTCAGCGCATCCTCCGAAGCACGTTGCAGGGCTTCTGAACCCAACAGTTTCAGTACCGACTGCGCAGGCACGTCCTCCTCGCCGCGCGCCGCCCGGGCAGTCGCCGCCGAACCCAGCAGATGCATCGCCCTGGCATCCATCACCAGCGTCGCGTAGCAGTCCCGTTCCAGCACCCCGGTCGGGGTGTAGTCGACGGTCATCTGGTCCAACAGGTTGGCGTAGTCCATCCAGAGCATCGCCCGTTCGTGGCCCAGTGAGCCGGTGGCGACGCGCCAGCCGCCGTTGAGTTCGCCCACCAGATTCTCGGCCGGCACCCGGGCGTCGGTGAAGAACACCTCGTTGAACTCGATGTCGTCGTGATCGCACACCGACGGGAACGGCCGGCGCACCACTCCCGGGGTGTCCGTCGGGATCAGTAACACGCTGACGCCCTTGTGCTTTGGTGCGTCCGGATCGGTGCGTACGAAGGTCAGCAACACATCGGCGTCATGGGCGCCGGAGGTCCAGACCTTCTGCCCGTTCACCACGAAGTGGTCACCGTCGAGCACCGCTCTGGTCTTCAGCGACGCCAGGTCCGAGCCCGCGCCGGGCTCGCTCATGCCGAGTGATGCGGTGATCTCAGCCCGCAGGATCGGCACCGCCCAACGCCGCTTCTGCTCGTCGCTGCCGAACGACAGCAACGACGCAGCAATGATCCCGACACCCTGGGGGTTGAAACTGCGGTAGATCCGCCGCCGGGCCAATTCCTCGGCGCACACGTACTGCTGCAGCAACGAGGCGTTGCGCCCGCCGAATTCCGGCGGGTTGCCGGGCAACAGCCAGCCGTGGTCGAACAACAGTCGCTGCCACCGGACCGCCCAGTCGGGCAGGTGCGAACACGACCGCGGCCGCTCGAACGCGTCGGCCTCCTCAGGTAGGTGCTGTTCGAGAAACGCGATGAATTCGGCTCGGAATGCCTCGACATCGGCATCGAAACTCAGCTGCACCGCGCTTCACTCACCTCTCTGGAACCGCACGCGCGTTCTATTCTCTGGAATCTGCTTCCCAAACACGTGTCAAAGAGAATAGTATTCTCGTCGTGAGGAAGTTACAATCTCCTAGACACCGTCCGTGGGGAGGTTGAGCACAGCGATGGCGCGGCGTTCTCCGGTACAGTCCAACCATGTTCTCCCTGCGCGGCAATCCCCCGAGCCGCCCGTGACAAACCCCAGCGAAGAGCCGGCGTGGAAGCAGCGCGCCGTCGAACGCTCAATCAAGACCGCGAAACTGCGCGCGGCGCAGCGCGTCCAGCGTTTTCTGGATGCCGCGCAGGCCATCATCATCGAGAAGGGCAGCACCGACTTCACTGTCCAGGAGGTCGTGGACCGCTCCCGGCAATCGCTGCGAAGTTTCTACCTGCAGTTTGACGGCAAACACGAGCTGTTGCTGGCCCTGTTCGAGGACGCCCTGAGCCGCTCGGCCGACCAGATCCGCGCCGCGACGGAGAGCCACACCGACGCCCTCGAGCGCCTCAAGGTCGCCGTGGAGCTGCTCTACGAGGCCTCTCGCCCCGACCCGACTGCGCGGCGGCCGCTGTTCACCGACTTTGCGCCGCGTTTGCTGGTGACCCACCCGACTGAGGTCAAGGTTGCGCACGCACCCCTGCTGGCTTTGCTCACTGAACTCACTGAGGCAGCGGCGGAAGCCGGCAAGCTGCGCGCGGACGTCAACCCGAAGCGGGCCGCCGCGATGACCATGCAGACCGTGATGTTCATCGCGCAGTCCAGTGGCGGGACCGACGAAGAGACGCTGCACCCGATCACGTCCGACGAGGTCTGGGACTTCTGCTCACGCGGATTCGCCGGCAAATAGGTTGCGGCCGCGCCGGCCTCGATTTCCACTGATCCATTACCCGATGAGCGAATATCGCACATTGCTAAATGGACGAGAATGTTGTTCTCTGATAGTAAGAACGGTAAATAGCCGAAACGAATTCCGCGTTGACACTCGTTGGTGGGTGGTGACAGAGTTTTCCAGGCGGCACGATCGCGCTCTCCCGGCCAACGGGGCGCGGTTCCGGCGAGAGGGCAGTTACCTGTGACAGTCAGCGCTCCCAACGATGTCTACTTCGATCCGTACGACGTCGGGCTCAACGCCGACCCCTATCCGATGTTCCGGCGCCTGCGCGAAGAGGCGCCGCTCTACTACAACGAGCAGCACGACTTCTACGCACTCAGCCGGTTCGCCGACGTCGATGACGCGATCGTCGACTATCAGACCTTCAGCTCCGCGCGCGGCGCCATTCTCGAGCTCATCCGCGCCAACATCGAGATGCCGCCGGGCGTCCTCATTTTCGAGGATCCGCCGATCCACGACATCCACCGCAAGTTGTTGTCCCGCATGTTCACGCCGCGCAAGATCAACGCCCTGGAACCCAAGATCCGTGAATTCTGCGCGCGCAGTTTGGATCCGCTGGTCGGTACGGGTCGATTCGACTTCGTCGCCGACCTGGGCGCGCAGATGCCGATGCGGGTGATCGGCATGCTGCTGGGGGTTCCGGAAGAAGAACAGGAAGCCGCCCGCGACTTCGCCAACGCACAGATGCGCACCGAGGCCGGCAAGCCGATGGAGTTCTCTGCCGAAGCCATGCTCAGCGGCGAGTTCTTCAGTCAGTACATCGACTGGCGTGCCGCGCATCCCTCCGACGACCTCACCACCGAACTGCTCAACGCGGAGTTCGAGGACGAGACCGGCACCGTGCGCCGGATGCGCCGCGACGAACTGCTCACCTACATCACCGTGGTGTCGGGTGCCGGCAACGAGACCACCACCCGGTTGATCGGCTGGGCCGGCAAGGTGTTGTCCGAGCATCCGGAACAACGGCGTGCGCTGGTCGAGAATCCGGCGTTGATACCGGCGGCTATCGAGGAGCTGCTGCGCTTCGAACCGCCGGCGCCGCATGTGGCGCGCTATGTGACCCGCGACGTGGAGTACTACGGCCAGAAGGTGCCCGAAGGCAGCGTCATGATGATGCTGATCGGCGCGGCAAATCGTGACCACCGCCAATTCCCGCCCGACGGAGACGTTTTCGACATCCGCCGAGAAACGCGCCAGCACCTCACGTTCAGTGTCGGCACCCATTATTGTCTCGGCTCAGCGCTCGCGCGGCTCGAGGGCCGCATCGCGCTCGAGGAAATCTTGAAGCGCTTCCCGGATTGGGAGGTCGATCTCTCCGCAGCCACGCTTTCCCCGACGTCGACGGTTCGGGGTTGGGAATCCATGCCGGCCGTGCTCGGCTGACGACGACGCAGAAAAGGGGTAAGTCATGACTGGACGGGTAGAGGGCAAGGTCGCCTTCGTCACCGGGGCTGCGCTGGGTCAGGGCCGTAGCCACGCGGTGCGGTTGGCGCAGGAGGGCGCCGACATCATCGCCATCGACGTCTGCAAGCGGGTGGTGGAGACCAGCCCGATCCCGGCGGCCACGCCAGAGGATCTGGCCGAGACCGCCGATCTGGTCAAAGGCCTCAACCGGCGGATCTTCACGGCCGAAGTCGACGTGCGGGACTACGAGGGGCTCAAGGCCGCAGTGGACGCCGGCGTCGAGCAGCTGGGCCGGTTGGACATCATCGTCGCCAACGCCGGCATCGGCAACGGCGGAGACACCTTGGACCAGTGCAGCGAACATGACTGGCAGGAAATGATCGACGTGAACCTGTCCGGCGTATGGAAAACGGTGAAAGCCGGTGTGCCGCATCTGATTGCCGGCAAGAAGGGTGGCTCGATCATCCTGACCAGCTCGGTCGGCGGGTTGAAGGCGTATCCGCACTGCGGTAACTACGTCGCGGCCAAGCACGGTGTCGTGGGCATCATGCGTTCGTTCGCAGTTGAGTTGGGACACCACATGATTCGGGTCAACTCGGTACATCCCACGCACGTGAGCACCGGCATGATCATGAACGAGGGCACCTGGAAATTGTTCCGCCCCGACCTGGAGAACCCGGGCCCCGACGACATGGCCCCGATCTGTCAGATGTTCCACACGCTGCCCGTGCCGTGGGTGGACGCGGAGGACATCAGCAACGCGGTGCTGTTCTTCGCTTCGGATGAGTCCCGCTACGTCACTGGTGTCACCCTGCCCGTCGACGCGGGGAGCTGCCTCAAATAGGGTTCGCCCTATGGAGAGTTTCGACGGGCGCGGGGCGGTCATCACCGGCGGGGCCAGCGGAATAGGGCTGGCCACCGCCACCGAGTTGGCCCGACGCGGTGCGCGATTGGTGCTTGCCGACGTCGACGGACCGGGTTTGGAACATGCCGTCAATCAACTGCGCGGCGACGGTGTCGACGCGCACGGCGTGCTGTGCGATGTCCGTCATCTGGAGGAGATGCAGCACCTCGCCGAGGAGTCCTTCCGGCTGCTCGGGCAGGTCGACGTGCTGTTCAGCAATGCCGGCATCGTGGTGGCGGGCCCGATCGCCGAGATGACCCACGAGGACTGGCGCTGGGTGATCGACATCGACCTGTGGGGTTCGATCCACGCGGTCGAAGCCTTTCTGCCGCGGTTGCTGGAGCAGGGCACCGGCGGTCACATCGCGTTCACCGCCTCCTTCGCCGGATTGGTCCCCAATGCGGGGCTCGGCGCCTACGGGGTGGCCAAGTACGGGGTGGTCGGTCTGGCCGAGACGCTGGCCCGTGAGGTCAAGGGCAACGGCATCGGGGTGTCGGTGCTGTGTCCGATGGTGATCGAGACCAAGTTGGCGTCCAACTCCGAACGCATCCGCGGTGCGGACTACGGTCTGGTGTCCACACCCGACGGGACGGTGGCCGGGCTGCCCGAGCAGGATGGCACCCTCGGGGTGGCAGAGCTGGCCCGACTGACCGCCGATGCGATCCTGGCCAACCGTCTGTATGTGATCCCGCATGAGGCGGCCCGCGCCTCCATCCGGCGCCGCTTCGAGCGCATTGACCGTACCTTCGACGAGCAGGCCGCCGAGGGCTGGCGCCACTAGCGCGCGCGAAATCGTCGCAGCCATGCAGGAAGTCACCGGCACCGACCTCGGTGCGGCGTTCGACGAACTCGATGCCAGGATCGAGTCGGGCATGAAAGCCTATGCGATTCCGGGCGTGGCGGTCGCCGTCTGGGCGGACGGCCAGGAATACGTAAAGGGTTATGGGGTAACCAATGTCGACTATCCATTGCCCGTGGACGGTGACACCCTATTTCGAATCGGCTCTACTACGAAGACTTTCACCGGAACGGTGGTGATGCAGCTGGCCGAACGGGGCATGGTCGATCTGGATTCGCCGGTCCGCCGTTACATCCCCGACTTTGCGGTTGCCGACCCGTCGGTGAGCGCCGCGGTGACCGTGCGGCACTTGCTCAATCACACCTCAGGATGGGATGGCCGCAACGGGCAGGACTTCGGGCGCGGTGAGGACGCGGTGGCCCGCTACGTCCGAGCGATGGCACGGCTACCTCAGCTGACTGCGTTGGGAACGGCGTTCGCGTACAACAACTCAGGACTAGTGGTCGCGGGGCGGATCGTCGAGCTTGTCACCGGCACCAACTACGAGACCGCCGTGCAGCAACTGCTGCTCGAACCTCTGCAGCTGACCCGCAGCCGCTACTTCTCCGACCAGATCATCGGTCTGAATGTGGCGGCACCCCACGGTGTCATAAACGGCAAACCCGTTGTCGACACCGGATTCTGGGCATTCCCACGCAGTTGTCACCCGACCGGGGGGTTGATGTCCACCGCGCGAGATCTTCTGTGCTACGCACAGTTTCACCTCGGCGATGGCCGGGCGCCCAATGGAGAGCGGGTCCTGAGCCGACAATCACTGGAGGCGATGCGCTCCCATCCCGGTGCGGGCGGGACGCTCTGGGTCGAGCTGACCGGCATGGGCGTGACCTGGATGCTGCGGCCCTCCGCGCAGGGTGTGACCATCGTCGAACACGGCGGCACCTGGAAGGGTCAGCGCTCCGGATTTATCATGGTGCCCGATCGCGACTTCGCCATGACGGTGCTCACCAACTCCGATGGCGGATTTCATCTGATCAACGACCTCTTCGCCCGCGACTGGGCACTGCACCGATTCGCCGGCGTCACCAACCTGCCCGCCATACCGCGCCGCCTGGACGCAGCCGACCTGGCACCCTACGCGGGTCGGTACGTCGCCGAGCAGGTCTCTCAGGACGGCAGCCGCGAACAAACGGTCATCGACCTAAGGGTGCAGGACGGCAAGCTCGCCGGCACCTTGGGCGCCGGCGACGCCGACCCGGAGGGCCAGCACAGCGTCGAGTTGGGACTCGCTTTCTACCGGCCGGACTATGGGCTCGACCTCGGACCCGACCAGCAGCCCACCGGCAGTCGATCCAACTTCGTCCGCGGACCAGACGGCGACATCGTCTGGTTGTGCAGCCAACACGGGCGCCTGTTCCGGCGTCAGCGACACTAGGCTGAGCTGATGTCCCGCGCCGACGATGACACCTGGGATCTGGCGTCCGGTGTCGGTGTCACCGCGACCATCGTCGCTGCCGGGCGGGCAATGGCCACCAAGGATCCGCGCGGGTTGATCGACGACCCGTTCGCCGAACCCCTGGTCCGCGCGGTAGGACTGGATCTGTTCACCAAGATGATGGACGGCGAAGTCGACATGTCCACGATCGCGGCCGTTTCACCGGCCGTGGCGCAGGCGATGGTCGATGGAAATGCGGTCCGCACCAGATACTTTGACGACTACGTCCGCAATGCCACCGACAGCGGAATTCGACAGGTGGCGATCCTCGCGTCCGGGTTGGATGCTCGGGCCTACCGGTTGCCGTGGCCGGCCGGGACCGTGGTCTACGAGATCGACCTCCCCCAGGTGATGGAGTTCAAGACGAGGACCTTGGCCGAACTCGGAGCCAAGCCCACCGCAATTCGGTGCCCGGTGTCCGTCGACTTGCGCGGAGATTGGCCGACGGCTGTGCAGGCCGCCGGCCTTGACCCGGCAGCACCGACGGCGTGGCTGGCCGAGGGCCTGCTGATCTATCTGAAGCCGCAGGCGCAGGACCGGCTCTTCGACCACATCACCGAACTCAGCGCCACCGGCAGCAGAATCGCCACCGAATTCGTCACCGGCATAGCGGATTTCGACGCCGAGCAGGCGCGGACCATATCTGACCCGTTTCGCAGTCACGGTGTCGACATCGACTTGGCCTCCCTGGTCTACACGGGCCGGCGCAACCATGTTCTGGACTACCTGGGCGCCAAGGGCTGGCGCCTCGAAGGCATCCCGCTGGCCGAACTGTTCCGGCGCAGCGGCCTTGCTGCACCCGCTGCCGACGACGACACCGTCTTCATCAGCGGTGACCTGACCGGTCGATGATCGACTGCGCGCGATGGAAAATCAGTTTCACGCACTACGACCATTTCGTGTGCGATTCTTGATGCGCTGGCCCGAAGGAGGATGGTGACGCGTACAGACGACGACAACTGGGACCTGGCCAGCCATGTCGGCGCGACCGCGACGCTGGTGGCCGCGGGCCGGGCGCGGGCTACGAGTGCCGCACTGATCGAGGACCGGTTCGCCGAGCCGCTGGTCCGTGCGGTGGGCATCGAATTCCTGACCCGATGGGCCACCGGGGAACTGTGTGCGTCCGACGTCGATGAGCCCGAAGCCGCCTGGGGCCTACAGCGGATGACCACCGAGTTGGTGATCCGCACCCGCTACTTCGATCAGTTCTTCGCCGACGCGACAGCCGCCGGGCTTCGGCAGGCGGTGATCCTGGCCTCCGGGCTCGACTCGCGCGGCTACCGACTGCCGTGGCCGCCGGGCATGACGGTGTATGAGATCGATCAGCCGGATGTACTGCAGTTCAAGGCCGAAACCCTGGCGCAGCTGGGTGCTGAACCGACGGCGAACCTGCGGATGGTGCCGGCCGACTTGCGTCACGACTGGCCGGCCGCGTTGCTGGGGGCCGGATTCCAGCCGGCGCTGCCGACCGCCTGGATCGCCGAAGGCCTGTTCGGTTATCTGCCCCCGGAAGCCCAGGATCGACTGCTGGACAACGTCACTCGATTCAGCGCACCGGCCAGCCGGATGGCGGTGGAGAACTACGTCGGGTCGTCGGACCTGGACTCGGCACGGGTCGAACAGATCATCCGTGCTGCGACTCGCACCTGGCGCGACCACGGATTTGATCTGGACATCTGGTCGCTGAACTATTCCGGTGTCCGCAGAGACGTTTCCGAGTACCTGGCGAACTACGGGTGGACATCAGTGGGCACCACGGCCGCGCAGCTGCGGGCCGATCACGACCTGCCCGCGATGGATGGCAGTTACGTCCCGCCTTCCGACAAGCCCAGCTACTACACATCGGTGCTCGCGTGATCGCCGCCATCCGGCGGAGTCCATGATGCGGGTTCTGGGAGTGACGCGTGCCCACAATGCCGGAAAGACCTTGGCCGGCACCTTGGACTCGCTGGCCACGTTCTGTGACGACATCTACGCGATCGACGACCGCAGCACCGACGACACCGCGGCGATCCTGGCGAGCCACCCCAAAGTCACCAATGTTGTTCGCGCACGGCCAGATCTACCTCCGACGCCCTGGTTGATCCCCGAGTCCACCGGGCTGGAGTTGCTCTACCGGATGGCCGACTTCTGCCGTCCGGACTGGATGGTGATGGTCGACGCCGACTGGGTTTTCCAGATCGACATCGACATCCGTGACGTGCTGGCGCACACCCCCGATGACGTTACGGCGTTGATGTGCCCGATGGCCTCCCGCTGGGATGATCCGGAGTACCCGGACATGGTGCCGGTGATGGGCACCGCCGAGGCACTGCGCGGGCCGTTCTGGCGGTGGCGCCCCGGCCTGTATGCGGGACCCAAGCTCATGCACAATTCACACTGGCCGGCCAACATCACCGACCACGGTCGCATCGGGCAGCTCGACGGAATCCGGTTGACCCACAACGGCTGGTCGACGTTGGCGGAGCGGATTTCGAGAGTCCAACACTACATGCGGCTCGATCCGGATTTCCGGCACAACTTCGGTGTGGCCTACGATCGCTCGCTGCTGTTCGGCTACGCACTCGACGAACTCGACCTACTGAAGGCCGATTACCGACGGCGGGTGCGCGGCGACTTCGACCGGGCCGAGCCGGGTGTCCGGTTGCCGGTCGAGGCGGAGCCGCGCGCGATCGGCCGCGGCTACGGACCCCGGGCGGACGGTTTCCATCCCGGTGTCGATTTCGCCGCTGACCCCGGCAGCCCGGTCTACGCTGTTATATCTGGAATTGTCTGCCGCGCAACCGAAATCAATGGTCTCTACTCGGTGGCCATCGCTGACAGCGATACCGAGATCCGCTATACGTTTCGGCCCGGCGATAACAGCCGACCCGCAGTCGGCGACCGGATACGTGCGGGTACCCCGATCGGCTGCCTCGGCGCCGACGACCGGGACGGTTACCTGCACTTCGAGACGCGGATCGGCGGTGCGCACGTCAATCCGCTGCGCTTCTTGGGCAACATGGGGCTGCGGCCCTGGCCGCCGCCGGGCCGGCTGCGCGCGGTATCGGGCAGCTACCCGCCGGCCACACCGTGCACGATCACCGCCGACGGATGATTGTGGGCGACCTCGGCGCGGCTGCTCGTCCGGTAGGCGTCGATCCGTTCCACCAGGCTTCGGCCCGCCCGGATTGTGGAACGAACCTCCTGTAGCAGTTTGGCGGGATGCTGTAGGTCCATCTCGTGCAGTCCCTCGTACCGGTCGATGCCGAAGCCCGCTGTCTCGATCCGGATTTCGAACGGCAGGGTCAGCGTTCGCAGCGCGTCGAAGTGCTGATAGGGGACGAACGGCTGACCAGTCGCAAACAGACAACTCGACCGCTGCATGGCCAATGTCCGTGCGGTGAAGGTAAACGTATCCGCAGAAGTGGCGCGGCGGTTGTTCGGCTCCGGCGACGGCGCCTCGATCAGTGTGATGGGCAGCCCGAGATCGTTGGTGTCTTCGCCGAAGTGCCACACCAACTGCCCCCGATGCGGGTCGTCGACCAGCTGCCGCGCGCGCCGAACCACTTCGGAGGTATCCATCCCGAACGCGGCGGCCGCCGCGGTGGCCAGCAGGTCGAATTCGGTACGCGCGCCTGGGGCGCAGGACGCGACCGCGTCCTGTTCGGTCGACAACAGCCGCCGGGAGGCGGCGGCAAGCACGATATGGGCGACGCGATTCTCGCCGGCGAGTTCCCGCGCCCACCTGGCTCGGAGCATGTTCGAGTAGCGCCCGGTGCCGATCACCAACATGTAGTCGAATGTGTCTGCAGCGGGACGCGATTCATGTGTGAGGCCCAGCCGCTGGGCCAGCCTCGTTATCGTCGCGAGTTGCTCGTCCGGCATTTCCAGCGGGGGGATCATCCACCGTGCCCCACCGTCGGCGTCTTGGCACTGCACTCGCCGGCCGCTCGAATGTGCCCTCGCCCGTCCCCGGTAATCCCATACCTCGCTGAACTCGTCCAGGAAGGCCAACCGGGTTGCCAGATCGTCGTGCCGCGGCACTACTCCACCGAACATCGCAACCAACTGCGCCAGCGCGTCGTGGGCACTCCACGCGTCGACCTTCGCGCGCAGCGACGTCAATGATTCCCCGTCGAGCCCGCCCGCACGCATCGACGTCTCAGCCGGACCATTCACTTCAGGTTCCTCGCCTCCGAAGATCCGTTGCTGGTAGGGCCGGCGGCGGGGGTCAGGACGCCGCTGCAGCCGTCTTGTTCGTAGGAGTAGCGGGGTTGGTCCTTCGCCCATTGGATATAGCGGTCGATGCCGTCCCAAATGTCGACTTCGGGCCGGAATCCGATGCTATTGGCGAGGTCGATGTTGGCCGGGAAACGTGCGACTTCGCCCGGACGCGCGTCGTGGCGGGTGATCTCGGCGCCGAACTTCCCGGCTATGTATTCGACGATGTCCTTGACTCTGGTGTCTTTGCCACTTGCGAAGTTGATAGCCCGTCCACGAAGTGTGGTGTTCTGCAGGACGAGGTTGTAGGCATTGACGATATCGCTCACGTACAAATAGTCGCGAGTCGCCGAACCGTCGCCGAAGATCGTCAGATTTTCGCCGTTGACCGCCTGCCGGACGAGGCGCGGAATAAGAGCACCGAATCGCCCGGTTTTCTGGCGCACCCCGAAGATATTGAATGGTCGGACGATGGTGACGTCCAGACCGTAGGAGCGGTAGTAGGAGTAACACAACCGATCGGCCGCCGCCTTCGAGGCGCCGTAGGGGCTGTTCGGTTTCAGTTCTGCGCTCTCGTCAAGAAGCTCACCTTCCTGCAGATTGTGCCCGTCTCCATATACTTCGCAGGTCGAGACGTAGATCAACCGGTTCTTGTAGCGCCGAACCGCCTCGAGTACGCGGTAGGTACCCATCACGTTGGTTTCGAGGAAGCTCTCCGGATCACCGAGCGACTGGTCGACATTGATGTTGGCGGCCAGATGGAATACGACGTGATGATCGCGAACCGCGCGATGGACCATTTCCCCGTCGGTCACCGACCCCGAAATAAAAGCGGCTCGCTCGTGCGAACGAAAATCAGCGGTATTTCGCCTCGCGCTCTTCGATGACGTATTCAGGACAGTCACCCAGTGCCCGTGGTCGAGTAGTGACTCCGACAGATGACTGCCCTGGAAGCCTGCGCCCCCGGTGACAAGTATTTCCATCCGACTCATTCCTCACCTGTTAGCTGTGTCACACGAGCCTAATAGATGCCGCCGCCGAAGTCAGGGCATTTCGTCCCACTCGAAGATGAGACAAATATGCCCGCCGTGCGGCCCGCGTCGACGCTGCTCAGGAACTAACGTGGGCCGAGCTGGTAGTCGCCGGTTTCCGGGTTGCGGTGCCAACCACTGGACGCATGCGTGCCGCCGTCGACATGGATGGTCTGTCCGGTGATGTAGCTCGCCAGGTCAGATGCGAGAAAAACTGCGGTGCCGGCGATCTCGTCGACGTGACCGGGACGACCCAACGGAACGACGTTGCCGATCGCGGCTATCGCATCGGCCCCGCCGAGCTGCGCCAGGCCCTCGGTGAGCGTGATGTCGGGTGCGATGGCGTTGACCCGGATGCGGTGCGACGCCAGTTCCAATGCGGCGGTCCTGGTGTAGTTGATCACGCCGGCCTTGGCGGCGGCGTAGGCCGCATAGCCTGGTGCGGCGCGCACCCCCTCGATAGAGGTGACCGCTATGATGCTGCCGGCCAGCCCGGCGGACACCATCAGCCGGGCCACCCGTTGCGTGCACAGCAACACATGCCGGAGGTTCGCCCGATACAGCGCGTCCCAGCCGTTTTCGGTGGTATCCAGCAGCGGTGAGGAGAACACTCCACCGGCATTGTTCACCAGGATCGTCGGCGTGCCCAGCTCGGCTGCAGTGCGCTGCAGGGCGGCGTCGACCTGACCGCCGTCTCGTACGTCGGCCGTGATGCCCAGGGCACCAATAGATTCCGCGGCTTGCGCACAGCTGTCCGGGTTGTGTTCCCAGATGGCCACCTTGGCGCCGAAGGACACCAGACCGGCGGCGATACCGCGGCCGATGCCCGCTCCGCCGCCGGTGACAACTGCGACGCGGTCGGTCAGCAGGATGTTGGACGGGTCGATAGCCACCGTTACCGCCTGCGAATCATGCTGGTGCCCGGCCGATCACACCGTCGGCCTCCAGTTCGGCGATCTGCGCCGCGGTCAACCCCAGATCGGTGAGCACCTCGTGGTTGTGCTGCCCCAGCAACGGTGCGGGCCGGGTGTGGAATCGGTCGGGGCCGTCGGACAACCGCATGGGCACGGTGCTGAGCCTAGCCGAGCCGTGCACCGGATGATCGACGACTTCGAAGAAGCCGCGGGCGGCCAGCTGGGGCAGTTCGGTCTGCCGGTGCGGTTGCATCACCTTGGCCACCGGAACCCCGGCGTCCCAGAGCATCCCGACGATCTCGTCACCGGTCCGTTGCCCGCACCACGCGGACAGCCGTTCGTCGATCAGGTCTACGTGTTCGCGTCGGCCGGCGATGGTGTCCAACCGCGGATCCATTGCCCACGTTGGTGATCCGAGTGCAGTCTGCAAGCAGCGCCAGTGTTCGTCGGTGGCCACCGCGACCGCGACCCAGCTGTCCAGCCGTCCGAACTCATCGATCTCGTTGGTGCGGTACAGGTTCTGCGGCGCGGCGGTCGGCCCATGGTTGCCGGCTCTTTCCAGCAGGGCGCCGTAGGCGGAGTACTCGATCAACTGCTCGGCGGCGATGTTGATTGCGGCGTCCACCATCGCCGCCTCGACCAGCACGCCCTGCCCGGTGCGGCGGCGGTGTTCCAACGCCAGCAGCAGCGCGTTGAGGGCGTGCACGCCGGCGTTGGGGTCACCGACCGAGTACGGCTCGAACGGGGTGCGGTCGGCGTAGCCGGTCAGCCAGCTCACCCCCGACGCCGACTCGATGACGTAGGCGAAGGCCGGGTTGTCCCGCCACGGACCGTCCAAGCCGAAACCGGGCATCCGCAGCATCACCGCGTCCGGCTGAAGAGCCTGCACCGCAGCGAAATCCAAGCCGATCTGGTCGAGCACCCGGGGGGTGAAGTTCTCCGCGACCACATCGCAGGTGGCGATCAGCTGCCGCAGCAGGTCCCGCCCTCGTGGACTCTGCAGGTCCAGGGTCACGCCCTTCTTGTTGGTGTTCAGCGCCGCGAAGATCGGCGACTTCTCCCACCACCGATCCACGGTGGCCGGGATTCCGGCGATCAGCCGGGTGCCGTCGGGACGCCGGGTGGATTCCACGTGGATCACCTCGGCGCCCAGCATCGCCAGAAAGTGTGTGCAGGACGGGCCCGCCCAGAACGTCGTCATGTCGAGGACCCGTATGCCGCTGAGTGGCAACCCTTCGGCACGGGCTGCCGGCACCGGGCGCGTGGGCGGGTCGATGGAGCGCCACTGCTCAGTGTGTTCGCCCAGTCGCGGAGCGGGCCCGGGCGGCCGCAAGCGCGCCGGATGCATCCGATACGGATGGCCCGGTTGGGCGAATCCGTCACGCGGGTTGGACATGAATGAGCCACGCTCGACGAAGTGGTCCAGCGTTGCGATGTTGGCGCCGTTGGCCACTGGTGCGTTCGGTATCCGGAAGGCGGTGGCCAGTTCGCGAATCTCGTCCACCGGATGGCTGCGTACCCACGCGTAGATCTCGTCGGCGTGGATGTTGGCCTGCTCGGTGATGGACAGCGAAGAGTTCTCGTCGATCCACTCGTCGTGGCCGACCATCGCACACAGGTCGAACCACTGTTGGGCGGTGCCGCATCCGAGGTCGACCAGCCCATCCTGAGCGGCCGCCACGCCAGGGACGGTGGGCCGGCGGGCATCCCGCCACGGCCGCCCCAGCATCTCGAAGAAGGACACCGGATAGTAAGTGAGACAGAGGATCTGGGTCTCCAGCATCGACATGTCAATGAGCTCACCAACCCCGCGGTACCGCGCGGTCAGGGTGGCGGCGCTGGCGTAGGCGCCGGCCAGATACTCCCCCACCTGGCCGCCGACGTAAACCGGGGCGCGGTCGGCCACCCCGCGGCCCAGCCCGATGATCCCGCCAGACCAGGCCTGCAGCGTGAACTCGGTCGCCGCACGGTCTCGCCAGGGGCCGTGCAGTCCGAACGGGGTGATGGCGGTGACGACGAGATGCGGAAACCGCGACCGGATCTCTTCTGGAGCAACCACTTCGGCCACCGCGGACCCGGGCGACCAGATCACCGCGTCGGCCGCGGCCAGCAGCCGATCGAGCAGGTCCAGGTCGGCGTCAGGATCCACCACGACGCTGTGCTTGGAGCCGGCCAGAAAGCTGAACAAGGCGCCGTCGCCCTGGACCGGCGCGCCCGAGGCCGACCAGGAACGCAGCGGATCACCGTCGGGGGGTTCGACCTTGACGACGTCGGCACCGCCATCGGCCAGCAACTTCGTGCAGTAGGCGCCCGCGATCCCGCTGGACAGGTCGATCACCAGCAGACCGGTCAACGGCGATTCGACCACTAGCGCTTCTTCTTTCGACCATTGCCCTTGCCGGCGCGTGCCTTCTTGCTCAACCGCCAGTCCGGGGGGAACTTGTCGTCGTTGTCCTTGACCGCGCCCCCCAGGCCTTCGTCGATCGCCCCGGCCAGTGCGAAACCACCCGGGTCGGCCTGTGCGGCACCGCCGGCGGATTCGAAGAAGCCACTGAGCACGCTGCCCAGGTATTCACCCTGGAACTGTTTCATGATCTCGAAGAATGTCTTCTGCATGAAAACCGTGTCGGTCGGCCGGTTTCGGGCACACGCCAGCGCGTACTTCGCCACTTCGGCCTCAAGATCCGCCCGGGGCACCACGCTGTTCAGGAAGTTGCAGTCGTACATCTCCGCGGCGGTGAAAGCACGTCCGGTATAGACCATTTCCTGAAATTTGCGGATGCCCATGGTCTGCGCCCACCACCACATGCGCGGTCCCCAGCCGTAATAGCGGAAGGACGGGTGCCCGAACAGAGCGTCGTCGCTGGCGATCACCAAGTCGGCGTCGGCGGCCTGATAGAAGTGCCAGCCGTAGCAGTACCCCTTGGCCTCCACGATGCTGATCTTCTTGAAGTCCTGCAAGCCACGTATCCCTGAGTTCGGATTCGCATACCACGCTCCGATGGAGGCACCGTGGCGAAACGAGCCTTTCGGTGGATAACTGACTTCCCCTGCGGCGATCCCGAATTCGGCGAGCAGCGGCTCGGGCTCGACCGCGTCCTTGGCTCGGATGAACTCCACGAGATCTGCGCCGGAGCCGAGGTCGGGCCCTTCGCCGCGAATCACCACGACCTTGACGTCGTCGTCGATGCCGGCCCGGTGCAACAGGGCGGCGTAGCGCCGCCGGGCCGCGATGGTGGGCGCGTTCAGATACTCCGGCCGGTCGAAGGTGATGGTGGCGATGCGGGTCTTGGCGTCCTTGTCATATCGGATCAGCTTGTCCGCCTTGGCCCCCATGCTCAGCCGTGCCAGGCCGGACTGGCAGTCAGCACTTCGGGACCGTCACGGGTGATCAACACCGCCTCGCGTCCGAAGACCGCGCCGACGCCCGGTTCCCAGACGTAACCGGTGACCGCAAGGACCATCCCCGGCTCCAGTCGCTCACCGTCCGCCGTGCCGGGTAAGCGAGCGGAGACGACAGGCGGGTCGAAACCCATCCCCAGTCCGCGGGCCACCGGCATCGGCGGTGCCGGCTCCCCTGCGGCCTGGTAGGCCGCCAACAGCTCACCGGCTCCGTTGCCCGGGCTGCACGCCGCTACCAATTTGCCCCACAGGCGATCCCAACGCGCGAATATCGCCGGCGCACCGGCAACCGTTCCCACCGGCCAGGTGCGGCCCACCTCGCCGATGTAGCCACCGGCCACCACACCGGCCGACAGCGCTACGAGGTCGCCGGGCTGCACCCCACCGGGGTTGCCGGCCCGCCGCCAGGGATGCTCCCGCGACGTCACCCACGCCACATCCTGATTCGACGGGGTGCTGACTCCGCCGGCGGCCAGCGCCTCCAGCAGCACCCCGGCCAGGGTCTGCTCGGTCACCCCGGGCCGCAGTTCGGCCACCGCGACGGCCAGCGCCGCCTCGGCCACCGCGACCGATTCACGCAGGGCGGCGATTTCATCGTCGGTCTTGATCCGGCGGGCAGCACGCATGGCCAGTTCGCCGTCCACCAGTTCAGCATTCGGGAAGGCGGTGGGCAGCAACTGCCCGAAAACCGGTGAGAGCGCGTCGGTTCCGACCCGGCGAGCGGTGTCGGCACCCTCGATGCGCCGCAGCGCGGCGATGGTGTTCACCGGATTCCACGAGATGCCGTACAGGTTCTCGTGCGGGATGTCGTCGGGCACCCCTTCGTCCCACGTGCTGAGCAGGTGGATCGCGCCGGTAGCACGCACCAGCACACAGGTGGGCCCGAACGGGCGGGTTCCCGCCACCCAGAGCTGTGGTGCGCCGGTGACGTAGCGGACATTGGCCTGCCGGCCCAGCACCAGCACGTCCAGGTCGTGTTCGGCCATCTGGGCCAGCGCGCGTTCCCGACGACCCAGGCGCAGTGCCCTGTCGTCGGCCAGAACCTCAGTCGCCATAGGGGCGGTAAGGGTAGTTGGTCAACCTCGTCGAGCCTTCCTCGGTGATCACCAGGACCTCCTCGCTGCGGTAACCGCCGGTGCCGTCTTCCCACACCACCGGTTCGACCACCAGCACCATGCCGGACTGCAGCACGAAGTTCTCGTCGAACTCGTTGCCGAGATCCGTTCCTATCATCGGCATTTCGGCCGCGTTGACGCCGATGCCGTGACCCAGATAGAAGTGCGGCAGCCACGGCCGGGCACCGCCGTTGGCTTCGATGGCCGCCCGGCCCAGGTCAGCGGCGGTGACGCCGGCGCGGGCCACGTCCAGCACCGCGTCCATGATGTGCCGCCACTTGTCGAACTGCGCCTGCTGCCGCGGCGACGGATCCTGCCCGACGATCCAGGTCCGTCCGAAGTCCGAACAGTAGCCCTGGTAGGTGATGCTGACGTCGGTCCACAACACGTCGCCTTTGCCGAGTTCGCGCTCGGTACTGAGCAACGGCAGCGCGAGGTCGCCGTGGGTGGTCCACACACCCTCGGCCTTGCTGCGCGGCATCACCTGCCAGATCGGTTCCAGCATGCTGGCCATCGCACCCAGTTCGAAGGCCCGGCGCAGGAAGCGGCCCGACAGGTCGATCTGACGGATGCCGGGGGCAAGTGCCTGCTGCACTTCGACCATCGCTTCGTCGGTGATCCGGACCGCGGTGCGGATGCAGGCGAGTTCGTCGACGGTCTTGACCACCTTGGCGGCACTGACCACCGCGGCCGCGTCGACGGGAGCACCGTGGGGAAACAACGACTTCCGTGCGCGCGACATGGCACCGGTGAGTTCGTCGACCGCGACGGTCGACCCGGTCGGGACCAGTTCCGCGAGCTGCCGGGCGAAATCTGCCACCCCCTCGTCGAATTCGAGGTACACCGGACCATGCAGATGGTCGGTGGGCAGGTCCGACTCCTGCACGGCGCCTTCGCGGAAGGGCAGGAACAGGTGCGGCCACGGGTCGTCGGCGAGCACCACGGCCACCGGCCGCTCGACATAAGACAGCCCGGCATCACCCAGCGGCCAACTCGTTCCGGTGGCGTAGACGACGGCGTTGTTGCCGAGCAACACCAAGGCATCGACGCCGCGATCGGCCATCGCGGTGCGCAACCGCGCGCCCGTCTCGCGCCGCAGCCGGGTCAGGTCGGGAGTCTCCGGGATCGCCAGCCCGCCAATGGTTTCGGTGACTGTGCTCACAAGCCCAGGAATTCGCTGATGTTGCCGCTGACCACCCGGGCGGCCTGCTCCGGCCCGACCGCCTCGACGACGGCCGCCAGCGACTTCTCCGAGTACCCGTAGGTACTTTCGTTGTGCGGGTAGTCGCTGGACCACATGACCTTGTCGACACCGATCCGGTCGATCAATTCCAGACCCAGCGGATCGACCATGAACGAGGCGCTCATGTGGGTGTCCCAGTAGTAGCGCACGTCGTGCTCCAGCGGCCGGTTGAACATGTGCTGGTAGGAGGCCACCAGGTGCTCGGCATCCTGCAAAGCCCACGGCACCCAGGCGATTCCGCCTTCGAACCAGCCGATCCGCAGCCCGGGGTGATCGTCCAGAATTCCGGTAAAAAGGTACTTCGCGAACTGCTCGCGAAAGCCGTCGATGTTGATCATCATGCCGACGACGACGCTGTTGAACTGGCACGGCGTTTTCGGCGGAGTCTCCCCGATGTGATGTGTGACCGGAAGCCCAGCGGCCTCGATTTCGTCCCACACCGGCTTCATGGCGGTACTGCCGTAGTCGATGATGTTTCCGTCGTCGTCCTTGCCCGGGTTCAGCGGCAGCAGAAATGTCTTGAGCCCCAACGACTTCAACTCGCCTAGCGTCCGGCGAGTGCCCTCCGGGTCCCACCAGTTAATCAGTCCGGCACCGTAGAAATGCCCGTTGGAGCGCTCCTGCAACTCCGCGATGTACTCGTTGTAGATGCGGAAGGTGATTTCGCGCAGCTTCTTGTCCGGGTAGTGGAACAGCGCCAGCACGGCGTTGGGGAAGGCGAGTTCCTTGTCGACACCGTCTTCGCGTAATTCCTGAATGCGCGCGTCGATGTTGGTGCTGGCGGCCCCGGGCAGGTCGTCGTACTGCATGAGCACGGCACTGAAGTCGCCGGGCAGGAACGACTGGCCCTTGCGACCGACCTGATACGCACCGTCCTCGTACCAGATCCGGGGTGCCTTGTCCTTGAGGTCTTCCGGGAAGCGCTCGTAGAAGATGTCCGCGGCCAGCGAGATGTGGTTGTCGGCGGAGAACACCTCCGTACCGGCGGGCAGACCGACATTGCTGCCGAGGGCGTGGCCTTTGCGATCTTTCGGTGCGCCAAAGCCTTTCGGGGGATAGAGCGTGCTTGTCATCATTGACCTCTCTCGGGCTGTGAAAGGGCTTACCAGCTGATCGGTAGTTCGTGGACGCCGTAGGTGAGCCGGTCGTGCTTGAACGGGATCTCCTCGAACGGGACGGCCAGCGTCATGGTGGGAATCCGCTGGAACAGAGTGCGGAACACGATCTGCAGCTCCGCGCGTGCCAGCTGTTGACCGACGCACTGGTGCCGGCCGTAACCGAAGGCCACATTGCGGTCCGCGTTCGAGCGGTGTAGGTACAGGCGGTCGGGGTCGGTGAACGCTTTTCCATCCCAGTTCGCCGGGGCCAGATCGATGATGATCCCCTCGCCCGCGCGAATGACCTCACCGGCGATGGCAATGTCCTCCACGGCGACGCGGCGCTGACCGTTCTGGATGATGCTGAGGTAGCGCAGCAGTTCCTCCACCGCATTGGCGACGATCTTGGGGTCGTCGGCATCCCGGATGGCCGGCAGCTGGTCGGGATTCTGCAGCAGCGCAAGGACGCCGATCCCGATCATGTTGGCGGTGGTCTCGTGCCCGGCCATCAGCAGGCCGCTGGCCAACTGGGTGGCCTCCTTGAGGCTGAGTTCACCGGCCTTGACTCGCTCGGCCAGGTCGGAAACCGCGTCCTCAGCGGGGTTTTCCATCTTGGTCTCGACCAATGTGGACAGGTATTTGTACAGGCTCATCGCGCCCTTGACGGTGTCCTCGCTGGTCGCGTAGCGAGCGAGGCCGACATTGGCGTGCTCCTGGAACATCTCGGCGTCCTCGTAGGGCACCCCCAGCAGTTGGCTGATCACCAGCGACGGGATGGGAAGCGCGATGGCGGCGACGAGGTCGGCCGGCTGCGGGCCCGCGAGCATCTTGTCGATGTGGTCGTCGGTGATCTGTTGAATCGCCGTGCGAAGACCCTCTACGCGCCGGAAGGTGAAGGGCTTGGACAACATTCGCCGGAATCGGGTGTGCTCTTCGCCGTCGGAGGTGAAGACTGATCGCGGCCGCTTGTGCACTGTGGACAGCATGCGTTCGTTCCAGTGCGGGAAGCCAGGAATCCGGTCGTCGACGCTGACCCGCGAATCCGAGAAGAGCTCCCGGCACTGCTCATAGCCGGTGATCAACCAGGGGGTGCTGCCGTCCCAGATCCGTACCCGGGAAAGCGGTTTGGCAGCGGCCAGCGCCATCACGTCCGGGGGCGGCGCGAACGGGCACCCAGCTGCCCGGACCATCGGATATTCGGGGATGTCGGTGTCGGTGGTGGTGTCTGTGAGTGTGTCGGACACGTTCACTCCTCGATCTGGATGGCCAGTGCCGGGCAGAAGGCAGCGGCTTTGCGGGCGCCCTCGGCCTGGTCGGCGGGTGGCGTTGGGTTGAGCAGGACGACGACACCGTCCTCGTCACGCTGGTCGAATACTTCCGGCGCATTCATCACGCAGTTGCCCGACGATGCGCAACTGTCCTGGTCGACGGTGATTTTCATCGGCCCAGCTCCTCGTCCACCGGAGTGACGGGCGCCAACCACAGGCCCACGATCGCGTCGATCAGTCCGGTGGCCGCCGCACGCCAGGACGGCCGCGGCGTCGAGGCGCCTTCGGCCAGCGCGCGCTCGAGATCGGCACAGGTGTGCATCAACAGGTTGCGCGCCATGATGTTTCGTTCGGACCGCACGGCGATCGGCAGGTCCGGTAGGCAGCTGTTGATGCCGTCGATCACCCGAACCAACGACGACGAGCTCAGCGCGTCCTTGACGACGATGTTGTGGTAGGCCGGGTCTGTCATGGCCTGGGCGGCGAAGCGGGCGTACCAGGTGGGGTTGCCCAGGGCCTCGAGGTGCTCGGTGAGCGGGCAGACCAGACAGGCCACCCACCCCCGCATCCCCACGGCATCCGGCATCGCCGCGACCATCTGCATGCGCAGCTGCTCGATCGGGCCGCGATGCTTCTGCTCGATCGCCCGTACCAGGTCCGCTTTGGTGCCGAAGTGGTATCCGACCGCCGCGTTGTTGCCCTGCCCGGCGGCCTCGCTGACCTGCCGGTTGGACACGGCGAACACCCCGTGCTCGGCGAACAGTCGCTCGGCGGCAACCAGGATCGCCTCCTGCGTGGAGCTGGCCCGGTCGCTGCGCACGGCTCGGCCGACGGTCGTCATGCCGCCCAGTCAACCCGTCACCGGGTATTAAGTCAAGCGATTGATTTAAACATGGGTACCGTCGGCCACCGGTCGCGACCACTCACCGCGAGGCGGTCAAATCGGTGGTAGCCGGCCCCTCCAGCAGCGTGCCGTCCGGCGCGAAGCGCGATCCGTGCAGCGGACATTCCCAGGCCTGGTCGGCGTCGTTCCAGTTGACGATTCCGCCGAGGTGCGGGCACACCGGAGAGACGGTGTGCTCGACGCCGTCCACGCGGGACCTGGCCTCCAGATGCCAGGGCGGCCCGCTGACGACGCCGGTTTCGTCCGGCCCGGGGCTGCGGTTGGTCCAGCGGGTTGCTGGGGTGATCCAGCCCCGGCCCAGGTTGAACCCGACCTCAAGGTTGGACTGCAGCGCGGTGCCCAGTCCCGTCAGCTCATGCCGGCTCCAGCTGGCGAAGGCGCTGGCCCAGTCCATCCGTCCGCCCAGGATCCGGCTCGACAGCGCCAATGCGGCGGCGGGGCCGTTCGTCATTCCCCATTTGTTGAATCCCGTTGCGATGTAGATGCTGTCGAGATTGGGCAGGATGGGACCCACGTACGGCAATTCGTCGATCGGGCTGTAATCCTGTGCCGACCAGAAATGCGTCTGCGCGGCGCCCGGAAAGTGGCGCTTGGTCCACGACGACAGCTCGTCCAGCGCCTTGGACGGACTCTTCTCGCGCCCCACGGTGTGCCCTGCACCGCCGACGATCAGCAACTCGCCGTCCGGCACGGGTGCGTAGCGCACCGAGCGGGTCGGCGAATCAGTCGAGATCATCATCGGACGGGTGATGGTGCCGGGGACCTTGAACGCCAGACAGTAGGACCGCTGCGGTTTGACCCGGGCGAAGTAACCGCCGCGGTCCAGAATCGGCATCCCGGTGGCCAGCACCAGGTGCTCGGCGTGCACGTCGAGATCCTGCTGCGCCTCGTCGTTGACCCGGACCCGCACCCCGCTGCCGCGGGTGGACACGCTGCGTACCCGGGCGTGCTCGACCAATCGCCCACCGTGCTCCAGCAATTCGACGACGAGCGCATCGAGGAACTTCATCGGATCGAACTGCGCCTGCTCGCGCAGTCGCACGCCACCGTGGTACGGGAACGGGACGTCGGCGTCGTCCTCCCAGGTGACCGGTAGCCCCACCGTCTGGCACGCATTGAACTCCGCGCGCGCCGAATTGACGCCGTCGCCGGACTGGGCGTAGGTGTACGCATCCTCCCGCTGGACCGCGACCCCGTGCTTGTCACAGTGGTGGAGGATCCACTCCATTCCTTCGCGGTTGCCGTCCAGATAGGCGCGCGCGGTGTCCCGGCCGTGCTTGGGCAGAATCTTGGACAGGTGAGTGCCCTGCAACAGGCTGATTTTGGCGGTGGTGTTTCCGGTCGCGCAGGCGCCGACGGTCCGTGCTTCCAACACAAGCACGTCCTTGCCCGCGCGCGCCAAGAGCACTGCGGTGGTCAAACCGGTGATGCCGGCACCGACCACGATGACGTCGGCGGACGGTGGCCCGTCACCAAGCCTGCTCGCCGCCCAGGGTTTTCCGGTCCGATTCTCCAGCCATAGCGAAGTCACCGCCTTTTCGTACCCGTAATCGCTCCCCGCAAACGGACCGCCAGGTCACTGCATCGGCCGGCGTTTGGCCCCCTTGATCGCGGGTACTACGCAGGGGCTTTGTTCTTCAATCAGCAGGAACGAGATCGCGGCCGGGTCGCAGCCAGCGGTGGCTGCCCGAGATTCCGGCGCGATCGTTCTCTTCTTCACCTCGGTCGCGGAAGGAATTGTCTTGCGTGTCGCTTCGGTTCCCGCGTCGCACGTCTACGTGCGGCACCTGACTGATCATTGCGCGGATGCCGTTGTGCGACTCGATGATCCGGTACCAGCTGACGGTTGCACGGTGCCCGGCGGCTGGTGGCCGCCGCTGATGCTCGAACGCGGGTGGGTCAGTGGTCACCACGAACTGTTCGACGTGTTCCATGTCCATTTCGGCTTCGACGCGATTGGGCCTGAGGTGCTGAACGACGTGGTCCGGGAACTGCAGATGCGGCACAAGCCGCTGGTGTACACCGTGCACGATCTGCGTAACCCCCACCACCCCGAACCGGGCGCCCACGCCGAGCAGCAGGATGTGCTGATCGCGGCCGCCGACGAGTTGATCACACTGACTCCCGGTGCGGCAGAACTGATCCGGCAACGGTGGCAGCGGCACGCGCGGGTATTGCCGCATCCGCATGTGCTGGATCGGCGACGCATCGATCATCCCCGCACACCTCGCGACAGGTTCGTGGTCGGCGTGCACGTCAAGAGTGTGCGCGCCAATATGGATCCACTGCCGGTGATAGCCGCCCTTGCCGAGATCGTGCCGGCTTTCCCCGACGCGGTATTGCAGATCAACGTGCACGACGAGATCTTCGATCCGGCCAACCACTGGTTCGCACCGGAGATCGGGTTTGCCCTGCTGGACTATCGCGGCCATGCGCAACTGGACGTGCGGGTGCACCCGTACTTCTCCGACGACGAACTCTGGGAATACCTTGCCTCCCTTGCGGTCTCGGTGCTGCCGTACCGGTTCGGCACCCATTCGGGGTGGCTGGAGGCATGCTTTGATCTGGGCACCGCCGTCGTGGCGCCCAGTTGCGGGTTCTATCACCAGCAGCGACCGTGTGGCGTGTTCGAGTTCGACGAGCACACCTTCGACGAATCGTCCCTCGACCGGGCGATCAACGATGCCTACCTGCGCTGGGCAGCCGGTGAACCCGCTCCGCGCGCGACTTGGGCGCAGCGCCGTGCCGAACGTCGTCAACTCGCCGAAGCCCACCAAGACATCTACCAGAGCGTGCTGGCATGACCGCACCGTTGCATGTCGCGCTGATCGCATCCAACCGGTTCCCGATCCGCCAGCCCTTTGCCGGCGGGCTGGAGGCACATGTTTTCCAGCTGGCACGCGGCCTGGCTGCCGGCGGCTGCCGGGTCTCGCTGTTCGCCGCGCCGGGTTCGGACACCGCATTGCAATGCCGCTCTCTGGATCTGCGTCCGCTGGGTTTGTCCGAGGCGGCCCGCGGTGATGTCTCGATGCCGGCTCCGGCGTTCATGGCCGACCACCACGCCTATCTGTCGCTGATGATGTGGCTGGCCGGGCCCGGCAAGGACGAGTTCGACGTGATCCACAACCACAGCCTGCATTACCTCCCGGTCGCGATGGCCTCGATGCTGCCGGCGCCGATGCTGACCACCGTCCATACGCCGCCGACGCCGTGGCTGGAGTCGGCGATCGACGCCGCCAACGGTGACTGCGGCCGCTTCGCCGCCGTGTCACACCACACCGCTGCGTCGTGGCGACACACGATCGGCCGGGTCACCGTGGTGCCCAACGGAATCGACACCGCACAATGGCCGCTCGGTGCCGGTGGGCCGGACCTGGTGTGGTTCGGCCGGATAACCCCGGAAAAAGCGCCACATCTCGCGATTGCCGCCGCCCGCCGGAGCGGGCGGCGGCTGACGCTGGCGGGTCCCATCAGCGACCCGCGGTATTTCACCGAACGCGTGGCTCCGGAATTGGACGACGGCGTTCGCTACGCCGGCCATCTCGACCACGACCAGTTGGCCGATCTGGTGGGCGCGGCCGCCGCGGCGCTGGTCACCCCGGCCTGGGACGAACCGTATGGTCTGGTCGTCGCCGAAGCGATGGCGTGCGGCACCCCGGTCGTGGCGTTCGCCCGCGGCGGCATTCCCGAACTCGTCGACGACAACGTCGGCCGGTTGGTCGCCGCCGATGACGTGCCGGCGATGGCGGACGCCGTCGCAGCGGCGGTCCGGCTCCCCCGAAAACAGGTACGCGATCACGCTGTTCGCCGCTGCTCGTCGAAGGCGATGGTCAGCGCCTACTGCGACGTGTACCGCCACATGATCGATGACTCGACGGGTAGGTCCGATGATCGGCTACTACATCCACCACCAAGGTTTCGGACATCTGGCGCGGGCGGCCAGTATCTGCGCCCGAATGCAGTATCCGGTGACGGCGCTGACATCGCTGGATATCGCTCAGCCACACCCCTTTTCGGCGATCATGAGATTGTCGCGTGACGACGCGGCGGTCGCGGTTGGCGAGCCCACTGCGCACGGCGCCCTGCACTGGGCGCCCTATCACGACCCCGGGTTCACTGCGCGGATGCACGAGATCGCGAGCTGGGTCGGGCGAGCGCAACCGGCGGCCGTCGTCGTCGACGTGTCGGTCGAAGTGGCGACCTTCGTTCGGCTGCTCGGCGTGCCGGTGATCGTGATGGCGTTGCCCGGCAAGCGTGTTGACGCCCCACATCTGCTGGTGCACCGGCTCGCCGATCACATCGTGGCGGCGTGGCCGCGAGACCTGTGCGTGCCGTCCTGGTTGCGGCCTTACGAGGACAAGACCAGTTACGTCGGCGGCATCAGTCGATTCGAGGACCGCTCTGACTGCACTTCCGGCGGGCGGGTACGCACGGCGACATCACCGGAGGGCATGCGGGTGCTGGTCCTCGGCGGAGCCGACGGCACGTTCGGTGCGGCGTTAGAGGATTGCGCGGCAACCTATCCCGGCTTCACCTGGACCGCGCTGGGCGGCGGTAGCGGTTCCTGGATCGCAGATCCGTGGCCGCAGATCTGTGCCGCGGATGTGGTCGTGACGCACGCGGGTCAAGGGTCGGTGGCCGACGTCGCCGCCGCACGACGACCAGCAGTCGTCGTCCCCGAGCCGCGGCCCTTCGACGAGCAGAAAGCCACCGCGAATGTGCTCAAGCGGCATCGACTCGCGGTGGTCGCCAAGAGCTCGCCCAATGCACGAGCCTGGCCCGCGCTACTGGCGCACGCCTCTTCGAGCGACCCGGACCGCTGGCGCCGCTGGCAAGTCGAGGGTGCCGCCGCGCGTGCCGCCACCGCCATCGAAGCCACCGCGCAACGATGCAGCCCGAGCGCAGCATGAGGACCGCTGTCATCACCACCGTGCACGGCCGGGGCGCGCACCTGCAGCGGCAACTGGAGGGATTAGCTCGCAGCACCCTGATGCCGGACACCCACGTCGTCGTCGCGCTCGGCGATCCCGCCGTCGCCGAAACCGTAGCTGCGGCAGGCGCGCCGGCGATCGTCGTCGACTGTCCGGCACCGCCGCCGCTGCCGATCGGATCGGCACGCAATCTCGGCGCGCAGACCGCGCAGGAACACGGTGCCGAGCTGCTGATCTTTCTTGACGTCGACTGCATCCCGGGCGCCACGCTGATCGAGCGCTACCTGGACGTCGCACGCCGGCCGGAGCACGCCTCCGCACTCCTGTGCGGACCCGTCACATACCTGCAGCCCCCGGGGCCAGGTGGCTACGTCATCGCACAACTGTGCGCGCACCCAGATCCGCATCCGGCCCGACCGGCGCCCGAGGACGGCACCGTCCTCGACACTGTGGACTACTCGTTGTTCTGGTCGTTGTCCTTCGCGGTGAACTGCGGTGTCTGGCAGGAAATCGGGGGGTTCTGCGCCAGGTACCGCGGCTACGGTGGTGAGGACACCGACTTTGCTCAATGCGCTGCAGCCCGTGGAGTGCCGATGCGTTGGGTGGGCGGGGCACACGCGTTTCACCAGTACCACCCCGTGGCCGATCCGCCCGTGGATCACCTCGACGACATCCTGCGCAATGCGGCGATTTTCCACCAGCGCTGGGGATGGTGGCCGATGGAGGGCTGGCTGTCCGCGTTTGAGGGACAAGGCCTTATCGTCCGCCAGGACGACGGATGCCCGGTACGAACCGCAGCCGTCCGCGCACCGCCGGGCAATCACAGCGTTTCAGCGCAATAAAACCGGCAACCCGCGCCTATAACAACAAACAGCCCAGGAGTTCGAGATGCCCCCCGCCCGCAAGCCCTCCCAATCCACCCCGCGCCGCACCAGCCCGACCGGCGCCAGCAACGGCGACGACCTCGAGGCCGACCCGCGTTCCCAGCAGGGCAAGTTCCTCACCACCGCACAAGGTGTGCGCCTGCCCGACACCGATCACTCGCTCAAAGCCGGTAACCGCGGGCCCAGCCTGCTCGAAGACTTCCATCTCCGGGAAAAGATCACCCATTTCGACCACGAGCGCATTCCAGAGCGTGTGGTGCACGCCCGGGGCGCCGCAGCGCACGGCGTCTTCGAGGCCTACGGCAATGCCTCGGACTACACCCGAGCCGGCTTCCTGGCCCGCAAAGGCCGGAAAACTGACGTCTTCTGCCGTTTCTCCACGGTTCTCGGCTCGCGCGGATCGGCCGACACGGTGCGGGACACCCGCGGTTTCGCGGTGAAGTTCTACACCGACGAAGGCAACTTCGACTTGGTAGGCAACAACATTCCCGTGTTCTTCATCCAGGACGGCATCAAATTCCCCGACGTCGTGCACGCCGCAAAGCCCCACCCGGACCGGGAGATCCCGCAGGCGCAATCCGCCCATGACACCTTCTGGGATTTCGTGTCGCTGCACACCGAGGCCACCCATCACGTGTTCTGGAACATGAGTGACCGCGGTATCCCGCGCTCGTACCGCACCATGGAGGGATTCGGCGTGCACACCTTCCGGTTGGTGAACCGGAAGGGCAAGACCAGTCTGGTCAAGTTCCACTGGAAGCCGGCGGCCGGCGTGCATTCGCTGGTGTGGGAGGAAGCGCAGATCGCCGCCGGATGCGATCCGGACTTCCACCGCCGCGACATGGCCGATGCGATCGACGCCGGCGCTTTCCTCGAATACGAACTCGGCATTCAGGTGATGCCGGACGACGGCACCGATACTTACGAAGGAATCGATCTGCTCGATCCGACGAAACTCGTTCCGGAGGAACTGGTTCCGGTCACCCTGATCGGCAAGCTCACGCTGAATCGCAATCCCACCAACTATTTCGCCGAAACCGAACAGGTCGCATTTCACACCGGCAACCTGGTTCCCGGTATCGAGCCGACCAACGATCCACTGATGCAGGCTCGGTTGTTCTCCTACCTCGACACCCAGCTGACCCGGCTGGGCGGGCCTAACTTCACGCAGTTGCCGATCAACCGACCGCACTGCCCGGTCAACGACATGCTGCGCGACGGCATGCATCAGACGGCAATCCACGAAGGGCTGGCCCCGTACCGTCCCAACAGCATTGACGACGGTGAACCCGAGGTGGCCGGTGTCGACGACGGTGGCTACGTGCAGACGCCGCGGGCGGTCCAGGGCCCGACCGTCCGGGAGAACCCCGCCTCGTTCGACGATCACTTCAGCCAGGCCGCGATCTTCTACCGCAGCCTCAGCCGCGTCGAACAACTGCACGTCATCGAGGCGTTCACCTTCGAACTCGGCAAGTGCTACGAGCAGGAGATCAAAGAACGCGAACTGCAGGTGCTCGCCAACGTCGACACCGACCTGTGCGAGCAGGTCGCTGCCGGGCTGGGATTGCCTGCGCCGAAAGGTAATCCGCCGAAGGACGTCACCACCTCAGCGGCATTGTCCCAGGTGTACACCGAGCCCGGACCGGTCGACGGCCGCAAGGTCGGCATCATCGCCGACGCGGGGTCGGACCTCGCGGGCGTCTCGAAATTGGTGAAGGCTGTGCTGGCCGCAGGCGCCGTCCCGCTGCTCACCGCACCGGTAGGCGGAAAACTGAAGTCGGGCAGACGGATTGAGATCGTGGAACGCACCTTACTGACCGCTCGGTCCATCGAATTCGACGCCGTGATCGTCGCCGCCGGAACCACGCCCAGCGGGGATATCAAGCTGGTGACTCTGCTGCAGGAGGCATTCCGGCACTGCAAGCCGGTGGCGGCCTGGGGCGACGGGGTTGCCGTGCTGCAGCAGGCCGGCATCTCTGCCGACGACCCCGGGGTGCTGGTCTCCGACGACGTCGACAAGAAAGCTACCGCGGCACTGCTGGCAGCCCTCGGGATGCACCGGGTGTGGGACCGGGCGCCGAAGGTGATGGCGTCGGCGATCCCGCCGGCCAAGAAGAGGTAACGGGTTGCTAGCCGCCCTGGGATCTGCGGTTCCGCCACGCCGTCCACGCGCCGGTGCACCATAGAGCCCAGATCACCAGGAGCGGCTGCAACAGCAGCCGGACGCCACGGGCCAGGTCGGAATCGAGCCCGAATGCGTCCGTGTGCGTGACGAACTGGGAGATATTGCCCGGAAAGACCAGCACGAAGAAAAGCGCAACCAGCCACCCGACCGGCACCCGCCACCGGGTGGGTCCCAGCAGGGCGGCTCCCAGCGCTAGCTCGACGACACCCGAGGCGATGACGACGAAATCGGCGCTCACCGGCAGCCACGGCGGAACCTGTGCGTAGAACGTGGTCCGGGCGAAGCTGAGGTGGCCGACGCCGGCGAAGATCAGGAAGGCACCGAGGGCGATGCGGAACACGGTGCGCAGCATGTCGTTGCGTCCCGCGCTTATGTTTCGCGCTTCCGTGACCGCATCACCTTGCCGGCCACCGTTCCACCGTCCACGGGCAGCACCGTCCCTGTGACGTAGCGCGACCGCTCAGTGGCGAAGTACAGCGCCGCCTCGGCGACGTCATCGGGTGTGCCCTCCCGCTTCAGCGGCCGGTCGTCGCGCATCGTCTGTCGGATGTTCGCCTCGAACCGCTCCAATTCCGCCGGGTCCATACCGGCGGCGGACGACGCCAGGATCGGGGTCGGGATGTTGCCGGGCGCAATCGCGTTGACGCGAATCTCGTGGTATGCCAACTCGATTGCCGCGGATTTGGTGAATTGAATTACCGCCGCCTTGGACGCCCGGTAGGTCGCGACGCCACCACCGGCGAGGATCCCCCCGATCGAGCTGATGTTGATGATGGAGCCACCGCCATGGGCGGCCATGTGCCGGGCAGCGTCTCGGGTGCCGACCATCACCCCCAGCACGTTGACCGCCATCACGCGGTGGAAGTTCGAGAAGTCGTCGTCCAGCAGACGGCCCAGCGGGCTGGAGATCCCGGCGTTGTTCACCATGACATGCAGCCCACCGAATTTGTCGACCGTCGCCGCCACCAGCGCGCCGATCTGTTCGGGGTCCGACACGTCGGTGCGGTGGAACAGGGCGTTCGGTCCAAGCGCCTTGGCCAGGGCCTCGCCGTTAGCAGTGTCGATGTCGGCCATCACCACCCGCGCGCCCTCGGCGACAAACCGCTCCACGAGCCCGCGTCCGATGCCTGAAGCACCGCCGGTGATGACGGCAACCTTATCCGTCAGTTCGTTGGTCACCCGTCGAGTTAATCGGCGATACAGGTATTAAGTCAAGCAGTTGATTTAAGAGCCGCTGTCGGCGACGAATACCCGGCCGAACGGCTGACGGCAACGCGGACCGATAGTCCGGTCAACGATGCTTTCCCGGAATAGCGTTCTGACGCACGGCTTCTTGCGCCAATTGCACGCGGGAGATGAACATGCGCGCAGCGATGTCCTTATTGGCCAGTCCATCGCTGACAAGACGGGCCACATCTAGTTCGGTCGGGGTCAGCGCCGCCCAACCGCTCGAAAGCCGCTTGCGTTCGCCCCTTCCGCGCAGTGCGTAACTGATGGCGTCCTCAGCGGACAGCGCAGTTAATCTGCTGGTGGCACACGCTTTTCACCGGCGGCGCTACGGTTCGTCGTCGTGTTCGGGGTTGAGGAGTTTTTCGGGGTGGTGGTAGGTGTTGGTTCTGGGTTGGCCGTGGTCTTGGTGGGGTGGGGGGAGCCATTCGGTGTGGCCGTGGGTGTTGGTGCGGGTGGTCCAGCCGTGTTCGGCCAGGCGGTTGTGGGTGCCGCAGGCCAGGGTGAGGTCGGTGATGTCGGTGCGTCGGGTTTTGGTCCAGGCGGTGACGTGGTGGACTTCGCTGTGGTAGGCGGGGGCGTCGCAGCCGGGTTTGGTGCAGCCGCGGTCTTTGGCGTGCAGCATGATGCGTTGGGCCGGTGAGGCCAGGCGTTGGGTGTGGTACAGCGCCAGCGGTTTGGCGTGATCGAACAGCGCCAGATAGTGGTGGGCGTGGCTGGCCATGCGGATGACATCGGAGATCGGCAGCAGGGTTCCGCCGCTGGTGCGCCCGGTGCCGGTACCGGCTTCGAGGTCTTGCAGGGTGGTGGTGACGATGATGGTGACCGGCAGCCCGCGGTGGGTGCCCAGGTCCCCGGAGGCGAACAGCGCCCGCAGGGCGGCCAGCGTCGCGTCGTGCTGACGCTGGGCGGTGCTGCGCCGATCCCCACCGGCGACCTCGGGGTCGGGTTCGCCGTCGATGACCGGGGCGTCGTCGGCGGGGTTGGCCATGCCCGGGGCGGCCAGTTTGGACCACAGCGCTTCGATCGCTGCGCGTAGTTCGGGGGTGATCAGCCCGCTGATCGTCGACATGCCGTCACGCTGCTGGGCACCCAGGGTGATCCCGCGCGATCGGGTGCGTTCCTCATCGGAGAAGTCCCCGTCAGGGTGCAGGCAGTTCATCATGTGCTGGGCGTAGCCGGCCAGCTCATCGGGGCGCTGCCAGGCGGCTTTGTCGGCCAGATCCGCTTCGGCGGCCTCGCGGGTCAACGCATCGACCGCCGCGGGTAGATGTTTGAAGAAGTCGCGGATCACGGTGATCTGCCCGTCGCCGATGCGCCCGGCGCGCTGGCCGGCTGCGGTCGCGCACAGCACCGGCTCCAACGGTTGGCCGGTCAACGCCCGGCGCGGACCCAGATCGACGGCCTCGGCGATGCGGCGGGCGGCGCAGGGTTTGGTGATGCACAACCGGGTGGCCAGCGCCTCACACAACGTGCCCCCCAACTCGGTTTTGTCGGCCTGGGCGGCGAGCTGATTGATCAACGGGTGCTGCGGGACCCGCAACCGGCGCGCCATCCGTTCCAGTCGCTGCAAGGCCCGCAACCGCTCCGGGGTGGTCAACACCTCAAACGACAACCCACACAACCGATCCAACCCAGCATCGAGCGCGTCGAAGACCGCCACGATCTCATCGCGCGAACTGGTTGCCATGCCAATGATTCTACGAACCACCACCGACAACCAGATGAGCGATAAACGGTTGCGCCAGAACATAATTCACTCAAGATAGATGGAACCGAACGGCACCGGAATGCGTCTAACAGATAAGCAGCCGCCCCACCCCGACCGGCACGTGACAGCAGATGCGCCAGCACATTTCCCAAGACATCACTGCGCCCCCTCGAGTTACCGACGTGAAGCTGGACCCGCACCGGCTCGCACAGCAGGTTCAGTGCAGAGGTTGCGGGAACAGCCGCGGCTGAGCAGGGTAGGAGGCGCATTCCAGCATCAGGCATCCATGAACGCGTATGAGGAGCTGTCAATGCCGGGACAACCGACCAGCGGCAACCCCTTCGAAACGGCCAGGTTCAACAGACGCGGCTTCATCGCCGCAGGTATCGCCGGCGGTGCGGCGCTCGTCGCGTGCGAACGGTCGGTAACCACCAAGCCGACGATGTCCGGGGCCATCGCCGCGGCCGAAGCAACCCGTCCGCACAGCGGTCGCACGGTGACAGCAAGTCTCACGCCGCAAGCGACCAAGGTCGACATCGGCGGCAAGATCGTCGACACGTTCGCCTACGGCGCCAGCATCCCGGGCCCGCTGATCCGGTCCACCATCGGCGACGAGATCGTCGTCTCAGTGTCCAACAGACTCGACCATCCCACGTCGGTCCATTGGCACGGCGTGGCGATACGCAACGACATGGACGGCGCCGAACCCGCGACACCGAACATCCCTGCCGGCCAGAACTTCACCTACCGGTTCTCCGTCCCGGATTCGGGAACGTACTGGGCTCACCCCCATACCGGTCTCGATGCCGACAAAGGTCTCTACCTGCCGTTCATCGTCGACGATCCGACCGAAATGGGCCACTACGATGCGGAATGGATTGTGGTGCTCGATGATTGGACCGACGGTGTCGGTAAGTCACCGCAGCAGCTCTACGAAGCCCTGACCGACCCGAACAGACAACCCAGCCCGCCACCGCTACCCACGACCACGTCGACCACGACGGCCTCTTCGGCTCCGCCCAGCCCGACCAGCGGGATGCCCGGTATGCCAGGGATGCCGGAAGGAACGGCAGGTGAGGTCGGCACCAGCGACTTACTCGGCGGCGATGCCGGCGACATCGCCTACCCCTACTACCTGGTCAACGGACGAATTTCGGACGCCGCAACAACATTCAATGCCAAACCCCGCCAACGAATCCGAATCCGGCTCATCAACACCGCCTCGGACACCACGTTCCGGGTCGCATTGGCGGGCCACCCCATGACGGTCACCCACACGGACGGCTACCCGGTGATCCCCACCCAGGTCGACGCGTTGCTGATCGGCATGGCCGAGCGCTACGACGTCTACGTGACCGCGGCCGACGGCGTCTTCCCGCTCGTCGCAGCCGCCGAGGGGAAGAACGCCGTCACCCGGGCATTGTTGTCCACCGGGATGGGCAGTCCACCCGACCCCCGGTTCCGGCCCGCGGAACTCACCCGCCGTGTCGGCACCATCGAGAAGTTCACCGCCACAACATCGGTCAACCTCGGGCGACCGGACCCCGGCCTCGAACTGCCGGTCGTACTCGGCGGCACGATGGCCAAGTATGACTGGACGATCAACGGCGAGCCGTACAGCAGGACGAAACCGCTGCACATCCGAGAAGGCCAGCGGCCGACCCTGGTGTTCGACAACCCCACCATGATGTACCACCCGATTCATCTGCACGGCCACACATTCCAGGTGGTCAAATCAGACGGCTCCCTCGGCGCTCGCAAAGACACCGTCATCGTGCTGCCGAAGCAGAAGATGCGTGCCGTCCTGATCGCCAATAACCCCGGGACGTGGGTGATGCACTGTCACAACACATATCATCAACACGCAGGAATGATGACGCGGCTGGATTACCTGATCTGACGCCGTCCAGGCTAGCGGCCGAAAAGGTCCAACAACAATTCGTTGACCGCCGCCGACTGCTCGATCTGCGGACAATGGCCGGCACCATCGACCACCACCGAACGGCCACCGGCTATCTGCTCGGCGATCTGCGCCGCCCACCCCGGCGGGAGCAGCTTGTCGCCGCCGCCCTCGACGACCAGTGTCGGCACGTGGATACGTTGGTACGCCCGCGCGCTCGACGGCGTGGCCGGTGACGCGGCATTGGGGCGGCGAAAGCGGGCCGCAGCCACCGCTTCCCACGCGCCGGGCGCTGTGCTCGACTCATAGCGGCGCCACACGTAATCCTCGTCGGCCGGATAGCTCGGGTCGAAGAAGAGAGCCTCGACGATGTTGCGCATAGCCGGCAAGGTCGCGTCGTACTGCTGCAGGGCGTCGAAGTAGCGATTCTGCTGGATCTCCCCACCACCGCAGATGATCGCAACACTACGCACCGGCAGCAGCGGGGCATCCGAAGTCATGTCGGTGAGTAGATTGATGGCGCCCATCGAGTTTCCGGCGAAATGCGCCGCCTCGACACCGAGCACCTGACAGAACCGGGCCACATGCCGGATACGCATCGCCCGGCTGTTGACGAAGTCGATGACCTTGGCCGATCCGCCGAATCCGAGTTGATCGGGGGCCAGCACCCGGAAGTGCTTCGCCAACTCGCCGATGGTGTGCTCCCAGCCGAGTTCTGCACTGGCACCGAACTCACCACCGTGCAGCAGCACCACCGCATCACCGTGCCCGGCTTCGAGATAACTCGTGGCCAGCCCGTCGATTTCGAGCGTTCGGCGATGGACGCCCGTCATTTGATGGCGATCGGATTGACCGGCGAGCCCACGCCGCCGGTGACCCGCAGCGGAGGCGCGATGAGTTGGAACTCGTAGACACCGTCGGTGGCGCAGTCGGCGGCCAGCGCGGTGAGGTCCCAGTACTCGCCGAGCATCAGGCCCATGTCGCGCAGGCACAACAGGTGGAAGGGCAGGAACAGGCCGTCGACGCCGGACACCGGATCCTCGACCTGAAGATTGTCAGCCGCCACCGCGGCGACCTCGTTGTCATGCAACCACTGGGCGCACCGCCAGTCCAGTCCCGAAAAGCGTTCGACTTTATCACCGGTCATCAGAAACCTTGCCCACCAACCGGTTCGAACCAGGACTATGTCCCCGCGCTCGATGGTCACGCCCTGCGCCCGGGCTACCTCGTCCAATTCTTCGGGGGTGATCGGGTTTCCGTGCTCGAGAAACACCTCCGCGCCCCGATGCCGTACCAAGTCCAGAAGCACACCACGCGACGTGATCCCCTTGACGTCGACTTTGTCGATGCCGCAATGGTAAGCACCCAGACTGGTCACCGAGTCCGCCGGAAATCCGTTGTACAACCGGTCGTCGTAGTACACATGTGACAACGCATCCCACTGGGTCGCCGCCTGCAACGGCATGATGATCATGTCGTCGTTGAAGCGAAACGGATTGTCGGAGAAGTAGCTGCTCAATTGATCAGCGGTCGGGTTCTGCTGCCACCCGGACCCGTACTTCACCAAGGTATGTGCGTCCCCACCGTCCACTGTCATTACGTGAACGGGGTTGTGCCGGAATCCGAAAGCACCCTGCGGTCCGGAAGACCCGAAGTCGACACCGAGCGGGAACACCTTGCCGTGCCGGACCAGCCCGGCGGACTGGCGCACCTTCGCTGCGGTGATGAAGTTCAAGGTGCCCAACTCGTCATCGTCGCCCCACCGCCCCCAGTTGCTGAGTTCGGCTGCGACCCGGCGAAATTCCGTCATGGAAGCCATCAAGCCGGCCCTTCCTCGAGTTCGCGGGCGATGGCAGCTCCGACGTTGCCGCCGTCGACCCACACGACCTGGCCCGAAATATAGCTTGCGGCGCCGCTGTTCAAGAACAACAGCACTGCGGCTTGTTCGATCGGATCAGCCACCCGCCCCAGCGGCTTGGGTATGTCGTCGAGGAATTCGGGGCCGTAGGCGGTGCGCAACTGGTCGAGAATCGGCGTTTCAGTGACGCCCGGTCCGGTGCAGTTGATCCGGATACCGCGCGCACCGAGGTCGGTCGCGGTGCGCATCGTATAGAGAATCACGGCTTCCTTCGACAGCTGGTATCCGGTTCCCAGCGTGTCCGGATGGGACTGACACCACTCGATGCCCTCCTGCATCGTCGGGGTGCGCAGCAGCGGTGCGACATCGCGCAGATGCTCCCGGTAGCCCGATGCCGCCAACGACGACACGCTCACGATCGACGAACCGGGTGTCATCCGGGGGATCAGCGCCTCGGTGAGATGGCGCAGTCCCAGGAAGTTGATGGTGACGACCAGTTGCGGGTCGCCGATACCCGACGAGACACCGGCGACGTTGAACAGCACGTCGACGGGTCCGACGATGGCAGCGACAGCTCCGTCGATCGAAGCCGGATCAGACAGGTCAACGTGATGAAAGTCGCTGAGCTCCACCGGCGGTCGGCGTTTGTCGAGTCCGACCACTGAGGCTCCCAGCTCGTGGAGGTGGTGCACCAGGTGTGCTCCGATGCCCGACGCGCATCCCGTCACCACCGCACGGCGGCCGTCGTAGCGCCACAGCTCGTCGATTCGCGACAACGGTCAGCTCTTGCCCTTTTCCTGTTCCTTCAGCCGCTGCGCCGCCTGCACGCGGCCTTCGTTGATCTCGGCCATGGCCTCCGGAATCTCACTGGCGGTGAACTTTCCGCCGCGCCCGGTGGGCAGGCCACCGAAAGAGTAGTGCTCGTCGAACGGGGGAATGGTCGATTCCGGCCGGCGCGCCTCGACCTTCTCGATGACCGGTGCCAGCCGGGCGGCTTTGTCGGCCACCTGCTTCGCATCCCGCTCGATGAATTCGGGCAGTACCTCTTTACCCATCAGTTCGATGGATTCCATGGTCCCCTCGTGGCTGCGCGGATTGAGCAGCAGGATGATCTCGTCCACACCGCTCTCCTCGTAGCCGCGCAGGAACTCTCGCACCGTTGCGGGCGATCCGATCGCGCCACGACCGGGGCCGTACGCCAGCGTCGGGTCCTTCTCGACCTCTTCGAGATAGCGTTCCCACACCCCGGTGCGACCCGGGGTGTGCACGCCGGTCATGTAGTAGTGCATGATGCCGAACGAGAAGAATCCACCACCCTGACCGAGGCGTTCGAGGGCCTGCTCGTCGGTCTTGGCGACCATCATCGACAAATCACCGCCGATGGCCAGGATGTTGGGGTTGATCTGCGGAGTCACTGGAACCCCGTTCTCCTCGAACTCCTTGTAGTAGCCGTTGACCCGCTCGGTGAGTGGTCCGGGTCCGGTGTAGGCGAAACTCAGTGCGCCAATGCACTTCTGGGCGGCCATTTGAACGCTGGCCGGCCGAGTGCAGGCCACCCAGACCGGCGGATGCGGCTTCTGCAGTGGCTTGGGAATGACATTGCGGGCCGGCATCTCGATGTGGTTGCCCTTGAACCCCGAGAAGGGTTCCTCCACCATGCAGCGGATCGAGACTTCGAGCGCTTCCTCCCACTGTCCCCGCTTGTCGGCGGGATCGATGTTGAATCCGCCGAGCTCACCCACCGACGAGGACTCGCCGGTGCCGAATTCCACTCGGCCGTTGGAGATCAAGTCCAGGGTGGCGATGCGTTCGGCGACGCGGGCGGGGTGGTTCACCGCCGGCGGCAGGTGCATGATGCCGAATCCCAGGCGGATGTCCTTGGTGCGCTGACTCGCCGCGGCCAGAAACATCTCCGGCGCGGTGGAATGGCAGTACTCCTCGAGGAAGTGGTGCTCGGTCAGCCAGACCGTCGAGAACCCGGCCTTGTCGGCGGCCTCGACTTCGTCCAGGCAGTCCTGCAGCATCTGGCGCTCGTCGTCAGGCACCCAGGGCCGCGGTAGGGCGAACTCGTAGAACAATGAGATTTTCATTTGCTACCTCCTATGGGATCAAGGGCGTGTGCGGCAATGTGTTTGGCCGCGACGAAACCGAATGTCATGGCGGGTCCGATGGTCGCACCTGCGCCGGCGTAGCTGCGCCCCATCACCGGTGCGGACGTGTTGCCCACCGCGTAGAGGCCGGGCACCACGGTGTCGTCCTCCCGCAGCACCCGGGCGAACTCGTCGGTGCGCAGGCCTCCGGACGTGCCCAGGTCCCCCAGCACGATCCGGAACGCGTAGTACGGCGGATCGCCCAGTGGATACAGGTTGGGGTTGGGCAGCGTTGGATCGCCGTAGTAATTGTCGTAGACGCTGTCGCCACGGTTGAAGTCGTCGTCGTGTCCCCGCCGCGCCAACTCGTTGAAACGGGTGGCGGTGGCTCGAAGTTGCTGCGCCGGAACGCTGATCTTGGCGGCGAGTTCCTCCCACGTCGATGCGGCCTTGACGACACCGGATTCCAGCCAGGCGGCCGGCACCTTGCGTCCGGTGGGTACCGGAGCCCCGGGCACTTTCGGAATCGGCAGGTGCCCGCCGACGACATAGCGGTTGAACGAACGGTGATCGGTGACGAGCCAGCACGGGATGTGCGTGACACCGGACTTCTGGCCCTCGATCATGGCGTGACCGAAATCCATGTAGGGGGCTGCCTCGTTGATGAACCGTTTGCCCGCGCCGTTGACGATGAACTGTGCGGGCATCATCCGCTCGTTGAGCATGAATTGCATTCGCCCGTCCGGCCATTGGATGGCGGGGAACCACCATGCCTCGTCCAGCAGGTCGGCGGCCGCACCCACCTGTTGGCCGGCTCGGATGCCGTCGCCCATCGCAGCCGGGTTGCCGAAGCTCCAGTCCTGGTCGATCACCGGCTGGTGTTCTTTACGCCAGGCCATGTCGTGGTCGAAGCCGCCGGAGGCCAGGACCACCCCGCGCCGCGCGCCGATCCGCCACTGGCGGCCTTCCCGCTGCACCACTGCTCCGAGGACGGAACCGTCGGCGCCGGTGAGCAATTCCGTCATCGGCGTGTCCAACCAGAGCGGGATGCCGCGGTCCTTCATCGCCAAGCGCAGCCGCGCCGCCAGCGACTGTCCGATCGCGGCCATCCGCTCACCGAGCAGCCGGGCCCGCGCCATTCGCGAGATCAGTTTCAGCAGCACGCCCTTGCCGGCCCAGGACTGCCGGATCCGGTAGAAGGATCGCAATTCCTTGGGTCCCAGCCAGATTCCTCGGGGCGCCAACGCGAGCGGGGTCAGCAGGCGCTGCTCGTCGTCGCCGAGTTCGCGCAGATCGATCGGTGGGACGTTGATCGTGCTGCCCAGTTCGGATCCGCCCGGCAGTTCCGGATAGTAGTCCGCATAGCCCGGCTTCCAGACAAATTGGAGCCACGGGCTGAGCTTCTCCAGGAACTCCAGCATCAGCGGCCCCGACTCGACATATTGCCGTAGCCGTGCGTCGCTGACGAGTCCGTCGGTGATCTGCCGTAGGTAGTCGACGACGCCGTCGGCATCCGGGAGGTAGCCGGCCCGGCGTTGGGCGGGTGCCCCCGGTACCCAGATGCCACCGCCGGAAAGCGCGGTGGATCCGCCGAATTGCGGAGACTTCTCGACGACCAGCACGTCGAGCCCGGACGCGTCCGCGGTCAGTGCGGCTGTCATGCCGCCGCCGCCGGAGCCCACTACGAGCACGTCCACCACCTGGTCGAAGGCCACGTCCGTCATGTGAGCACCGCCGTGCGGATCGCGAAACCGGCAATCAGATCTGCGGCCTGCTTGTAATAGCGGAGCGGGGTCTGGTACGGCCCGACGGTAGCCAGCGCAGCGAATGCCGCTATCCAGGTGCGGATTTCGTGCGCGGAGCTGCCACCCTCGTGGGTAACGAACGAGTTCGACCATCCGTCGAGATCGGCGAGGTGACCGCTGTCGATGATGTCCAAGAACCGGTGATCCCAGGCCGGGTTGAGAGGCTGCAGGTTGCTGTCTCCGCCGGCGAAATTCTTTGCGGCCTCGATGACCTGGGTCTGACGGGCCTGCCGTTGTTCGGCGGTCATGGGCCGGCCGTGCACGATCCGCTCCAGCACCGCCGGCGCGGCGGTCGCCAGCGTCGGTACCGGTGGGCTGTGGGAGAGCCCCCCGGACCCGATCAGCAGCACCCGCTTGTCGAGGGCGGCAACGAACTTGCCGACAGCGGTGCCCAGCGCGCGGCAGCGGTGCAGTGGTCCCAGCGGCGTCGCGATCGCGTTGATGAACACCGGAATCACCGGGCGGGCAGTCGCGGTCCCCAGCAACTTCTCCAACGGCTGAACGGTGCCGTGATCCACGTCCATGCTGGTGGACACCGCAATGTCGACTCCGTCACCGAGGACGGCCTTGGCACATTCCCCGGCTATGTCCTGGGCGACGTCCAGCGGCCCGGCGTGGGTGCCGTAGTCACCGATTCCGTTGGCCTGCATACCGATACAGAACGGCGGCATCACTTTGTAGAAGAACCCGTTGTAGTGGTCGGGGGAAAAGATGACGACGAGTTCGGGGTCATAGTCCGCCACAAAAGCCCGCGCCTGCCCGATCGCGGCTTCGACTTCGTCAAGCAGATTCTGCGGCGGCCCCGGTAGATTCAGCAGCGGGCTGTGGGACATACAGCAAAGAGCCAGTGGCACTGTCGACTTCACCCCCTCCTGGCGTCAGGGTGAGAGCGGTTACGATCGCTGCGCTTAACTCCGGCGAGCGTTGCGCTATGCACGCTCCGGCGATGCATCGGTCCGGACGCAGAAACAACACCGACTCTGCGTGCATATCGAACCAAGCCTTCAGATCGCCTGTCCGATCCCCCACAACCACCACGTCTGGATCGTCGTGCCCGGGCCAGTGCAGTTGGGTCAGCGGGCGCAGCGCAACGAACCGGGCGCCCAACGCCTTCCAATCCGCGAAGGCTCGTTCACCGAGAATCTTGCGCGGATTGTTGTTCCAGCACAACACCGCGAACCAGGTGCCCAGCACCTCGTCGAGCAGTACATTCTGCTGCGTGCGGGTATCGACCCGGGGCTGAATGAACAGCGTGCCGGCCGGTGAATCATGCTGGGAATCAGTTGGTTTCGAGTGTACAACGGCGCCCTGTTCGTACCGCGGCATCGGTTTGAAGCGCATCTCGAGCACGTATCGCTTGAGGGTGGGCACTATCGATGCCGATCGGATCAGGAGGTCGCGCGCGGCGGCGACCTTCCGGTTGGTCGGCGAGATGACCCGGCCGACCATGGTCGACAGGTCGATCATGGCCCGGGCGTGCTTGCGTCGTTCCACGTCATAGCTGTCCAACAATGCCGGATCGGCCTGGCCCTTGACCACCGCGGCGAGTTTCCAGCCCAGGTTGGCCGCGTCGCGGATGCCGCTGTTGTAACCCTGCCCCTGCCACACCGGCATCAGGTGCGCCGCGTCCCCGGCAAGCAGCAGCCGGCCACTCCGGAAGGCGCCGGCGATGCGGGAGTGATGGGTATAGACGCGCCGGCGTATCACCTCGACCCGGTCCGGGTGCGGCACCATCCGGGCGAGCATCCGGTGCAGAAACGCCGGATCCTCTGCCTGCTCATCGGTTTCGTGGGCGTGAATCATGAACTCGAACCGCCTGATTCCGTGCGCGATCGAGATCGACGCATACGGGCGTTCCGGGTCCGCCCCCACCTCACTGTTGGGGTGACCCAGGGGATCGTTGGCGATGTCGATCACCAGCCACCGGGTCGGGGAGGTGGTGCCGTCGAAGGACACACCCATCGTGCCGCGGGTCCTGCTGCGGCCTCCGTCACAACCGACGACGTATCGTGCTCGCACGCCGACAGATCCCGCAGGGCCTTCGAGTTCGACACGCACCCCGTCGTCGCCCTGAACACAGGAGATCATCGGATGATTCCAGCGCACCTGCACCTGGTCGAATCGTTCCAGACCGCCCAGCAATTCGGCATCGACGAGCGGCTGGACGAAGCCGTTGCGTTTGGGCCACCCGAATCGGGCATCCGGGGGCGCCATCTCGGCCAGCACCCGACGCTTGCCGTCATAGAAGCGCAAGATCTGGTTCGGCACGGTATGCGGTAGCACGCGGTCCACCAGACCGATCGACTGAAAGGTGCGCAGTGCCTCGTCGTCCAGTCCCACCCCGCGCGGATAGTCGATCAGTGTCGACCGTTCCTCGACAACGAGGGTGCGAACACCCTGCAGGCCAAGGATGTTAGCCAGGGTCAGACCGACCGGGCCGGCACCGACTATCAGAACGTCGACGGTCTCGACTCCATCGGCACCCACCATCAGCGGTCCAGCAGGAAGTCGATGTGCAACTGGTTGAACGTCTTGGCATCCTCGTACTGCGGCCAGTGACCGCAGCCCGGCATCACTTCGAATCGCGCGCCGGGAATCATCGACGCGATGCGCCGGCCCTCAGGCACGTCGGCGGTGGGGTCGTCGCTGGTCCAGAGCACCAGCGTCGGCGCCGTGATGGCGCCGTATTCGGCCGGCCCCAACAGGTTTCGAGCCCGGATCTCCGGATCCTGCAACGCCATGATGTCGCGCATCGCAGCGACGAAGCCAGGTTGCCGGTAGATGCGTTGCCTGCTGGCCACCAAGTCGTCGTAATCCCTGGACTTGTCGGCCATCAACCACTTGATGCGCGCCTGCACGGTCTCCCAGGTCGGGTCCTCGGCGGCGGCCATGGACAGCGTGATGATCCGCTTCATCACCTCCGGGTCCGCTTGTGAGCCACCCGCTGTATTCAGTACCAGCCGGTCGATGACATCGGGATGGTCGATGGCGGCCCGTGCGGCCACCCAGCCGCCGAGTGACTCGCCGCTGAGCTTGATCCGGTCCGCGCCGATCGCCCGCACGACGGCCATCAGGTGCTCGACGTAGTGGCGGATCTCGAGCGGATGTCCGGGCTTGTCGGTGTACCCGTGCCCCAGCATGTCGATGGACCAGGTCCAGAAATGCTCGGCATGCGCGGCAAGGTTGCGGACATAGGCCTCGGCGTGACCACCCGAGCCATGCAGCAACACCAATACCGGCCGGCTGCGGTCCCCGGCCCGCAGATAACGGGTGCGCACTGCGCCCGCAGTCAGGTAGCCCTGCTCGAACGCCACGCCCTGCAGGTCGCTCCAGACGCTTTCGAACTCGGTCACGGTTCCTCTCTGTCCGGTCTCTGCGGGAAACGACACTCTCGTTTTCGGCGATCCCGGTGTGCTAATATCGCACACTAATGTGCGTTATTTATAGAGCTTGGCTCTCCCATCGAGGTCTGTCAAGACCGTGACGGGTTCCCAGACGTTGGCACGCGGACTCTGCGCGCTGCAGATGGTCGCGGCTTCCCCCGCAGGTCTGACCATGCAGGAGGTCGCCGACCAGGTCGGTGTGCACCGGACCATCGCGTATCGACTGCTGGCCACATTGGCGCAGTTCCGGCTGGTCACCAAGGGTGAAGACGGCCGGTACCGGCCGGCCGCCGGCCTGGCCACCCTCGGCGCGTCCTTCGATCACAACGTGCGCCAACTGTGCCTCCCGACGCTGCGCGGCCTGGCCGACGAGCTGGGCACCACGGTGTCGCTACTGGTCGCCGAGGCCGACGAGCAGGTCGCGCTCGCGGTGATCGTGCCGACGCAGGTCCCCTATCAACTCGCCTTCCACGAAGGCAGCCGATATCCGCTGGACCGCGGCGCAGCCGGGATCGCGCTGCTCGCGAGCATGCCCCCGCGCCCGGGCGAGCGCGATCTGGTGACCGCCGCGCGCCAGCGCGGGTGGGTGACCACCCACGGCGAAATCGAACCCAACACCTACGGCTTGGCGGTCGCGGTGCCTCGGCCCGCGGCGTCACCGCCAACGTGCATCAACCTGATCTCCCACCGGGAAGACGTGGTGATGCGCGGCCGGGATGCCGTCATTCGGGCCGCCGAGAAGTTGTCGGCGCTGCTGAGCTGAAGGGACACCACGCATGTCAGGACACAACTGGGACCAGGAATTCGATGTCGTCGTGCTCGGCAGCGGCGCCGCCGGGCTCACCGCCGCGTTGGCGGCAGCCGTCGCCGGGGCCACGGTGCAAGTCTTCGAGAAGGCGCAGACCGTCGGCGGCACAACGGCGGTCTCCGGTGGCATCGCCTGGATTCCGTCCCACAACCGTTGTCCCGACCGGGATTTGACGCCGGACGCGGCGTTGCAGTACCTGCGCGCGCAGTCGTTCGGTTCGATGGACGACGAACTGGTGGAGACATTCGTCCAGACCGGGCCGGCGATGCTGGACTTCGTCGAGTCCCACAGTGGCCTGCGCTTCGAGGTGGCCGCCGGTTTTCCCGACTACCAACCGGAATTGCCGGGCGGGCAGCCCACCGGGGGCCGTTCCCTGGGTGCGGCGCCATTCGACCTCAGCCGGATCGGCGACTGGGCCGATCGGATCACCGCGTTTCCGGCCGACTGGTCCAACGTCGGGTTCGATGCCGAAACCCGGGCACGTCTGCACGCCGACGTGGACGCGCAGGGGGAGGTCTGCGTGGCCGGGACGGCACTGATCGCCGGTCTCCTGCAGGGGCTGCTCGACATCGGGGTGACCCCGCGCACCGGCGCACGGGCCACCGAACTGTTGCTCGACGCCGACGGAATCGCCGGTGTCCGGATCGACGGGGCCGACGGGAGCATCGCCGTCCGCGCCCGCCGTGGCGTCGTCCTGGGCACCGGCGGCTTCGAATGGGATCCGGTGCTGTCACAGGCTTTTCTGCGCGGACCGATGCACGGTGCCGTGTCACCGCCGAACAACACCGGGGACGGCCTGCGGATGGCGATGGCACTGGGTGCGGACCTGGCGAACATGAGCGAGGCGTGGTGGGTACCGATCGTCCGGATACCGGACGACACCATCGACGGCCGACAGCGCAGCCGCAGTGTGCGGTTGGAGCGAACGCGCCCGCGCAGCATCATCGTCAACCAGGCGGGCCGCCGGTTCGTCAACGAGGCGGGCGAGTACAACTCGATGGCCGGCGCCTTCCATTACCTGCAGCCGGGTAAAGGTTATGTCAACGACCGCGCCTGGATGGTTTTCGACTCAGTTCATCTGAACAGCTACGGTTTTCTGGGTATCGCACCGGGCGAACCGGTTCCCGGCTGGTTCTGCGAGTCGGCCGACCTCACCGAACTGGGCGCCAAAACCGGTATCGACGCCGGCGGGCTGACCGCCACCGTCGCGCGATGGAACCGCAACGTGGCGGCCGGTGCCGACCCCGATTTCGGCCGCGGCTCCAGCGCCTACGACGGTTACTGGGGCGACGAGCGCGCCACCACCCTGGCCGGAAAAACATTGGGCCCCATCGATACCGCTCCCTTCTATGCGGTGCCGATTCACGTCGGATCGATGGGCACCAAGGGTGGGCCACGCACCGACCACGACGGCCGGGTGCTGCATGTCAGCGGTCACCCGATCCCGGGCTTGTTCGCCGCGGGCAACGCGATGGCCGGTGCGACCGGCCGTGCCTACGGCGGGGCGGGCGGAACCATCGGTCCGGCAATGGTTTTCGGATACCGGGCCGGTCACGCTGCCGCAACCGGTGAATCCGTCAAGGCTTGACGGGTAGTTCGACGCGCACGTGGGTGCCGGTGGGTGCATCCAAGAACACGAACCTGCCCCCGGCGGCATCGACCCGGGCCCGGTGCGAAGCCAGACCGATATGGCCCTCCCCCAACCGCCGTGCCATGGTCTCGCCACTGACCCCCACCCCGTCGTCGAGAACCTCCAACACACAACACCCGTCGACGTACTTCAACGTCACCCACGCATGCTCGGCCCGCGAATGATGCACCACATTGGACAACAACTCCCGCGCCACACCGAACACGATCGGATCCACCGCACTGCGCACCGGATAATCGATATCGGTACGCACCTCGATCCCCGACCGCTTAGCGGTGAAACCCGCCAACTGCTCCACCGCCGGGCCCAACCCCACCTGCTCCAACACCGCCGGATGCAACTCGAAAGTGGCCTGCCGCAACCGCTCCGAGGCACTGTTCAACCCCGCCAACGCCCGATCCACCCGATCGTCATCGGGATCGTCGGCCGCCAACTCCACGATCTCCTGTCGGGCGGCCAGCACATCCTGCAACGGCCCGTCGTGAATCGCCTCCGAAATCCGGCGCTGCATTTCCTCCGAGGCCGTCATCGTCTGCGCCAACAACTCCTCGCGCAACGCACTCAACCCCGCCACCGAACGAGCGTGGCGTTCTTCGATACGCACCACGACCAATGCCGTTCCGCAGAGAAACGCATACAGCGCGAACCGAAAGACGGCTTCGCGCCAGCCGATAGCGCGGACCATCACCGGATCCTGGGCGACCGACAGCGCAAATCCCACCAGGGTGAAGGCCAGCACCACCGCGGCCCGGCGTGTCGACACGTCGAGACCCACCAGCACCGGCAGCAGGGTCATGATCAGCAACGGATAGATCCCGTCGGTCGACAGCATCTGAAAACCGGTCAGCGCCAACACATCGATGGCGGTGAAGGCGAACGGCTCGAATCGGCGCACCCGCGCCAATGGGCCCATACCCACCCACTGGCGCGACGGAGCGAACGCCATCACCAGCGAACACAGTGCGATCACCGAGTATCCGACGATGAGGATGGTTTGTTGCGTCCACTGCGACGGCCGGGTCCCGATCAGCATCGCGGCAACCATCAGCGCCACCACGCCGATCCGTAACACCGAGGCGATCCGGTAGGACCGCAAACGGTGCACGCGGCGCACTCGTTCCAGTTCGACGTCGCTGGTCGCCACACGAACACCGTACTCAGGGTGGGGGCGAGCAAACTGCGGAATACCGATCGCGAGTCTGGCGATTACGAACAGTTCGGTGCAGGCGAGCGCTACACTCTGGCAATGGTCGGCGCTGTGACGCCTGAGAAAGTGCGTGTGGTCGTCGGCGATGACCACCCGCTGTTTCGCGAGGGCGTGGTACGCGCGCTCTCGTTGAGCGGTTCGGTGAATGTTGTCGGCGAGGCGGACGACGGTACGGGCGCTCTGGAGTTGATCAAAGCCCACCGGCCCGACGTCGCACTGCTGGACTACCGCATGCCCGGGATGGATGGTGCGCAGGTGGCGGCGGCAGTGCGCAACAACGACATACCCACCCGGGTGCTGCTGCTCTCAGCCCACGACGAATCGGCGATCGTGTACCAGGCCCTGCAGCAGGGTGCCGCCGGATTCCTGCTGAAGGATTCGACCCGGTCCGAGATCGTCAAAGCGGTTCTCGACGTCGCCAAGGGCCGCGACGTCGTCGCGCCCTCCCTCGTCGGCGGCCTGGCCGGGGAGATCCGGCAGCGCGCGGCACCGACTGCTCCGGTGCTGAGCGCGCGCGAACGCGAGGTGCTCAACCGCATTGCGCGCGGCCAGAGCATTCCCGCGATCGCCGCCGAATTGTATGTGGCACCGTCGACGGTCAAGACTCATGTGCAACGCCTGTACGAGAAGCTCGGTGTCAGCGACCGGGCGGCCGCGGTCGCCGAGGCGATGCGCCAGAAACTGCTTGACTGATCGCGGTTTTCGCCGCGAATCAGAGTTTGACGGGTAGTTCGACGCGCACGTGGGTGCCGGTGGGTGCATCCAAGAACACGAACCTGCCCCCGGCGGCATCGACCCGGGCCCGGTGCGAAGCCAGACCGATATGGCCCTCCCCCAACCGCCGTGCCATGGTCTCGCCACTGACCCCCACCCCGTCGTCGAGAACCTCCAACACACAACACCCGTCGACGTACTTCAACGTCACCCACGCATGCTCGGCCCGCGAATGATGCACCACATTGGACAACAACTCCCGCGCCACACCGAACACGATCGGATCCACCGCACTGCGCACCGGATAATCGATATCGGTACGCACCTCGATCCCCGACCGCTTAGCGGTGAAACCCGCCAACTGCTCCACCGCCGGGCCCAACCCCACCTGCTCCAACACCGCCGGATGCAACTCGAAAGTGGCCTGCCGCAACCGCTCCGAGGCACTGTTCAACCCCGCCAACGCCCGATCCACCCGATCGTCATCGGGATCGTCGGCCGCCAACTCCACGATCTCCTGTCGGGCGGCCAGCACATCCTGCAACGGCCCGTCGTGAATCGCCTCCGAAATCCGGCGCTGCATTTCCTCCGAGGCCGTCATCGTCTGCGCCAACAACTCCTCGCGCAACGCACTCAACCCCGCCACCGAACGAGCATGCAGTTCTTCGATACGCACCATCACCAGCGCCGCCGCACACAGAAATCCGTAGAGCCCGAACAGAAACGCGGTGTCGGGCCAGCCGATCGCCCGCTTCTGCACGTGGTCCTGAATTCCGGCGAACACGAACCCGACCAGGGTGAAGGCCAGCACCACCGCCGCCCGGCGGGTCGACATGTCCACGCCCACCAGCACCGGCAGCAGGATCATGATCAGCAACGGATAGATCCCGTCGCTGGACAGCAACTGCAGCGCGGTCAGCACCACCACGTCGATGGCGATGAAGACGAACGGCTCCAGTCGGCTCAGCTCGGCGAACCGGCTCATCCCCAGGCGCCGAAACGGCGTGAAAGCCAAGATCAGGGCGCACACGGTGGCGAAGGCGTACAGCATCACCAGGGTGATTTGCCCTCTCCATTCGGAGCGGGGGGTGGCCACCACCATGGCGCCGATCACGAAGGCCAGGACACCGACCCGGAGCACGGCGACAACACGATAGGAGCGCAACCGGTGGATGTTGCGCACCCGGTCCATTTCTGTGTCACTGGCGATCGCCACCGGAACACCGTACTCAGGACAGCACCCGCGGGCAGCCGGCGCCGGTCACAACGGCCGCCAGCGGTTTGCACAGCGCGGCGCCGAGCAAACCGATGGCCAGTGTCGCGACCGCGAGCGTGGCGCGCCCCCCGAGGGGCAGACTGCACGCGACCAGGACCGGCGCGACGACCGAGGCGATCGCGGTGGTCATCGACCAGATCCCTTGATAGAGACCCCGGTTCGCGGCCGGCGCGATGCGGTGCACGACGCCGGCGGCCACCACGAACCAGATGATCTCACCGGGCGAGCACGCGATCGCGGTCACGCTGAACGCCAGCGTGGTGTGGGCCAGCGCCGAGACGCCCATGCAGACCGTCACCCAGGCACCCGCGCCGGCCAGGATGTCCAGTCGCGGGCCGGCGGCGAGCTGCGCGCTCAGCCAGGGCGTGATCAACGGGGTGAACGCGATGACCGCCACTGCGTTGACGAGTTGCACGCACCCGTAGGCGCCGGCCCCCAGACCCGACTCGGCCATCAGCATCGGCACCGCGGCGAAGATGCCCATCAGTGCGGTCAGGCTGGCCAGGCTGGATGCGAACAACAGCAGCAGGCGGCGGTCCGAGAACGCCTGCCGGTAGCTGCTCGGCCCGGGTGGCGAGTCGGTCGGGCGACGGGTGCCGGCCGGGATGCATCGGGCCGACACCAGTGCGAAGGCCGCGCAGGCCAGGGCGTTGACCCAGTACAGCACGGGAGTGCCACACCAGTCGGCGGTCAGACCACCGATGCCACCGGTGATGGCGGCACCCACGTTGAGGACCCACCCGTAACGCCAGCTGTCCAACCGCGCCCGCCGCTGCGGATCTGTCACCAACTCGGTGATGGCGGCGCCCAGCACCAGGCGCGGAGCATCGCAGACCAGGCCGGCGACCGCGGCCCCGAGCAGCAGCGTCGCCAAGTCGTGGGCCCCGGCCAGCACGACGAGCACCGCGGCCGCGACCGACATGGTGGACACCAGCGTGGTTCGGGTACCGATGCGGTCGATCAGGCGGCCGCACAGCAGTTGGCCTGCCGCCCAGCCGACGCCGTAGGCCGCCAGCACAGCACCGACAGCGCCTGCGGCGTAACCGCGGCCCGCGACGTGGTAGGCCATGAACGGGTAGGCGAATCCGGCCGAACGAACCACCAGGTTCCCGCCCAGCAGCAGCCAGATCACCGTCGAATGATCTTCGGTGTGGGTCTGCTGCGCGACGCTGGGGATCCGGTCCTCGACCGCCACTGTGCTCACGTAACTGACGGTAGAAAGTGCAACGCGGCCGCAGTACCTCCGATCGGCCCGACAACGGGTTGACCGCCTGTCCGCCGATCGGGGGACATCAGGCCGCCAGGGCCTGCGGCACCGCGGGCTGCGGGGCCGGGACGGAGCCGCGGTGCGCGGTCTTCTCCCACAGGAACGGGGCGGTGACCAGTTGATAGAGCGCCCGCCACGCCGCCACCCAGTGCGCGATCCAGTACAGCGGCAGCGCAAGGATCGCGCGGAGGTGGCTCCAGCGGCGTTCGCCGTACGCCAGGTAGGTGGTGAGAAGCCAGGCCAGCGTGCTCACCGCCTGCACCCCACCGATCAGCAAGGGATCGGCCTCGACCTGCACCAGCCCCCCGTAGCCGAGCATGTCGGCGACGCCGAGTCCGAAAATCATTGTCTGCGCCAGGAATTGGACCGGCATGCCGAACACGAAGATCAGCAGGGTCAGCAGCCCGCGGGGACCGAACCGTCGCATCGCGTCGCGGGGCGACCGAGTGTGGACCAGCCCGGTGAGCAGAAACCCCTTGTGCCAGCGGGTGCGCTGGGAGATCCAGTCACGCAACCGGTCCGGGGCATCGCCGTAGGTGACCGAGTCGACGACATCCGACCGGTAGCCCAACGCGTGCAGGCGCATCCCCAGATCAGCGTCTTCGGAGACATTCCAGGCGTCCCAGCCGCCCACCCTGCGCAGCACCTCCGTGCGGAAGTGGTTGCTGGTGCCACCGAGTGGAAACGGCGCACCCAGGGCGGCCAGACCCGGCACCGTCATGCGGAAGCGGCGCGCATACTCCACCCCGAAGCAGTGCGCCAGGAGGCTGGTCTCGACGTTGCTGGTCTGCAAAACCGCTTGGACACAGGCGAGTTCGGCATTGTCGTCGGCGAAGACCGCCGCGGTTCGGCGGAGTTGGTCGGGCTCGGGACGGTCCTCCGCGTCGAAGATCACCAGCAACTCGCCCTTGGCCACCAGTAGGCCGGCGTTGCACGAGCGCGGTTTGGTGCGCGGCGGCCCGGGCGGCACCTGCAGCACGCGCATGTGCGACGGCGGCTGCGCGGCGGCGATCGCCGCCTGGGTCTCGACGTCGGTCCGTTCGACCAGGAACAGGACCTCGAGCCGCTCGGCCGGGTAGTTCAGCTTGGCCAGGCATCCGACCAGATCGCCGATGACCTCTTCCTCGCGGTAGGCCGGAACCAGCACGGTGTAACTGGGTAGCTGTTCGTCGGTCAGCACCGGACCGGGTTGACGGGCCCGATCCGCGCAGCGTCGCCGACCTGCGATCGCGACGGCGACCGACACCGCCACAATCAGCGAGGTGACCGCCAGCAGGGTGATCAGCAGTGCCGACGGCGCGACCACCGCAGCGACGACGCACGCTGCCCCGACAGTCTGGGCAAAACGTTTCTGCCACAACAGGATTCCATGCCGAGCGGACATCTGCGGATGGGTCTCGGCGAAGTCGTGCAGGATGGTGTGCGCGACTTCGGTCGCACACTCGGTGAAGACCTGGTCCTGCAGTGGGGCCGGCCGCAAGTGCAGATCAGCCAACGTTGTGGGCGGGTGAGCGGGGACTGCGAGCGGGGCGATTGTCGTCACGCCTGGAACGGTATTGACGATCACATTTCGGCAACTCCACCGATCGGGCCGTGCGGGGGCGGAGGCCGGTCGGACGATCGGGGGACACCACGGCTATCCGACCAGCGAGGGGAGCACTCGCAGCGGTGCGATTCCGTCCTGGATCGCGACTCCGGCCGCCTGGGCGCGTCCGGAGCCGGCCCCCACCGGCAGCCCGCCCAGCAGTTCCGGAGCAGCCGAACCCATCAACGGTGCGACTCCGCTGACCGTGCCCGGCAGCGCCCCCACCGCGGCGTGGCTCAGGGTCGGTGCCGATGCGGCCCAGGCTCGCGGGACCGACAGCGCCCCCACCGACGAGGCTTCACCGAGCGCCGCGGACACCGATCCGGCTGCGCCTACCGACGAGGCCGAGACAGCACCCAGTGCGTTTGCCGCAGCGGATCCCACCGATGCCGCGATCTGACCGCCGACGCCTGCGACCGCGGGGAACAGGCCGTTGATCGTCGACATCATCGACATCATCAGGCCGGCCGAAGACGTGCACACGAAGAACGGCGTGCCGAAGATGCTCATCAGGGTGTCCAGATCGGTGATCCACCCGGGCAGCACGGTGTCGCCGATCGAACCCAGTTGGGTCAACACCGTCACGACGCTTCCGGCGGCGGCCACCGCCCCGGTTGTCTGACTCGCCACCCCGGCCGGGTTGACGACTTGCGGCGGCTCGGCGAACGGGGTCAACCGGGCGGCGGCGGCCGAGGCGGCGGCGTAGCCGTACATGGCGGCTGCGTCCTGTGCCCACATCTCGCCGTACCGGGTCTCGGCGAGCGCGATAGCCGGCATGTTCTGACCCAGGTAATTGGTGGCGACCAGGGTGGCCAGCTGCGCGCGATTGGCCGCCACCTGGGCGGGATGCACCGTCATCGCGTAGGCGGTCTCGTAGGCGGCGACGGCGGCTTTGGCCTGGCCGGCGGTCGCCTCGGCCTGCGCGGCGGTCGCATCGAGCCAGGCCGCATACGGTGTGGCAGCGGCAACCATGGCGGTGGCCGCGGCCCCCAGGAAGGGACCGCTGACCAGATCGGTGATCACCGATTCGAAAGCTGTTGCCGTGACTCTCAATTCGACCGCGAGCTCGTCCCAGGCGGCGGCGGCCGTCAGCATCGATCCGGCACCCGGCCCTGCGTACATCCGCCCGGAGTTGACCTCCGGCGGCAATGCCCCGTAAACCATCTGCTGCCGTGCTCTTTCAGCGATCCGCTGCGGCGTTGCCGGCGGTCATCGTGGTGTCGACCGACCCTCGGTTTCCCGCGGCCGAGATCAACAGGTAGGACTGGTGCGGCACGATTGGCGACATGGCGTTCAGCGTGCCGCCCGGCGGTGTTGCTGTCTGTCGGGTGAGCGGCCACCCGCCGGTTGAATCGGGATGTCCCCCGATCGTGGGAGGGCAGGCCCCGCAGGTTCAATCCTGTTGCTGGGGCGACAGCAACCGTTCGGCCGCGGCATAGGGATCGTCGTGGCCGTCGACCACCGACTCGGCGAGCCGATCGAGGTCGGTGCGGGCACGCAACCTGGTCTGCGCCAGCGAGAGGATCTGCGCCCGGGCGCGGGCCAGCCGACGGGCGCGGTTGTCGGCGCGATGGTGAGCGTCGATCGCGTCCACCAGTTCGGTCAGACCCTCGCCCCGGGCAGCGACCAGGCTCACGATCGGAGCTTTGGTCTCCGCGCGCAGGTCCCGCACGGTCTGCTCGGCACCCTCGCGGTCGGCCTTGTTCACCACCACGATGTCAGCGACCTCCAGCACGCCGGCTTTCGCGGCCTGCACCGCGTCGCCGGCCCCGGGGTTCAGGATGACGATGGTCGGATCGGCCACCGCAGCGATCTCGATCTCGGACTGTCCCACCCCGACGGTTTCGGCGAGCACCACGTCGTAGCCGATCGCCCCGAGCAGCGCGATGGCGGCAGGCACGGCCGCGGCCAGGCCCCCGAGGTGACCGCGACTGGCCACCGAGCGGATCAGCACGTCGGAATCGTTGATGTGCGCGGTCATTCGGATCCGGTCGCCCAGCAGTGCGCCTCCGCTGAACGGTGACGACGGGTCCACGGCCAACACCGCGACCCGGCATTCGCGCTGCCGGTATGCACCGACCAACGCGCCGATGGTCGTCGACTTACCCGCACCCGGCGGGCCGGTGATGCCGATGACCCGGACCGGCTGTGCCGCGCCGATGCCGGCCAATACCTCGTCGCGGCGCTCGCTTTCGACCAGGCTCAGCAACCGGCCCGCGGCACGTGGAGATCCGTTGCGGGCCTTGCCGATCAGATCGGATACGTCCATGGTGGTGCGCTACGCCCTTCCGCGCCAAAATGAGAACACTATTCTCTCAGTTAGAGAGTACGAGTTGCAAGGTTGCCCGCGCGCCGCCGGGGTGCTCCGTGCGATCCTGGGTGCCCGTCCCGAAGGAGGCTGCCGGTGACCGAGTCGAGGATCGCGGTGCCGGGCGGCACGGTATGGGCGAAGCGGGTGGGCCCGTCCAACGAGACAGCCTCCGGTCGACCGTTGCTCGTCGTGCACGGCGGCCCGGGGTTGCCGCACTACTACCTGAGTTCGTTGCAGCGGCTGGCCGACGACCGCGAGGTGGTCTTCTGGGATCAACTCGGTTGCGGCAACTCCGAGCGACCGTCGAACCCCGACCTGTGGACCATGCAGCGGTCCGTGGCCGAACTGGATGCGGTGGTAACGGCTCTCGGTCTCAACGACTTTCACATCTTCGGCAATTCCTGGGGCGCGATGCTGGCGCAGCAGTATCTGCTGGACATCGCCTGCAGCGCCGTCAGCTTCACCATCTCCAACAGCGCCGCCTCCATCCCTGCGTTCGCCGCCAACGTCGCACGGCTCAAGGGCGAGCTGGACCCTGCCACCCGGGACGCCATCGATCGTCACGAGGCGGCCGGTACCACCGATTCGGCCGAGTACCGGGCCGCCGTCACCACTTGGAACGAAACCTTCCTGTGCCGCCGCCTGCCGTGGCCGACAGATCTCTATCGGGCTTTCCAGAACATGGGCACCGAAATCTTCGAAACAATGTTCGGCCCCAGCGACTTTCATATCGTCGGGACCATCCGCGACTGGGACGTGCTCGATCGGCTCAGCGAGATCACAGTGCCGACACTGCTGCTGGCGGGCCGGTTCGACGAATGCTCGCCCGACCACATGCGCGAGATGCATGAGCGCATCCCCGGTTCGCGCTATGAGTTCTTCGAGAACAGCGCGCATCTGCCATTCATCGAAGAGCCGACTCGGTTCGATAGGGTGATGCGGGAGTTTCTCCGGCAGCACGACTGCTGACAAAAGCTCCCGGGTGTGCGTGAAGTGCCCAGGTGCGGGTATAGGCCACGCATGATTGGCTGCACGCCATGAAGTTGCGACGGAATCGAAACAAGGGGGGCGCGTCGATGAAGCGTGAGGTTGCGGCAAGTCTGCAGGTCGGTATTTCTGAACCCACCGCGCTGGAATTCCAGATCGCGGTCGCCCGGCTGCCGGGCCTGGACGTGAACGAGTCGCTGACCGCGACCCTGGACGGGAAACCCGTCTCGCTGCGTGAGATCAACGGCGAATACGGCACCCGCATCCACACCGCCGACCTCGGCGCCGGTGAGCTCAACGTCGAGTACCAGGCCACCGTCGTCGGACGTGCCGAGCCACTTCCGGTCAAGGAGATCGAAGTCTCGACCTACCTGCGGCCGAGCCGCTACGCCGAGGCGGACAAGTTCTTCGGATTCGCCGCCACCGAGTTCGGTCAGTACACGAACCAGTCCGTGACACTGCTGGAGAAGGTGTCGTCGTGGGTGGGGACGCGGCTGCAGTATGTTCCGGGCTCCAGCGATCCGATCGACGGAGCGACCGACACGCTGCTGGCCGGTGCCGGCGTGTGCCGCGACTACGCGCACCTGGTGATCGCGCTGCTGCGCGCTGTCAACGTGCCCGCCCGACTGGTCTCGGTGTACGCGCCCGGGTGTGACCCGATGGACTTCCACGCCGTGGCCGAAGCGCTGATCGACGGACAGTGGCGGGTAGTGGACGCGACGTGCCTGGCGCCGCGCCAGACCATGCTGCGCATCGCCACGGGCCGGGACGCGGCCGACACCGCCTTCCTGGACAACCATGGCGGCGGGATCGACCTGACCAACATGGTCGTCACCGCGATCAGCAGCGACGACCTGCCGCGCGACTCGGTCGAGGACCTGGTCTCGCTCGGCTAGTTCTTGCCCGCGTTCAGCTTGCTGACGATCGAGCGGAAGTCCTCGGTCACAAACGACTGGTGCTCGGCCGACAGCGCGTAGTCGATGCTGGCCAGCACCGCACGCTCCAGGTGGATGTTGAGCACCCGCTTGGTGCTTTCCACAGCCTGCTGCGGCAACTCGAGGATGCGTGTGGCGCACGCCACCGCTTCGGCCACCGGGTCCTCGACCACATGGTTGGCCAGGCCCAGCTCGACTGCCCTTTCGGCGCGAATCCTGGTGCCGGTCAAGGCATATTCCTTGGCCAACAGCAGACTGATGTGCAGCGGCCAGGTCAGCGGCCCACCGTCGGCGGCCACCAATCCCACCTGCACGTGCGGGTCGGCCAGGAACGCGTGCGGGGCGATGTAGACGATGTCGCTTAACGCGACCAGGCTGCACCCCAACCCGACGGCGGGTCCGTTGACCGCCGCGACCACCGGGATCCGGCACCGTGCCATACCCAGCACGATTTCGCGTCCGTCCCGAATTGTCTTGGCGCGCAGGTCGGCGTCCTCGGCCAGCTCCGCGAGGTAGGCGAAGTCGCCACCGGCCGAAAATGCTTTACCGGCGCCGGTGAGCACCGCCGCACGCGCCGTGGGGTCGTCGGTCAGTCGCTGCCACAACCGCGCCAGCCCGACGTGCAAATTGTCGTTGACCGCATTGAGGTCATCGGGACGGTTGAGCGTGATGATCCGCAGCGGACCGTCGGCGCGCACATCGATTTCGCTTGGCATGTCGTACATTTCAGACTCCCAGTCCCAGGATTCGCGAGGCGATGATGTTCTTCTGTATCTGCGAGGTGCCGCCCATCACGCTTTGCGCGCGGCTGTACAGGTAGGCACTGAGCAGGTCCGGATCGCGGGTGCCGCCGACGGCCAGCGCCGCATGTCCGACGGATTGTTCCACCCAGGTCATCAAGAGCTTATCCAGCGAGCCCTCAGGTCCGTGCGACACGCCGTCGAGTTGTTCGGACAGCCGCCGCCGCACGTGGTGGGTGAGCATCTGCGCCTGGACAGCTGCCCATGCCACGTCGTCGTCGACCTCACCGTCGCTGCGCGCCACCAGTTGCGCGACCAGTTTGTTGTACCGGGCCGCGTAACCCAGGGTGGACGGTTCGCGTTCGTGCCCGACGACGGTCATGGCCACTGCCCACCCATCGCCGGGGGCACCCACCATGCGGTCCGCCGGGACCCGGGCACCGTCGAAAGTCACCTGGCCGAATTCGTTGGTGACGCCGTTGATCATGCGCAGCGGACGTTGTTGTACACCAGGCTGTTTCATCGAAACGATGAAAGCCGACAGGCCGCGGTGCCGCTTGGCGGCGGGGTCGGTTCGCGCCAGCAGCAGACACCAGTCGGCGACGTCGGAGTAACTGGTCCAGATCTTGTGCCCGTTGATCACGTACTCGTGGCCTTCGCGGGTGGCGGTAGTGGTCAACGACGCCAGGTCCGAACCGGCACCCGGCTCGCTGAACCCCTGGCACCAGCGCTCGGTGCCGTTGATGATGCCGGGCACGAAGCGTTGCCGCAGTTCGTCGCTGCCGTGCCGGCCGATGCCGATGACCAGGTAGCCGACGCTGGGCCGTGGCGGAGCACCGGCGCGGGCCAGCTCCTCGTCGACGATGACGTCGTACACCGGCGGCAACTCCCGGCCGCCGTACTCGCGCGGCCACGACAGACCGAAGAAACCCTCTTCGTACAACGCGCGGTGCCAGTCGGCCTGCCGGGCCCAGTACTCGTCGCCCGACCCGCCGAACTCCTTGGCGTGCAACGAAAGCCAGGACCGCAGCCGGTTGCGGAAGTCGGCCTCCTGCGGCGAATCACGAAAGTCCACGACCGACCTCCTTCAGGGTGACCGGCCACAGCTCGGTCGACGTCAGCGCCCGGCGCAGGTACACGTGCACCAGGCATTCCCAGGTGTTGCCGATGCCACCGTGCACCTGTATCGCGGTCTCGCAGACGGTGCGGGCGGCCCGGGCGCAGTAGACCTTGGCCACCTGCGCGGCCCGGATCGCTTCGGCGGGGTCGAGTTCGTCGACCGCCCATGCCGCGTGGCGCAGCACGCTCACCGAACCTTCGATCAGCGCCAGACTTTCGGCCAGCAGGTGGGCGACGGCCTGATACGACCCGATCGGTTTGCCGTACTGCTCCCGCAGCTTGGCGTAGTCACAGGCGGTGGCGTGCGCGCCGCGGGCGGCTCCGACCAGGTCGGCGGCCGTGGCCACCAAGGCAAGTGCCCGCCATCGGCCGGCGGCCTCCGCGGACACCTCCCCCAGCGGCGTCGGGGATCCGGCAATCGACGCACACGTCCGGGTCAGATCGGCACCACCGTCGTCGCCGCCGAGATCGACGACCGAGACCGTGGTGCCGGAGAGCAGCAACGCCCGCTGATAGCCGCGCGCGTCGACGGCGCGATCGTCCACCGCGATGGTCACCGGTCCGACGTCGGCATCGAGGTGGCGGGCCAGGTCGCCGGCGAGCACCGGCCCCAGGAAGGGTGCGTCGACCAACCGGCGGCCGAATTCCTCTGCGACGATGGCTACTTCGACCCCAGAGGCCTCATCCGAGCGCAGCGATCGCCATCCGGTCAGGTCAATCTGCTTGTCCAGTCTGCCGATTCGGCTCTGGTCGGCCAGGTCCTGTACCGCCCCGGCGCCCAGGTCGTCGGCCATCTTGGCGGCGGCGTCACGTAGTTGCTGTTGTTCAGCTGTCAGACGTACATCCATAGCTCTCCTTGAGCACTCTGCGGAGCACCTTGCCCGAGGGCAGGCGGGGAATATCGGGCACGAACACCACCCGGCTCAATCGTTTGTAGGACGCCAGTTCCGCTTCGACGCGTTCAGCGAGTTCGGCTGCGAGCGCGGTGCTTTGGCCGGCCGCGTGGGTGGTCACGGCCGCCACCACAGCTTCGCCGTTGACACCGTCGGGCACACCGAACACCGCGCAGTCGTGGACGGCGGGATGACCGTGCAACACGGTCTCGATCTCGACCGGTGCGATCTGGAATCCGCGTACCTTGATCATCTCTTTGAGACGGTCGGTGATGCGCAGCCAGCCGCCATCGTCCAGCGCGCCGACGTCCCCGGTGCGATACCAACCGTCACTGAGCACTTCGGCGGTCGCCTCGGCCGGCAGGTAGCCCGCCATCATCGAATTCGACCGCGCCTGGATCTCGCCGACGTCACCCGGGCCGACGGGCTCGCCGGTGTCCGGGCAGACCACCCGCAGTTGCACGCCGGACACCGCCCGGCCGACCGAGTCCAGCCTCGATCCGACGACGGGGTTGCAGGCGATGACCGGGAGCTCGGTGGTGCCGTAGGCGGGGACCCAGCAGATGCCGGTGCGTCGGGTGACGGTTTCAGCGATGCTGGCCGTCACCGGTGTGGCACCCCACATGATGTAACGCAGTGACGACAGGTCGTAGGACTCGAGGCCGGGATGGGAGGCGATGGCCAATGCAACGGGGGCGACGGCCATTTCGACGGTGATGCGATCGGATTCGATGTGCCGCAGCATCCGGTCGATGTCGAATCGGCGGTGCAGCCGCAACCATGTCCCGGTGCGCAATGCGGTCAGGATGTTCAACAGGCCCAGAATGTGGGACGGTGGGGTGGCGACCTGGATCCGGTCGCGACCGGTCAGCTGCAGCGCTTCGCGCCAGTGCTGCACCGAGGCGTCCAGCGAAGCATGGGTGTGTCGCACCGCCTTCGGCAGTCCCGTGGTGCCGGAACTGAACACCAGGACCGCATCGCCGGGCGCCGACCCGGCATTCCCCGGTGCACCGGGACCGACCGGTTCGTCCAGGTGCAGCATCGGCATCAGACCGGCCAGCACCGGGTTGTCCCCGATCGCATGGGCCGGGTCGGTCAGCGCAAGGGCGTGCTCGACCTCGGCCCGCTTCCAGGCCGGGCTGAGTAGCACCGCCGTGGCCCCCAGCCGCCAGATCGCCTGCAGGGCGATGAAGAACTCGGGCCGGTTGGACGCCATCACCGCGACCCGCTGACCCGCGTGGACGTTCCGCTTCCGCAGCGTGGCAGCCAGTCCGTCGGTCAGCGCGTCGAGGTCAGACAGGCTGTATTGCCGGTCCTCGAACGCGAGCGCGGCCGGCTCGGTCACGTCTCGATCCTCCAACCGTCTGAGAAGACCCTATCGTCTAATGAGAATACTATTCTCTATAGTGAAGAATACAAAGTGCAGGGAGGTGCGCGTGACGGAGGCCGGCATGGTGACGATTCACCTCGACCGCAAGAAGGTGTCGGTGCCGTTGGTCCCCGGCGAGACGCTGCTGGAAAGCGCGCGACGAGCCGGGCTCGAACCGCCGTTCAACTGCGAGGCCGGCAACTGCGGGACGTGCATGGCGCACCTCACCGAAGGCACCGCGACGATGCGGATCAACGACGCCCTCGACGACGACGAGGTCGAGGACGGCTACATTCTGACCTGCCAGGCCGTGCCGGACGCGGCACCGATCACCGTGCACTACGAGTAGCCACCAGGGAGGCGGCACATGGCCAGAGGGATCATCTACGTCGAGACCTACCCCAGTGCGCCGGACCGCGAGCAGGAGTACAACACCTGGTACGACGAGGTGCACCTGGGCGAACTCGTGGCGCTCGACGGCATCATCTCGGCACGCCGGTTACGCCCGATCGACGGTGACGGGCCGTACGTCGCGCTGTACGAGATCGAGGGTGACGACCTGCCGGCCATATTGCAGGGCATGAGCACTGCCAAGCTGACCATGTCCAGTGCGCTGCAACTCGATCCGCCGCCGATACCGCGATTGCTCGAGGTGATCACCGACCACAACCCGTCGGACTAGCTGCCGCGCTCAGCTTCTACAGGAGTTGCTCAATCCGACGTTGATGAGGCGCGTAGATGAAGGGCCCCGACTTCTGCGCGGCGGCTGCGATCGCCTTGAAAATTAGCGATGAACCGGCTCGCCGCATCCTTTGCCGCAATCTTTGCATTCGCAATGCAGAACACGCGTGCAGACACCGCAACCACCGTATGCGGCATCCTCGGGCAAAACCCACTGACACCGACTGCACCGCGGCGGCGACCGAGCCGCCAACAGCGCCCTACATTCTGCCGCAGTCGTCCGGCAGCGCTATGACCCACGCAGCCGCGCCTACGCCGACCGTCGCACCACCGAGGGCCTATCCATGCCCGAAATTATCCGCTGCCAAAGCGCTACCTCGCCCGCGAAATCTTCCACACCCTGCGCGCCGTTTACGCCCAACTCAGCACTTGACATCTGTAGGAGCGTCCTTCGCGACCCTCCCGGGCGTCCTTCTCCAGCTCGGCCTCGGCCAGCAGCCGCTTGAGGCGGGCGTTCTGCTCGCGCATCTCTTGAGTTCCTTGCCGGCGTCGGTGTCCACCCCGCCGCCGTAGGCGCGACGCCAGTTGTACAGAGTGGCCGGCGAGACGCCGAGTTCGGTGGCGATCTCCTCGCCGGTCTTATCTTCTGCGGCAGGATCATCCGCACGGCGTAACTTGCGCACGATTTCATCGTCCCGCGGCCCGATATCAGGCCACAGGACACTAAAACCAGTTGGACAAATTCAGCGGGAACACGCCAGAACAACCGCAACGACTCTCGGCAGGGACCGTGGAAGCGGTGGTTGCGCGTCTTTGGCGGCGTCGTCAACGTTCCGCGCGTCACCTAGCGGCACCGTGAAACGGTGCCGGCGCGGCTTCGCCGAGCCCGGCCAGTTTCCGCCGATTGAGGTCAGTAGTTGTTCTGTTGTTGCCAGGAACTCATCGATACGGTGTGCCCGCACCCGCATGCAACGGTGGTTCGCATGAACTGTTTCTGCACTTGTGCATTTACGTCGTGGTAGCAGACAGGACAGTTGCCGCGAATAATTGAGGGGATTTGGGCGAGGTGAGCGGCCACTGCATCCGCCCGCTGGCCGAACACATTCAGTCCGCTAGCCCTCTCCCGCCGCGCGCGTTGCTCGGCCAAGTACTCTTTCCAACTCTGTCTGGCCACGTGAACCTCCGATTTCGAAACCGCCTTCTGACTGTTGAGACGCTACGCCTCAGAAATCACCTGTGGCACTGAACGTGGCGAGTCCTCGACAAACAACTCGCACTAAGCGGCGCCGGTCGGATTATTGGCCATTGATTACGAGTCGAGGTAGGCACCTGTCCCCCTTGTCACCCGCCGGAGCAGCTGCGGGCGCCCGAGCTGGGGCGGGCGCACCCCCACCATTACCGCAATCCGGGCCCAACGTGTTCAAAGTGTGGGTCTCTATGTCGACGTCAGGAACGAAGTGTCCGTCAGATGTCTTGTATAGGTCATCCCAGCCGCCGTTCGACATATCGAAGCTGAAATAACATGCCCGTGGTGTGAAGTTCAGTCCTGGCCGAAGTTCGGGTTCGGGCCGTTCATGCGCTGCGTGGTCTTCGCCTTCACCGTCGCCGTGGAGTTAACACTCGCGGGGGCCGCAACTCGAATGGTAAGCATGACGGTCATTGCCGCTACAGCCGCGATCCTTGAACTGTTGTAGTTCTGAAGCTTCTCAAACCTGACTTTTATCACTATCGCGGCGGTTACGACGATGTAGGCCTGTGACCTGTTGTTTTGGGTGGCGGGGAGTAGGAATTTGAGCACTAGTCGTGGGTCGTAAGCTGCCCGGGTGGCCCATGTCCGCACGGTGAAGACCGCCTCGGGGGTGACTGCGGTGCAGATCGTGTGGTCCAACCGGCGCGGTTCCCGCAACATCGAGCACCTCGGATCTGCCCATGACGAGGTCGGTGTCGCGGCGCTGAAGCCGCTGGAGCGTAGCGGATCGCCGGAGGCCAGGACCAGCTCGATCTGGGACTGGACTCCGGCGTGGACGCCGAGCCGTTGCCGATCACGTCCTCTCGGGCCCATCATCTGTGGTCGGCGCTGTCCGATGTCTATGACATGCTAGGTTTCGAGGAGGCCGCCGGCGGTGACGAGGTGTTCCGCCAGTTGGTGTTGGCCCGGATCATCGAGCCCACCAGCAAGGCTGACTCCCCGCGGGTGATCGAGGAAGCCGGCATCACCGCGGTGTCGTATCGACACTGAAACGCCGCCTGCCGGTATTCGCCAAACCCGGCTTCCGGCAAGCACTTTCAGTCGCCTGCGCCGCCCACGCGCAGCTCGGCCCGGCCAGCCTGGAGTTTTTCGATGTCAGCACTTTGTATTTCGAGACCGATGCCGGCGACGGGTTCCGCGAACCCGGGTTCTCCAAGGAACGCCGGCTGGAGCGCAAATCACTCTCGGGCTGCTCACCGACGCCTGTGGGCTGCCGCTGATGGTGGAGGCCTTCGAGGGCAACAAGGCCGAGACCGCGTCCATGCTGCCGGTCATCACCGCGTTCAAGAAGGCCCATCAGCTCGCCGATGTCACCGTGGTCGCCGACGCCGGATGATCTCGGAGGGCAACCAGACCGCGCCGGCCGCCGCCGGGCTGACCTATGTGCTCGGCGCGCGAATGCCGCATCTGCCGTCGGTGGTCACCGAATGGCAGCACACACACCCCGGCCAGGAGACGCCCGATCAGCTGGTGCTGACCCAGCGGTGGTTCGCCGGTTCTTGTTGGATAGGTGGCGAGGGCGCCGTTGATGTCGCCGCACATCGATTGGACTATCCCAAGGAGGCTTGCGAACGGCGCTCAGGCGATATTCCGTGACCAGCGCGACGCGCGGTTACGGTCGAGAACTGTTCAGCTTCGGCGGCGGCCGGTAGTCCGGTTCGTAACCGGACACCCGAATCGGACTGCCCACCAAGCGCGAATCTCCAGCCTGGACAACAACTTCCGGTGTCGCTTCCAGCGCTTCGGGCAGCGTCCGCACCGCCGCGGCCGGCACCCCGAGGGGACGCAGCCGCTGCTCCCAGCTGACGGCAGTGTCGGTCGCCAGCATCGCCGTCACGACCGCCAGCACCTCGTCGCGCCGGGATACCCGCTCGGCCATCGTCTCGAAGCCGCCGATACCTGCCTCGGAGGCAAAGGATTTCCAGAAACCGTCGTGGGTGATGAACAGTGCCAGGAACCCATCGGAAGTCGGGAAGAGCTGTGCGGGAACATAATACGAGTGCGCACCGTAGGGCCGGCGCTGGGGAACGACACCGTCATTGAGGTAGGCGGCAGCGTGATAGTTCAGCTGCGAGAACATCACATCGCGCAACGACACGTCCACCTGACCACCGCTGCCCGAGATGATCTTGGCCAATAGTCCGAGCGCAGCGGTCATGCCGGTGGAATTGTCCGCCGAAGAATATCCCGGCAGGGTCGGTGGGCCTTGCGGATCGCCGGTCAGCGCGGCGATACCGACTCCGGCCTGCACCACGTAGTCGAAGGCCGGGTCGTCTCCGCCGTCGAGTCCGAATCCGGTGATGGCCACGCAGACGATCTTTTCGTTGTGCTGCCGTAGCGTCTCGTAGGTCAATCCCAGCCGCCGGATCGCCGACGGCTTCAGATTCACCAGCAGCGCGTGGGCGTCGGCAACCAGTTCGCCTAAGCGTTGTTGTCCGCCTTGCGAATTGAGGTCCAGACAAATGCTGGACTTGTTGCGGTTGAGGCTGGCGAAATAGCTGTCGGAGACCCCACGGGAAATCTCCCCGCCGCGCGGCTCGATCTTGGTGACGTCGGCGCCCAGGTCGGCCAGCAACATGGTGGCGTACGGTCCGGCCAACATGGTGCCGACCTCGAGTATCCGAATGCCGGCCAGCGGACCGGCACTGCTCACCGCAACTCCCGGGCGAGTTCGGCGATCATCTCCCGCGTGCGTCGCTTGGAAGCAATGAGTTCCTCGCGGGTGTCACCGATCGGCAGCAGCCGCACCGACAGATCCGTCACCCCGGCGTCGGCGAATCCCCGCATCCGGGAGAGAATTTGCTCGGGGTCGCCGGCCGCGCACAGGTCACCGACGTCGCGGGCATCACCGCGTTCGAGTAGCCGCTGATAGTTGGGCGAGACTTCAGCTTCCCCCAGGATGCGGTTGGCCCGTTCCCGGGCCGTGTCGACTTCGGATGCCGCACAAAGACATACCGGGATACCCGCGATGATCCGCGGCGCAGGGCGGCCGGCATCCACGGCGGCCTTGGTGATCTTCGGTGCGATGTGGTCACCGATCGCACGCTCGTCGGCCATCCACAACACGGTGCCGTCGGCATGCTCACCGGCCAGTTGCAGCATCACCGGACCCAGTGCGGCGACCAGCACCGGCATCGGGGTATCGGCTCCGATCGCCAGCGGGTTGTGCACTGTGAACGAATCGTTCTGTACGTCAACCGGTCCCGGTCCGGCGACGGCGGCGTTGAGTACCTCGAGATAGTCGCGGGTGTAGGCGGCCGGCTTCTCGTAGGGCAGCCCGAGCATGTCCCGGATGATCCAGTGGTGCGACGGTCCGACACCCAGCGCCAGCCTCCCCCCGGCCACCGCGTGTATCGAGAGTGCCTGACGGGCAAGAGCAATGGGATGTTGAGCTTGCAGCGGCACCACCGCCGTCCCCAGCTCGATGCGTGAGCTGTGGGCGGCCATCAGCGACACCATGGTCAAGCAGTCGAAGTCGTCGGGAACCTGCGGCATCCAGGCCGTGTCCAGACCCGCCGATTCGGCCCATTCGATGTCGGCGACCAGCTTGGTCACCTTGCGGGACATGTCGCCACGCTCGGCGCCGATCATCACTCCGACACGCACGGTTCCTCCTGTGCTGTCTGGGCAGCCGGTTCGGGTGTTCCGGTCAGCGTGCGAATCTCGCGCACCAACGCGTCCAGCGGTGTGCCGGTCGGAAACACCGCTGCGGCACCGGCTTCCAGCAACTTGGGCACGTCGGCGTTCGGGATGGTTCCACCGACCACGACCGCGATGTCAGCCGCATCGGCGGCGCGCAGCGCTGCGATCGTTCGGGCGGTCAGCGTCAGGTGGGCTCCGGACAGGATGCTCAAGCCGACGACGGCGACGTCTTCCTGAACCGCGATCGACGCGATGTCCTCGATGCGCTGCCGGATACCGGTGTAGATGACCTCGAAGCCGGCGTCGCGCAGGGTACGGGCGACGATCTTGGCGCCACGATCGTGTCCGTCCAGACCGGGTTTGGCGACCAGTATGCGGGCGGCCATCTAGAACACCACCGGCTGCTGGAATTCGCCCCAGACCGCCTTGAGCGTGGCGACCATCTCACCGACCGTGCAGTAGGCGTTGGCGCAGTCGATCAGCCGGTGCATCAGGTTGTCGTCTCCTTCGGCGCCGCGGGCCAGCGCAGCCAGGGTGGATTCCACTGCGCCGCTGTCTCTTTCGGCTTTCACCTGGGCCAGCCGCTTGAGCTGCAGGTCGCGGCCCTCGGCGTCGAGTTCGTAGGTGTCGATATCGGGTTCGGGTTCCTCGGAGACGAATCGGTTGACCCCCACCACCGGTTTGGCGCCACTCTCGATGTCCTGATGTATCCGGTAAGCCTCGTCGGCGATCAGCCCCTGCAGGTAGCCGTCCTCGATCGCGCTGACCATGCCGCCGTGCTGTTCGAGGTCGGCCATGATTTCGATGATGCGGGTCTCGGTGGCGTCGGTGAGTGCTTCGACGAAGTAGGAGCCACCCAGTGGGTCGGCGACCTGCGCGACGCCGGTCTCGTAGGCGAGGATCTGCTGGGTGCGCAGGGCCAGCGTGGTGGAGTCCTCGGAGGGCAGCGCGAAGGGTTCGTCCCAGGCCGCGGTGAACATGGACTGGACACCGCCCAGGACCGCCGCCATCGCCTCGTAGGCCACCCGCACCACGTTGTTCTGGGCTTGCGGACCGTACAACGACGCACCGCCGCAGACACAGCCGAACCGGAACATCGACGCCTTGTCCTTTGTCGACCCGTACCGCTCCCGCACGATCGTGGCCCAACGTCGGCGTCCCGCACGGTATTTCGCGACCTCTTCGAAGAAGTCGCCGTGGGTGTAGAAGAAGAACGAGATCTGCGGCGCGAATTCGTCGATACTCATCCGGCCGCGCTCCACCACGGTGTCGCAGTAGGTGACCCCGTCGGCAAGGGTGAAGGCCATCTCCTGTACCGCGGTGGCGCCGGCGTCACGGAAGTGGGCGCCGGCCACTGAGATCGCGTTGAAACGCGGGACTTCGGCCGCGCAGAACTCGATGGTGTCGGCGATCAGCCGCAGCGACGGCTCCGGCGGCCAGATCCAAGTTCCCCGCGAGGCGTATTCCTTGAGGATGTCGTTCTGGATGGTGCCGGTGAGCTTGGCGCGCGGTATGCCTTTCTTCTCCGCGGCCGCAACGTAGAAGGCCAGCAGAATCGCCGCCGTGCCGTTGATCGTCATGCTGGTGCTCAGCTTGTCCAGCGGGATCCCGTCGAACAGGATCTCGAAGTCGGCGAGGGTGTCGACCGCGACCCCGACCCGGCCCACTTCCTCACCGAAATCAGGATCGTCGGAGTCATAGCCACACTGAGTCGGCAGGTCGAGCGCGACCGAGAGACCGGTACCGCCCTGGTCCAGCAGGTAGCGGTAGCGACGATTGGATTCCTCAGCGGTGCCGAAACCGGAGTACTGCCGGAAAGTCCACAGTTTGCCGCGGTATCCGGACGCGAAGTTACCCCGGGTGAACGGGAACTCACCCGGAGGCGGGGGCTCGGTGCCGCGGTCCTGCGGGCCATACACCGGGGCCAGCGGTATGCCTGATGGGGTGTGGGCTGCGTTATCCATCGGTGAATAACGTACTTGCAAAAAAAGAGAATGCCAATACCATAGTGTTGACCTGCTGAAACGGTGCCGCGCCAGCAGCGTCTGGGGCCACACGGCCCCGGCTATTCGGGCCCAGCAGGGTGGTCGGCTCGGAGTTGTCCGCTCGCCGCACCGAGCCAGCGATTCCGCGGCTGCGGATGTGTGAACATCAGCACATCGCGGCGGGGCCGAAGTCCGGTCCCGGCGGCGCCTGTCATCGCCGATCAAGTGCGGAAATGCGCTTCGAGCGCAGCTATGGCGCGCCCCGGCCGCGGGCCGCTGCCGGCAGCGCCAATTCAACCTGTGTTTTACGCTCAGCACATCGCCCCGGAAATCACGGGCGCGGAACAAACTGCTCCCGACGCGAGTTCGTATCGGCGGAGCCCCCAAATCAACGGAAAAGAGCTGACTTTGCGCCGCACCGGAAACCCTTCCCTTCGGCGGATGGCACCCAGGCTGGCCGTGATCGTCGGCGCCGTAGCCGCACTCATGTCGCCGCTCGGCGAGCCGGCCCGCGCCGGCGCTGATCCGGGATGTCCCGATGTCAGTGTGGTGTTCGCGCGCGGGACCTTCGAGGCTCCCGGCGTCGGCGCTACTGGACAGGCGTTCGTCGATGCCCTCAACGCTCGGCTGGTGGGCAAGAACGTCGCCGTCGACCCGGTCAACTATCCCGCGTCGCTGGACTTCGCCAGGGCGGTCGACGGTGTTGCCGACGCGAGCAGCAAGGTCGAGACCACGGCCGCGAATTGCCCGAACACCAAGATCGTGCTCGGCGGTTACTCCCAGGGTGCGGCCGTCGCCGCATACACCACGGCCGACTCCGTCCCGGACGGCGTGGCGCTGCCCGACGGGACCGGGCCGATGCCGCCCGCCGTCGCGTCCAAGGTCGCCGCGGTCGTACTGTTCGCGGCCCCGTCGGACGGATTCTTGAGCATTGTGGACCGCAGCGCTCCGCCGATCGCGATCGGTCCGCTGTACACGGCCAAAACGCTGCAACTGTGCGCGGACGGCGATCCGGTGTGCTTCCCCGGCGGCCGGGACCGCGCCGCGCACAGCACCTATCGGGACAACGGCATGGCCAACCAAGCCGCCGATTTCACCCGCAACGCGATCCTGTCTCGCTGAGCAGTCCGCGCACCATCATGCGCGGCACAGTATTTCCCCGTTGGGGATGGCGAACCAGCCATCCGGGTGCGCGGCCCACGCCCGCCAGGTCGCCGATATCTCGTCGAGCTCGGCGCTGACGGCCAGGCCTGACTCGACCAGCTGCCGGGCGAGATCCGAGTGCAGAATCCGATCGGCCCACATGCCACCCCACCAGCGCCGAGCTTCGTCGGTTGCGTAGCACCACAGGCTGCCGGTCGGCGTGATGTCGTCAAAGCCGGCTTGGCGAGCCCAGGACAGCAGGTGGCGGCCCGCATCCGGTTCGCCGCCATTGGCGCGGGCGGCGCGTGTGTACAGGTCCAGCCAGCGGTCCAGCGGCGCCAGACGCGGGTACCAGATGAACCCGGCGTAGTCGGCGTCCCGAGCGGCGACGATCCCACCCGGTGCGCACACCCGCTTCATCTCGCGCAGCGCCTGCACCGGGTCCGCGACGTGCTGCAGCACCTGGTGGGCATGCACGACGTCGAACGCGTCGTCGGGCAGGTCGAGCGCATGCGCGTCGGAGGTGGTGAACGACACGTTGCACAGGCCGCGCGACTGGACCTCGGTGCGCGCCAGGCCCAGCGCCTGTTCGGTCTGCTCGACGGCGGTCACTGCGCCGGGCGCGACCCGCAGCGCGAGGTCTGCGGTGATAGTGCCTGGGCCACAGCCGATATCGAGAAGCGACAGGCCCGGCCGCAAGTGCGGCAGCAGGTAGCCGGCGGAGTCCGCCGCGGTACGTCGCCGGTGTCCGCGTAGCACCGACTCGTGGTGTCCGTGGGTGTAGATCGCCTGGGGTTCCTCGTTCATGAAGTGGTCCGTTCAGTCGACCGGGGCATCGAGAATCGGCCGCTGCACCCCGGCCCCGGGGCCGTCGAAGTGCCACCATTCACCGGAATACACCTGCAGCCCACCGTACTTCATCGCATCCCGCAGCCGGGACCGGTTCACCTGCGCGGTGGGACTGACATCTTTGGTCGCGAAAGCCGTTGCCCGCGCGGTGAAGTCGTCGAAATCGGTGCCCATGTCAGCCACGCAGAACTGCGCCGCCCGCCGTACTGTCGGACACGGTTGCTGGGTGGTGGTGAAGGTGACGTCCACCGACCGTCCGGCCTCATGGCTGGTGGCGTACGGGCCGGGACGGGCCACCCACGCCGGGTTGGGCACCGCTTGATACAACCTGGCCTGAACCTCGTGCGGCCGGTAGCAATCCCAGAAGACCAGCAGTTGCCCGGCTGGGCGCAGCGAATTGGCGGCCGCTTCGAGCCCGGGCGCCATGGTGTGGTGCACCAGGCAACGGGCGCCCGGGGGGTACAGCTGCGTGTGGGTGAAGTTGTCGGTGGTGGCGTATCGCAGATCGATCACTGCGTCGCCCACGATGCTGCGCACGTCGACGAGTCCGGCCGCGGCCGCCTCGGGACTCACCGGAGGCACGCCAGGGCTGAGCGGAATCGTGGTGCCCACCGGTCGCACCGAGGCGCCGTACGATGGCGCACCGCACCCGGCCACCAGGCACACGATGGCCACGATCAGCTGGAACTGCACTGTTCGACGCATTGCTTCATTGTCGCGGGTCGCGACCCCGGAAACGGGGAGCCGGCGCGCGGGTCTCAACCGATGCGATCGGTCGCCGTTTGCAGGATGACCTGTGCGATCTGGGCGGCGGGTTCCAGCCCCACCACACCGACCGACATCAGCACCGAGGACTTCTCCCGGTAGAGGTGGCTCCACGCGTTGGCGCTGATCCGCACCGTCGCGCCGTCGGGCCGGTCGAGGGTGAATTGGTAGCGGGGGTCGTGCAAGTCGGCGCAGGCCTGCAACGACGTCTCCAGCTGGTGCAGGACACCGCGCGCCATGCTGGAGTCGGGATACACCGCTACGGCCTGGCTGACCGTTTGGATCAATGCGGGCGGGCCTGGTTTGAGGTCATCGGTGATGCCGTGGTAGCCCGCGCTGCGGAACTCCGACCAGCCGGAACCGAAGGTGACGTCGCTGATGCCCGCGGCTCGGCACGGCGCCGGCGCGTTGAGGTCGCTCGGTGGTGGCTGATGCAGGTCGGCGTGCGCATGCGCGGTGAGTTCCTCGTAGTTGGCGATGCGACGAACTTCTTCGATGCCGACGATCAGCGAATCGGCGCGCGAGCCCGGCTTGGTGGTGGGTTTGGCCGACGTGCTGTGCGACGAACACGCCGTCAGCGCGACCATCACGCAGGTGACGATCAGATGCCAGCCACCGCGCGCGGTTCGTGGTCTGAGCAAATCCACCCTCCCCGGTCGCGGCCCACTGGTCATCCTACGGGCGAGTGCGTCACACGCTCGGCGGCGCACGCGGGAGTTAGAGTCGCGTGTGCCCAAGATCAGCGCTTCGTCGGTGGAGGAGCACCGCGAGCAGGTGCAACGACGTGTGTTCGAGGCGTTCGCCACGTTGATGGCCGAGCACAGTTTCGACGCGATCACGATGGCGAAGCTGGCCGCCGCCGCGGACATCGGGCGCACCGCGATCTACCACCACTTCGCCGACAAGGAAGCCGTTGTCGTCGCATTCGCGTCGCACGAGACAAGCCGTTACATCGACGGGCTGCGCGCCGAGTTGGCCGATGTCGACGACCCGGCCGAGCGGCTCAGGATCTACGTCCGCCATCAGCTCGGTGCGGGTGAGCAATTCCACATGGGTCTCGGGCCGCAGCTCTACGGCGCGCTGTCGCAGGAGACCATGCGCGCCATCCGTGAGCACGTGGTGGCCATCGAAGACGTGTTGCGCGAAATCCTGGCCGACGGGGTTCGTTCCAGCCAGTTCGTGGTCGAGGACGAAGCTGCCACCATGTCGTTGCTGCACGCCTGTCTGGCGCCGCGCGACCTGCCGACCGCCGCTATTGAGCGATTCGTACTGCGCGCGCTGGGAGCGACACCGTAGTGCGGCCTGTGTTATGTTTCTGACAGATTGTCAGCATCGTTTTGACATGTTGTCAGAGCCGTTGGAGCAGTAGCCGAGTACCGGGAGCAGAACGTGTCAGTCAGCACCGCCGAGGCCGTCCGACCCTTCTCGGTCGCGATGAAGGAAGGTTCGACCGCCGAGCACGAGGCCGCCGAGCACTCGCCCTACGTGTCCGAACTGCTCGCCGGCCGCGTCAACCGTCAGGGTTACGCCGACTACCTGCTGCGGTTGCGGATGATCTACGAAGCCCTGGAGCGGGCGGTGCGGAGTCACCGGGAAGACCCACTGGTGGCTGCCGTCTACGATCCCGCGCTGGAGCGGCTCGAGGCTATCGACACGGACCTGCAGTACTGGGCGCCGGGCGCGGGCCACGACGTCGACTCCCCCGCTGCGCGCGCCTACCGCGACCGGTTGACCAACGCCTCGTGGGGCGGCGAACTGGTGGCCCACCACTACACCCGCTACCTCGGCGATCTGTCCGGCGGACAGGCCATCGGCAAGATCCTCAACCGCACCTTCGATCTGGATGGCGCCGGCCTGTCGTTCTACGAGTTTCCGATGCGGCCGAAGCCGTACAAGGACGCCTACCGCGCCCGCCTCGACCGGCTCGGACTCGACACCGACGAAATCGGTCGCGCGGTGGACGAAGTGAAAATCGCCTTCAACCTGAATCAGGCGTTGTTCGCGGAGCTGGCGCAGAATCTATCCGCCTACCGACGCTGAAACGGATGCGAGCGTAACGCTGCGGCGAAATTTCCCCTCAACTTTTCGCCGCAGCGTTACGCTCGTCATCCATTCGGTCCCACCGCAAATGAGTTGCGGCCGGGGACTTTTGAACTAGCGGAACATGCCGGTGCGGGTACGGCGACCGGTCAGGGCTTCGTAGACAGCAATGAAGACGATGGCCAGACCCACACCGATGAAGAACGGAATCCAGGCGATTCCGCCATTGGCGTTGTGGTAACCGAACTGGCTCGCCACCACGGACCCGAGCAGTCCGCCGGCAGCGCCGAGCAGCACGGTCATGAGCAACCCGACGTTCTGCCGGCCCGGCATCACCAGCCGTGCCACGAGACCGATGATGGCGCCGACAACCAGGGCCATGAGAATAGTTCCGATCATTTCAACTCCTGTGCACAGCGGCGCTCCTGTTGAGCACCTCCTGACACGCGAGTTCCCCGAACCGAGCCGCTTATAACACGCATGTTGATTCGGTTGATTCGTCCGGCAACCGTTGCGCCAGAAGGGTTTGAACACCCTCAGGAGGGGTAAACGCGATTCGTTCCACAGACGTCCACTAGGGAGGCAGCGCGCATGACATCCCATGTCTGCCCGGCGTGCGGTTATCCGACGCTCAAACCGGCTCTATGCGCGTTCTGCTGCCCCGGAGAAGTGTTCTCCGGGAACAACATTTTCGGAGCCCCTTTGATCCCCACGATGGCGAGGGAGTCGACGTGGGCCGGGGCCGGTGGCGCCGATCTGGTCACCCAAGGACCTGTCTGGTCGGGTTTGGCCAGCTAGTTGCAGCTGCCGCCGGTCGTAGACTGAGCTGACGCGGGCCCACGTTCCGCACCGACCTCAATGCTCACGACCGAAGGGGGCTCGATGGCCCGCTTCAGCATCCTGTTCCCAGCGGGTGATGCCGCAACGGGAGCAGACGCGGCGCCCGATTGCCTCTCCGATCTGCACCTCGACGAAATCATCACGGCCATCAACGCGGGGCACGCCGACGACGTCGATCGATACTTTCGCCAACCGCTGCCCGATGTCGCCGCCATCGAGCACCGCCATCAGGTGTTCCGGGATCTGCAGGACGAGCGCATTCGCCAGCCCATCACGGATTTCGTCAACGGCCTGCGAACGATGCGGCACCGGCGTGAGCAGGCGAGGGAACTCCGACATCCGTTGCAGCGGCAAGGATGGTTCATCTACGCGGTGCAGACTTACTGCGAAACCGTGGCGACACTGCGCCAAGCACTCGGCCGAGTAGCACCGACCTCTCGCGGATTGTCCGAGTTCTGTTCCTACTTAACCGAATACGTCGACAGCGACACCTTCCAGAGCCTGCTGGCCGATACCTCGACGGTCCGGGCTGCGTTGCATGACGTTCGTTACACCGTGCATATCCAAGACCGCCGCGTGCACGTCGAAAAATATTCCGGCCAAACCGATTACAGTCCCGACGCGGTGGCGACATTCGAGCGATTCGCGACCGAAGAAGCGATCGATTACCACGTCACCCATCGGGACTCGGCCGACATGAACCACGTTGAACGGCAGATCCTCGAGTGCGTCGCGAAGCTCTACCCGAACGCATTCAAACAGCTTGCGGAATTCTGCCGCCGTAACACCGGCTTCACCGAGTCCACCGTGATCCGGTTCGACCACGAAATTCGGTTCTATCTCTACTATCTGACCTTCGTGCGTCGCATGTCCGCAGCCGGCCTGCGCTTCAGCTACCCCGAGGTCACCGCCGAGCCGGGGGTGCTGGCCGCCGACGACGCCGTCGACCTCGCGTTGGCGATCAAGTCGGATCATCCGTTGGTGGGAAACGATTTCCGGTTCTCGGAGGCCGAACGGGTGCTGGTCATCACCGGCCCCAATCAGGGCGGCAAGACCACCTTCGCCCGGACCATCGGCCAGTGCGCCTATCTTGCCTCCCTCGGCTGCCCGGTACCCGCCGTACATGCCAGGTTCACGGTGCCCGACACGATCTACACGCACTTCGAACGACAGGAGAGCCTGACGACCCTGCACGGCAAACTCGAGGACGAACTGGTCCGGATCCACGAGATCCTGTCGAGTGCCACCGCCACCAGTCTGGTCATCCTGAACGAGAGCTTCGCCTCCACCACCCTCAACGATGCTCTGCTGATCGCTACGAAGGTTGTTCGGCGCATTGTGGGAATACGTTGCACTGCAGTCTATGTCAGTTTCCTCGATCAGCTGGCCAGCGTGGATCGCGCGTGCGTCAGCATGGTGGGCGAGGTTGCACCCGACGACCCCGCGCGGCGGACGTTCAAGTTCACCCGTCGACCCGCGGACGGTTTGGCCTACGCCGCCGCGCTGGCGAACAAGTACGGACTCACCCACCAGGCCCTGCGACAGAGGATCGGCCGGTGAAAGTCCGCCTGCTCCATCCCGAGTCGGATTTCGACCTCAAGGCCCGATTGCCCTGGCGGCTCAGCATTCTCACCGAAGAAGACCTGGAGCTGGGCAGACTCTATGACGCAATGGCAGCCGGCGATCCCTTTCTGCTGGAAACCGCCAAGAAGGTGGTCCCATGGAGCGTGAGCGAGCCGGAGGTCATCCGCTACCGCCAACAGGTGCTCGCTGACTGCCTGGCCAATCGCGGTGTGGTGCAGAAGATGTACGACATCGCCTCCGCCGTTGAAGGAATCGAGCTGCGACACAAGGTGTTTCTCGGCGGTCTCAGTTCAGGCGACCCCGCGTTGATGCTGCGCCGCTCGGTCCGGATCCTGGAACTGCTCGTCACCACGTTCAGAGGGCTGCGTGGTCTGGCCGACGCATCAGCCGGTCGGTTCCGTTCGGCCGGGTTCGGGCAGTTCTTCGCGATGCTCGCCGAACTGATGCCCGACGACTATCTCGACCGGTTCGAGGAATACCTGGCCGAATTGAATCTGCCCCGCGGGGTGTTGCTCAGCGCCCGGCTCGGACTCGGCAACCGAGGAGAACACCACGAATTACACCAACCGCCCCAGCGCAATCGGTGGGGCAGGCCGCTCGGAGGTTCCCGCGACGGGTACGGATTCGTCGTCGACAAGGAGGACATGGCCGGGGAGCAAGCGCTGGACAAGCTGGCCGGTCAGGCAGTCAACGACGTCGCCAGCGTGGTCACCCAGGCAGCCGAACATTTCCAGACGTTCTTCGGACGCCTGCGGCTGGAACTGGCGTTCTACCTCGGCTGCCTGAATCTGCATGATGCGCTGACGAAACGGTCTGTGCCACTGTGTGTTCCGGTACCAGCACCGATCGGGACGGTCAAATTCGACACCCGGGGTCTGCGCGACGTTGCACTCTGTCTGACCACCACGAGGAAAATCACCGGAAACGACGTCGACGCCGACGGCAAGAACTTGATCGTCATCACCGGGGCCAATGAAGGCGGTAAGTCGACTTTCTTGCGCAGCGTGGGTGTCGCCCAGTTGATGATGCAGGCGGGCATGTTCGTCGCCGCAGCGGCGTTCAGTGCCAACGTCCGCGACGGTGTTTTCACCCATTTCAAGCGGGAAGAGGATGCCAGCCTGCGGCACGGCAAGCTCGAGGAGGAATTGGCCCGGCTCAGCGCGATGGTCGAGCACATGGGGCCGGGGTCGCTGCTGCTGTGCAACGAGTCGTTCGCCTCGACCAACGAGCTCGAAGGATCTCAGATCGCGCGGGGCATCGTGCACGCCATGGTCGAAAGCGGAGTCAGGGTGTTCTTCGTGACCCACCTCTACGACCTCGCGGACAGTCTGTACGCGCGTCAGGATCCGACTGACCTGTTTCTGCGGGCCGAGCGGCGTACCGATGGTTCGCGGACGTTCCGGTTGACCGCCGGCAGGCCCGAAGCCACCAGCTACGGCGAGGATTCTTTCCGGCGGATCTTCGGGATCTCTCGGGACGGGACGCTGTGAACGACGAACAACCACAACCGGGGAGCGCCACCAAGGGTGGGCGTCACCGCCTACTCAGCCACCGATCCAGGGTCGCAAGGAGGTCCTTTCGGGGGATCCAGGCGAACTGGCGGTGGATCTTCATGCGTTGGACCTCTGACGTGGCCAGGGGCGGGATCGAACCGCCGACCTTCCGCTTTTCAGGTGGATGGAACGGCCGCTGGCCTGCGGTTTAATGACTCCCATACGTCAAATACGCCGCGCTGAGCGCGTCTGACGCAGGCTGCTCGTCCGGCGATCGGACACAGACCGGACACGGTGACAGCACTCCCGACAAGGGACCCTTCATCGCCCGTCACTCAGTGATGCGCGCTGGGGGCTCCCGGGGAGCAGGTACCCGATGCCCGGCATCACGAGGTCGAGCGCGCATTCAACGAGCTCGATTGCGGAGCGACTCACCCTTCGGCCGGACACAACCCGAACGGCCAGCCGGAACACGGACGGAGCGGCGGACGCCGGTAGACCGCGAGTGCCCGAGGCCGGCAAGGCCGCAGGGCGCGAGAGCGGTAGCGGTCGGTCGGACGGCGGGAGCGGCGTAGACCGTGTTCCGGCTGGGACCAACGGGCTTGTTATATGCGCCAAAAGTGTCCGCGACACCGTCGACGGCATTGTTGATGCGGAACTGTCGGCCTCGGATGCCTTGGGGCTGCGGTTCCCGAGGCCCAACATGGTGGCCTCGGCAGCGGCGCTGTTCGAACCGGCCGAACCATGGGCGCATGGACGGGACCGGCTGGATGTCGAACCTGAGTGCGGGCGATTCCGGATCACGATCGGCCCGGGCGTCGTCCGTCTCGGCTGGACCAATCCCGTTCGCGCGGAGAAGGCATCTGAGCGGACCGTGGGCCAGCACATGCAGGACGTAGCGGGCGAGGTAGACCGCATAAAGGCCGGTCGTGATGTGCCTGACCCGTCGGGCCGTGCGATCACCGAATGGTCCCGCAAGTCGCGTGCGGCGATGTGCCGCACCTTCGCCGAGCTGGACTACACGCCGATGGTGGAAAGCGGACGGGTACCCGCGATGGTCACGCTGACCTACCCCGGCGACTGGGAATCGGTCGCACCCGATGGAGCCAGCGTAAAGCGACATATGATGCTGTGGCGCAAACGATTTCAGCGCGAATGGGGTGAACCAGCGCGCTACATCTGGAAGATGGAATTTCAACGCCGCGGCGCACCACACATTCACCTATGGATGGCTCCCCCGTATACCGTCGGTCGATCAGGCCGTAGGTTCAGCGAATGGTTGTCGCAGGAATGGGCGGAAGTCGTCGCCCATCCCGACCCTGAACAACGCACACGCCACTTGCGCGCCGGTACGGCTATCGACAGCCTCAACGGATTGCGTGCTTGCGACCCCAAACGCTTGGCGATCTACTTCACGAAGCACTCATCACCGAATAGATTGGGCGACAAGGAATACCAGCACATCGTTCCGGAGGCCTGGCGGCGGCCGGGCCGCGGACCGGGTCGCTTTTGGGGGGTCCACGGGTTGGAACGAGCAACCGCAGTCGTTGAGATCGCCCAGGACGCATACCTGACGGCCCGAAGGATCATCCGTCGGTGGTCTCGCTCACAGGCCATTCATAGCGATTGCACCCACTGCTTCCCCACCGCACTCGTTCCGCGAATGACCCGCGTCGCAGTTCAACGAACAAACTCCAAGACTGGCAAAGTACGCCACCGCAACGTCTGTCGGAGGCGACTTCTCTGCCGCCAAGGCGGCTTCGCGGGTGGCTACGCCCTTGTGAACGACGGACCAGCGTTCGCATCCCAGCTCGCGGCAGCGTTATCGGCGGATCGGGCGAAGGCGGTGCGCGACGAACAACTCGCGGGCCGTAAGTGATCTAACGCAATTCACCTCTGACCGTCGCATTGCAGCAACCGGCTACATACGCTTAGCACGTGACCATCGAACTGTCGCCGCGCCTGCCGGATGGTGAGCGGCCGAGGAATCATCAGGAATTGGCCGCTGAGCAGATGGACCTGGACAACGTGATCAACGAGCTACTCCTGCGGCTGGAGGATCATAAATATCGTTGGGAGCTTTATGAATTCGGACTTTCCGACACTGAAGAGCGACGTCAGGTGCACACAGTCATTGAGCAGCTGCGGCTGGCGGTGCATACGGGTGGGCCAGCCGTACTTCATCCGCTGCGTCACGCGCTGTCTGTAGCTCACTCCGACGACCCCGCGTCGCCTGGATGCTCCGGATAGTCCGAGTCGCGGGCCATGCTCAGCTGCGCACTACCGTCCACGCGGTGCGGGGGACGGCTAGCGCGGTCGTAAACCGACAAAAACGAGGTCGTGAATTGTTCTGGCAATTCGATCTTCGTCGAGCGCATCGTCAAGCACTAGGTAGGTCAGTGCGCTGGTCGTGACGGCACCGAATAGCGCGATCGCGGCAACTGCTGGGTTGTCGAGGGTCACGAGTGAGCCGTCGCCGGCGCCAGCGCGAAGTAACGTCTCGACGGGTGCGAAGTATGCGGCGCTGATCATGTCGGCGATGACGGGCATGCGGGCGGCGCGGCCCAGTTCCCCGATGAGAGCGCGGCAGACGGCGGGTCTCTGTGCCATCACGCGCAGCTGGGCACTGATGACTGCGTGCAGGCGCTGAGCGGCGGAGCCTTCTGCCTCCACGACTGCGGCGACCTCGTGCGCGACTTGCTGTAGGACGTCTTCGAGGAGGAAGGCGAGTATTTCCTCTTTGCCGGCGAAGTAGTAGTAAAGGGTGGCCTTGGCGATGCCGGTGGTGGCGGCGACGTCTTCGATCTTGGTGTCGTTGAGCCCGCGGTCTGCGAAAAGTGCCGCCGCCGGCGGCAGGCGGTCGGCAATTTTTCGCGGAACCTCGCGCATTGACGCTCCTCTCGGTTGGACTTACAGTCTAAACTACTGGATTAGACAGCCGTATAATTAGATTCACAGCGGTAGGAGCTCAGATGACGACGGTGCAACTTCGCTACGACCCGTTCGATGCGACGATTCAGGACGATCTCTACCCCATCTACCGGCAGCTGCGCGACAAAGCCCCGCTGTATCGCGCAGCCGATTCCAACACGTGGGTTTTCAGTCGCCACGAAGATGTCGTCAGCGCGCTGCTTGACCATCACACCTACTCATCCGTGGACGGCATATTTCCAACTCCACCGGGCTCAGATTTCCACGCATCGTTCTTGCCCATGATGATTTTGATGGATCCCCCGCGACACGATCAGCTGCGCGCGTTGGTAAGCAAGGCGTTCACCCCGCGGCGCATCGCGGCGTTAAGTAGTGGGATTGAGGACCTGGCGGAGGATTTATCAGATTGCCTTGACCGGGGCGCAGGGTCGGTTGACTTTGCCGCCGACTTTGCCGCCGTCCTGCCGGCCATGGTGATCGCTGATTTGCTCGGCATTCCTCGCGAGGACCGCGCACAGTTTCGGCAGTGGTCAACCACGATGGTCCAGTCCAATCCGGCGCGCGGTGAGATGGGCGAGGGGCTGGCCGCGGCTGCGGCCGTCTATGCCTACTTCACCGACTTCCTCGCCGAGCGTCGACGCGAACCGCGCGGCGACTTGATGTCGGCCTTGGTGTCCGCCGAGATCGACGGAAAGCGTCTTACTGACGAGGACCTCCTTGGCTTTTGCCTGTTGCTGCTCATCGCAGGCCATGAGACCACCTCGAACCTGCTCAGCAACGCCGCAGTAGTGCTTGCGAGCGATCCCGACATTCGCCGACGACTAGTCGCCGATGACAACTTGCTTGGTCCCGCAGTTGAGGAGCTCCTCCGGTATGACTCACCGGTGCAAGGACTTTCACGAACTCTGACCCGCGACGTCACGCTGCATGGCGTCACGATGTCCGTCGGTGATTCAGTGCTGCTGTTGTTCGGCTCGGCTAACCGTGACGAACGAGTGTTTGCTGATCCCGACGTGTTCGATATCGGGCGCAAACCCGAACATCAAGTGGCGTTCGGCCGAGGTATCCACTTCTGTCTCGGTGCGTCATTAGCGCGGATGGAGGCCCGGATAGCGTTGCGCGCCCTGCTGGCCCGAGTGCCCAACTGGGAAGTCGACCTAGAGAACGCGCAGCGCCTGCGGTCGGGCCTCATCCGGGGCTATATGTCTTTGCCTATCTCGTGGTCGGCAAATTAGCCGAACTGCGCGTCAGGCAGAGCGGCTGGGGCGGCGCCATTCCCGCGGAGCGGGATCACTACGATGCGGGCTCGTCGACCTTGCGGCGGTGCGCGGCGAGGAAGTCATCGACGATGCGCTCACAGTCTTGACGATCGATGGCACGCAGCCCGGTGAGGCGCGCGAAGGCGACCGGCCCCACGAGTTGGCACAGGATCAGCTCGGGGTCGAATTCATCGAGGTCGGCGCAGGCTTCGGGGCTTTGCAAAAGTAGATCGAACGGCTGGCGATACTGCTCGATGATCCGGGTCCGCAGCGCGTGCCGATCGTAGGTCTCCTGAGTGCTGTTTGATGTTGGGCCAAGCGCGACCCAAGCCAGTGTGGTGACGTGCAGCGGCGCCTCCTGGAACAGCGTGGCCTGTCGGCTCAACAGTTCGATGAGTTGGTCGCGCAACGATCCCGTCGCCGGCGGAAGGTGAACCTGCGGCAGCAGCCGTTCAAATGTGGCGGCCAGTAGTTGAGTGGAGCTGCTGAAGTGGCGATAGAGGGTCGTGCGCGCAACTTTAGAGGCCTTGGTGACCGCGTCTATGGTGACGGCTTCAATCCCGCCGGCGCTGAGGAGTTTGGTGGCTGCATCTAATAGCCGGGTCCGGGAGCGCACCAGGCGCGGATCGACATCGTCGTCGACCGGCATGTCAAAACCGTCGCGCTCCATATGGTCACCGTAAACCCTACGCATACCTGGCCCGCACCGAATCGCATCTGCATTGGCGATTGATCCAGCCACTACCCAACTAACGCTACTGTTGGTAGCATAGCGCTACCAATAGTACAGTTATTCGTAGGGGTTTGTGCGTAGTAGGGGGATTCGTGATCAGGCAACGGCTCGAACAACCCGTGGTCCAAAAGGCCACCAATGCACGGCTGGCATGTCGGTTCATGAGGCCATCCCACGAACCCTCCCAACTTGTGCGGCAGGGACTCGCACACGCCGAGGATGGCGTTCTGCGATGAATGCGCTGCTTGCGCTAACCAGGACCCAAGTGTGGATGAGTGCGGCTCGCGGTTTCAGGCTCAGCGGCCGCACCATTACCAGTGACATCCACCGAACGCCGCCGGACCAAGACCGCGTTCGTCCTCGGCATTACCCGCCTCGCTACTGCTCATACCTGGACGACAATTTGATGAACCGGGAAATGTACAACCACGTGCACGACGATCCCACCAGGCTAACTTCCCGGCTGGCTTTTCGTCTGCGGCGTTCATGAACCTTTCAGAATTTCGGCGACGGTGCGTCGTCACGGTCAATCAACCTGCGCGCCGAGGGGCACGTCGCGCCAGGCGCGAAATGCTGGTCCGTCGCCTGCGGGGTGCTCTCGGGCCAATCCAGGTGAGTAGTGCGGTAGCGGTCGACGGGTGCACGCCTGTCGCGGTTTCGGCGACGAAGCGAAAGGGTACTAGCGGTACTGTTCCGACACCGTTAGTTTCTTTTGGGATAACGGAGGTGGGGGATGGCGGACAACGGGTGGGTTTCCTCGGGGGTGGCGACGCTGAGTCGCCCAGTTCGGGAGCAACTTCGCAAGGTCGCGGCGGGCGAGGGCGCATACAGTGATCGACTAGCTCGCCTGGCGGGGTTCAGCATCCGACATAAGGTGCTGGTCATCGGGGCGTGGGTGGTGACCGCCGGCGTCCTGGCGATGCTGTTCCCCCAGCTGGAAACCGTTGTGAAACAGCAGTCGGTGAATCTGGTCCCCCCTGATGCTCCATCGCTGCAGACGGTTGACCGGATGGGCACGGCATTCGGCGAGCAGGGGTCCAAGACCACCGTCTTTGTTGCATTCGAGGACCCGACGGGCCTGACTGCGCCGGTGCGTCAGCGCTACAAAACGATGGTTTCGCGGTTGCGTGCCGACTCCCAGCACGTGCGACTGGTTCAGGATCTGTTAGCCGACCCCGTTACTGCGGGTCAGGCGATGAGCCAGGATGGCAAGGCGTGGTATGTGCCGGTCGGGGTAGCTGGCACGCTCGGCGATCCTAGAGCGGCGGAATCCGTTCGGGCGGTGCGCGCTATTGTCGCCGAGTCGTTTAGCGGTACGTCCACGATCGTTCGTGTAACCGGACCTCCCGCGACATTCAGCGATCTAATCGATTCGGCTGAGCAGGATTTGATTGGCATCTCCATCGTGACAGCCGGTCTGATCGCGGTGATTTTGCTGGTCATCTATCGGTCACTAGTTACCGCGTTGCTGCCATTGCTCGTGATCGGTGTGAGCCTGGCGGTCGGGCGCGGGGTGCTCTCGGCGCTGGGCGAATCAGGAATGCCGGTGTCGCAATTCACGATTGCGTTCATGACTGCCATCTTGTTGGGTGCCGGCACCGATTATTCCGTGTTTCTGATCAGCCGGTATCACGAGCAGCGCCGCCAGATGATTTCGGCTGACCTGGCTGTGATTAACGCAACCGCCACCATCGGGCGGGTGATCATGGCTTCCGCCGCGACTGTGGCGTTTGCGTTTCTATCCTTGGTCTTTGCGAAGCTGAGCGTATTTAGCGCATTAGGCCCGGCGTGCGCGATCGCTGTCTTTGTCGGAGTCGCAGCTACAGTAACGTTGTTTCCTCCGGTATTGGCGCTTGCCGCGAAACATGGCATTGGCGAACCCAAAGCTGACCGCACGCGCCGATACTGGAACTGGATCGCCGTGGCCGTGGTCCGCCGACCCGCCCCACTGCTGGCCGCCAGCCTGGCACTTGTATTAGGCCTCGCGGCTGTCGCGCTGACTATGCACATCAGCTACGACGATCGGCAAGGACAGCCGGCGACGACCACCAGCAATGAGGGCTATCGCTTGCTGGATAGGCATTTCCGCAAAGATATCGTCATCACACAGTTCATGGTCGTCGAATCACCCACAGATATGCGCACCAGTAAAGGCCTAGCCGACCTAGATGAAATGGCGTCTCGAGTGTCGCAATTGCCGGGCGTCACCAAGGTTTCCGGTGTCACTCGGCCCACCGGTGCACGCCTCGATCAGGCACAGCTCTCGTGGCAAAACGGCCAGATCGGCAACAAGATGGCCGGCGCGGTCGCCAAGGGAGACGCCCATAAGGACGACCTGGCCAAACTCACCAGTGGCGCCGACCAACTCGCCGGCGGCCTGGCGCAACTTGACACCACCCTGCGCACGGCATTGACACCGCTGACCGCGGTCCTTACCCAAGCCCAGTCCAGCGGATCGCAATTTCAACACTTTCGCCCTCTGCTGCAGCAACTTTCGGCTACCACACCAACCATCGATCAAGCGATCCGAACCGGGCCGGGACTGCGTCAAGAAGCTCAACAAGCCCAAAACGCGATCGCCACGATCGATCCGCTGGTTGGTGCGCTCAACACCTCCCCGTGGTGTGCCACCACACCCGAGTGTGCCCAGATCCGCGATCAGGTGCAGATTCTGGTGACCTTGCGCGATGGCGGCTTTTTCAGCCAGCTCGCCAACCTGGGCGACATGTACCAGCCGGGCAGCGACAATGCGGCGGGCACCGTAGCAGATCTGCAGAGCACGGTCACCTCGCTGAACAAGGCTTTCGGAGCACTCGGCGATCCCGCCGACATGGCCGGCAATATCCGCCGCCTCCAAAACGGCATCAGCCAGCTCGCGTCGGGTGCACAAGCCCTGGCCACCGGCGTGCACACCCTTGCCGACAGCAACATCGAAATGTTGTCCGGCATGAGTCAGGTCGCCACCCAATTACAAAATTCCGCGCGGTCCAGCGCCGGTTCGGACAACGCCAGCGGCTTTTACCTGCCCGCCAACACCTTCGAGAATCGCCAGTTCGCCGATGTGGCAAAACATTTTATGTCGGCCGATGGCAAGACCGCCCGCTTCGCGATCGAATCGAGCTACAACCCCTACAGCAGCCAAGCGATGGATCTCGCTCAGAAAATCACCGAAGTTGCCGGGGCCGCACGCCCGAACACCTCCCTGGCCAACGCCACGATATCGATGGCCGGTTTCCCCGCCGTCAACTCCGATATTCAGCGCCTGCTGTCGGCCGACTTTCATCTGCTGGCGATCGCCACGCTCGTCATCGTCGGAGTGATCCTTGTCCTTCTCCTGCGTGCCTTGCTGGCCCCGCTCTACCTCCTCGGTACGGTCGTACTCAACTATGGCGCGGCACTGGGCATTGGGACGCTCGTCTTCCAATACGGCCTGGGTAAGGAAATCGCCTGGCCCGTACCGCTTGTGGCGTTCATCATCCTGGTCGCCGTCGGCGCCGACTACAACATGCTGCTGATCTCGCGGTTACGCGAAGAATCCGCTCACAACATTCGCGTCGGCGTGCTACGCACGGTCGCAAACACCGGTTCAGTCATCACCTCAGCCGGGCTCATCTTCGCCGCGAGTATGTTCGGCCTGATGGTCGGCTCTGTCGGAATCATGATCCAAGTCGGATTCATCGTCGGCTGCGGCCTACTACTCGACACCTTCGTCGTTCGCACCCTCACGGTGCCCGCGATCGCTACGCTCCTGCGCGAGGCCAGCTGGTGGCCGCAACGGAAATCCTCGACTCACAACGGCCGACCACACCGGACCACATGACAATTGGCCGAGAGCGCATCCGCACCAGCGACGGGATCACTCTCGTGGCCGATTGCTACCGGCACGCCGCGACTCACCCCGTCGTGTTGCTGCTCCATGGCGGCGGCCAGAACCGTCACGCGTGGGCCACCACCGCCCGTCGACTCTATTCCCACGGCTACACCGTCGTCGCCTACGACACACGAGGTCACGGCGACAGCGACTGGGACCCGAGCGGACAATATGACATCGAACGGTTTGTGTCCGATCTGATCTCGGTACGAGGACACGTCAGCGCCGACAGTCCCCCCGCCGTCGTCGGCGCGTCGCTGGGTGGGCTGATCATCCTCGCTACCCATCTGCTGGCCCCACCCGACCTCTGGGCAGCCGTTGTCCTGGTCGACATCACCCCGCGAATGGAATTTCATGGGGCCCGTCGCATCCTGTCATTCATGGCCGGACACCCCGACGGATTCGGCACGCTCAATGATGCCGCCGATGTCATCGCCGAATACAACCCACGCCGCGCGCGACCCGAAAATCTCGACGGCCTGCACAAGGTTCTGCGCCAACGTAGCGATGGCCGATGGATCTGGCGCTGGGACCCGGCCTTCATCAGCTCCAACTTCGATGTCCTCCAAGGCAATCTCATGACGGGCAGCGAGGAGTTCGACGCCATCAGCGGATTCCTCGCCGAAGGAGCACGTCGAATCACGGCCCCAACGCTGTTGGTACGCGGGGCACTTTCAGACGTAGTCTCCCAGGAAACCGTCAGCGAATTCCGCCAGCTCGTCAGGCACGCCGAAACGACGGACGTCACCGGCACCGGTCACATGGTTGCCGGCGACAACAACGACGCGTTCACCGCCGCGGTTACCGACTTCCTCGACCGCGCCATGAGGACCCTGACATAAGCATCCAGCGAGTCTTCAGCCACCCGGGCTACTGATGTGCCATGGCTTTGGGTTGTGTTGCGTCTGAGTCATTCTCGTCGACAGGAAGGTCGTGCCGAATCGCTCGGACGCGACCTCGCGGCAGACACGCCACGTATCCGTGACACTTGCCATAGAGTTCCCACGAGGTCGCCGCTACATCCGGGTCGACGTCGATGCGGTGGCCGGGGGAGAAACAGAGATGTAAGGCCCCGTCGTCGTCGCACCAGGCGCGCGTGCAGATCGCTCCGGCAAGGTCCAACAGTGGCCGCTCCTCGGGCGAAAGGTTGATGGGGTCGATCAACACTTCATCCGACGGCCAGGCTCCTGCCGGCGGGAGGGTCAGTCGCAGCGGTCGGGAAATCACCAATTCGTTGTAACCGTCGAGGTCGAGTATGAGCCCTTCGTGCAGCGAGACTCGCTGAACGGTGCATTGCTCAATCCATTGCGTGTGCATAACCGCCCCCTTCGACGCGTCGGTGAGTCCCATCTATGCTACCGATAGTAGCGCAACGATACTATTAGTATTCCTATGCGCTATCGCGGGCGTTCCATGCATCAAGAATGCGCTGCAAACCTCGATCAATGCGCTCGCGCGCCTCCCCTGCCGTGCGGCTCTGGTGTGGCTGCGGTCGGTTGACCTGCCGTATGCATGCAGTCGTCGGAATGCGAACACTACGGACCGATCTGAGTTGTCATCCCCAAGTGCGACCATCCCAATATGGCGATCACCATCCCATCCGGCCGGCCCAACTGGCGCTTCATGCGCTACGTTCGGCCGCCGACGAGAGACTCGAAGTTGGAGCCTCTGTACCCATTGAGGCCGGCAACGCGCCCGGTGCGGCTGGGCATTGATGTCGGGACCATCGCGGAGCCGCCGGAGGAGGGCTACATCACCGGGTTCCTGACGCGCGACGAGATCGAGGTGCACCTATTGATCCCGGCGGCAACGGAAGCTCCGAGCGGGTGGACCGAGTTGCTCGATGAACCGCCTTGCCACACCGTCAATTTCACGAACGTAGCTGACGCAGGCAAGTTCTGCGACGCGGCCGAGTTCTCCGTCAGCACCGCTCGTGGCGAGAGCTACCGTGCCTGGTCCAAGGCTCGGTTCTTCGCCGCGTACCAGCAGCTCGATGAGCACGATGCGCCGGACGGCCTCCCCCCGTTGACGCTCGATCAGCGACATCGTGCAGCTGCCTATGCTGCCGCCGCCGGGGCTGTTGGCATCGATGCCATCGTCACCACCGCCCCCACTGCGGGACGAACAGATGTCGCCGACAACGATGTGGTCGTCAGCGTGACACCCGACGCGGCTGTACCACTCATCGGTCACTACTTGCGGGTGACTAGCAATCCGGTTGTGACGGTCGAGCGCGGCATGTTGGTGGGTGGCGGAAGCTGGGAGACGACGGAGTCGACTGCGACCATCGTCAATCTTTACGACTGGGGCACGGTCAGCGGATTGCCATACTTCGATGCCGCTTCAATGTTTGCGGCTGCCGCTAAAGGTGGACCTGAGGCCGCAGAGGCATTCACGTCGGTTCGCATCCGCCTGAGACGTGCAGCGCGCGCGTTCGACGATCTGCTGGCCGCGCTGTCGAACCCGCTGGACGGGAAGCGGAACGAAGATGTTGCCGAGGCTACCGCTGAAGCTTTTGACCGTGAATTACTCTATCTTGCAGCAGTTTTCGATATTTTCGGGCGTGCTTACCAAGCGATGGTCGACCCGTCAGTTGATCGGAAAAAGGCTCGGGGATCACTCGACTCGCGGACCTTCATCGACAAGGAAGTGCGAACGCAGTACGACCAGTCACTTTTGGGTGACGTGACGCGCCTGCGGGTGTATGCGTGGCTCTGCAAGCAGTTGAGGAATCACATCCACGATGGCGTTCTTGCCGTCGACACCCACCCTGGCCGCAGCTACGGCAACACGATGAACGTGGCGCTGAATCTCAGTGTGATTCCCGAGTTAGCCCTCGGTGCCGACAATGAGATGACTCAGCACCACTACGACGCGCTGGGAGTGTGGCAGACCGAACCTGTTTCGCCCTTTACCGGTTCGTCAATGGTGGCCGACCTTGCGACAACCGGTTTCACCCTCATCCGAGCGGCGCTCGAGTACATCGAAGCGTTCACGAAACTTATCGTCCGGAACAAACCGGCGAATGCGCCGTCGTCTAGTGCGTTCCTGGGATGCGTGCAGGCTCGTCCGGGCGAGGTCGAGCCAGCGCCCCCAAAGCGAGCAGTGTTCTATCAAGCACTGTTCGGATTACATCCGGACAGCGTGTAGTGGACCCCTAGCAGCCCGACACGAGGTTGACGCCGTCATGGACCCGCGAATGAGTTTCTTCGTCGAACGCGTCCAGTACACGCACCGCGAATGCAGGATTCATCGCTGACTGAACTTCCTCCCTTGTCATCCAACGAACCTCGCGGGCTTCCGCAGTGGGGTGAGTGTCCCCATCGGCCGGATGGCAGCGGTAGACCAGAGCGACAATCCCATGGGTCAGGTTCTTGTAAACGCCGGTGAGACGTTCTACCTTCACCGTCAATCCGGTTTCCTCAAGGACTTCGCGCCGAACACCGTCCTCAAAAGATTCGCCTAGTTCGAGTACACCACCAGGGGCTTCCCAGTGGCCGTTGTCGTCCCGCCTGATCACGAGAACGCGATCATCGTCACGCACTACGATGCCGGCGACACTGACCGAGTGCTTAGGCGAGGTTGCCATTTCTGGGGTCCTCCTTGTTCGATGCCGGCAGAAGAGACACGGGTTGACTGGCTTCCTAGACTAGTCGTCTAGACATGTGATGGAAGGCCAGCGGGTGCTGCAACTTGGACAAATCGACAGAGCCGATGACAAGCCGCCATATCGGCAGATCGCGGGCATGTTGCGAGAAGCGATCCGTTCCAACCGGCTAGCTCCCGGGGAACGACTGCCGTCTGAGACGGAACTTATCGAGCATTTCGGTGTGGCACGCATGACGGTAAGACAAGCTGTGCAGGAGCTTCGTTCCGAGGGACTGGTCGTCTCGCAGCATGGCCGCGGGGTGTTTATTCGCCCGACGCCCCCCATCCGCCGGCTCGCGTCGGATCGATTCGCGCGACAGCATCGCGCGGCAGGCAAGGCGGCGTTTACCGTCGAGGCCGAGAAATCGGGTTACTCGCCGCAAGTCGACAATATTGCGGTGAGCCGCGAGAAGCCGAATTCGTTTGTAGCGGAACGACTTCGATTATCACCGGACGATGACATCGTCGTGCGATCGCGCCGCTACCTGGCGAATGGCCGACCGGTTGAAACGGCGGTCTCCTTCATCCCGGCTGCTTTCGCCGAAGGCACGAGGATCGAGCAGGTGGACACTGGGCCCGGGGGCATCTACGCCCGACTGGAAGAGAATGGCCACGTACTCGGTCACTTCACCGAGGAGGTCGCAGCCCGAATGCCCACTCCCGAAGAACGGCGGCAACTGGAACTCGAACCAGGCGTTCCCGTATTGACAGTGCTGCGAACCGCATATGACGCGAATGACGTGGCGGTTGAGGTCTGCGACACGGTGAAAGTTGCTTCCGCCTACCTGCTCGAATACGAGTTCCCGGCCCGCTGAGCCCAAAGTCTTCGATCAACTGGGCGTCGACCGTTGCACTCCTCTAGACGACTATGTAACCTCAACTTGTCTAGAGCAGTTCTCATGAAAGGTCGACAAATGTCTGTGCCGAAATGGCTCAAGGTGTCACACCAGCAGGTTTTCCCACGCAAAGCGTTTGTGGTGTCCGACGTGACGGCGGTGATCGATTACGAGCGGTCGACGAAGGACAACAAGGTCCAGGCGACTGATCGAGAATCAGGCGCTCCGTTGTGGCAGGTCGAAGTCCTCGACGGCGACCCGACAGCTAGTAAGCGAGCGCGCACTCTCACCGTCAAGTTCGCAACGCCCAAGCAGCCTGTGTGCCCACCGAACACTGCCGGAATGCCCTTCACACCAGTGATTTTCGAGGAACTATACATATTGCCGTACGTAGACCGTTCGAGCGAATCCGGCCGCATCGCGTGGTCGTTTCGGGCCTCGGGTATGACTGCGGACACCGGCAAGGCGGGGTCCTCAGCGGGAGACCGGGTGTCAGCATGAGTCCGTACGACCCCGTAGTACCTAGCGATCCGTATTCGATTCCAGATCCCGACGCCGGCATCGACTTCTTTGACCTCACGCACCTGCTGGCGGTCGGCGCCATGTGGCTCATTGCGGTGATCGGCGTGGTCGCCGTTTCGCTCGTCGTTTGGAGAGTGCGTTCCCCCGCCACATTTGGGCGTTATGTTGCAACACCAGCATGTCGGGCCCGATGGCTGATCTGGGCATCGATCTCCTGGCCACGGGTTGCCAAGGCCTGCGGGTTGTCGACTCCCGAGCACGTCACACGCACGGACGCACAGGGCAAGAGCAGGACGAGGACAGTTTGGACTCATCCTCGCCTTCTCGGGGTGAGCATGTTCGGCGACTGCCTACGGATGACAGTCCGAACACGGACCGGCCAGACGGTGGACGACCTCGAAAACGCGGTCCCCGCAATTCGTGACGCTGTCGGGGCGCATTCCGCCCGCTCGACACTGATCGGCCCCGGCACGGTTCGCGTGGAATTCGTTATGAAACAATGCCTTTCAGAGGCAGAGACCGCTGCATTCCCAACCAGCGTCGAGCCGACGGGCGTCGAGGTCGGCCGGCGTGAGAATGGGTCGGCATGGACTCTGCGCGTCGCCGGCCTGCACACCCTCACTGTTGGGTGCTCGGGTGCGGGCAAGGGCTCCGTTTTTTGGGGCATTGCAGGCGGATTAGGCCCAGCCATCAAGGCGGGAACCGTGCGGCTGTTCGCCGTGGATCTCAAGTACGGGATCGAAGTGTCAGTCGGGTCTGCACTATTCAGCGGCATTGCGACGACCGAGGCCAACGCCGCGAGACTGCTGACCAACTTGGAGGAGCTACTAGACAGCCGCGGTCGCAGGATGGCCGGCCGAGCGCGTTCGCACACACCGAGCACCGCCGAACCGCTCGTCGTGCTGCTCATCGATGAATTCGCGGGCTTGACCGCATACATGACGGACGCGGCACTGAGGAAGCAAGTTGCGGGCTCACTCTCACGCATCCTGACAAAGGGTAGGGCTGTAGGCATCGTGGTCGCCGCATTCATGCAGGACCCTCGCAAGGAGATTCTGCCCATGCGCGGGTTGTTCACCCAAACCGTCGCACTGCGGCTGCGCTCACGCGACGAAGTCGCCATGGTCTTGGGTGACGGCCTCGCCGACGCCGCCCCCGCGCATCGGATCAACCCAAATGAGCCTGGTACCGGATACGTCATCGCCGAAGACGGGTCAACGATGCGAGTACGCGCCGACTTCTGGCCCGATTCGCTAATCCGTTCTGTCGCACAAGAATACGGGCCTACAAGCTCAAGTCGCGCTGGTTCAGCAGAGAACTGAGGACATCGGCATGACAACCCTCGGCATCAAAACCAGCGCCACCGCGACAGCGACCTTTCCAGAGCTTCTAACAGCGGAGCAGGTGGCCGAGCTGCTTGGCGTGTCCGCTGCGACGGTGAGTCGATGGGGCGCATTGCGCGAACACGGCGCAGACGTGGGACCGCCCTGCTACACGCTATCTGATCGCGTAAGACGTTGGGACGCAGCTGAAGTCCGCGCATGGCTTCGTAAGGTGCGTCGCTAAGTGGCCGGATCGGTCCCGCGCGGTATCCGAAAGCGGATCAATTCGGCCGGTCTGCCGCGCTATCAAGTGCGCTACCTGGTGCGTGATTCAGACTCCCCGTCGGGATGGGCTGAGACGTCGTCGACGTTCGCCACCTTGCGAGAAGCGCGGGCATTCAAGGCCGACCGGGATGGCGAAGCGGCGATCGGCGCCAGACGCTTCGACCCCCGACTTGGCCGGGCCAAACTCGCCGCTGTCTGGACGCAATACAGCGCGTTGAAACGCCCCGCAGTGTCGCCCAAGACCTGGAGCGGCTACACCCAGCATTGGGAACTACGCATCAGTCCGCGTTTCGGCCACGTCCCGGTTGATGAAATCAGCCGAAAGGATATACAGCAATTCATCGATTCCATGACCGTCGGTCCCTGGGCCAAACTCGCCACGCTGCGGCTGCTGCGGTCGATTCTCGACATGGCGCGCGAGGACGGTCGAATCCACAGCAACCCGGCTGACGGGGTGTCATCCGGGCGGATACCCACCCGAGAACGCCACCGCTATCTGACCGCCACCGAAGTCGCCGCCCTGGCAGCCGCATGCGGCGACCACGGCGACGTGGTGATCATCCTCGCCTTCACCGGCCTGCGCTGGTCCGAACTCGTCGGCCTGCGGGTCGGCGACATCGACCTAACTGCGCGTCGGCTCTATGTCCGCCAGGCCGCGCCAGAAGTGGAAGGCCGGATCATCGTCGGGCCGCCAAAAACTCGCGCCGCCGCCCGAACCGTCCCACTCCCCCAAATCGTCATCGACGCGCTCAAACCAAGGATCGATAATCGCGCGCCCACAGAACATGCAATCACCTCGCCAAATGGCGGGTTCCTCAGATCAAACAACTGGCGCCGGCATACCGACTGGAACGAAGCCCTAAAGAAAACCGGACTGGTGCCGCTGACGATTCACGACCTGCGCCACACCTACGCCAGCCTGGCCCGGGCCTCCGGCGCCGACCTCCGCTACGTCCAGAAGACGATGGGGCACTCGACGCCGACCGTCACCGCGAACATCTACAGCGACCTCTATTCAGACGAACTCGACCACGTAGCCACGAATCTCGACCGGCTTCAGGACGTCGCCAAAAACCGGGCGAACGGACAGGAACCGGACACACCGAACCATCCATAGAGTGCCATCACCGCGTCCGTGCAGCTCAAGACTGGTGGCCAGGGGCGGGATCGAACCGCCGACCTTCCGCTTTTCAGGCGGACGCTCGTACCGACTGAGCTACCTGGCCGGAAGCCGGCAGGCAGCGTGTGCCTCGCCGTGCTGGCGACCCTGACGGGACTCGAACCCGCGACCTCCGCCGTGACAGGGCGGCGCGCTAACCAACTGCGCCACAGGGCCTTGCTCTGCTCCGCGGTCACCCGCGTCGCAAGTACCCCCTACGGGATTCGAACCCGCGCTACCGCCTTGAAAGGGCGGCGTCCTAGGCCGCTAGACGAAGGGGGCCAGAACCGAATCTCTCCGGGGCACTCGCAACGAGATCACCGTTGGGAGCCAAGTCAGCTTAGGGCACCCCGGGCCTAATCCTCAAACGAGGCCCAACCGGCCACCCAGTATCCTGAGTCTCCACGCCCCTATAGCTCAGTTGGTAGAGCTACGGACTTTTAATCCGCAGGTCGCAGGTTCGAGCCCTGCTGGGGGCACCGCGGCGCTGGTCACGTCCCGCTGCCGACGCGAAGTTGGGCGCACCGTTCGAATGCCGCCCCGCACGGTTATGCTCGCGGCTATGCTTCCGGACGTGACTTCCGTTGATGCCCAACCAAACGCCCCCGTAGCCCTGGTAACGCTGGAAATTCGTCATCCGGCCGCAGAGACCCTCACCGAATCGGCGAGCCGCGAGCTGAAGCAACAACTGCTCGCCGACCTGCCGATCGAGCGCCAGGCACAGGACGTCCAGTGGGGTATGACGGCTCCCGGCCAGCCCCCGCAGCCCGTCGCCGACCGCTTCGTGCGCTATTCCAACCGCGAGAACACCACGGCGGCGTCGCTGAAGAACCAGGCGATCGTCGTCGAGACCACCGCCTACACCAATTTCGACACGTTCCTCGACGTTGCGATGCGCGTGGTCGACGCCCGCTCGCGCATTTCCTCGATTGTCGGCGTCGAGCGCATCGGGTTGCGCTACGTCCTGGAGATCCGGGTACCCGCCGGCGTCGACGGCCGCATCGAATGGACCAACTGGATCGACGAAAGCCTGCTGGGGCCGCAGCGGCTGGCTCCCGGCGGGCTGACGCTCACCGAATGGCAGGGCGCGGGCGTCTTCCGGGAGGCGCAGCCCGGCAGGTCGCTGATCGTCCGGTACGGGCCGGGGGTCGGCCAGGCCCTCGACCAGAGCTACCACCTGCGCCGGGTGGCACCGGCCGGGACGGGCCAGTTCTTCCTGATGGATATCGACAGCTTCTGGACGCCGCCCACCGGCGCGATCCCCGAGTACAACCGCGAGGCGCTGCTCTCGACCTTCCGGGATCTGTATGCCCCGGCGCAGACGGTCTTCCAGGACATGCTGACCACGCGCCTCAAGGACGACCTGCTGCGCGGGCAGCAGTAGCGCTCTACGACCCCAGCACCGCGCTGCTGTAGGTCATGTCGGCGAACGCCTGGGAGAGTTCGTCGTCGGGGTAGGCGAAGCCGTTGGCATCCTGCAGTTCCTTGACGGTGCGCGACGACGTCTGCCACCCCTCGCCGGACAGATGATCGAGGATGTGGCTGCGCTCGGCGTGGTAGACGAGGTCGTTGAAATCGACCTCGAACCCGAGTTCGGCCATCCGGTCGTAATGTTCCCGCCACCGCCGGTCCTCGAAGATCCGGGTGTCGGGTACGAACTCGAAAGCCAGCCGGCTACCGGGCGCGCTCAACGCGGTGATGTTGTCGAACAACGCGTCCTGCGCGTCGCCGGGCAGGTAGACCAGCAGTCCTTCCGCGCTCCAGGCCGCCGGCGCCTGGGCGTCGAAACCCGCCGCGCGCAGTGCCGCTGCCCAGTCGTCGCGCAGGTCGACCGAAACGGTCCGGCGTTCTGCGGTCGGCTCGGCACCCAACTCGCTGAGCGTCCGCGTCTTGAAGTCGATCACCTCAGGCATGTCGACCTCGTAGACGACGGTGCCGGCCGGCCACGGCAGCCGGTAGGCGCGCGCGTCCAGGCCGGAGGCCAGGATCACGAACTGTGCGATCCCGCTGCGGGCGGCGTCCAGGAAGAAATCATCGTAAAACCTTGTGCGACAGGCCATTCCCTGGGCCATCCGGTCTGGATCGAACCCAGCCTCGGCGTCGGCGGGAATCTCGCCGTTCACCAGCCGGACATAGACGTCGAGGCCGGCCGCACGCACCAGGGGCGCGGCGAACGGGTCGTCGATAAGGGCACGCTCGGAGGCCAGCGCACGCTGAGCCGCGACCATGGTGGCCGTCGCGCCGACACTCGTAGCCAAATCCCAACGATCGCGATCGCTACGCACGACCAACTCCCCTCAGCAAAAAATATAGATAATCTAGTTAGTATCACGTTCGGTCGAGACCGGCACGATCGGGACTACGCTGCGATCTGTGACCGACTTCGCCCAACGCACCATCGATCTCGCGCGCCGCAACGTCGAAGAAGGTGGTCGCCCGTTCGCGACCGTGATCGTCAAGGACGGCGAAGTCCTCGCCGAGAGCGCCAACAAGGTGGCTCAGACCAGCGACCCGACCGCACACGCCGAGATCTTGGCGATCCGCGACGCCTGCACCAGGCTGGGCACCGAGCACCTGGTCGGCACCACCATCTACGTGCTGGCCCATCCCTGCCCGATGTGCCTGGGCTCGCTCTACTACTGCTCACCTGATGAGGTCGTCTTCCTCACCACCCGCGATGCCTACGAACCGCACTACGTCGACGACCGCAAATACTTCGAACTGGCCACCTTCTACGACGAATTCGCCAAAGACTGGCAGGACCGGCGACTGCCCATGCGGTACGAGCCGCGCGACGCCGCGGTCGACGTCTACCGGCTCTGGCAGGACCGCAACGACGGGCAGCGTCAGGCAACCGCCCTGCCGGAGTGAGCGGATCCGGTCAGACCTCTGGGCAGTAGTGATTGGGGCTGCCGCGCCGCTCCAGCGGCGGCAGATTGCGCGCGGCCGTCTGAGGCAGCGGCGCGTCGGCCGGAATGCGCCCGCTGGCACGATCCAGACCGGCGCGGGCCCGCGGATGCTTGCGGTATCTGGGCGGGACGAAGGCGAAGATGGCCCGCACCAGATTCCCGAAGCGCCGATGCAGCCACTCGTCGCGGGCAGACCACTGATAACCCAACCGTTCCCGCACAGCCGGATGGTAGAAGCCGAGCGTGAGCCAGACGAACATCGGCCGGGACAGCTTGGTCAGCGCTGCCCACACCCGATCCGGAATCCAGGGCGCGATCGGCGGCTTGTCGTAGATCGTCAGATCGAGTACGGCGCGCGTCGCATAGTTGTCTTCTAACACGTTGCGGCACATGTGATCCCAATAGTCCTGGAACTCCTCCCAGGTCTTGGGCACCGGCCGCATGCTCATGCCGTACATGCGGTACCACTGGATGTGCTCGTCGAACAGTTGGCGTTTGTCCGCCTCGGACAGTCCGTCGCCGAACCGCTCGGCCACCAGGATGGTGCCCATGAAAAATGTTGAGTGCGCCCAATAAAAGACGTCGGGATTCAGCGCGTGGTAGCGCCGCCCCTGATCGTCGACACCCTTGATGCCGATGTGGTAGTCGCGCACCTCGGCGCCCGTCGTCGGCGCCCGGTCACCGTCGAAGACCACCCCGCCGATCGGGTACAGCGACCGCAAGACCCGCGGCAACGGCTCTTGGAAAAACGTCGAGTGTTGTTCGACCGCCGCACCCAGTTGGGGGTGCATGTTCTGCATGGACCCGGCGAACGGGCCCTGCAATATGCCGCGCCAGTCGCCGAAATACTTCCAGGTCAGCGAACCCGGGCCGAGCGGGGTCGGCGGCGCGTCGTAGCCGGACGACACCGGACAACCGGCGGCCACCACCTCATCGGATGGGGCATCATCGCTGGTCAGCGGGCAGCCGGCAGACGTATCTTGAGTCACAAGTGTTCAACCTCGGTTCTCGACCATTCTGACTACGCGCGTTGTCAGAATCAATCTTAGGAGCAGAAGTGCAGGCGGGTCAACGGCGGGGGCGCTGGTCGGGTGTTCCCGTGCAGGACCGCCATGCCCTGCGCCGTGACGACCTGGTCGCCGCGGGCGTGCAGTTACTCGGCGGGGAACACGGCCCGGCGCTCACTGTGCGCGCCGTCTGCCGGAAAGCCGGTTTGACCGAGCGCTACTTCTACGAGAGCTTCGCCGACCGCGACCAATTTGTCCGCGCCGTCTACGACGACGTCTGCACCAAGGCGATGGCCGCTCTCACCTCAGCGAAAACGCCACGCGAAGCCGTCGAGCAATTCGTCGCGCTGATGGTCGACGACCCGGTGCGCGGCCGGGTGTTGCTGCTGGCTCCCGCGGTGGAGCCGATACTGACCCAGTCCGGCGCGGAGTGGATGCCTAACTTCATCGCCCTGCTGCAGCGCAAGTTGTCCCGCATCGCTGACCCCGTCGTCCAGAAACTGGTCGCCACCAGCCTGATCGGCGCGCTGACCGGTTTGTTCACCGCCTACCTGAGCGGGCAGCTGGGCGCCAGTCGCGAACAGTTCATCGACTACTGCGTCGACATGCTGCTCAGCACGGCCGCTACCTACGTTCCGCTGGCTGATTTCCCCGCCGGCGACGCTGCCCAGGATTAGCGCCGGACGCCCTCGGGCACCCGTTTCGAATGTGACCCGAGCGTGATACGCCACACCGCCGAGAAACTTGATGCTACTGATAGACACAGATATATTGACTGCAACCCAAAGACACAGATAACTGGAGGGATCATGTCAGCCGAGCTGACCAACCTGCAGCTTTTGCACGAGCTCGAGCCGGTCGTCGAGAAGTACATCAACCGGCACGAGAAGATGCACAAGGACTGGAACCCGCACGACTACATTCCGTGGTCGGATGGCAAGAATTTCTACGCTCTCGGCGGGCAGGACTGGGATCCCGAGGAAAGCAAGCTGTCCGACCTCGCGCAGGTGGCGATGGTCCAGAACCTGATGACCGAAGACAACCTGCCGTCTTATCACCGCGAAATCGCCATGAACTTCGGCCTGGACGGACCCTGGGGACACTGGGTCAACCGGTGGACCGCCGAGGAGAACCGGCACGGCATCGCGCTGCGCGACTACCTGGTGGTGACTCGTGCGGTCGACCCCTATGAGCTGGAGAAGCTGCGCATGGAGGTGGTCAACCGGGGCTTCAGCCCAGGCCAGAACCACCAGGTCCGCGACGACCTGTTCGCCGAGAGCCTCTTCGACTCCGTCATCTACGTCACGTTCCAGGAACTGGCCACCCGGATTTCGCACCGCAACACCGGCAAGGCCTGCAACGAGCCCGTCGCCGATCAGATGCTGGCCAAGATCTCCGCCGACGAGAACCTGCACATGATCTTCTACCGCGACGTCAGCGAGGCCGGTTTCGAGATCTGCCCCAACCAGGCAACGAAGTCGCTGCACAAGATCCTGCGCAACTTCCAGATGCCCGGCTTCCAGGTTCCGGAATTCCGTCGCAAGGCCGTGTTCATCGCCGTCGGCGGCGTCTACGACCCCCGCATCCACCTCGACGACGTGGTGATGCCGGTGCTGAAGAAGTGGCGGTTCTTCGAGCGCGAGGACATCACCGGCGAGGCGGCCGCGCTGCGCGACGACCTGGCCCTGTTGATCAAGGAACTCGAGCAGTCCTGCGACAAGTTCGAGGTGTCCAAGCAGCGTCAACTCGACCGGGAGCTCCGCACCGGCAAGAGGACCACTGCGTTCGAACTGCACCAGACCGCGGGCAAGCTGACGATGAGTCGCCGGTAGGGGTCTTGCGTATCGGTCCGATCACGCTGGCCAGCCCGGTGGTGCTGGCACCCATGGCCGGCGTGACCAATACCGCGTTCCGCACCCTGTGCCGGGAACAGGAGCTGGCCAAAGTCGGCACGGTGAGCGGGTTGTATGTGTGCGAGATGGTGACCGCCCGCGCGCTCGTCGAGCGCCACCCGGTCACCATGCACATGACGACCTTTGCGCCGGACGAGTCACCGCGCTCGCTGCAGCTCTACACCGTCGACCCGGACACCACCTACGCCGCGGCGAAAATGATCGCCGACGAGGGGTTGGCCGACCACATCGACATGAATTTCGGTTGCCCGGTGCCCAAGGTGACCAGGCGCGGCGGAGGGGCGGCCCTGCCGTTCAAACGGCGGCTGTTCGGCCGCATCGTCGCCGCCGCGGTGCGCGCCACCGCGGGCAGCGGTATCCCGGTGACGGTGAAGTTCCGCATCGGGATCGACGACGAGCACCACACCCACCTGGACGCGGGACGGATCGCCGAAGCCGAAGGCGCCGCAGCGGTGGCGCTGCACGCCCGCACCGCCGCGCAGCGTTACTCGGGCACCGCCGACTGGGAGCAGATCGCCGCGCTCAAGCAGCAGGTGCGCACGATCCCGGTGCTGGGCAACGGCGACATCTACGACGCCAGCGACGCCCTGGCCATGATGGCGAGCACCGGCTGCGACGGGGTGGTGATCGGCCGCGGCTGTCTCGGCCGGCCCTGGCTCTTCGCCGAGTTGTCGGCAGCTTTCACCGGCCGCCCGGCGCCGACCCCGCCCACCCTCGGCGAAGTCGCCGACATCATCCGCCGGCACGGCGTGCTACTGGCCGCGCATTTCGGCGAGGACAAAGGCATGCGCGACATCCGCAAGCACGTCGGATGGTATCTGCACGGCTTCCCGGCCGGGTCCGACCTACGACGGGCATTGGCTCTGGTCACGTCCCTCGACGAACTCGACGAACTGCTGGAACGCCTGGACGGCAGCGTCCCCTTCCCGGAGGTCGGCAGTGGCCCACGCGGTCGGCAGGGGTCGGCAGCCAAGGTGGCGCTCCCAGCGGGCTGGCTGGAGGACCCCGAAGACTGCCGAGTGCCCCAGGGCGCCGACGTCATGCACTCCGGCGGCTGAGTTCGGGTAGCCGAACCGAGACGCTACTGAAATCGCGCCTCAGCCAAGAAATCAGTACGATATGAGCCCTACTGCAGTTGCGCGGCACTTGTCCGATGGTGCTGCGCCTACTCATGCGCACGTTCGGAGGCCAACAAAGAATGAGTGACGGCGAGAAGGACGCCACTCCCGGCCTCCCGCGCAGCTCCGGCCGCGATGATGACTGGCTTACCGCAGAAGCGTCGGCAATGCCAGGCGCCGCGCCGTGGGAGCGCTTCACCGAATCTGCAGTGGATGAGGACCTGTGCCGATGGTCGGGCAAACCCCCAGCCGTCGAGACTGATCAGCGTCCGGAGCAGGCCGACACCGCGGCCGGCCACGACCGCGGCCCGCTCAGTGTCGCCGATCTGATCGCCAAGCTCGGTGCGACTGTTTCCGAGCGCCCGCGGCACCATCACGTCGCCGGGGAGCCCGAGGACGCTGACGAGCCGCAGGTCGCTGACGAGCCCGAAGAAGAGCCGGCGGCGCCGGCATCGCCCGAGATTGCCGAAGTCCAGCGGCCCGTGCCGCAATCCGACGAAGCACCCGACCGCGACGACCTGACCGACACCCAGATCCTTCCCATCCCCGCCTACTCGCTGCAACTGCAGTCGGAGCTGCCCGACCTGGGGTCCGCCCATTACCCGCTCGACCCCGACGACGAGGACGCCGGCTCGGCAAAGCCGCGACGCAAACGATTCCGAAGGATCTCCGCGGCTAAGGACAACGGCCCGAGAACGCGCGAGGCGAAGCGGCGGAACCACCGCGGCCTGTTGATTGCGGGCCGCGCCGCGGTCGCCGTCGTCGCGGTGCTGGCTCTGGTGATGACCGGTGGCGCCTACCAGTGGAGCGCATCGAAGAACAACCGGTTGAACACCGTGAGTGCGCTGGATCCGCAATCGGCGGACATCGTCGACCCCAATGCCCAATACGGCGACGAGAACTTCCTGATCGTCGGCATGGACTCCCGCCTGGGTGCCAACGCCAACGTCGGGGCCGGCGATACCGAGGATGCGGGCGGCGCCCGGTCCGACACCGTGATGCTGGTCAACATCCCGGCCGACCGCAAACGAGTGGTAGCGGTGTCGTTTCCCCGCGACCTGGCGATCAATCCGATCCAGTGCGAAGCCTGGAACCCCGAGACGGGTAAGTACGGCCCCATCTACGACCCGAAGACCGGCAAGACGGGTCCGCGCATGGTCTACACCGAGACCAAACTGAACTCGGCGTTCTCCTTCGGCGGGCCCAAGTGTCTGGTCAAAGTCATCCAGAAGCTCTCCGGCTTGAGCGTCAACCGGTTCATCGCCATCGACTTCGTCGGCTTCGGGCGCATGGTCGAGGCTCTCGGCGGCGTCGAGGTGTGCAGCACCACGGCGTTGAAGGACTACGAGCTGGGCACCGTCCTCGACCACGCCGGACGCCAGATCATCGACGGGCCCACCGCGCTGAACTATGTGCGCGCGCGCCAGGTCACCACCGAGAGCAACGGCGACTACGGTCGCATCAAGCGTCAACAGCTGTTCTTGTCGTCGCTGCTGCGAACGATGATCTCCGAAGACACGCTGATGGACCTGAACAAGCTCAACAACGTCGTCAACATGTTCATCGGCAACAGCTACGTCGACAACGTCAAGACCAAGGACCTCGTCGAGCTGGGTCGATCACTGCAGCACATGGCGGCCGGGCATGTCACCTTCGTGACCGTTCCGACCGGGATCACCGACCAGGACGGCAACGAGCCGCCGCGCACGGCCGACATGAAGGCGTTGTTCACAGCGATCATCAACGACGATCCGTTGCCGCTGGAGAACGACCACAACGCGCAGACGCTCCGGCCGCGCACGTCGGGGACCACCACCACACCCTCGACCGCCAGCAAGGCGCCGGAGGCGACTCCGACCAACGAGACGCGCCGGGAGCAGGTCATCACCACCTCGCCGCAAGAGGTCACCGTGCAGGTGTCCAACGGCACCGGCACCACCGGGTTGGCCGCCACCGCCGCCGGCCAGCTCAAACGCAACGGGTTCAACGTCATGACGCCCGACGACTACCCCAACACGTTGAAGGCCACCACGGTGTTCTTCTCGCCGGGCAACGAGCAGGCCGCGGCGACGGTCGCCGCCGCCTTCGGAAACTCGAAGGTGGAACGGGTCACCGGAATAGGCTCGGTGGTTCAGGTGGTCATCGGCTCGGACTTCAACGCGGTGAACACGCCGCCGCCCAGCGGCTCCTCGGTGAGCATGCAGATCAGTCGCGCGTCCGGCAGCACTCCGACCAGGCTGCCGGAGGATCTGACGGTGACCAACGCCGCAGACACCACGTGCGAGTAGCAGGACGTGCGGTGCTTCACTCCGATTCCGGCCGGTAGAACGTAGGCTCTACCCATGCGGACCGCTTACCACGAGCAGCTCACGGAACTTTCTGAGCGCCTCGGTCAGATGTGCGGGCTGGCCGGGATGGCAATGGAGCGTGCTACGCAATCGCTCCTGCAGGCCGATCTGGTGCTGGCCGAACAGGTGATCACCGACCACGAACAGATCTCGGCGCTCAGCACGCAGGCGGAGGAGAGCGCCTTCGTACTGCTGGCGCTGCAGGCGCCGGTCGCCGGGGACCTGAGGTCCATCGTCAGTGCAATCCAGATCGTGGCGGATATCGACCGGATGGGGGCGCTGGCCCTGCACGTCGCCAAGATCGCTCGGCGTCGCCATCCCCAGCACGCGCTACCCGAAGTGGTCAACGGCTACTTCGCCGAGATGGGCCGTGTCGCAGTCGAATTGGGCAACAGCGCGCAAGAGGTGCTGATATCCCGCGATCCTGAAAAGGCCGCGCGGATCCGCGAAGAAGACGACGCGATGGACGACCTGCACCGGCACCTGTTCAGCGTGCTGATGGACCGGGAGTGGAAGCACGGTGTGGCTGCCGCCGTCGACGTGACCCTGCTGGGCCGGTTTTACGAACGCTTCGCCGACCATGCGGTCGAGGTGGCCCGGCGGGTCATTTTCCAGGCCACCGGCACGCTGTAGTCGACCTCAGCCGAATCGGCCGGAGATGTAGTCTTCGGTGGCCTTCTGGCTCGGGTTGGAGAAGATCTTCTCGGTGTCGTCGATCTCCACCAAGCGGCCGGGCTTGCCGGTGGCCTCCAGGTTGAAGAACGCCGTCTGATCGCTGACCCGCGCGGCCTGCTGCATGTTGTGGGTGACGATGACGATGGTGTAGTCCTGCTTGAGTTCGCTGATCAGTTCTTCGATCGCCATCGTCGAGATGGGGTCCAGAGCCGAACACGGCTCATCCATCAGCAAAACGTCGGGCTGGACGGCGATGGCCCGGGCGATACACAGCCGCTGCTGCTGCCCACCGGACAATCCGCCGCCCGGTTTGTCCAGCCGGTTCTTGACCTCGTCCCACAGGTTGGCGCCGCGCAGTGAATGCTCGGCGGTCTCGGCCAGCAGCTTGCGGTTGCGCACGCCCTGCAGCTTCAGACCGGCCACCACGTTGTCGCGAATCGACATGGCGGGGAACGGATTCGGCCGCTGAAACACCATTCCGATGGCGCGGCGCACTCCCACCGGATCGATGCGGGTGCCGTAGATGTTCTCGTCGTCGAGCAACACGCTGCCTTCGACCCGTGCACCCGGGATGACCTCGTGCATCCGGTTGAGCGTGCGCAGCACGGTCGTCTTGCCGCAGCCGGACGGGCCGATGAACGCCGTCACGCTGCGCGGCAGCACCGACAATGACACGTCTGCGACCGCGTGAAACGACCCGTAGTAGATGTTGACCTCGTTGAGGTCCAACCGTTTGGCCACTGCTACAGCTCCCGCCTCGATACTGCTTCGGGTCACGCCTTCTTCGGGGCGAGAACTCTCGCGACCACCCTGGCCCCGACGTTGATCATCGCAATCAACAGGACCAGTGTCAGCGCGGCACCCCACAGTGCATCCGTGGGAACCGGATTCTCACCGGCGCCCGCATTCGTCTGGTGATAGATCATGCCGGGCAACGAGCCCATGAACCCGCCGAAGATATCGAACTTCGTCGCGCTCGAGTAACTGACCAGGACCAGCAGCGGTGATGTCTCGCCCAACACCCGGGCCAAGGCCAGCATGATGCCGGCCAGGATGCCGGACAGGCCGGTCGGGAGTACCACCCTGGAGATGGTCTTCCACTTCGGTATTCCCAGCGCGTAACTGGCTTCGCGAAGGTCGACCGGGACGATCCCCAACATCTCCTCGGTGGCCCGTGCGATCACCGGCAACATCAGGACCACCAGCGCCAGCGCCACCGCGAACTGCGAGCGCGGCAGACCCAACACCGCGACCCACACCGCGTAGATGAACAGGGCCGCCACTATCGACGGCAACCCGGCCAGGATGTCCACCGTGAACGTGACCAGGCGCGCCATCACACCGTCGCCCCCGTACTCGGCGAGATAAATCCCGATCGAGATCCCGAGCGGAATCGAGATCACCGCACACACCAGCCCCAGCAGCAGCGTGCCGACGATCGCGTGCAGAGCCCCGCCGCCGGCCGTAGAGACCGAGATACCCGCCTGGGAATGCGTCCACCAGCAGCTGGAGCCGAGTGCCTTCATCCCGCGGACCACCACCGCGCACAGCACCCACACCAGCGGCGCCAAGGCCAGCAGCATCGCCGCGTTCACCAGCAGGGTGGCCACCCGGTCGGCGAATCGGCGGCGCCGACTGAGACCCGAGATTTTTCGCCACTTCAGGGGGCGGTCCAGGAAGGAGGTCATCGCGCTCCCCCGGCCCGCGACCCGGACACGGCGCGCCGCGCCAGCGCGTTGACCACGAACGTGAGGAGGAACAGCACCAGCCCGGCAGCAATGTAGGCACCGGCGCGGTAATGGTTGTCGAATTCAGGTGCGTTGGCGGCGATCTTGGTGGCGAGGGTCGAGCCGCCGTCGAACAGCGACCAGCCGAACTCCTCGCGGGTGCCACGCAGGATGATCAGCAGCGCCATCGTCTCCCCCAGGGCGCGGCCCAGACCCAAGGCCGCGCCGCTGACGAAGCCGGATCGCCCGAAGGGCAGCACGGTCGACTTGACCACTTCCCAGCGGGTGGCGCCGAGAGCCTGCGCGGCCTCGATCTGGTCCGGTGGTGTCTGGGCGAACACTTCACGGGTGACTGCGGTGATGATCGGCAGGATCATCACCGCCAGCACGATCCCGGCGGTGAACAGGGTGCCGCCACCGCTGATCGACCCGTCACCGGCGGCGAACAGAGACCACTGACCCAGGTGGGCGTTGAGCCAGCCGGCCGCCGGACGCAGCTGGGGCGCAAGCACGTGCAGGCCCCACACGCCGTAGATGATCGAGGGCACCGCAGCCAGCAGGTCGACCAGGTACGACAGCGGCGCGACCAGTGACTGCGGCGCGTAGTGGGTGAGGTAGAGCGCCACCCCCAGCGCCACCGGCATCGCCACGACCAGCGCGAACAACGACACGAAGACCGTAACCTGCAGCTGCTCCAGAATGCCGAATCGCAGCGTCGCGGCATCGGTGGTGATCCAGGTGCCGGCGTAGGTGAAGAAATTCTCCCGGTTGCGCGACAGCGCCGGTAAGGCCTGCAGGAGCAGGACGACGCCGATGGCTGAGAGCAGGACGACGATCAGCGCCCCGGAGGCCGCGGACAGCCGACGAAAAAGCCGATCCGCCAGGCGGGGTTCGGGGAGCCCCCGTGAACTGAGCGGAATGACCGGTGGTTCGGGAAAGGGCGCGGCCACGACCTCGCCCGAACCTGCGTCGGCTGGGTTCGGCGTCGTCATGGCGATGCTCAGGTGGCGGCCGCGTAGGCGGTGTCGACGCTGTAGACGGAGAAACCCGTCTTCTCGTAGGTCCGCACCGCGGCCTTGTTGTCGGATTCCACGTACAGCAGCGCGGTGGGATCGGGCCGGTCAGCCAGCCGCTGCGCCAACGAGGCCAGGCCGATCGACGTCAGCGTCTGCCCCAGTCCACGGCCCTGCGCGGCGGGGTCGACGCCCAGCACATAAACCTCCCCCAATCCCGCGGTGCCGGGATGCACCTTGGTCCAGTGAAAGCCCAGCAGTCTCTCGTCTCCGTCCGCGGGGGCGGCCGAGTACGCCAGGAACAGCCCGTCGGGATCGAACCACGGCTCGCCGCGCCGCTCGTCGAGATCTCGTTCGGTCCAACCCCCCTGCTCCGGGTGGTAGGAGAACGCAGCGTTGTTCACGCGCAGCAACTCGTCGTCGTCGGACGGGCCGGCGTAGGTACGGATCCGCAACCCACGCAGCCGATCGGGGTGCACCGGGGCGGGCGCATCGCGCAGCGGACGTCGCATCTGCAGCAGTTCCCGCACGGCGACCAGATCCAGCGCCGCGGCGGTGGCCCGGGCCGCCGCCAGCGTGCCGTGCGCCCAGAACTGGTTGCCACCACCCGATTTGTCCAGGGCCGAGCGCGCCAGCGCGGTCCCGATGCCACGCTGCCGGTGCTGCGGGTGCACGACCAGTTCGGCCATCGCGGCGGCGTCATCTCGCGCGGGCGTGAGATTGAGGTACCCGACGACGGCACCGCCGTCATCACCCTCGACGGCCAGCAGATGATGAGTGCGCTGCTGCGGCAGCTCCCGCAGCACCTGTTCTCCGACCGGCGCGACCTCATCGAATTCTGTTGCCGCGCTGATGATCTCACGGATCGCGCGTTGGTCCTCGGCGGTCAGCGCCGAGCGCCAGGTCAGGGTGGTCACTGACTGCGCAACGGGTCGGCCAGCGGGTCCTGCAGACCGTCTGCCTCGGTTTCGTCCTCGGACTCGGCGGCCGCCGGACGACCGCGCGCAGGCCGAACCGCCTTGTAACCGACGTTGCGGACAGTGCCGATCAGGGCTTCGTGCTCGGAGCCCAATTTGGCGCGCAGCCTGCGGACATGCACATCGACAGTGCGGGTGCCGCCGAAAAAGTCGTATCCCCACACCTCGTGCAGTAACTGAGCACGGGTGAACACCCGGCCGGCGTGCTGGGCCAGGTACTTGAGCAGTTCGAACTCTTTGTAGGTGAGGTCGAGCGGACGGCCGCGCAGTCGGGCGGTGTAGGTGCCTTCGTCGATCACCAATTCGCCCAAACTGACCTTGCCGACGCTTTCCTGATCGGCCAGACCTCCGCGCCGACCGACCACCAGCCGCAACCGGGCATCGATCTCGGCCGGCCCGGTACTGGGCAACAGGATCTCGTCCAGACCCCAATCGGCACTGACCGCCACCAGCCCGCCTTCGCTGACCACGGCCAGCACCGGGACCGACCTACCGGCCGTACTCAACAGCCGGCACAGACCGCGCGCCCCCGACAGGTCGTTACGCGCATCGACCAGGACGACATCCGCGTTGCCTGCCTCCAACAGCGAAGAAGCTTCCGCCGGCGCCGTCCGCACGGAGTGAGGGAGCAGCGACAGCGACGGTAGGACCGGATCGGAATACAGCTCCGAGGTCAGCAGTAGTAGCTCCAACAAGCCCCTCCAGCGTTCGTGGGTAAGGCCTCCAGGCACATCGCGACACATCGCGTTAGCGGCCAGAACATCTAACGATAACGTGCCACCTGGTCTTTGGCCTTCTGACAGGGCGTCGCGGCCCACCGGTACCAGCGGTTAGACCAGCGGATTCGCTGCCGCGCGGCGGTTGTGACCAATGCAACATGGCCCGCGGCGATGTCACAATATGGCGATGCGCAAGATGCTGGTCGGTGCTACCGCCGCGGCGATCACTGTCGGTGTGGTCGGGTTCGGTGCCCTCAGCGTCGATTACGGCGCCAGCATCTACGCCGAATACCGGCTCTCGACCGCAGTTCGCCACGCCGCCGACCTGGGCTCCGATCCGTTCGTGGCGATCCTGGCCTTCCCGTTCATTCCGCAGGCGATGAACCACCGCTACAACGAGCTGGAGATCAAGGCCTACACGGGAGACCAGCCGGCGGTCGGCCGGGCACTGCTCGAGGCCACCATGCACGCGGTGGACCTGACCGACGCATCCTGGCTGATCAGGCCGGACGCCAAAATCCCGGTGGGCGAGCTGGAGAGCCGCATCATCATCGACTCGGTGCACCTGGGCCGCTACCTGGGCATCACCGACCTCATGGTGGAGGCACCCCCGCAGGAGTCCAACGACGCCACCGGCGGGACCACCGAGTCCGGAATATCCGACAGCCACGGACTGGTGTTCAGCGGCACCCCGAAATCGGCGGACTTCGACCACCGCGTCAGCGTGTCGGTGGACCTGTCCATCGCCCCCGAGGACCCCGCGACGCTGGTCATCACCCCCACCGGTGTGCTGACCGGCCCCGACACCGCCGACCAGCGCGTTCCGGATGACAAGCTGACCGCGGTACTGCGCGCCTTCACCGGTAGGTTGTACAGCCAGAAATTGCCGTTCGGCGTGGCGCCGAACACCGTCGGGGCCCGCGGATCCGACGTCATCATCGAAGGCATCACCAACAACGTCACCATCCGACTCGACGACTTCAAACAGTCCTGAGCTTCGGTCCGGTTATCGCTGTTGGCTTGATCACTATGTCATTGGGTAAGCTGACCGACGTGTCAGCCCGCGCCGAGCTTCTGCTCACCAAGTGCCGCACAGTCGACCTGTGCCGCACAGCGGGTTGTTGCTGTTGCTGTAGCTGCTGAGTAGCCGCGCCTCATCTGCGCAGCACTCGGAGCAGCCCGGAATCCCCCCGTGGCATCTCCCCATGCGCAACAGGCATACCTAGGAGTAAGTCCGTGTCGAGCACTACCACCGCCCGAGTGCGTGGACGTCCGCGCCGCCCAGCGGTCGGCTAGCGCTCGAAAATTCACAAAGAGAAATCGAAAGGATCCCACCATGGCACGCTCCGACGTCCTGGTCTCCGCCGACTGGGCGGAGAGCAATCTGGATGCCGCAGGCGTCGTCTTCGTCGAGGTCGACGAGGACACCAGCGCATATGACGGCGGTCACCTGCCCGGCGCGATCAAGCTGGACTGGCGCAGCGACCTGCAGGACCCGGTCAAGCGCGACTTCGTCGACGCACAGCAGTTCTCCAAGCTGCTCTCCGACCGCGGCATCTCCAACGACGACACCGTGATCCTCTACGGCGGCAACAACAACTGGTTCGCCGCCTATGCCTACTGGTATTTCAAGCTGTACGGCCACGAGAAGGTGAAGTTGCTCGACGGCGGCCGCAAGAAGTGGGAACTCGACGGCCGGCCGTTGTCCAGCGATCCGGTCGACCGGCCCGCGACCTCCTATACGGCCGCCGCGCCCGACAATTCGATCCGCGCCTTCCGCGACGAGGTGATCGCGGCCATCGGCACCAAGAACCTCATCGACGTGCGTTCGCCCGACGAGTTCTCCGGCAAGATCCTGGCCCCGGCGCACCTGCCGCAGGAACAGAGCCAGCGGCCCGGCCACGTCCCCAGCGCCATCAACGTGCCGTGGAGCAGGACGGCCAACGAGGACGGCACGTTCAAGTCCGACGATCAGCTGGCCAAGTTGTATGCCGACGCCGGCCTGGACGGCACCAAGGAAACGATTGCCTACTGCCGAATCGGGGAACGATCGTCGCACACCTGGTTCGTGCTGCAGGAGCTGCTCGGACACCAGAACGTGAAGAACTACGACGGCAGTTGGACGGAATACGGCTCCCTGGTGGGTGCCCCGATCGAGTTGGGAAGCTGACATGTGCTCTGCGCCAAAGCAAGGACTGACGTTGCCCGCCAGCGTCGACTTGGAGAAGGAAACCGTGATCACCGGTCGGGTCGTCGACCGGGACGGTCAAGCCGTGGGTGGCGCCTTCGTGCGTCTGCTGGACGCCTCCGACGAGTTCACCGCGGAGGTCGTCGCCTCGGCCACCGGCGATTTCCGGTTCTTCGCCGCGCCCGGTTCGTGGACGTTGCGGGCGCTGTCCAAGCTGGGCAACGGAGACGCCGCGGTGGCACCGCAGGGCGCCGGCGTCCACGAGGTGGACATCAAGATCGCCTGACCGCCTGCGAAGTCACGCGGCTGCGGCGAATAGACTCGGCGTCGTGGTGCTGTTCTTCGAGATCATGCTGGTCCTGGCGACCGGGGTCATCTCCTGGTTTGCGCTGTATGCGCTGTACCGGTTGATCACCGACGAGTCGTGACCCCCAACGACGGCGATGCCGCGGCAGACGACGCGGCGGGTTCGGCGGACCGTGCTGTCGCCGCCGCGGCCGAACGCGCCAAGCTGACCGCTGCCCGCAACATTCCCGCGTTCGACGACCTGCCGCTCCCCTCCGACACCGCCAACCTGCGCGAGGGCGCCAGCCTGAACGACGCGCTGCTGGCGTTGCTGCCGCTGGTCGGGGTGTGGCGCGGCGAGGGTGAGGGCCGCGGAACACACGGCGATTACCGATTCGGCCAGCAGATCGTGGTCTCGCACGACGGCGGCGACTACCTGAACTGGGAAGCCCGCTCGTGGCGCCTGAACGAATCGGGCGGCTACGACGAGCCCGGGCTGCGCGAGTCGGGTTTCTGGCGTTTCGTCAGCGACCCCGACGACCCGACCGAGTCCACGGCGATCGAGCTGCTGCTGGCGCACTCGTCGGGATACGTCGAACTGTTCTACGGCCGGCCGCTCACCCAGTCGTCGTGGGAGCTGGCCACCGATGCGCTGGCACGCAGCCGGTCGGGCGTGCTGGTCGGCGGCGCCAAACGGCTCTACGGCATCGTCGAAGGTGGCGATCTGGGCTACGTCGAGGAGCGCGTAGACGCCGACGGCGCCCTGGTGCCGCACCTGTCGGCACGGCTGGCCCGCTACGTCGGCTGACGGATGCGGCAGACCAGGACCGTACCGCGCCACCTGCGCTGGACCCTGTCCACCGTGGCGGTGGTGCTGATCGCCTATCTGGCCGCGGTCGCGTTCGAGCCCGGCATCCTGGCCGCGCTGCCCCCGGAGCTGCGCTGGTTCGGCCGGCCGGGATCGATGTCGACGACCGCGATCGCGGTGGGCGTGCTGGTCGCCGTCTGCGTCCTGACCTTCCGCTCCAACGCCAGCCACCGGGTGGTGGGTGTCTCGTTCAGCGTGATCGCGGTGCTCATCAGCGTGAGCGCGATCCTGGGCCTCAGCGCCTACTGGAACTGCCACGACGCGAACCACCCGGCCGTCTTCACGCCGCTGATGCTGACCGCCCAGCTGATCAAAGGCAGCAGCGGCGACTACTCCCTGGCCGGTCACGTCTGTCCCGAGCCCACCCCGGTCGGCCTCGAATTAGCCCGTATGGCAGCGGTTTCAGCGATCTTCACCGGCCTCGGCGGAGCGCTGGTCGGCGTGTTCCGGGCGCAGGTGGACCGGCTGCGGGCCAACTTCGCCAATTCGGTCACCGCGATCGTCGGCGTCGACGACGACACCGAATCGATGGTCAGCGGCGTGGCACGCACGCTGGACCGGCGCAGCACCCTGGTGGTCATCACCAGCGCCGGCGACGATCGCGTGCAACGGGTCCGCAGACTCGGCGCCCGGGTGGTGCTGGTGGACTTCAACACACCATCGACGCTGGTGTCGCTGCGGCTGTGGCGTCACCTGGGCCGGCTCTACCTGATGGCCCCCGATCCGGCCGTCAACCTGTTGTGGCTCGACCTGATCGGTCGGCGGCTCGCGGAGGTGGCGGACAAGCGGCGCCTGCCGCTGATCGTGCGCATCGACGACCCGTGGCTGGCTGAGGCATGGCGGGCCCAGCAGTTCGGTGGCTCTGACACCCGGTGGGCCGCGGACGTAGTCGGCAAGTACGAGGTCACCGCGAGCCGACTGTTGGACGGCATCATCGCCACCGGCCATACCAAACGTGTATTCGTCTGCGGCACTTCGCAATTGACGTTGGCCCTGTGCGCGGACCTGACCCGCCGCGCGCTGGAGCGCGAGTTCTACACCCCGCCGGGGGCGCACCCGCTGCCAGCGCTGACCCTGGTGGAACGAGACGCCGAGGAGTACCTCAGGGACCATCACTTCTATCGCCGGCAGGCCGGCTTCGCTTCCGACGGCCCAGCGATCGACGCCGTGTCGGAGGCGCCGACCATCCCGACCATGCTGAGTCTGATCGGCGACACCGACTCCGTCTCGTGCGCGCTGATCCTGGTGGACACCCACACCGCAACCACCGGCACCAGGCTGGCCGCCCGCTTCCCCGACATGCCCATTTTCACCTCCGACCTCAACACCAGCATCGCCGACGATTCGATTCAGGTAGTCGGGATGCTGCAGTCCTACTCGCTGGTGCTCGACACCCGGGAAGGCCAGATCCAGGACGCCTGGGAGCGGGCGGCACGGCTCATTCACGAGCGCTACGTCGCAACCATCGATCCCAGTTGGCCGCGGGGTCCCGCGGCGGTGCCGTGGAGCGAACTCGACGAATTCTACCGGGGCTCGAACCGCCGCCAGGTGCGCAACGCCTTGTGGATGGTCGAGCAGATCGCCGGCCACACCTGGAACACCTGGGGCAATCCACCCGCCCAGCTTTCCGGTCAAGATATGGCGGATTCTCCTGCGCTGGAACAGCTTTCGCTGCTGGGGTTCGACCGGTCCGCGGCCCTGGCGATGGCACGTGCCGAGCACGAAGACTGGTGCCGCTACTACCGGCGCAACGGCTGGAAATACGGGGTACCGCGCGACGACGCCCGCAAAATCCACAACAAGCTCGTCGACTGGTCCGAGGTCGAAAGCGACCCCGACCTGCTGGACGCCGCGGTGCGCAGCCTGGCCGCCACCCTGTGGAGCCTGCGTCAGCTCGGCTACCGGTCCCGCCCACTGTGGCGCCCCTTCACCCGGACCGGGACGGTGGCCGCCGAGCAGCGCAACGAACCGTGGACCTGGCAGTCGGATGCGGGTGCCACGATGCAGGCCGAGCCCGGCGACTGGGCCGTGCACTCCGATGGCAAGACCTGGTCGGTGCGCGACGACATCTTCCAGCTCACCTACGAGCCGGCCGGTGACGGCCAGTGGCGCCGCAAGGGACGTGTGCAGGCCCGCCCGGCCCAGGCCGGGGAGACGATCAACACCCTGGAGGGTCCGACAACGGCCGCGGAGGGTGATTGGGTGGTCCGCGGCGGCGAGGGTGAGCAGTGGCCGGTGCCGGGGCACGAGTTCGGTCAGCGCTACGCCGAATATCACCCGCCCGTCGACGCGCAGCTCCACGACGGCGACTGACCCGCCACTGTGCCGGGTCGTGTCCGAGAGTTTGCCGGAATCGATTGCTGCTGCTGATGCCATGCGCTACCGTCGCCTCACGGTTTCGGCGTATCTGCCTCCCGCACCCTTCCCTTCCCTTCCGTTGAGGAGTCCGCTGTGGCCATCTTCATCAGCTACTCGAGCCAAGACAGGACGTCGCTCGAAGCGCTGACGACCGCCCTGAAAAGAGCCCAACAAAAGGTCTGGTTCGACCAGGAACTCGGCGGTGGGGACGCGTGGTGGAACTCCATCCTGGAGCAGATCCGCTCCTGCGACGTCTTCATCGTCGCGCTGTCCAACAACTGGTTGCAGTCCAAGCCAAGTCAGGCCGAGCTGCGCTACGCCCAGGCGCTGAACCGTCCGATCCTGCCCGTCCAGGTGGGGCCGGTGGACAGCGTGCGGGTCAATCCGGTCTCGGCGCTGCAGATCATCGACTACCAGAACCCGACGGTCGAGGCCGGCATCGGACTGGTCACCGCGATTCACGCCCTGCAGGAGAAGGCGCCGCCGCTGCCCGCACCGCTGCCCGAGGAGCCGCCGTTGCCGTTCGGCTACATCATGCGGCTGGGCAACACCCTGTCGGAGAAGGAGCTCACTCCGCAGCAGCAGATGCAGTTGCTGGTCGAGTTGCGGTCCGGGCTCGATGAGGACGGCTCGGATCCCAGCGCCCGCAGCGACATCGCCCAACTCCTGCGTATGTTGCGGATGCGGCACGACGTCACCTACCGCACCCGCACCGAGATCGACAACGTGCTGGCCGAGATCGAGGCCAGAGACGGTTCACCGGCCGGACCGTCCGTAGCCGGACCACGGCCGGCACCCGCGGCCGACGCCGCGACCCAGGCCGCCCTGCCCAAATCGCCCCCGCCCCCGGCGGTCAGTCCCGGCCCCGCGCCCGGCACCGGCGGGAAGTCTGGCAGCAAGCTACTGCTCATCGGCGGTGCCGCGGTGGCCGCGGTGGTGGCGATCGTATTGGTCGTGGTGTTCGCCGGCGGCGGAGGCAGTAAGAGGCCCGCGGCAAAACCCGGCGCTGCCTCGACCGCCGCGGAGACCGGTGCGTCAGCGCCGGCTGAAATCCAGTCCGTCCTGCTCGACGTAGCCGACATCGGGAATGTCCTGGGTGATCCGAACATGGAGGTCGGTCAGCGCGCCGACGGACTGCGCGCGCCGCAGGGAACCCTGTCGGATCAGGAGTGCCTGTCGGCTTTCGAGCCGTTCCAGGAATCGGTGTATCGCCCGCACGGGCCCACCGCGACGCGCAATGAGGTCGTGCATACCCGCGGAGAGAACCCGGCGCACCGGGTCATTCAAGCGGTGGCGCAGTTCCCTTCGGCTGAGAAGGCACGCGCCTTCGTGGAGGGGTCTGCTACGAGATGGCGTGCCTGCGCCACCAAGACTGTCAAGATCACCAACTCGGGCAAGAGCGGTGAATGGACTTTCGGCGACGTCACCGGCGCCGAAGCAAAGATCAGCCAGACCCGCACCGAGCCCAGCGGCCGGACATGCCAGCACGCCCTCAGCGCAACCGGTGCGCTGGTGGTCGAGGTCGAGGCGTGTGGCAACAACGACGTCACCGATCAAGCCGGCCGGCTCGTCGAACAGATGGCGGCCAAGGCGGCCAGGTAGCGGCGCACCGGCCCGCCCGGCCCACAGATGGAGCGGCCCCCGAGCCGTTCTCCGGTTGGACAGACCGGAGGCTCGGGGGCCGGGTGGCTGCGGGAAATTCGCCAGCGCGCGTTGCTCGCTGACTCTTCCGAGCCGTGCAGCTAGCGCGCAGCCACCTCACATGTCCATGACGCTATCAATTCGCGGACCACCTCCTTTCCTGTGTACTGACGAAACTACCATCGACTCCGAAAGGGTTGCCAGCCTTTTAATTTCGCAGGGCAGGCGCGGTCACCGATCGCTGATGATCGCGGCGTCGACGAGTTCGGCGAAGGTGTCGGCGAACGGCGAACGGCGCAACCGCTGCCCGTCCAAGGTGTGCACCCGGGCGGCCAGCGTCATGCTCGAGATAAGCCAAATACCTTGGGCGGCAACTAAATCCGCAACGCGCAGGGCGCGGTAGTCGCAGTCGTAGCCGGCGCTGCGGGCGACCTCGAACAGCGCCTGTTGGGTGGTGCCCCGCAAGATGGGAAACCATGGCGGCGGTGTGAGCAGAAGTGGACTGCCGTTCTCGCCGGCGGCCGCGATGATTACCGTCGAGCGCGGACCCTCCAGGATGAAGCCATCCGTACTGACGAAGACGACGTCGCCGGCGCCTTGGCGGGCGGCGTGGCGCAGGACCGCCATGTTCACCGCGTACGACAGCGTCTTGGCACCGGCCAGCAGCCACGGCATCGCGTCGATTCCCTTGGCCGGCAACCCCCGATCCAGCGTGATCGCCGCTACGCCGTCGCAGCGCACCGCGGCCACACGGTCCGGGACGGGATTGACCGCGACATACGCGGTAGGGTCCGAACCTCCTTCCCGGCCGCGGCTGTAGATCAGCCGCAGCGCCGCTTCGTCGGCCGTGGTCGACACCCACCGGCGGGTCGCCACGTCGATCGCACGGCGCCACCCGGGCAGGTCGGGGGCGGGCAGGTCCATGAACTTGGCGGACTGGGTCAACCGCTGCAGGTGCGACTCGACCAGGCAGGCCTTGCCATCGCGCACCAGCAGCGTCTCGAAGACCCCGTCGCCGCGAACCGCGGCCAGGTCGTCGGCGTGCAACAACGGCGTCCCGGGATCGACGATCGTGCCGTCGAGGGTGACCACCACACCAGCCATGAGGGGTCAGCCTAGC